>DASZDG010000072.1:0-4289 GCA_035942255.1 Actinomycetota bacterium | reverse complement strand
GGTCCAGGAGGCGCTGCCGGGGGAGTCGAAGACCCCCGGAGCCGCCGGCGGCGTGCAGCTCCCCGCCGCCGGCTCGCCGGGATCGCCGGGCTCGCCCGCCGCCCCGGGCTCGCCGGACCGCGCGACGCTGCGCCTGGTGCGCAACCGCCTGCGCGGCGGGCGGCTGCGCATCGAGCTGCGCGGCACGTTGCTGCGGCGCGTCCGGGCGGTCACCTTCCGGCTCAACGGCCGCGTCCTGCGCGTCGACCGCCGGCGCCCGTTCCAGGTGACGCTGCGGCTGCGCGCGCCCACGCGGCGGGTGCTGCGGATGACGGCGAACGTGACGCTCACCGACGGCGCGAAGCGCACGCTGCGCCGGTCCCTGACGCCGCGCCGGCTGCGCCCGCGGTAGCTACCGCGCCGCTCCCGCCGCCGCGACGAGCGGGCCCGTGCGCGGCTTGACCTGCTGCGACAGCACGATGTACGACGTCGAGCGCCGGATCGCCGCCGTCGCGAGGATCCGGTTGACGATCTCCTGGAGGTGCTCGGTGTCGCGCGCGACGAGCCGGCAGAGCATGTCCTGCGGCCCGCTGATCGCGTCGACCTCCACCACCTCGGGCACGTCCTCGAGCACGGCGGTCGCCTCGGCCAGGCGCCCCTGCGTCAGCTCGAGCAGGACGAACGCCTGGATCCCGTAGCCCATCGCCGCCGGGTCGACCTCCGGGCCGTAGCCGGTGATGACGCCGCGCGCCTCGAGCTTCGCGAGCCGCGCCTGCACGGTCCCGCGCGCGACCCCGAGCCGGCGCGAGATCTCCAGCAGGCCGACCCGCGGGCTCTCCCGCAGAGCGGCGATGAGGCGAGCGTCGAGTTCATCGATGGTCATCTTGCACAGCGATCATGTCACAGGACTGTTCCGAAGTGCGCAAAATGGCAGGCGAGACGGTGCAGAGTTGTAAGACCCGTCCGCGCGTGGTCCACTATGGGCAAGGGACAAAGGGGGAAGGCACGCGCATGTTCGAGGAAGGTCAGCTCTACTCACCGGTCACGACGAGCGAGGACGGCTCCGTCAAGGTCCACCTCGCTCCCGACCACCCCGGCTTCGCCGACGAGGCCTACCGCGCGCGGCGCAACGAGATCGCCAAGCTCGCGCTGGCCTGGGAGCCCGGGCAACCGGCGCCCGACGTCGGCTACAGCGAGGAGGAGCACAACGTCTGGCGGACCGTCTGCCGGAACCTGCGCCCCAAGCACGAGAAGCTCGCCATCCGCGAGTTCGTCGAGGCGCTCGACCGCCTGAACCTCCCGACGGAGTACGTCCCGAGCCTCGACGAGGTCAGCGCGAACCTCCAGCCCCTCACCGGCTTCCGCTACGTCCCCGCGCCCGGCCTCGTCCCGCTGCGGGAGTTCTACGGCAGCCTCAAGGACCGCGTCTTCCACTCGACCCAGTACGTCCGCCACCCCGCCGAGCCCCTCTACACGCCGGAGCCGGACATCATCCACGAGGTCATCGGCCACGGCCACCTCCTGGCCACCGACACCTTCTCCGAGCTGCACCGCCTCACGGGCGAGGCGACCCACCGCCTGACCAACGAGGACAACCTGAAGTTCCTCTCGAAGGTCTTCTGGTTCACCGTCGAGTTCGGGATCGTCCACGAGGAGGGCGAGATCCGCGCCTACGGCGCGGGCATCCTCTCGAGCTACGGCGAGATCGACGAGTTCCGCGACATGGAGCACCGCCCGCTCAACCTCGCCGAGATGGGCACCGCGGACTACGACATCACGCACTACCAGCCCGTCCTCTATCTCGCCGAGTCGATGGACGAGGTCCGGGAGACCGTGGGCGGCTTCTTCGCCACCTGCACCGACGAATCGATCGAGGAGATGCGCCGTGAGCACGTTCTCGCCTGACACGAGCACCGTCACGCCGCCCCAGCGCGCCGACGACGAGATGCCGCTCCACGGCATCGACCACGTCGAGCTGGGGGGCGGCAACGCGGCGCAGGCGGCGTACTACTTCACCCACGCGTTCGGGTTCACCGAGGTCGCGTACGCGGGCCTGGAGACCGGCGTGCGCGACCAGGTCAGCCACGTGCTGCGCCAGGGGCGCGTCCGCCTGGTGTTCACGGGCACGCTGAACAGCAGCACCGCCATCGCCGAGCACCACAAGCGCCACGGCGACGGCGTCAAGGTCATCGCGCTGGGCGTCCCGGACGTCGACCGCGCCTTCGAGGTCGCCACCTCGCGCGGCGCGAAGGCCGTGCGCGAGCCGTGGGACCTCACCGACGACCACGGCACGGTCCGCCTCGCCGAGATCGCCACCTACGGCGACACGGTCCACCGCTTCGTCGACCGCTCGAAGTACGAGGGCACGTTCCTCCCCGGCTTCGCGGAGGTCGAGCACCCCGACGAGAACGACATGCTCGTCGCCATCGACCACATCGTCGGCAACGTCGAGCTGGGCGCCATGGAGGAGTGGGTCTCCTACTACGAGCGGGTCTTCGGGATGACCGAGATGATCCACTTCTCCGACGAGGCGATCAGCACCGAGTACAGCGCGCTGATGTCGAAGGTCGTGACGAACGGCAGCGGCCGGGTCAAGTTCCCGATCAACGAGCCCGCCGAGGGCAAGCGCAAGTCGCAGATCGACGAGTACCTCGACTTCTACGAGGGCGCCGGCGCGCAGCACATCGCCCTGGCGACGCGCGACATCGTCGGCGTGGTCGAGGAGCTCACGAAGCGCGGCGTGCAGTTCCTCAAGACGCCCGAGTCCTACTACGACGAGGTCCCCGGCCGCGTCGGCGAGATCGAGGAGGACCTCGAGGACCTCCGCAAGCTCGGGATCCTCGTCGACTCCGACGACGAGGGGTATCTGCTCCAGATCTTCACGAAGCCGCTCGGCGACCGCCCGACGATCTTCTTCGAGATCATCGAGCGCCACGGCGCGCGCGGGTTCGGGGAGGGCAACTTCAAGGCCCTGTTCGAGGCGATCGAGCGCGAGCAGGCCGCGAGGGGGAACCTGTAGACATGCGCTACGTCCGGATGGGCGAGCTTCCGCCCAAGCGTCACACCCAGGTCCGCGGCGACGACGGCCGCCTGCTGACCGAGGAGGTCATGGGCTACGAGGGCTTCAGCGGGAACGAGTCGATCCTGCTGCACCTCGAGTCGCCGTGCCGCCTCCAGGAGGTCGGCGAGTTCACCCCGCTGACGCTGGAGGAGTGGGTCCCCGAGACCCACGTCCACCGCCTCACGCACACCCAGCACGTCGAGCCCGAGGGCGACCCCGTGAGCGGTCGCAAGGTCCTCATGTTCAACGGCGACGTCGAGATCGGGATCTGCAAGCCGGTCGAGGAGCTCGAGGCCTTCTACCGCTGCGGCGAGGGCGACGAGGTCTTCTTCATCCAGGAGGGCTCGGGCGTCGTCGAGACGACGTTCGGGACGGTGCCGTACGGCAAGCACGACTACGTCGTGATCCCGCGCGGCACGACGTACCGCTTCCGCCCGCACGACGGCGCGCAGGAGTGGCTGACGTTCTTCACGCCCGGCGAGATCGAGACGCCCAACCGCTACCGCAACCGCTACGGGCAGCTGCTCGAGCACGCGCCGTTCAGCCAGCGCGACTTCCGACCGCCGGCCGAGCTGGTGACGCACACCGAGCGCGGGGAGTTCGAGGTGACCGTGCGCGTGCGCGGCGGGCTCCAGCGCTACCTGCTCGACTACCACCCGCTCGACGTCGTCGGCTGGGACGGCTACGTCTACCCGTACACGTTCAACATCCACGACTTCGAGCCGAAGGCCGGGCGCCTGCACCAGCCGCCGCCCGCGCACCAGACCTTCCAGGGCCAGAACTTCGTGATCTGCTCGTTCTGCCCGCGGCTGCTCGACTGGGACCCGCTCGCGATCCCGCTCCCCTACCACCACTCGAACCTCCAGTCCGAGGAGGTCATGTTCTACGCCGACGGCGACTACGCCGCGCGCAAGGGCGTGGACATCGGCTCGATCACGCTGCACCCGAGCGGCCTGCCGCACGGGCCGCAGCCGGGCGCCGTCGAGAAGTCGCTGGGGATGAAGGAGACGAACGAGCTCGCGGTGATGTGCGACACGTTCCGCCCGCTGCGCCTGACGACGCTCGCGCGCGAGCTCGACGACCCGAGCTACGCGTACAGCTGGAACCCGGAGCGCGGCGAGACCGCTGGCTGAGTCGGGGAACGGGGCGGCGCCGGCCTGAGGTTCGCGTGGGGGACGGGTCGCGCCGGGGGCGGGGGTCCCGTGCCCGCCGCGCGGATCGGCGACGAGGTCGTGCCGCTGGGCGAGCA
>DASZDG010000071.1:0-102817 GCA_035942255.1 Actinomycetota bacterium | reverse complement strand
GCCCGGAGGTTCCTCCTCGGCAGCGTCCCGAACAAGATCTCGCACCACGCCGGGACGGACCTCCTGATCGTGAAGACAGACCACGTGCCGGATTCCGTGGCCGACTACTCGAAGATCCTCGTCGGCACGGACGGGTCGCCGACTGCGATGCGCGCGGTGGAGGCCGCGTCGCGGCTGGCGAAGTCCCTCGACGCGCACGAGCTGATCGTCTGCGCACACGAGCCGCTGAGCGAGCAGGAGAAGCAGCAGCTCGCGGCCGACCCGAACGACCCCGTGGCGCAGTGGGGCGCGGGCGGGTCGACCCGCGAGACCCCCGACGAGTTCCGCTGGCGGATCTCCGGCGCGGCGCAGGCGGAGGACGTGCTCGAGCGCGCGGCCGAGCGGGCCGCGAAGGAGGGCGTCGAGGCCGAGGTGCGCGCGCCGGAGGGGCATCCCGCCGAGGTGCTCTGCTCGATCGCGAAGGACGAGGGCTACGACGTGATCGTCGTCGGGAGCGTGGGGATGACCGGTGCCCGCCGCTTCATGCTCGGCAACGTGCCGCACCGCGTGTCGCACAGCGCGCCGACCGACGTGCTGATCCTGCGGACGCAGAGTTGAGCCCGGCCTTCCGCGCGCTGGTCGTCTCGGCCCACCCCGACGACCTGGAGTTCGGCGCCGCCGGAACGGTGGCGAAGTGGGCGGACGCGGGGGCCGAGGTGACGCTGTGCATCGTGACGGACGGATCGACGGGGACGCAGGACCGGTCGCTGATGGGGGCCCCGCTCGCGGAGGTCCGCAAGCGGGAGTCCGAGGCCGCGGCCCGGATCCTCGGCATCGCCGAGCTCGTGTGGCTCGGCTACCCCGACGGCTACGTCGAGTACACGCTGGACCTCCGCCGGGACCTCGCCCGGGTGTTCCGCCGGTACCGGCCGCACCGGTACATGGTCATGGACGTCGCGCCGACGATCGAGGACCGCTTCATCAACCACCCGGACCACCGCGCGATCGGTCAGGCGTCGCTCGACGTCACGCTTACCGCCGGCACGACCCCCGGCCACTTCCCGGAGCTCCTCGACGAGGGCCTCGAGCCGTGGCGAGACCTGAGGGAGGTCTGGATCATGGGGCCGGCGGGGGGGCCGCGCCTCGTGGACGTCACCGCGACGTTCGACCGCAAGATCGAGGCGCTGATGTGCCACGCGAGCCAGGTCGGCGACAACCGGGACGAGATCGAGGGCTGGATGCGGCAGCGCTTCGCCGAGCTGGGGGCCCCCGAGGGCTACGCCTACGCGGAGGCGTTCCGAGTCATCGCCCAGGGCCCCGGCTTCCACGCAGACGAGCAGCTGGACGAGGTGGCGATGGATCAAGCCCCCCCGGCCCCCGAGAAAGACCCGAGGGCCGCGCCCCCCCGCTAACCCGTCGCCGCCGACCTCTGAGGAAACCCGGACGCGTGGCGACCGCGATTCCTCAAAGGTGCGCTGTGATCTCGTCGATCACGGCCGGAAAGCGGTGGCGGACATCGTCGTACGTCACCTGGATGACCGTCCACCCGGCGCGCCGGAGATGCGAGAGCCTCGCCCGGTCGCTCTCCCAGGCAGTGCGGCTCGAATGCCAGCGATAGCCGTCGACTTCTAGCGCCACACGGTTCTCGGGCCAGGCGAAGTCAAGGAACCGGCGGCGCCCGGCGACCCACACCGCATGTTGTCGCCGAGGCGCCGGTAGACGCGAGCGGGCCAGACGACGCGCTACCGACGCTTCGAGAGGACTTGCTGCGGGGCGGTCGCCCGGAGAGTAGGCATCGAGCGCTCGGCGCATCCTCTCGGCGCCGGCGCAGCCGCGTCGCGCCCGCCGGTGGAAGGTCTCCCGCAGCGCGCCGAAGTCCGTGAGGCGGCGATGGAGACACGCGTGGAAAGCCGCGTCGAACGAGGCGTCCTGCACCCGCCCGGCGATGTCCGCGAGGGTCCTCGCGGGTGACGTGACCGGAAAAGGAGCGACGGCCGCGGCGTCGGCGCGGCTCAGGGAGACCCTGTGGACGACGATGCCGAAGGCGCTCTGCTTCGTTCCCCGGTGCGATACCTCGAGGGGCCCGTCCGGCCATCCCGGAAGGTCCCAGAGCGCTGCGGCCGCGGCCCCTGAGACCAGCACCCCGTCTCCCACCCACAGGACCGCGGCGAAAAGCTTCTGCTCCCATGTCGCAGGCGCCCCAGCCACGCCGTAAACCCGCGGCAGGAGCCTCTTCCAGCGTCTGGCCTCGACCCGGCGAGAGACGGCCCGAGCGGTAAGGCCGCACCGCCTGGCCTGGTCCAGCGAGAGGCAGCCGTGTTGCTCGCTCGCCAGAAGCGTGCACCGGTAGTCGGGGGAGTCCACAACGGCAACGTCTCGCTGTTCCATGGATGCCGTTGTGGCGGCCACCACTGAGGAAGGAGAGACGCTGGGCGACGCATTTTCCTCAGGGGTGGGCTGGCCCCCGGAACAAAGGGGTGGCCCCCCTTGTTTGTGCCTCTGAGCAGGGGAGTTAGGGCAACCTAACTGGTAGGGTGAGACCCGCAGCGAGAAACCCAGTAGGCGAAGGGACTAACCGTGGCGACCGAAGCCGAGGACCTCAAGGTCCAGCAGGAGAACGAAGAGGTCCGGGCCCTCAAGGGCGAGTACAAGTACGGCTGGCACGACGCGACCTCCTACGACGAGGCCCCCACGAAGGGCCTGTCCCACCAGGTCCTCGACATGATGAGCGACCGCAAGAACGAGCCCGACTGGATGCGGAAGTTCCGCCACAAGGCCCTCGACGTCTTCTACCGCAAGCCGATGCCGACCTGGGGCGCCGACCTCAGCGGGATCGACTTCGACGACATCTACTACTACATCAAGCCGATGAACCAGGTGAAGTCCTGGGACGACATGCCCGAGGACATCAAGGCCACCTGGGACAAGCTCGGGATCCCCGAGGCCGAGAAGAAGTACCTCGGCGGCGTCACCGCGCAGTACGAGAGCGAGGTCGTGTACCACAAGACCCAGGAGGAGCTCGAGCGGCGCGGCATCATCTTCAGCGACATGGACACCGCGGTGCGCGAGCACCCCGAGATCGTCAAGCAGTACTTCGGGACGATCATCCCGCCGGCCGACAACAAGTTCGCTGCGCTGAACTCCGCGGTGTGGTCGGGCGGCTCGTTCATCTACGTCCCGCCGGGCGTCGAGGTCGAGATCCCGCTCCAGGCCTACTTCCGCATCAACCAGGAGAACATGGGCCAGTTCGAGCGGACGCTGATCATCGTCGACGAGAACGCGTACGTGCACTACGTCGAGGGCTGCTCGGCCCCCATCTACTCGTCCGACTCACTGCACTCCGCCGTCGTCGAGATCGTCGTCAAGGACCACGGCCGCTGCCGTTACACGACGATCCAGAACTGGTCGAACAACGTCTACAACCTCGTCACCAAGCGGGCCGCCGCGCACAAGGGCGCCATCATGGAGTGGGTCGACGGCAACCTCGGCTCCAAGGTCACGATGAAGTACCCGGCGGTCTACCTGCTCGGCGAGCACGCGAAGGGCGAGGTCCTCTCGATCGCCTACGCGGGCGACGGCCAGCACCAGGACGCGGGCGCCAAGATGATCCACGCGGCCCCCGACACGCAGAGCGCCATCACCTCGAAGTCGATCAGCAAGGACGGCGGCCGCGGCGGCTACCGCGGGCTCGTCCGGATCGAGGAGGGGGCCGAGCGTGCGAAGAGCCACGTCATCTGCGACGCGCTGATCCTCGACGACCACTCGCGGTCGGACACGTACCCGTACATCGAGATCGAGGAGGAGACGGCCGCCGTCAGCCACGAGGCGACCGTGTCGAAGGTCTCCGACGAGCAGCTCTTCTACCTGATGTCGCGCGGCCTCAGCGAGACCGAGGCGATGCAGATGATCGTGCGCGGCTTCATCGAGCCGATCACGAAGGAGCTGCCGATGGAGTACGCGGTCGAGCTGCAGAGGCTCGTCGAGCTCCAGATGGAGGGCTCCGTCGGTTAGCCACCACGTCTCTCCGCGGCGGATGAGGTTCGCCGCGGTCATGATCGTCGTCGCGCTCTGGCTCGGCCCCCGCAACGCGCAGCCTCGTCCACTGGCAGTCAAGCCCTGGTGATCGAGACCGCGCGACTGCTGCTCCGCCTCCCCGAGGCTCGCGATGCCGACGCTTACCTCGCCATCCACTCCGACCCCGACGTGACGCGCTGGCTCGACGACCTGCCGCAATCCGTGGAGGAGGAGCTCGGCCGCATCGAGCGGCGCCGCCGGCTCCAGGAAGAGCACGGCTTCACGATGTGGGCGGTCGAGGAGAAGGAGACCGGCGAGATGATCGGCGCGGCGGGCCTGTTCCACGTCGAGGGCAAGGGCCCGGACGTCGAGGTCGCGTACCACTTCGCGAAGGACCGGTGGGGGAGGGGCTACGCAACCGAGGCCGCACGCGCGTGCGTCGCGTTCGGGTTCGAGAACGCCGGGCTCGATCGCATCGTCGGCCTCGTGGTGCCGGAGAACGTCGCGTCGGCCCGTGTGCTCCAGAAGTGCGGGATGACGCTAGAGGGTCCCGCCCACCACTACGGCTTCGACCTCGACCGCTACGCGCTCACCAGTCCCCGGGAGTCCCGAACCGCCGTTTGATCCTGCATGCCCGTGGCACGGCTTCGTCCACCCGTTCCCATCCCGCGCGAGACCTCGAGGCCATGTGCGGTGTCTCACTAGTATGGCTGCGGCGGATTCGGGAGTGCGCTCGAGGGGAGCGGCGGTGGACGGAGGGCGGATGTACGCCGCCGTGGACGAGCTCTACAGAGACCACGGTGCGGCTGCGACGCGGTTCGCGTACTTGCTCACGGGCAGCCACGCCCGCGCCGAGGACCTCGTCCAGGACGCATTCGTGCGCGTTCTGGCGCGCGTGCGCCGCGTGCGCGACCCGAACCTCCTGCGGGCGTACCTGACGAAGACGCTCGTGAACCTGGCCAAGAACTCTTATCGCAGCGACGACAGGCTGCGGAGGTTCGTCACCAGCGGCCGCGCGGCCGCGCCCGAGACGGCCGCGCCTCCCGACGTGGAAGTGCGGGACGAAGTGCACAGGAGGCTCATGAAGCTGCCCTACAGGCAACGCGCTGCGCTCGTCCTGCGCTATTGCGAGGACCGCAGCGAAGCGGAGGTGGCGGAAGCCCTCGGGACCTCGAGCAAGGCGGTTCGGTCTCTCGTCGGGAGGGGCATCGAGACGATCAGGACGATGAACGGAGCTGCGCGCGATGAATGACGTCGAGAGAGAGCTGAAGGCGCTGGGAGAGAGAGCCGGCCGCGAGGCGACCTATCACTCCGTCCCGGCTCGCCGGATCGTGCGACGGGCACGTGTGCGCAGAAGCCTCGCGGTCGTCGCACCAACGGCGGCCGTCGTGCTCGTCGCGGCCGTCGCCTACCCCGCCCTCGTGCGGGATCGGGGCGGGGTCGGCGTCGTGCCGGTGGACCTTGCCGCAGTTGCCCGGACCACGGAGGACGCGAAGACTGCGCGGGTCGAGATGCGGGTCGAGGTGGAGGTCGGTGGGCAGGTCCAGACCACCGACGGCGTGGGCGAGATCGACTTCGCGCGGCGCCGTGCTCACCTGCGGCTGAAGGGCGCGACTCCCGCGGGGACGGGGCCGGCCGAGATCATCGCGATCGGCAACACGACCTACCAGCGCACGACCGGCTCCGAATGGATGAGGTTCGACAAACCCACCAGCGCCTTCGGCGCGGGGGCGGGGCCGGCCGACATCCTCCCGTACCTCGAGGAGGCGTCCGACGAGGTGACGAACCTGGGCACGGAGGAGCTCGACGGCGTCGAGGTCACGCACTACCGAGCAGTGCTCGACGAGAGCGAATACCCGGTCCCGGCGAGCGTGGACGTCGAGCTCGACCCGATGGAGGTGTGGGTCGACGACCTCGGACGGCTGCGCAAGCTGGCGTTCGGCTCCGAGATCGACGGCGGGGACGGGCTCGCCGGGAGGCTCGACATGACTATGCGCCTGTGGGACTTCGGCATCCCGGTCGACGTGGCCGCCCCGGATCCCGAAGACGTCGTGGACGGAGAGAATGCACTCGACCCGGGCTCTTCGGCCTCGGGCAGCGCAGACGACAAGGGGTCGTTTTCCGAGGGGTCGTTTCCTCCCACGACGATCGTCTTCGGCGAGGAGGGCATGGACGGGCCGCACCTGATGGTGGGCGACGACGACGGCGGCGTATGCGCGCAGTCGTTGCCGCTGGGCGCGTCGAAGGTGTCGTTGGTACACGAGAAGTCCCGGTACCGCCTCCTCGTGATGGCCGGCGACGAGCTGCGTGACCACGAAGCGATCTCCCAAAGCGGCGGATGCTCCCGTGACGTCCTTGCCCATGAAGAGGTGGACGCGTTGAAACGAGATCCGGCGGATTACTTGCTCATCATCGAAACGAACGAGGACGAAACCGTGACGGTGCCTCTCGACGAGGTCGCCGGTGTCGAGGGCAACAAGGGCTAAGACACCCGATCCGGGGGGGTACCTACAATCTCCTCGTGAGGGCGATCGTCGTCGGTGCCGGGGTGATGGGGGCCGCGACCGCCCGCGCCCTCGCACGCGCCGGCCACCAGGTCACGGTCTTCGAGCAGTTCGCCTTCGGCCACGACCGCGGGTCGAGCCACGGCGAGTCGCGCGTGTTCCGGTTCTCGTATCCCGAGGCGCGCTACGTCGCGATGGCGATGGAGGCGCTCCCACTGTGGCGCGAGCTCGAGGAGGAGTCGGGCGAGGAGCTGCTCCGCACGACCGGGGGCCTCGACCGCGGGAAGGCCCTCGACGATCACGTGGACGCGCTCCATGCGTGCGGCGCGGAATGCGAGGTGCTCGAGCCGGCGGAGGTCGCCGCGCGGTTCCCGTGGCTCGAGCCCGGCGACGGGCCGGCGCTGTTCCAGGCCGACGGCGGCGTGATCGCGGCCGAGCGCTCGGTCCTAGCGTTCCTGCGCTCGGCCGAGGCACACGGAGCGTCCTTGCACGACCGCACGCGGGTCGTGGCGGTCGAGCCAGGCTCGGCGGGCGTAACGGTGAGGACTGCGGACGCGGCCCCCCAGGCGGACGTCGTGATCGTGACCGCGGGCGCGTGGGCCAAGCCGCTCGTCGCTCCGCTCGGGATCGACCTGCCGACGCGGCCCACGCGTGAGACCGTCGCGCTCTTCGGCTTCGAGGAGCCGCGCCTGACGACGATCGTCGAGTGGGGCGATCCGGCGATATACGCGCTCCCGAGCGGATTCGGGATCGTCAAGGTCGGTGAGCACATCGCGGGGCCGAACACCGATCCCGACGACGCGGGGCAGGCGAACGAGGAGTCCGTGCGCCGGCTGTCGGAGTGGGTAGCGCGGCGGCTACCCGCCGCGGCCCCCGAGCCCGGCCACGCCGAAACGTGCATCTACACGAACACCCGCGACCAGAGCTTCGTCCTCGAGCGGCACGGCGACGTCGTGATCGGGTCCCCGTGCAGCGGGCACGGCTTCAAGTTCGCACCGCTGATCGGCCAGCGCCTGGCATCCCTGGCGGTCGGATAGGCCCCGTGTGTTTTTTTCAGAATTCCTTCTGAAGGATCACTAGCGGCCCTGCGGCACCCGGGTCACGGCTCCGGCGCGAGGACCGGGCGCGTCCGCTCCAGTTGCAACGCCGCGACCGCGGCGAGGATCAACACGCCCCCGCCGACCTGCATCGCCGAGAGCCGCTCGCCCAGCCACAGCCACGCGATGACGCCGGCGAGCGGCGGCTCGATCGTCGCGGCGATGGCGGCCTTCTCCGACTTCACCTTCGAGACGCCCCAGATGAACAGCAGGAACGGTACGAGCGTCCCGCCCACGCCGATGAACAGCACCCGCAGCACGTTGTCCGGGTCGACGAGCGCGTGCGGGAAGCCCCGCGGCGCCTGGTAGACCACCCAGAACGCCGCCGCGATCGCGAACGCCCGCGCCATCGACGGCACCGGCCCGAGCCGCGCGGCCGTCGCCTCGTTCAGCAGCGTGTAGGCGGAGAAGAACACCGCGGCGGCCATCCCGAGCGCGAGCCCGATCCCGTCCACGGTGCCGACGTCCCCTTTGGGCAGCTCGGCCACACCGACGACCCCGACGATGGCCGCCGTCAGCGTCGCCAGCACCAACGGCCGCGGGAACCGGCGCGCCTGCACGGCGGTCCACGCGACGACGAGCACGGGGGCCGAGTACTCCATGACGAGCGCGACGGCGACGTCGAGCCGCTGGATCGCCAGGTAATAGACGCCGTTGACCGCCGGGATCGAGAGGCCCAGCCCGATCAGGGGCAGCGCCGTCGCCCGGTCCATGCGGATCCCGCCGGCCCACGCCCCCGGGAGCAGCGAGAACCCCACGGCGGCCACGTAAGAACGTGCCTGGGCGAGCTCGATCGGCTCGACGCCTTCCTCGAACAGCCCCTTCGCGACCGCCGCCGCGATGCCCCAGCAGGCCGCCGCGCCGACCACCGCGAGCAGGCCGAGCGCGGTGGCGGAATGATCGTCGGCCGGGGGGCGTTTGGGCATGTTGAGCAGGGTAAACGCGCCGGGAGGCCCCGAGGTTAGGTTGCCCTAACTGGTAGGCTCGGCGGCGCGCGTGAAGACCCCGCGCGAGACGGAGAGACACCCACCCACTTCCGGGAGTTGGTTCGCTCGATGACCTTGAGACTGGACAGAGACGCCGTAGAGGCGCTGGCGGCCGCGACGGGCGAGCCCGGCTGGCTCACCGAGCGCCGCACGCAGGCGTACGACCTCTTCGAGAAGCTCGACATGCCGGACCCGAAGAAGGAGGAGTGGCGCTACACCGACGTCCGCGGGTTCGACTTCGAGCTGTACGCGCCGCCGGCCGTCGCCAAGCGGTCGCTCGAGCTCCCCGAGGCGCTCGCCAAGAAAGGCGTCGTCTTCACCGACCTCTTGGGTGCCCAGCACGACGTGCCCGACCTCGTGAAGGAGCACTTCTTCACGGACGTGCCGCTGGACGAGCACCGGTTCACCGCGCTCCACGGGGCGTTCCACTCCGACGACGTGATCGTGTACGTGCCGCGCGGCGTCGACGTCGACATCCCGCTCGAGGTGCTGCGCGACGTGGACAAGGGCGGCTCGGCGTTCCCGCACACGACGATCGTGGTCGAGGACCAGGCGTCGCTGACGTTCGTGGACCGGTTCAAGAGCGACGACGCCTTGATGCGCTCGATGTGTGCGAGCGTCGTCGAGGTGACCGCGGGACGCGGGGCGATGGTCAACTACATCTCGCTCCAGGAGTGGGGCCGCGGCGTCTCGCACTTCCAGACGCAGCGCTTCACCGGCTACCGTGACTCGACCGTCCGCAGCCTCGCCGTCAACCTCGGCTCCCGCTTCGCGCGTACGCAGGTCGAGTCGGTGCTGAAGGGCGAGGGGTCGTTCTCGGAGATGCTCGGGCTCTACTTCGCCGACTCCGACCAGCACTTCGCGCAGCGGACGCTCCAGGAGCACGCCGCTCCGCACGCGACGTCGGACCTCCTCTACAAGGGGGCGCTGAAGGAGAGGTCGCGCAGCGAGTACTCCGGCCTGATCAAGGTGGCCAAGGGGGCTCAGGGGACCGACGCCTACCAGGCGAACCGCAACCTCGTGCTGTCCGAGGACGCTCTGGCGCACTCGATCCCACAGCTCGAGATCGAGGCGAACGAGGTGCGCTGCACGCACGGCGCGACCGTGTCGCCGGTCGAGGAGGAGCACCTCTTCTACCTGATGAGCCGCGGCATCGACCGCGTGACCGCGCAGAAGCTCGTCGTGTTTGGCTTCTTCGGCGAGGTTCTCGACCGCATCCGGCTCCCGCAGGTCCGCGACGACCTCTCCGACTCGATCGCGGCGAAGGTCGAGGGGAGCCAGCGGCTCGAGGTGGCGGTCTGACGTGGCCTTGTTCCAGCCCGTCGCACGCGTCGACGACCTCGGCGACGGCGAGATGATGCAGGTGTCGGTCGGCGGCGAGCTCGTCGGCCTGTACCGCGTCGGCGACGACGTCTACGCGTTGAGCGACGTCTGCTCGCACCAGGAGGCGTACCTCAGCGAGGGCGAGTTCGAGCCCGAGGAGCTCGAGGTCGAGTGCCCGCTGCACGGGTCGCGCTTCAACGTCGAGACCGGCGCGGTCCGAATCCTGCCCGCCACGAAGCCCGTGGCGAGCTATTCCGTGAAGGTCGAGGGCGGCGAGATCCTCGTGGGCCCCAAGAAGAGCGCATAGGAGTTGAGGGCGATGTCCGAGAAGCTGCTGCACATCGAGGACCTGCACGTAGAGGTCGAGGGTCGCGAGATCTTGAAGGGGCTGAACCTCAGCCTCGACAAGGGCGACATCCACGCCATCATGGGGCCGAACGGCTCCGGTAAGTCGACGCTTGCGTACGTCCTCACCGGCCGCCCCGGCTACGAGGTGACGGCCGGCAAGGTGCTCTACAAGGGCGAGGACATCCTCGGCCTCGAGCCCGACGAGAGGGCACACCGGGGGATCTTCCTCGCGTTCCAGTACCCGACCGAGGTTCCGGGCGTGTCCGTCGTGAACTTCCTGCGCACCGCGTACAACGCGATCCACCCGGACGCGCAGAAGGGCGCGATGCAGTTCCGCATGTACCTCCAGGAGAAGGTCGACCTCCTCGAGATCCCGAGCGAGCTCGTGGACCGCTACGTCAACCAGGGCTTCTCCGGCGGAGAGAAGAAGCGCAACGAGATCCTGCAGATGGCGGTCCTCCAGCCGGAGCTCGCGATCATGGACGAGACGGACTCGGGCCTCGACATCGACGCGCTCAAGCACGTCTCCGCCGGCGTGAACAAGCTCGCGGGCCCCGACGTCGGGATCCTGCTGATCACGCACTACCAGCGGCTGCTCAACTACATCCGGCCCTCGCAGGTGCACGTCCTGATGGGCGGGCGCATCGTGAAGTCCGGTGGCTTCGACCTCGCCGAGCGGCTCGAGGCCGAGGGCTACGCCGGCATCGCGCGGGAGATTGGCCTCTCCGACGAGGAGCTGGCCGAGGTCGAGAACCGCGAGCGGGCCAAGGTCTAGAGGAAGATGGTGCTGCGATGTCGCTAGACGCAGAGGTCGTCCGCAAGGACTTCCCGATATTCGAGACGCTCGCCCACGGCAAGCCGCTCGTCTATCTGGACTCGGCCGCGACGTCGCACAAGCCGCGCCAGGTGATCGACCGGATGGTGCGGTTCTACGAGACCGAGAACGCGAACGTCCACCGAGGGATCTACGAGCTCGGCGAGAAGGCGACCGCCGCGTACGAGGGGGCCCGCGAGGCGGTGCGCCGCTTCATCGGTGCCCGCAGCGCGCGATCGATCGTGTTCACGCGTGGCACGACCGAGTCGATCAACCTCCTGCGCTACACATGGGCGCGGGAGAACGTCCGTGAGGGTGACGAGATCCTCGTCACGGACATGGAGCACCACTCGAACCTCATCCCGTGGCAGCTGCACTGCCTCGACACCGGCGCGGTGCTCCGGCACCTCCCGATCGACGGAGACGGGCAGCTGCGCGTCGACCTCCTCGACGAGTACGTGACGCCGAAGACGAAGCTCGTCGCGCTGAACCTCATGTCGAACGTGCTCGGGACGATCAACCCCGTGCGCCAGATCGCCGACGCGGCTCACTCGGTGGGCGCTCGGATCCTCGTCGACGCGGCCCAGGCCGCGCCGCACCTGAGCTTCGACGTCAACGAGCTCGACGCGGACTTCCTCGCCTTCTCCGCCCACAAGATGTGCGGCCCTACCGGTGCGGGCGTGCTCTACGGACGCGAGGACCTGCTCGAGGCCATGCCCCCGTTCCACGGCGGCGGCGAGATGATCCGGGAGGTGTGGGCCGACCGCGCCACGTTCGCCGAGATCCCCCAGAAGTTCGAGGCGGGCACGCCCAATGTCGCGCAGGCCGTCGGCATGGGGGCCGCGATCGAGTACCTCGAAGACCTGGGGATGGACGCGGTCCGCGCGCACGAGGTCGAGATGACGGCGTACGCGCTCGAGCGGCTGCGTGAGATGGGGGCGACGATCTACGGGCCGCCCGACGCACACGACCGCGGGGGCGTAGTTGCGTTCAACGTCCCGGAGGTCCACCCGCACGACATGGCGACGATCGTCGACCAGGAGGGCGTCTGCATCCGGGCCGGCCACCACTGCGCGCAACCGCTGATGCGCTGCCTCGGCGTCCCCGCGACCGCCCGTGCCTCGTTCTACGTCTACAACACGCGCGAGGATGTCGACGCGCTCATCGCCGCATTGGAGAAGTCGAAGGGGTGGTTCGCCTGAGCCTGGAGGAGCTTTACAAGGAGGTCATCCTCGACCACTACCGCGCTCCGCGGAACAAGGGCCGGATCGACCCCCACGACGTCGCGCTCGAGCGCAACAACCCGCTGTGCGGCGACGAGATCGAGCTGTTCCTGCGCTTCGACGGCGAGACCGTCGAAGGCGTCGCGTTCGAGGGCAAGGGCTGCTCGATCAGCCAGGCGAGCACGTCGATGATGACGGAGAAGGTGCGGGGTCTTTCCGCGAAGGAGGCCGGCGAGCTGGCCGAGTCGATCAAGCGGATGATGGCGGGCGAGGAGGACGGCGACGCGGACGCGCTCGGCGATCTAATCTCGCTGAAGGGCGTCGTGAAGTACCCCGTCCGCATCAAGTGCGCGCTGCTCGGCTGGAACACGCTGCTCGAAGGCCTGGCGGAGGGCGGCAAGGCCGAGGGCTGAGTCCCGTGGTCGTCCCGGACGTCGAGTTCTGCTACCTCACGACGACCGGCCGCGTCTCCGGACGGCCGCACGAGATCGAGATCTGGTACGGCGTCGAGGGCCGGACGATCTTCATGCTCTCCGGCGGCGGTGAGCGGTCCGACTGGGTGCGCAACCTCCTCGCGGAGCCGTCGGTGAGCGTTCGCATCGACGGCGTCGAGCACACCGGGAGCGCCCGGCGCGTGACGGACCCCGGCGAGGACGACCTCGCCCGCCGCCTGCTCGCCGCGAAGTACCAGGGGTGGCGCGACGGGGGCCGGATGAGCGACTGGGCCCGGACGGCCCTTGCGATCGCCGTCGACCTCTGACATGTTCGTCCGCGGGGCCGGGCACGATCACGAGGAGGCATCCATATGCGCAGGCGCTTGATTTCGGTGACGTTGATGGCGGCGACGCTCGTCGTCGCTCTCGCGGCCCCCGCGTTCGCGGTGAAGGAGCAGGACCCCGCCGATTCCGGGCTCAGCCTCGACATCTCGTTGATCAAGTTCGTCGAGGACCCCGAGGACGTCGCGACGCTCACGATCAGGACGCACTCCGCGTGGAAGTGCCGGGAGCTGCGGCCCGCGGCGAAGACGTCGCTCAAGTGGCTGTTCGACGGCAGCGGCAACAATAAGTGGGACCTCGTCGGATCGTTCGTGTGCCGCGACGGCGCACTGATCTTCGAGCTGAGGTCGAAGGACGGGAGCAACCAGTACGAACCGATCGCCGCGAAGCGTCCGAACAAGCGGACCGCGACCGTGACGATGCCGCTCGACCTCGCCGAGCTGGACGGCCAGCACCTCGACCTCGTCGCGAGGAGCAAGGACCTGAGCGGTGAGACGTGCATCGAGGACTGCGTCGATCGGGCGCCGAACAAGGGCCGGATGAGGGCCTACTAACCAGAAGGCGGCGTTCCGCTATCAGCAGTCGAAGAACGTGCCCGACGCGCAGCGGATGCCGGCGTTGAGGAACCACGCGTACGCTTCGACTTTCGAAGGCGGCGCCGCCTCACGGTGGTGGATCGTGTAAGCGAGGTATTGCGACCCGTGCGTCTTGGCGCCTACCCCGACGCCGCCCAGGCCCCCTCCGGTGGTCACGAACGGGAACAGGAACTCGTCGCTGGAAGCGTCTCTGGTATCGGCGACGTCGCATCCGTACGGATGATCGCTCGGGTCGGCGGACTTGTGCTCGTTGAAATAGCCCGGATACGCGCACGCGGTGACGTTCTGGACGGTGGGATTCCTCTCGGAGCGAACGCCCTGGACGGACGCCTGGATCTGAGAGTAGGCGGGACGCCCGCGCCCGACCTTCCGAACGATCGAGCCTTTGACGAGCGCGCAATCGGGCGTGACGCACTTCGGGGGAACGCGCCGGACCTCGCCGTCGACCGCGCCGGATGCTTCCAGGTCCAGTGCTCCGCGGAGCTCCGGGAACCGGATCGTCACGGTGAAGGGCCCGTCGCCCATGAGGTAGAGCTCGCTGACCCCTTCGGGGATCGCGCACCCGAGCTCGCGACCCGAGTTGCCGGTACAGGCACCCGCCATCAGCCAGCCGAACGGACCGCGGCGCCATCTCTGGGCGAAGGTGCCGAGGAAACAGAGATCGCAGAGCTCCGCATCGCGACGACGGTTCCGGAACGCCACCCACGCGGCATCCGTGCCCTTGCCGAGCTCGATCTCTACGTTGTCGGCAAACCACCTCACCTTCTGCGGCACTTCGAGGGCGATGCCCGATACGCCGTCGGAGTGGAAGGTGTTCACGCGCCGCAGCTGGGGGCGTTCGACCTTGCCGTCGAGCTCCTCGGCGAGCGACGGCGTCAGCCCGGCCGCCCCTACGATGATCGCGACGGCGACGGCCAAAGGTCTATACATAAGGGGAGGTTCTGCGGATCGGGTGGGCATCCTGCGCCGGCGCGCGAACGCCTCAGGGCCGGCCCCCCAACCACCGCACCGACGTGCCGTGGTAGCCGCTCGTCGCTATCAGGTTGTCCTCATCGCCGGGCCACGTTCGGAGCCTGACCTCGACGATCTTCTGGTCCTCCGACGGCTCCATCCGTAGCCACGCGAGCGGCGCGTCGCGCGTCGCGCGGCCCCCGGCCCCCTCGATCGCGGCCGTCACCGCGCCCTGCTCGTCCTCGTCCATGTACTGCCACACGATCGAGTGGTAGACGACCGTCGCCGCGGCGTCCGGGCGGTCGGACAGAGCGGCGGGCAGCCAGGCCGAAGCGGGGGAGGGCTCGACCGTGACCGGGACGCGGCGCGCCACCTCCATCGCCGCCTTCAACAGACGGATGCGCGCCGCTTGGTCGGGCCACACGAACGACAGCAACGAGACGCGGCCCTCGTCCGACGACGGGTCGATCGGGCTCGGGTCGCAGCCCCGGCGGCGGACGACCTCGGCCTCGACGCCGAACGGAGGCGGAGCGTCGGTGTTGTAGCCGCAGAGTCGGACCGGCGATGCGGGATCACCCCAGGTCTCCCCCCGGGCCTCGTAGAGGTAGTGGTCCCAGCGCAGGTTGAAGCCCGCGCTCGCGCCGACCTCGACCGCATCCAAGGGAAGCCCGGAACGCTCTGCGAGCGTCAGGAACCCGCCGACGAGGGCCGCGCACCGTCCGACCTCGTTCGTCTGCAGCGGCCGGCGCGAGTCCTCCCGCAGCCACGCCTCTTGGGCCTCGACGACCTCGAGGAACACCCGCGCGGCGCCCGCGCCCGCGGCCGACCCCCCGGCGGACGGGTAGAAGGCGGCGAGCTCCGGAGCCTCGCCCCGGAGGACGAGACGGTGGACCGCAGCCATGAGCCTCAGCACGAGTGCCGACCCGTCTGGGTCGCCCGCCTTGTCCTCGAGCACTCGGTACACCGGGCCGCCCGCCGCGGCGTCGGCGGCCGCGGCGTCGAGCAGAGCCCCGTACAGCGGCGACCCGAGCTCGCGGCACGAGTACGCCTGGTACTCGATCAGCTGCACGAGGCCTTCGCGGGTGTCCGGCACCCCTTCAGTCTGCCCGCTCCGAGTTTGTACGTTTAACACTTGCTAAAGGGTGCAAATGCTGGTATCAAATCCCCCACAATGACGAGGCTCGGAGACGACTCTGCCACCAAGACCGCCAAGGTCCTGTCGCTGCCCACGAGGGCCGCGATCCTGTCGCTGCTCCTGCGGAGCGGCGCCAAGACGGTGAAGGAGATCGCCGACGCCTTCCAGATCCACCCGAACGTCGCCCGGGCCCACCTCGACCTGATGGTCGAGGCCGGGTTCCTCGCCACCGAGACGCGCCGCCGCACGAAGGGCCGCCCCGCCAAGGTCTATTTCACGTGGGAGGGCGAAGCGGGGGCCCTCTCCGAGGCCGGCGTCGACGTCTCGGACCTGCCCCCGCCCGAGACCGACGCGAGCGGCGAGCTCGAGGTCGAGCTGCGAATGCTGGAGCGGATGCTCGCCGACGCCTCCGGGCAGCTGGCGCGCATCCGCGAGCTCCTGGACGAACAGAAGACGGAAAACGAACGAGGAGGAACGAAGTGAGCGACTACGCCAACCCCGAAGCCCTGGTCGACACCGACTGGGTCGAGGCGAACTCGGACTCGCCGAACGTGGCGATCGTAGAGGTCGACGAGGACGTGACCGCGTACGAGAAGGGCCACATCCCGAACGCGATCGTCATCGACTGGGAGAACGAGCTGCACGACGTGCCGCGCCGCGAGTTCATCTCGGCGGAGCGCCTCGCGAAGCTGCTCGGCGAGAAGGGGATCTCGAACGACCATACGATCGTCCTCTACAGCGGCAACAACAACTGGTTCGCCGCGTACGCGTACTGGCTGTTCAAGTACCGCGGCGTCGAGAACGTGGTGCTGCTGAACGGCGGCCGCAAGAAGTGGGAGCTCGAGAGCCGCATCCTGTCGCAGGACGTCCCCGCCCGGACCCCGACGACGTTCGACATCGGGCCGGAGCGGCCGGAGCTGCGCATCTTCCGCAACGAGGTCGAGCGGCGCGTGACGGAGGGCGGCGCGTGGGTCGACGTGCGGTCGCCTGAGGAGTTCCGCGGCGAGCTGCTGGCGCCGCCGCACCTCCCGCAGGAGCAGGCGCAGGTGCCGGGACACATCCCGGGGGCCGCGAACATCACGTGGTCGAAGACCGTGAACGAGGACGGCACGTTCAAGACCGCCGAGGAGCTGCGCGAGCTCTACGCGGCCGAGGGCATCACGTCCGACAAGGAGGTCGTCACGTACTGCCGGATCGGCGAGCGCTCGTCGCACTCGTGGTTCGTGCTGCGCGAGCTCCTCGGGTTCTCCGACGTGAAGAACTACGACGGCTCGTGGACCGAGTACGGGAGCCTCGTCGGCGTCCCGATCGAGAAGTAGCCGCGTCCGCGCGGTCGAGCAGGGGGGCGTCACCTTCGGGTGGCGCCCTTCTCTCTGCGGGGCCCCACAATGTCCCGATGATCCGGCCCTGCTCCCAGCCCGAGCGCGAGGCCCTCGGCTCGGTCGCCGCCGAGCTGCAGGCGCGCGGGTATGCCGTCGACGTCGAAGAGGTCGCGGCGCGGCCCTCGAACGAGCCGTGGCTCGCGGCCTATGCAGGCCTCACGGTGGTCGCGGCGCTGGCCCTCTACGTCGCGCCGCTCGCGACCGCCGTGCTCGGGGCCGTCGCCCTCGTGCTCCACGCACGCGACGCCGAGGGACGGCCGATGCTCCGGCGTGCGTCGTGCACCGCGGTGAACGTCGTCGCGCGGGCGCCCCTCGCCGAGCGTCCCGCGCTCGTCGTCGTCGCTCCCTCGTCGGCGGCGCCGCGCCGGTTCGCCGAACGCACGCAGCGCGCACTGACGGTCGCTCTCCAGGCCGCGATGACGTTGGTCGCCGCAGGAGGTGCGGCCGCGTGGGTCGCGGAGGCGGAGACGGAGCTTCCCGTCGTGGTCGCGGGGGCGAGCGCTGCCGCGGCGGCAGTCGTCGCTGTGCTCGCCATCGTCCTCTACGGGTCGGCCGCACCGGTGCAGGAGCGACCCCGCACGCTCGACCTCTTGCTGCAGCTCGCTCCCGATCTGCGGGAGCATCCGGTCTGGCTCGTCGCAACCGGTGGGAGGCGCGGCGGAATGGCCGGCATCCAGGGCGTTCTCGCCGATCACGCCGAGGCGGGGGGAGCGGCGTGGCTGAACCTCGAGCCCGCTGCCGGCGGCACCGTCGTCGCCGTGTCGGAGGAGGGGACCTGGCGCGAGCGCCGCGCCGATCGCTTCCTGCTCGGCGCGGCCGAGGAGGCGGGGGCCGAGGTGCGCCCGTACCGCGCGGCCCCCACGGACGCGACCGTCCTCCTCGCGCGCCGCCGCCGCGCCCTCACCCTGCTCGTGCCGCGCGACGGGCTGCAGCACGCGCACGCGGTCGTGCTCTCGGTGACGCGGGAAGTCGCCAGGAACGCCGGAGGACGCCCGTAGGGGCGTCCTCCGAACGGCTACCCATGGAGCTTGGCTCTTACGTCACCGGGATGGACTTGTCGCCCCCCTCCATGCGGAACGTGATCGAGTCCGGCTTCGTCTGCGCCGGGAACGTCCGGCTCACGTCGTAGGGGAACAACCCGATGGCCGGGCTCGGCTGCGCGACGACCTGATAGATCGGCGGCGAGGTCTCCGCCGGCGACACGTCGACGCGGATGCCCGTGTACCCGTCTTCGGTCCCGGACGCACGGATGGTCAGAGCGCAGTCGGCCCAGCTCGCCTCTACGTTGCCGGGTGTGAGGACCGCCTGCTCGACGTTCTGCGCCGTCGGCGCGGTGGCGTCGACCGCCTTCACGGGGGCGTTGTCGACCGACTTCCACGTGGTGCCGTCGACGGTGTATTTGTAGCTAGCCGTCCCCGATTGCCAGTCGTCCTCGAGGACCATCCGGAGCTGGAAGTTCGGGAGTATGACGGGCCCTATCCCCCCGCCCTGCGGCCACGACAGGATGGGGTAGCCGGTGGCGACTACGAGGATGTGTGTCGAGCTCATCGTCGCCATGTACGTGAAGTCGCCTTTGACGCTGGACGTGACGGAGGTGAACGGCGGTGCCGTTACCTGCGTCGTGCGCGCCATGCCCGTCACCTGCTCGGTGGGCGTGTCTACCAGGAGCTTCAAGCCGAGCATCGGGGCGCCCGGCATCTTCGACCCGACCTCGTAGCTCACTTGGAACAGCCCGACGTTAATTGACTCTGCGGTCGCGCTCATGTCCGCCTCCTCGTTCATTGGCTTAAAACAGGGGCCCGCGAGCGCTCGCGCTTTCTAGCTACACGTAACCATTTGTAAAAAGCATGCGCAAGAGGCGCGCGGGGGAAATGTGTTGATTTATGGGGGCGGTAGCCTCGTCCCCGGCAAGCACTAGCTAAGGAGGCGACGTGCCCACGACGCAACCCGCCCTCCGGCGATTGAAGTCGTTCAACCCGCGCACCGGCGAGGTCATGCGCGAGATCGAGCCGACGCCGGTCGCGGAGGTCGCCGAGATCGTGACGCGCGCACGAAAGGTCGCGCCCGAGTGGGCCGCGATCCCGCCTCAGGGCCGCGTTCGCATCCTGCGCGAGATCCGGTTCCGCATCGCCAAGCGGATCGACGACATCGTCGACGTGGTCTCGTCGGAGTGCGGCAAGCCCGCGACCGAGGCCCTCGCGCACGACACCATGCCGCTGCCGATCATGCTGTCGTACCTCGAGCACGTCACGCCGCGGACGCTCCGGCCCGAGCACCCGGGGCGTTTCCTCGGCCCCCTCGCCGGTGCCACCGGGCGCGTCGAGTGGCGGCCGTTCGGCGTCGTGGGCTGCATCACGCCGTGGAACTACCCGATGCTGAACTCGTTCGCCGCGTTCGCCCCCGCGCTGTTCGCCGGCAACGCCGTCGTGATCAAGCCGTCGGAGGTCACGCCGGGGTGCGGTGAGATCCTGCGCGAGCTGCTCGACCCGCTGCCGCCCGACGTCGCCACGGTGATCCAGGGCGGAGGCGCGGTGGGGGCCGCCCTCGTCGACGCGCCGTGCGACAAGATCTCGTTCATCGGGTCGCCGGCCACGGGCCGCAAGATCTGCGAGACCGCGGCGAAGCACCTAACACCGGTCGTCATGGAGCTCGGCGGCAAGGACGCCGCGATCGTATGCCGCGACGCGGACCTCGAGAAGACGTCGTCGGGGCTCGTGTGGAGCGCGTTCTTCAACGCGGGCCAGACGTGCGCGTCGGTGGAGCGCGTCTACGTCGTAGACGACGTCGCGGACGAGTTCAAGTCGATGTTCCTGGAGAAGCTGGCGCGCGTCCGGCCCGACGGCCGCGACGTGGGGCCGCTGACGTTCAAGCCGCAGCTCGAGATCGTCACGAAGCACGTCGCCGACGCCGTGAAGAAGGGCGCGACCGTGCTGGCAGGGGGAGAGGCGCCGCGCAACGAGGACGGGTCACTGTGGTACCCGCCGACGGTCCTGGAGAACGTGAGCGACGACATGGACGTCGTCCGCCACGAGACGTTCGGTCCCGTCGTGACGATCACGACCGTGCGCGACGAGCAGGAGGCCGTACGGCGCGCGAACGAGGAGGCGGTGAACCTCACGGCCTCGATCTGGACCAGGAGCAAGGCGCGCGCGGACTCTCTCGCCGCGACGCTGAAGGCCGGGACGATCTCGGCGAACTTCCACGGCGAGGGCCTCGCGTACGCGTGGGCTCCGTGGGGCGGGAC
Organism: Actinomycetota bacterium; assembly: GCA_035942255.1. Lineage (GTDB taxonomy): Bacteria > Actinomycetota > CADDZG01 > CADDZG01 > WHSQ01 > JALZEG01. Next base: position 82,445 of record DASZDG010000071.1, on the reverse strand, counting down.
GGGGGAGTCGGGCTTCGGCCGGCTCAGCGGACGTTACGGCCTGCGCGAGTTCGTGATGCCGGTCAGCGTCGCGCGGAGCTCGACGCCGTGGCTGCCGAGGCTGTGGTGGTACCCGTACACGGACGACACCGTGCGATCGGTGCGGTCGGTGACCGAGCTCCTCGCGTCGCCGGAGCTGCGGACGAAGGCACGCGCGGTGGGGTCGCTGGCGGTGGCTGCGACGAAGGCGTTGCGGCAGAAAATCTAGCCACCCGCGCGAACGGCATCGTCCCCTCGCATCCGTCGAAGGTCTCGCCGTCGATGCACGCGTCGGTCCCTTCCCCGCCGTGGAGGTCGTCCGTTCCGTCGCCTCCGTCGAGGCGGTCGTCTCCGCTCCAGCCGACGAGCATGTCGTCGCCCGGGCCTCCGTGGATCACGTCGTTGCCGACCCCGCCCTTGATGACGTCGGCTCCCTCGCCTCCCGAGACGACGTCTTCGTCCGGGTCCTCGTAGTCCGCCGGTCCCGCCGTGATGTCGTCGTTGCCCGGACCTCCGTCGATGTCGTCCGCCCCGACGACCGCGACGATCCGGTCGTCGCCGGGACCTCCGTCGATCTCGCTGTCGCCGTCCTGCTCGAAGATGCGGTCGTCGCCGGCGAGGCCGCGGATCACGTCGTCGCCGCCGGGCAGCTCTCCCGACTCGACGTTGTAGATGTTGGGCGTGCCGCGGATGTAGTTGCGGGCGGCGTCGCCGATCAGGACGTCGGACTCCGGCGAGCCCAGCACGTCTTGTATCCCGTCGAACGTGACCGTTCCGGAGTCCTCGCCGCCGACGGTCGCCTCACCCGTGCGCAGGTCGATCTCGACCGGACCGTTGAGGAACTCGAGCAGCTGGCGATCGGTCGCGCCCGCGGCGATCACGTCATCGCCTCCGCCGTAGATCCGGAAGGAGTCGCGTCCGGCGCCGCCGTCGAGCCGGTCGTCGCCGTTGCCGGCGCCGAGCCAGTCGCTGCCGGCTCCGCCGATCATCACGTCGCGGCCCCCGCCGGCGTCGACGAGGGGGCCGAGATCGAGCCGGTCGCCGTCGAGGTAGTCGCGCCCGCCGCGGCCGCGTGCCTCGTCGTCCCCGGCGCCGCCCTCGAAGCCGTCGCTGCCGGGACCGCCGAGGAAGACGTCGTCGTGGTCGCCTCCGAGGACGCGGTCGATCCCGCTGAAGCGGTCGATGCCCTCGCCGCGCGCGCGGCCGCGCGGGAGCGAGACGTGCAGCGGGTGCGGGGCCGACGCGAGGTCGAGCGTGTCCGTGCCCTTCCCGCCGTGCACTCTGTCGTTCCCGCCGCCGGGGTCCAGGTACTCGTCGGCCTTGGTGCCGCGGAGGACGTCGGTGCCGGGACCGCCCTCGAGCGCGTCGCCGTAGAGCTGGCCCGTGCCTCCGGCGAGGAGGACGTCGTCGCCCAGGCCCCCGGCCGCGTAGTCCGCGGCCTTGCCCCCGTCGAGCCGGTCGTCGCCCGTGCCCCCGTAGAGCTCGTCGGCCTTGTCCCCGGCCGAGCCCCTTCCCCCGTCGCCGCCGCCGCAGAGGAGATCGTCGCCCCCTCCGCCGTAGATCTCGTCACGCGCGCCGAGCCCGGCGATCACGTCGCGTGCGGGAGTCCCGTGCAGCTCGTCGCGGCCGGCCGTCCCGACGATCGTCGCAGCGACGCCGAAGCACGTGGGCGTCGCTCCGGCCCCGGCGGGCGGCGCCGGGGCCAAGGCGAGGATCAGCAACGTGAGGGTTGCCGCGCCGGAGCGCTGTTTTACCGCGGTCGCCCGGCCGGTCTTGTCCATGGACGTGTGACCTCCGGGCCCCCCGGTTGGTTCCCTACCTCCTGATGCCGATGGTCCACCACCCGTCGCCGTTCCAGTCGCCGGTGATCGGGATGTCGCGGTCGATGCCCCAGGCGAAGACGGGGATCGTCGGGCTGCCCCCCGTGTGCGTGTCGGTGAGGTGCCAGAACAGGCGGCCGTCCTGGATGCGGACGATGCCCGCGGTGAACTTGCCGTCGTTGTTCCAGTCCCCGACCACGGGCATGTCGCCGACGCGGCCGTACGTGAACGAGAAGTAGTACGCGGCGCCGGCCGCGTTGCGGTCCCGGAGGAACCACTGGAGCTGCCCGTTCGACCCCCCGCGCACCACGCCGGTCGTGACCGTGCCGTTGCCGTCCCAGTCCCCGACGACCGGGACGTCCGACAGCCGCGAGTGGTCGCCCGAGTCGCCGCCGAATCCCCAGACGAGGCGGTAGTCGGGCGAGCTCGTGTCGACGGTGGTGTTCAGGTCCCAGCCGAGCTCGCTGATGTCACCGGGGTTGATCGGGTTCCGGACGGCGACGACCCCGATGCCGTCGTTCTCCCACTCCCCGTCCCAGTCGCCCGCCAGTGTCAGGACGCCTCTCTGGCCCCAGAGGAAGTCCGGGAGCGACGTGGGACTCGTGATGGCGTTCGTCGGGAACCAGCGCGTCCCGTTGTTCATGAGCCTGGTCACGCCCAGGGTCGTGCTGCCGTGGAACGCGCTAAGCCCTCCGGCGCCGTCCCAATCACCGGGCACCGCACGATCGTCGGGGCGGCCGTATGCCGTCACGACGTGCGTCACGATCGGGTCGGCGGGATTGCTGAGACGAGAGTTGCTCAGGTGCCATTGGTTGCTCATGTCCGGTCCCCGGATCAGATAGCTGCTGTCCGCGACGTTCCAGTGGCCGGCGAGATACGTCCCGGCCGCGGGGTTCGTGTGGAAGTAGTCGTCGTGACGGCAATCCAGGAGCAACGTGTGGTCGCGCTCGTGTGACGGGCAGTAGTAGTTCATCGGCTCGCCGGACTTGTCCACGTAGCACATGACGTCGTACTCGTCGGTGCAGTGTTGACTCCATGTCGCGTTGAACGCCGAGAACTGGACCGCCCCCATGGTGTGGGCGACCTCGTGCGCGGCCGTGAGGCCGTTGTCCGCCCAACACGGTCGCGCCGCGATGGCGACCATGCCCGGGATGCTGCCGTCGTCGTGGATGTTGTTCGTTCGCTCGTCGTCGTGGCGGGCGTCCCCGATACCGCAGAGGACCGTGTCGTCGTAGTAGACGAGGTACTTGCGGTCGGTCCGATTGTGGCCGGCGTTGCGAAGCCCCTGCGTCACCTTCGTGAAGGCCTGGTCGCCATTCGTGGCCCCTGCGGGGACGCGCACCGTCGCGACGTGGATGTTGCAGTACGAGTCGCGCACGAACCGCATCCGTCTGTTCCCGCCGGTTTGCCGGGCGCTCTTGATGAATATCTGGTTCGCTTGGGCCGCGTAGTGCCTGATCGAGTGCGTCCACGCGCTCACGTTGTTCGCTCGGCCGTCCACGAAGCCGTACAGGACCTGGACCCGAGGTCCCGTCGTCGTCCCTTCCGCGCAGGTCGAGGGGTTCGGGTTGTCGGGATAGGGGACGGGCACCGACGGGTCCACCATTGCCGGCGTGCCCGAGGCTTGGGCTTGCGGGAAGTCGGCACCGTGCGTGCAGACGATGTCACCGCTCGGCAGCACGTGCATGTCCAGATTCGTGCAATCGACCGCGGTCGTAGCTCCCGCGGCGTCGATCTTCGGGAGGAACGGCGCGGCCAAGAGGACGGCGGCAGCTACCGCGATCGCCCCCTTGAGCCGTCTGCGGTTCCGGGTCGGGTGTGCCGCGCGTGTAGCCATGTCTTCCTCCCCACCGGAGAAGCACTCGGCTCTCACGAAGCAGCCGACTCACTTCCCCGTACGGGAATGCTCTGCGCGCGTAACTGGCCGGTTAAGGCCTAGAGAAGTTTGTCCCGTTTTGGCACGGATTGCTCGACCGGCTCCAGCTCGAACGTCTGCGTCTCGATGCCCGACAGCGCCTTGCCGACCAGCGCCTCGAGGTCGAGCTCCGCCTCCGCCCGCGCCGCCTGCTCGGGGTGCGTCTTCGTCGCGGGAGAGCGCGGCTCGAACAGCACGCAGCAGTCCTGGTGCTTGCGCGTCGAGATGTCGTAGCTCCCGATGTGGATAGAGAGGTCGACGATCTCCTGCTTGTCCATCCCGATCAGCGGCCGGATCACCTGCACGCCGGGGACGGCCGCGTCGACCGTGCGGATGTTCTCGATCGTCTGCGACGCGACCTGCCCGAGCGAGTCGCCGGTGATCAGCGCCTGTGCCTCGAGGTCCTCCGCCAGCCGCGCCGCGATCCGCATCATCATCCGGCGGTACAGGACGACGCGGAAGCTCGAGGGAGCGTGCGTCACGATCTCGCGCTGCACGTCCGCGAGCGGGACGAGGTGCAGGACCGCGCGCATCTGGAAGCGGGCGAGGACCTGCGCGAGCTCCGCCGCCTGCCGGGCCGAGGAGGGGTCCGTGAACGGCTGTCCGTGGAAGTGGACGAGCTCCACCGTCGCCCCGCGCAGCCCCATCCGCCAGGCCGCGACGGGCGAGTCGATCCCGCCCGACAGGAGCGCGAGCATCCGCCCGGACGTCCCCGCCGGCAGGCCGCCCGGCCCCCTCAGCCTCTTCCGGTAGACGATCCCCGCGCCGGCGAACAGCTCCACCCAGGCCGTGGCCTCGGCGTTGCGGAGGTCGACGCGAGCGCCGGTCGCCTCCTTGATCCGCGCTCCCACGATCTCCTGGATCTCGCTGGACTTGTGGACGCACGTCGAGTGGGTGCGGCGGGACCTGACGCGGAACGACTCGAACGGCTCGGCGAGCATGAGCTCGAGCGCGACGTCGCCGATCCTCTGCAGCTCGGGCTCGACGCGCACCCCGGCCCCCACGTACGCGACGCCGAACACGTTCGCCGCGCGTGCGGCCGCGACGTCCACGAGCGCGCCGGGCTCGAAGTCCACGACGATGCGGCCGAAGCCGCGGCGCAGCTTCGAGTACCCGGTGCCGCGCAGCGCGCGCTTGAGGTTCTGCGCGAGCGTCCGCTCGAAGAAGTCGCGGTTGCGGCCCTTCAGACCGAGCTCGTGGTAGTGGACGACCAGCGCGTTCAGCAACGCGCCTCCTTCTTTAGACGGTCTCGTCTTCGAAACCGAGCGAGAACAGCGACTCGACGTCGTGGCGGGAGAACACCTTGAACGCGACGAGCGTCTGCGTCCGCTCGACGCCGGGGACGCGCAGGATCCCCTCGGTCACGACCTTCGCGAGGTCCTCGTGGTGGCGGACGCGCACCATGATCACGAGGTCGTAGTCACCGGCGACGGAGTAGACCTCGCTTACCTCGGGAAGGTCGGCGATCGCCTGCGCGGCCTCGGGGATCTGGTGAACGTCGCAGATCGCGAGGACGACGGTGTTGACCATCGAGGGTTCTTAGATCGTGACCATGTCGCGGAGCTTGCCGGGCGTGCTCGGGTGGCGCAGCTTCGACAGCGCCTTCGCCTCGATCTGCCGGATGCGCTCGCGCGTCAGGTTGAACTCCTTGCCGACCTCTTCGAGCGTGCGCGGCTCGCCGGTGACGAGGCCGAACCGGAGGGCGAGGACCTTGCGCTCGCGCTCCGAGAGGGAGCCGAGCATGTCCCACAGGTCCTCCTGGCGCAGCGCGACGGCCGCGGCCTGGAAGGGTCCCTCGACGTCCTCGTCCTCGATGAAGTCACCGAGCTCTGCGTCCTCGTCGCCGACCGGCTCGTGCAGCGACACCGGCTCGGGCAGCACGCGGAACGCCTCGCGGACCTTCTCGGGCGTGAGGTCGGACTGCTCCGCGATCTCCTCGATCGTCGGCTCGCGGCCGAGCTTCTCGAGCAGCTCCGACTGCACCTTGCGGACCCGGTAGAGGGTCTCGACCATGTGCACGGGGATGCGGATCGTGCGCGCCTTGTCCGCGATCGCACGGGTGATCGCCTGGCGGATCCACCAGGTCGCGTACGTCGAGAACTTGAAGCCTCGCTGGTAGTCGAACTTCTCGACCGCTCGCATCAGCCCGAGGTTGCCCTCCTGGATGAGGTCGAGCAGGGGGAGCCCCGCCGCGGAGTACTTCTTCGCGATCGAGACCACGAGGCGGAGGTTCGACTGGATGAAGCGGCGCTTGGCCTTGCGGCCGAGGCGCGCCTCGGTCTCGAGCTCCGAGCGCTGCTTGGCCGAGAGCTTCTTGGCCGTGTCGAGCTTCTCCTGAGCCTTCTCGCCCTCCTCGATGGCGCGCGCGAGCTCGACCTCCTGCACGTCGGTCAGCAGCGGGTACTGACCGATCTCGCGCAGGTACTGCCGCACGAGATCTTCGTGCGCAGCCTCCTCGCGGGAGTCGTACGGGCGCGATGCCTGGCTCATGGGCGTCTTAACCTTCCTTCGCTGGACGTTCGGTGGAATCGGCGGTGCTTCTTACGTCTACCGACTTCGATCCGATGACGTAACGCCTTCCGCCCCATCGCCGAGGAGCCGGCCGGCTGCGTGTCCCGATGGACTGCCGCTGTGCGGCTGGGCCGGGCGCCGGGCTCCGGTGGTTCAAGGCTTCTGACCTGCTTTGTTGCCAACGGACTGTTTCTCCACATGGTACGAGAACTCCTCCCCGGGGGGAAGGGGTCCTCTGTTGTACTCAGTACACAAAAACAACCCCTCGGTAACGCCTATTCCCTGTCCGTCTTGGGCTATTTCGTCCTACCATTCGTATTCGCATGCCAAACCTTTCCGGTTCTTCCCCAGGTACCCCACAGGTTCCGCCCGACGGGCCGGTGCTCGTCTCGGCGTGTCTCGCCGGGCGCGCGTGCCGGTTCGACGGCTCCGCGAACCCGGACGACGAGGTGGCGCGGCTCGTGGCCGAGGGCCGCGCGGTGCTCGTGTGCCCGGAGGTGGACGGGGGCCTCGGGACGCCGCGGCCGGCGGCCGAGATCACCGGGGGCGACGGGGACGACGTGCTCGACGGGACGGCCCGCGTGGTCACGCGTCAGGGTGAGGACGTGACCGCCGCGTTCGTGACCGGCGCAGAGCGAGCCCTGCAGGCGGCGCGGGAAACCGGAGCGCAGACCGCGATCCTGAAGGCGCGCAGTCCGTCTTGCGGCAAAGGCGGCGTTTACGACGGTTCGTTCTCGCGGACGTTGCAGGAGGGCGACGGCGTGACGGCTGCGTTGCTCAGGCGCAACGGCATCGATGTCGTCACCGACGAGGAGATCTGACACCGGGCGACAGGAGAGCGCCTTCAGCCGGCGAACCTCGTGGGCAGGTTCTCGAACACAAGCCCGATGACAGGAGCAAGACATGAAGAAGGCGATCGTCGTAGCGCTCACGGCCGGTCTCGTCGCAGGTGCGTTCGTCGGTCCTGCCGACGCCGGCAAGAAGAAGAAGAAGATCGTGCGCGTCGAGCGTGTGGTCGAGGTCGAGTACACCGCTCCCGGCGCCGGCGTGACGACGCCTGCCGCGTCGGGCGGCATCTGTCCGTTCGCCGACCCCACCACGCAGGAGTGCATCGAGATCCCCCTTCAGCTCGGCGAGGCGTACATCCAGGTCTCGATCGCCGACGCTGCCGGCCAGACGGTCGCTGGCTACATCAGCCAGGGCGACACCGACGGTGACGGGATCGGCAACCTCTACGGCGACTTCTGTGGCGCGCACCCCGAGCCGATCGAGCTGCAGTCCGCGTCGGCCCCCGTGCGGATCTCCTTCTACAACGGTGCCAGCTCGACGGACTGCCCGTCGCTCGCCACGACCGGCACCATCACCGCCACGTTCTCGAACCTTCCGTAACGACAGCTCTATCCACGGAGGCCGGGCCTTGTGCCCGGCCTCTGCGCGTCGGGGGTGACAACGCTCGGCGCAGTTGCGCCACGGGTGGACGCAGCGTGCGACAGGAGGGGGCTGGGCTCCGGAGAACCCCAACATCGGCATCTACAGACGAACGACTCACGAGGAGAACGAAGATGAAGAAGGCGATTGTCGTTGCACTCACGGGGGGCCTGGTGGCGGGCGCGCTCGTCGGACCTGCGGACGCCGGTAAGAAGAAGAAGAAGCCGGTGCCCGTGCCCGTAAAGATCGAGCGCGTCGTCGAGATCGAGTACCAGACGACCGGCATCGGTGTCGCCACCCCGGCGCGCACGCTCGGCATCTGCCCGTTCTCCGACGCTGCCGCGCAGGCCTGCGTCGAGGCTCCCATGGAGCTCGGCGAGAAGTTCGTCAAGGTCGAGGTCAAGGACACGACGGGCCAGAAGCAGTACGGCTTCATCAGCCAGGGCGACGTCGACGGTGACGGGATCGCGGACGGCTACGGCACGTTCTGCGGCGTCCACGCCGAGCCGGTCGAGCTCGCGAGCCAGTCCGCTCCGGTGCGGGTGAGCTTCTACCCGGGCGCGACGGCGGACTGTGCACCCTCGGTCGCGTCGACGGGAACGGTCGTCTTCACCTTCTCGAACCTTCCTTAGCAGGTAGCTCTCTCGCAGAGGCCGGGCCTTCGAGCCCGGCCTCTGCGCGTCCGGCCCGGCCCCCCATCCCGCCGGGGGCGCATTTTGGCTCAGCTCGCAGACAGGAGACGGGCTGCGACCGGCGAATTCCGAGGGAGACGTTAAGAGCCGGACGAACACAGGAGAGAGAACATGAAGAAGGCGATCGTCGTTGCGCTTACGGCCGGTTTGGTCGCTGGTGCCCTTGTCGGGCCCGCGGACGCTGGCAAGAAGAAGAAGAAGCCTCCGGTTCCTCCTCCTGCGCCGGTCAAGGTCGAGCGCGTGGTCGAGATCGAGTACCAGGTCCCGAACCTCGGCGTCGCCACTGACGTCACCTCCGGCGGCATCTGCATGCTCGACACGAACAACCCCGGCTCGTGCGTGAACATCCCGCTCCAGGCCGGCGAGGCGTACGTGAAGATCGAGGTCGCCGACACGAGCGGCCAGAAGTCCTACGGCTTCCTCAGCCAGGGCGACACCGACGGTGACGGGATCGGCAACCTCTACGGCGACTTCTGTGGCGCTCACCCCGAGCCCATCGAGATGCTCTCGCAGTCGGTGCCTCTCCAGATCTCGCTCTACAACGGCGCCGCCGGCTCCTGCGTCCCGTCCGTGGCCACCACCGGCACGATCACCGCGACGCTCTCGAACATCCCGTAGACAAGCAGACTTTCAAGGGGGCCGGGCTCTATGCCCGGCCCCCTTTGTTTTTGTCCCCGGGAGAGGAACGCCACGCGCCGGGGCGAAAGCTCAGTCGTAGGAATCCCCCCGACCGAAGTGAGGACGAGATGACCGCTGCGCGATTCAGGAAGACGACGACGTGCGTCCTTGCCGGCGCGCTCGTCGCCGGAGCGCTCGTCGTTCCGGCAGCCGCGAAGAAGAAAGCGAAGCCCGTCCCGACGACGCTGTACATGCACGGCGCGTCGCTCGTCGGCGAGGCCGACAGCTCACCGCAGGTCGCGGACGTGCCTCTGCCCATGGACCCGAACGAGCCCGAGGGAGCCGAGCCGAAGTCGCACGGGATCGCGAACGGCGTCGTGACGCCGAACCACCGCTGCGCCGGCAACAACCTCTTCCCGGTGTTCGTCGGGGACGTGAAGGGGCAGATCGTCGGCGACATGAAGGTCACGCTCCACGCGGTCGCGACGCCGGGGAAGGTCGACGTGCGCGTGTGGACCGACAAGATCGGGCTGCTGTGCACGTCCGACGTCAGCGGGTCGGCGGAGTACCCCGAGCCCGCCGGCGAGGTGACGCTCGACCTGCCCGCGGGGCACGGCGTCATCGAGGCCGTCTTCGAGGACCTGAACGTCCTCGCGACGACCAACCTCATGATCCAGGTGTCGCCGCAGGCTAATCCGGTCGCGACGCCGGCGGGGGACCGGCACTACTTCGCTCCGTTCGTCGCGCGCGTGCTCTACGACGCCGTGGACTACGCGTCGAACGTCGAGTTCTCGTGCATCCCGCCGAAGGGCGCGACGTCCTGCGCGTCCTGACGCAACGCTGAACGCGAAAGAGGCCGGGCCTTTTCGGGCCCGGCCTCTTGTGTCTAGTGGCGCGTTAGTGGCAGATCGCCTGCGTCGGGAAGATCAGGCAGTAGACGCGGATCGGGATCGCGCACACCCGGTCCCACGGCTCCGCGAACAGCTGCGAGCAGGGATGTGTCTCCGCGGCGAGAGCAGGCGATGCGGCCAGCGGTCCTGCCGCAAGAGCGAGTGCTGCGAACGCTCCGGCCGCTACCTTCCTTCTGAGCATGGGCCTCTCCTTTTTCTGCGACGTCCGTCGTCTACAGGCAGGCGGGGTGGTTCGGGAACGCGGTGCAGAAGACGCGGAAGGCCACCTCGCCGGCCTCGTCCCGGAGCTCGGTCACGAAGTCGACGGCGCCCCATGCCTGCTGGATCGCGAAGTTCGACGTCTGCTCCGCCACACCGCATGGGTAGTCGTACGGGTCTGCGAAGACCTCGCAGGGCAGGTTGACGGCGACGGGCTGCGCGGCCGCTGGGGTTGCTGCAACGGGAACGGCTACGAGCGCGACTGCGGCGGCCGATACGACCGCGAGCTTGGTCCTGATCATGTTCTCTCCCCTTGGTCTTGGTGGGTGGGGTCCTAGTGGCAGATCGCCTGGGTGGGGAAGACGATGCAGTACACCTGGATCGGGATGTAGCAGATCCCCGCGTAGGGGTCCGTGAAGAGGTACTCGCAGGGGTGGTTCTCCTCCGCGGCCGCGGGCGTGGCGGCCAGGGGGGCCGCGGCCAGCGCGGTGGCTGCCATGGCGACTGCGGCGATCTTCGTCCTGATCATCTTCGTCCTTTCTCGTCCGTCCGGTCAGGCCTGAGCCATTCCGCACGAACCGGACGAATCCTCCCGAGAGTCGCGGGGGCGAGAGAGGGCGGGCGCGAAAAAGGGCCGGGCGTGATGCCCGGCCCCCTCGCGATCGAAGCTTTGGTTACTTGGCGGCTTCGAAGCGCCGGTTGACCTCTTCCCAGTTGATCGTGTTCCACCAGGCCGATACGTAGTCGGGCCTCTTGTTCTGGTAGCGGAGGTAGTACGCGTGCTCCCAGACGTCGACGCCGAGGATCGGCGTGCGGCCCTCCATCAGCGGGGAGTCCTGGTTCGGCAGCGTGATGATCTCGAGCCCGCCGTCGCCGACTACCAGCCACGCCCAGCCGGAGCCGAAGTGGGCGACCGCCGCGGCGCTGAACTTCTCACGGAAGTCGCCGGCGGAGCCGAACTTCTCGTCGATCGCGGCGCCGAGCGCGCCCGTGGGCTCGCCCCCGCCGTTCGGGCCCATGATCTGCCAGAACAGCGTGTGGTTCGAGTGGCCCCCGCCGTGGTTCCGGACGGCGCCCTGCACGTCGGCCGGGATGCTCGAGAAGTTGCGCAGGAGGTCGTCGACGTTGGGGTAGCGGTCCGCGAGGTCCGTGCCCTCGATCGCCGCGTTGAGCTTGTCGACGTAGGTCTGGTGATGCTTCGTGTGGTGGATCTCCATCGTCTGCGCGTCGATGTGCGGCTCGAGGGCCGAGTAGTCGTACGGCAGCTGAGGAAGGGTGTAAGCCACGTGCTGCTCCTTTCGTCGTCGAATGGGGCAGGACGAGCCTACCCCCGGGCTTCGTAGCTCTCTCTGGGGGCAACGCAGAGGGGGCGGGGGTATTCCGGTTGCAGTTCGAGAGAGAGGAGTGGAATGAGCGACAGCGACCATCGATCGGAGGCCCTCGGGTTCCTCCAGCTGTGCGCCGACAGGCGCTTCCACCGTGCGGTGATGACTGCTTTCGAGGACGAGGCGGGGCTGACGGTGGACGGTTACTGGATCGAGGCGACGGCCGGAGGCGCGCCGACGCTCGGGACGTACACGACGACCGCGCGCTTCGCGTACGACAACGGCGCAAGGATCATGGGCTGGGCCGCCCACGGCGACGCGTGCGGGGGCTTTCCGGGCCTCGAGAACGAGGAGATCGAGGCGAAGTTGACGGCCGCGGCCCGCGAGCGGGCGGAGGAGCTCCCGGGGGCCGAGCACTGGATGCTGTTCGCGACGGGGGCCGGGGTGCGGGTGACGAAGCTGGCCTGACGCTATGTTGGACCGACGGGCGGTTAGCTCAGCGGGAGAGCACTGCGCTTACAACGAGCGGCCGCCCACCCTGACCAGGGCGGTTAGCTCAGAGGGAGAGCACTCGGTTTACACCCGAGGGGTCGGCGGTTCGATCCCGTCACCGCCCACGAGAACACTGCGCCGCCGAAGTAGACCCCGACCCTTCAGGACCGCGACAGAACCGCGAGCCAGCGAGCAATTCTCGATCCTTGCCCATGGCAGGGTCGACGGATGGGCGAGTCCGCAGGAATCGCTTGAGGGTCCCGAGCCGCCGGCTGGAAAGTCCGACCAGATGACGCGAGAGCGGCCCCTCTATGTGCTCCCAGCGTAGAGCGATACTCCCGCGGAAAGACCGATAAGGAAGAGCCCGAGTCCGAGAAGCACATGACGCCACGCGAGCGCCTTCGGCCGCCAGCCACGGACCACTACGCGCCGCTTCAACGAATAGAGACCTCGATCCAGCAATAGGCTCGCCGACACGATGCCAGCCACGACGCAGATGACAGCTGCCCCAATCAAGAGGTTGTCATTCGAGGAGTTTGACCCGGCGGCGGCCAACGGCGTGAGCGATGCAACTAGAAGTGGGCCGACAAGCCCCCAAGTGTCGCTTGACTCGTTACGCTCGGCCGCGAACGTTCGCTGGAAGCCCTCGTAGTAGAGCCACGCGGTCGCAACGAACGGCGCTAGGCGGAGCAGCACGGACATGTATAGCTGTCTGGGTCGATGACGCTTTCGAATTCAATCTGACCAGGGAGAGGACTGCGTTCCCGACTCGGGGAGCTTGCCGACGTAAGAGTGACACGAGTGATGACAGTGCCTCCATAGGGCTGCATCTGGCCGATCGACTCCATTGTCGCTGTTCCATCGATGACCGTGAAGCTAGGAACAATATCGAGCACCGTTTCTCCCACGGGTTCGTAATCGCCATTCTTGACCTCCACCTGAGGGTCGTACCTCGCTGGGTGGGGCGAGAAGTTGCGTGACCCCAAGTGGAGGACAAACAATTGTCGCGACTCCCTGTGATAGAAGTGCGCGATTTCAATGTTCCGACGATCTGCCCAACAGGCAATCGCCTGGTCGGTTCTGCAGCGTTTTACGGCTCGTTCCATTACCTCATCCGCGGGCGCTGCGATTCGTTCTTCCAGCATCTACGTCCCCTTGGTCGCCGATATAGCGTCTTCAAACATCTCTCGCAACCAAGAACGAAACAGGAAGCGTGAGGATGTTGCTTCGTACAGGTCAAGAAGTTGTTCGATATCTGGATCGCGTTTGAAAACACCGACAATGGGGTTTGCTTCGCTCGTCATTACGATATCGGCATACAGGTCGATGCTGTGGTGACTGAAGCGAATCCAGTAGATCGACGCGTCGCCCAAAGCGCTCTTGAGATCGTCCAGAGTCACCGGGAACTTTGCGTTGAACGCCTGAACTTGGTCGCTAAGACCGACGTGTAGGACGGCGGCCTCTGCATCCTCTCTCGCGAGCGTCAAGATGAACCGATCGAGGATCTGCTCCAGGTTGAGCGCCGTCGGCCACCTAAAGATCCAAAACTTCTCCTCAAGGTAGAACTCCGCCTCCAGGTAGGCCCTCCGGGATTTCACTGTCTCGCAGTATCGAGCGGTGGACCGTCCGGGACTGTCAGTATCGACTGTTACTTTCACGACGTTGCGCCACACGTCGTGAAATGCGGCCCCTCTCCGAAGCTTCTCCGAGAGCGACCCAGAGATAGCAATCACCAAGTCGAATACCCTCCGAGTCGGCTCGACGGCCGGCGCGGTGCCTTCACGCACCGCTTCCCAGTTAGTTTCCGCGAGTCGCGACGCGTCGTACAGGTCCTGAGCTCGGGAAATAAGCGGATCGCTCACGAAATCGGATAGGTGTCGGAGCTGTTTCACTATCTCGGAGGGTGCCCCTTCCGGTTGGCGCTCCGCGAGAAACGTTTCAGAGCGTTCACTGATGACTGAGCGGTACTTATCCGACGACCGCAAATTAAACTCAGACGTTCCGGCGCGAAGTATGAGGCGTAGCGCGTACTCGGCGGCCGAGGCCGGATTTGATTCGAGTTCTAGAAGAATCTTGCTGTAGATCGCCGCGAGCGGCGTCCTGGTTATTGTCGCCTCGAATCCCCAAGCTTCCACAACGGGATCGTGCGCCCAAACAGTCTCGTTCAATAGCGGAATCGTATCGGTGAGGTAGTAGGGGAAGACATTTACATCTTCATTCGTCTTTCGCACCTTCACTACGTCGGCGAAGTTGAGCGCGTCCGCGATGTTCGGGAAATACTTGCCAGGTCTTATCCTCTGAAAGATATCGAAGGCAGTAAGAAAGGCCGCCTCTACGTCCGGGTTGTCAATGGGAGAGACGTCGGGAACGTACGAGAAGTGTGGTCGATTGATTAGATCGTGGAGGCGCGTTAGAGCGCGAGTGATCGCGTCTCCAACCGTCGTGTCGCTCAGCTTTACCATCGCCCCCTGGATGAAGGAAGCGTATAGGTCGTAGTCTGGAACCTGAACAGCGGTGAGGTCTATACCGGTCGACTTACGGACTCGGTGAAGGATTTCGAGCAGGGTGCCCGTCCCCACGAAAAAGCTCGTCTTGGGGTCGTCGAAGAGGTAGTCGAGCTCCGCTATCCACTCGGGTTTGCCTTCTAGGGGGAACATGTACCGGTGGAGTAGCTGGTAGTCGACGACATAGGCTGCGGAGAGAGAGAACTCGGCTAGGCGCTTCGCGTCTTGATGCGCCGCCTCAAGCATCGACCGGTGGAGTGCGAGCGATTTCAAGAGCACGGATATTTCGGTTGTCCATCCCGGTCGGGAAGGTGCGGCCATACCCGGCTCCTTTGCGAGAGACTTACCGAAAAGTATACTTACGGGACGCCCTCGGCTCCGGCGTTGAGAAGAATGTGGTGTGGCGTGTGGGGACCTCCTGATTGCCAACCCGCCGATCGCCTAAGACCTTGTCCCCGGGACCGCGAGTTCCAACGCGCTTGTGAGCTCGACGCTCGCTAGCAGTCGTGAGCAGGAGGCCGTTGCGCTCGTCCCAGATAGGCGGGAGAAATGGCCGAGGCTTTGAGCGCTCGGCTACGCGGGTTTCAGAGTCCAGCTTGGTGCTTCATCCACGCTGCCAGAAGTGCACTGGCCGCGTCCTTACCGACATCCGCGAGCGAGCCGAGTAAATTCTGGAGCCGGCCCCTTCGGTCGTGGTCTTTCTCAGCGCTAAATAGCTTGTTCAAGGAGTGAACTCAGGGAGTCGAATGGATTCTCTGGAGGCCAGACCCCGACCGTCCTGAGGCCTCGCTCGGTCAACGCGATGCTGTGATACGAGATTCCGCTATGGGTACTTGTGTCTCTGACGTCTATGTACCCCGCCCTCGCTAAGCGACGGAGGGTCTGACACGTGACGTCGTAGTCAATCCCCGTTCGCCGGCTGATCAAACTCGAGTCGATGTTGAACGGAGCAAGTCCGGACTCCTCGGTTTCGCGAACTGCCTCAAGGATCGGAATCTCGCGCTCTAACCAACTCACAGTCGCGAGGATAGCTGGGGCGGCGGCAAGGCGCTCCACGAGGGGACGGCATCATTCCTGTCATCGCGCCGGCACGTCTGCTATGCGCTCGGACGCGTCCTGGATTGAAACGAGGCCTCGAAAAGTCGCGCCTTCGTAGGCCGGGAGGCCCAGCGAGTCGATCGCGGAAATCGTAGGTTGGGGCGATGCGCCAGGGGGATAACCCGAGCGTGACAGCCCACGGAGTGGATTGATGAACGACCGTAGCTGGCGCGTCGCCTACCTCGTGATCGCCGTGGGTGGCGCGATCTCCGCCGCTCTGATCTCGGGCGCACCGGCTGGATTCGCCGAACCACAGGGGCGATGGCTCGAGATCGTGGTGGTCCTCTCGGTCTCCGCGTTGCTGTTCGAGCCTTTCTTCTCGGGCGCGGGACCGGCGGTTGCCAACTCTTTATTGGCCATCCTGGGCGCAGTAGCCATCGGATTTGAGGAGCCCGGGCTCCCGGTGCTGTTGGTCGTGATCGCGTCCTCAGCTCTTCTTCTCTTGATTGTGTCGTTCGTCTTGAAGGGTCAGCCCACCCCAGGTCGACACGAGCGACTAGCGGCCGTTCTCCAAAGAATTGGTACGACGCTCGGCGGGTGGCACTTCCTGCTCACCGGCGCACTCTCCGTGTCGTTGATTGTTAACAACGTTGCGTTCGGCAGGCCTTGGGCCATCTCGGCGGTTACGGTCCTCTTCCTCTTGGCGGTGACAAAACTGCCGCCTCACGAACTGATTAGTGAGCTCCGTGGTGGCCGCGTCCGTGGGGAAGATCTCTATTCAGTGCGTCTGTTCCCACCTCATGAGCTCGTCGTGATGGGGGCGGGCGTCTCGGCTCTTTCCGTCGGCGATGTCGTCTCCGTCGAGGGGTCGGGGAAATCCGAGGCCGGATTGGTGGCAGCACCGACGGTCTTCGAGGGCCGAGCTGCCGTGCGCGTCTTCACCCCCACCGTTAGCTCAGCACTTTTTGAAGGGGACATCAGCAAGCTGCGCGTCGTCCCCGGGGCCACGGGTGATCAGAGCTCTGTGATTGAGCGGGCTGTAGCCGAACTTGCCGATCAAGGTCCAATAATCTTCGGGACGGTCTCCGAGAAGTCGTCGATCGAAGAGCTTCGTGTTGAGCTGTTACCCGGACAAGATGTTGAAGTTGGCGATCTCATCTGGACCCTTCGAGGCGACTCCCGACTCTTTTGGCAGGTGGCTGAAGCCTCCGTTGAGCGCGTCGCGTGGGGTGGCGATAGCCATCGGGCCGTGATCGCGAGTGCCCATCAGGTCGGTCAGTGGAACGGGACGCGGTCCGCGTTCCAAGTAGACACCCGCAGTCCTGGCGCGACCGATCTTGTGTTCGGAGGGAAGGCGGTGGGTGCTGATATCGCCCCTCTCGCGGACGGTCAGACCGAGATCGGAACAATCCCGGGATCGACTTTCCCGGCGCGTCTCGACCTCAGAGAGCTCTCGCTCCACCACGCCGCGATCTTGGGGGTTACGGGAACGGGTAAGACCCATCTGAGTTTCGCTCTAGCGAAGAGCCTCGCCGCCGGGGGGACCAGGGTCATCTGCGTCGATACCACCGGCCAGTACTCAACTCGCTTTAAGGCCGAGGAGGCCGAGGAGATAACTTTCGATACGACGAAGCCCTTCCTCGACTCCGGAAAGCCGCTCGCGGTGTACCGCCCGGACACCTCGAAGGTCACTATCACCGAGGGGAAGGCTCTGGCTGAGAATCTCTTCAAGTGGGCGAAGGCACAGCCTAAGCTGGGTGAAGACGACCGCGCGCGCCTGGTTTTGATGTTTGAGGAAGCTCAGAACTTCGTGCCGGAAACGTTCGTAATCGATGAATGTAAACTGAAGGCCGAATCCCAGGCGACGTCGAGGATCATCATGGAGAGTCGGAAGTTCGGCCTCGGCTTTGTCCTCATCTCGCAGAGAACGGCAATGGTTACGAAGTCGGCCCTCAGCCAATGCAACACGGTCTTCGCCTTCCAGGCTTTCGACCAGACGGGGCTGGATTACCTCGAGGGGATCTGCGGCTCTGCTCTCGCCAAAGGGATTCCGAACTTGCCACAGCAGACGGCGGTTGTGATGGGAAGAGGTCTCACCTCCTCTCGCCCACTAATCGTACGTATTAGCGATGCTGAAGTTGTTGTCCGGTAGGCGATCGGCAACCGCTCCCGCAGCCCTTGCCAGCCATTACTAACGTACAGGGGGGCATGACCGTGGAGCACGGTGATTACTACGATCCAGGTGCCTTTTACCTGGGCGTGATGACGGACAAAGAAGGATTTAGCTATTGGTCACTGGACTCACCGACGTCCTTCGAACGGGCGATGGTGCCGCTCGACGTTCTGGACGTCGCAGCGGAGTTCCTTGAAGACGATGTAGTCGGCTTAATGGCTCGATTCAAAGACTTTCTCCCGGAAGGAACCCGAACAGGCATGGTCGTCAAGATTGAAGGCAACTTGGTGCCTAAGCGCCTCCTGCGCGATCGACAGAGGGCATTGGCATTCGAGTCGGCGATGACGGATGCTACCCAACAGGAACCACT
Organism: Actinomycetota bacterium; assembly: GCA_035942255.1. GTDB lineage: Bacteria > Actinomycetota > CADDZG01 > CADDZG01 > WHSQ01 > JALZEG01. The sequence goes on along the minus strand of DASZDG010000071.1, from coordinate 64,432 downwards.
GCCCAAGACAGTGGCCGGGATTCCGTGGTTCCATGGCTACCGCGGGCCCGAAACGTGGAAGACCAACAGTTTGCCGATCAACATCGACCGGGACAGCGTCACAATCGATGAGATTGAAGGCTGCCGCTTTCGGAGTGAACATCGCTGGATCAGGATGATTTCTGGCAAGTACGCTTACTGCGGTATCTGTGGGGCGACGAAAGCACTGTGACATCCCTGGGACCGCGGTGGGACCGCGGGTCGACACAATCCACCGCAATCGACGGCAACGTTGAGGGAGGCGAATTCAGACGGCTGAACTGCGTAAACGTGTATTTGCCCTGGCCGGACGCTTCCTCTAGTTCTCGCTTACAACGCAGGGGTCGGCGGTTCGAACCCGTCACCGCCCACGAGAACGCACTGCGAGGTAAGCCTTGGTTGCTGCCACCCGACTTTTCCCGCGCCCCGCCGCAACCCCTGCAGGCCGAGCAAAATACGTAGAGACCGCCGGCAAATCATGCGGTTTCCTCCGTATGGGGACGAAAGGGAAGCGGTGACCAGAACCATCCATCCACTCCATTCGCGGACGCGGGCTCGAGTGCTGTTGATCGGGCTGGTCGTGCTCGGCGCGCTCACGTCGATCCCCGGGCTCGATGCGTCGGCCAATCCCGAGAAACCCCCACCCCCCGGGGCCCCCTTCACCGGAATCAAGAGATACGTCTCCTTGCTCTGCCGCTTCGGCGACGACCCCTCTACTCCGCACCCGAAGGAGTACTACCAAGAGCTAATGGGGGCCGAATATCCCGGTCAGAACCACTATTGGCGCGAGGTCTCGTTGGGGAAGTTGGACCTCCAAGGCCAGGATGTCTTCGGCTGGTACGACATGCCCCAACCCCGCGGCTACTACTTCCACGAAGACGGACGCACGAACGGGGACAAGATCAGAGACGACTGCACGGCGGCGGCCGACGCCGACGTCCATTTCCCCGCCTACGACGGGATCATCTTCTGGCTGAACGGGTCGCTTAGTCATCTTGGCCACGGGGGACGCCTGGTCCTCAGCCGGGACGGTGTCGAGAAGAACTACGGACGTGTATTGATGGCCGAGCAGGAACAGCCATGGGGGATCTTGGCCCACGAGATCGGTCATGGATTCGACTGGCGCGCACACTCGAGCACCGGACCGTGCTGCGACGGAGACTCCTCGTGGGACGTCATGGGCAGCATCTCGTTCGGCTGCAACACGAACTGGCTGCCCTGCATCCCCGTTCATCCGAGCGCGTACAGGAAGCTGACCGCGGGATGGATCACAGTGGAGCACACCTACGTTGCCGGCCCCCAACAGCGCCAGACAATCAGACTGCGCTCGGTATCCGACCCGGCACCCTCGGGTGTGCTGATCGCAAAGGTGCCGATCCGCGGGTCGAGCACCCGCTTCTACACCATCGAGGCCCGTCGTCAGGTTGGATACGACGAGGGTCTGCTCCGTGAAGGTGTCCTCATCCACTACATCGACACAGTGGAGGACCACGTGTGGATAAGGCACCAGCCGGATGACTCCAACGATGCGGGGTCGGGGAACTGGCTCACCGGTGACACTTTCGTCGATCAAGAGAACGGCATCTCGATTGCCGTCGGCGCGGGGGATCCGGTCAATGGGTTCGACGTGACGATCGAGACGCCGGCATGGGACCCGCCCCCGAACGACGACCCCGCCGGCGCGATCACGATCCAAGATCCGGGAACGTTCACGCACAGCGTCTATACGGATCTCGCCACGGTGAGCGCCTCCGAGCCGATCGTCAGCTGCACCGGCGACCGCCCGACGAACAGCGTCTGGTACGAGGTCACGCCGTCGAAGGACGGGTGGTTCAGCTTCACGACGCTGGGGAGCGATTACGAGATCGTTTACGCCATCTACGAGGGAGCGCCCGGCAGCTCCAACGAGATCCGTTGCGGCTTCGACTACGGCTGGATCGACAGCCCCTACGGTGCCGACGGGCTCCACGAGATGCCACTTAAGGCCGGGACGACCTACACGGTCGGCCTTTCATCCCTGGGATGGAACAACGGCGGAGCGCTCGATGTGTCGACGAAGTTCTCCGAGAGCGCGGGTCCCCTGCCTCCGCCGGGCGGAGGACCGCGCGGGCCTGTCGATCACGCCACTTCCGTGGGTCTACGTCTGGACGGGCATCTCCTCGCGGTCGGACGCGTGAGCGTCGCCGACGGTTCCACCACGTGTCTGGATGAGGTCCTGGTCCGAATCCAGCGCAAGAGGACCGATGGATGGCGAACGAACTGGACCGTCACCACGACGCCGGACGGGGGCTATCGCACCCCGCTGGTAGATCGCGCCGGACGCTACCGGGCAGTGGTCCCCGAGGCGACTATCGGAGATCATCACTGTCTGCGGGCACAGTCGATCATCCGGCGCCACCAGCACACCTAAAGCTCTAACTGGTCGGCAGTCGTGTCACCTTCAATGGCTCTTACAACGCAGCTGCCCGTTCCCCAGAGGAGCTTCGCAAGAAAACCCATATGGCGGAGGATAGATAGATGCCACGGTGGTTGAAGCTCGGCGTTTCGTTCGCGGCCTGCGCTTCGCTGGGCACCACGCTTCTTGCCGCCACGGCACCGGCTGCCGCCCAGTCTCGTTTCGACGTCTTGGTCTTCAGCAAGACGGCAGCGTTCCGGCACGAATCTATCGACGAGGGGGCTGCGGCCCTGCAGGAGATGGCGTCCCAGAACGACTTCTCGGTCGAGCTGTCCGAAGACGCTGCCGTCTTCCAGGATCCCGCCATCGACAGGTTCGAGGTCGTTGCTTTCTTGTCGACGAGCGGCGACATCCTCGACGAGTCCCAGCAGGACGGCTTGCGTTCCTTCGTCGAACGCGGAGGTGGGTTCGTGGGCATCCACTCGGCGTCCGATACCGAATACGACTGGGAATGGTACGGAGGACTCGTCGGTGCCTACTTCAGCGACCACCCACCCGGGATCCTCGAGGCCGAGGTGAGGAAAGTCGATGCCGGCAATCCCCTCACGTCCTCTCTTCCGGACCCGTGGAGCCGGGCCGACGAGTGGTACAACTTCCGCCACAATCCCTACGGCGAAGTGCGCACGTTGTTGCGTGTCGACGAAGCCACCTACGAGGGTGGGGGCCTGGGAGCGATGCACCCCATCTCCTGGTGTCAGCACTACGCGGGCGGCCGCTCCTGGTACTCGTCGCTCGGCCACCCGCCGGAGGGCTATTCGAGCTCTGAGCTCCGAGACCATCTGCTCAAGGGTGTCGAATGGGCGGCGGGAGCCGTCACGGCGAACTGCACACCTCAGGCCGTGCGGTCGCAAACGTCGATCTCGTCACGGGCCGGGTTCTCTGGACGCATCAGGAGCCTCAAGCCCGCATGCAGCAACGATCGAGTCGTCGTCCTCAAGAGGAAGGTGCGAGGGCCGGACACGACGATCGCGCGCGCTCGGTCTGGGAACGACGGCCGGTGGACGGTCTCGACCAATGCCCGCGCCAGATCGACCTACGCCTTGCTGCCGGAGAAGCGTTTCGCCGGGTCCTTCGAGAAGGAGGTCACCTGCAGGGCGGAACGATCGCGGGTGTTGGGAGAGCGATCTGGGCGCTGAGGCGCAGTAGGTTCCGCCCCGGCTACGCGAATCACGGAGTTGTCCGTCTTCTGGCCGGACTCCACGTAGGTCGCCGCGTCGACGTACTCCTCCATCGAGTACCACCGCGATACCGAAGACATCCTGAGGATCGGTCTACCTGTGTTCTCCCTGGGTTCTTATCCCGGAGGTCCTACATCCGCGGTTGGACGTGAGCCCGCCGCGTTCGCGTCTGGGCTGACCTGCTTGGCAAGCTGTAGTCTGGTGAAGACATATGGCTGCGTTCGTGATCAGGAATCGCTGGCTCGCGCTCGTGATGGCGGCGGTTGTTGCCGCCACGGTCGCGCTCGTCGTCGCACGTGATGGCGCGACCGCTCGCTCCGACCGTGGATACGGCCACGTGCATCCCATAGAGCCGGAGGGGATGGGTGCGCGCCACGGCGTGTGGCACGACGGTGTGAGCCCCGATCCGACCGGGCGCGCGGGGGCCGGCGGCCTTGCGGTAGCTCACCGCTTCGGCGGCGTCCCGGTCAGGTCGCGCGCGGTGATCGCCAACGGACCCAAGACACGGCTGTTCCGCACGGGCTACGACGCGTGGGAGCCGACGATGGGCGTAACCGAGAAGGGCGTCTTCTTCAATCCTGCTGGTGGCGACGCATACCTCGTCGTGCGGTCGACCGACGACGGGAAGTCGTGGGAGGAAGTGTTCGGCGGGCACTTCTTTAGCGCCGACCCCTACATGTTCGTCGATCAGGATACGGATCGAGTGTTCGTCAACGACTACGTTCCGCCGTGTCATCTCGTCTCGTTCAGCGACGACGAAGGGAAGACGTGGACGAGCGCGCCGCCTGCCGGCTGTTACAACAATGCCGATCACCAGACGTTGTTCGCGGGACCACCGCCCAAAGGGGGCGCCGAACCGTCCGGCTACGAGAACGTCGTCTACCTGTGCTCGATGGGCGGCGGAGCCAGCGTTGCGTCGGTGGTCTCGTTGTGCTCCAAGTCTCTAGACGGTGGCATGACGTTCGTGCCGACCGGCGCGCCGGCGTTCAACGACGATCCCAGGTACGTAGGCGACCTCGGGATCCCCAGCCGTTGCAACGGTGCCAACGCTCACGGGTTTGTCGGGCGCGACGGCACGGTCTATCTCCCGCGCGGGTGGTGTGGGCAGCCGTGGCTCGCGATGAGCCACGACGAAGGCACCACGTGGACGCGCGTGCAGGTGTCGGATATCGGCATGAGTTGCTGCGGACGGGCCACGGGGGACCCCGCGTTGGACGAGCATGCGACCATCCCGTCGCATGAGGCCGGCGTGGTCGCCGACGCCAAGGGCAACATCTTCTACACGTGGGTCGCGTTCGACCGGCGCCCGTATCTCAGCGTGTCGCGCGACGGGGGCGAGTCGTGGAGCAAACCGCAGATGATCGGTCCGCCCGCCGTCAACGAAGCAAACCTCCCCGGCATCGCGATCGGTCCGAACGGTGGCCTCGTCGTCCGCTACCTGGCGACGGAGAACTCTCCGTGGAACGGGGAAGAGGTCGACGGCGACTACGACAACACGGCGTGGAACGCGTACCTGACCGTCATCGCCGACCCGCTGGCGAAGAACCCCGTGCTGTACACCGCGACGGTGAACGATCCCTCGGAGCCGTTGTGGGTCGGGGAGTGTGGGCCGGACCCGATCCGGTGCGGCTGGGGTGACTTCCAGGACGTCGTGATCGGCAACGATGGTGAGGTGTGGTCGGTCGACGTCGACCTGTGCGCGGACAAGAAGAACGAGTGCAGCCAGACCGAAACGATCATCGGCCATCTCGTGGGGGGGCCGAAGCTCTAGATCGTTCCTCGACGAGGGCCCTGGTTCGAGCAGGTCTCCTCGTCCTACGTCGCGGATCAGGCGGGGGAAGGCCACGGGTCGGCGGCATGAGGCAGCATTGCGTGGATGCGAGATCGGATCACGACGCCGTCGTGGCTGGAGTGGTTGCGCCCCGAGCCCGGTGGGTCCGAGTGGCTCGAGGCGGTGCCCCGGCTCGTAGAGGAATGCGCGCGGAGATGGAGTCTGCGACTGGAGGAGCCGTTTCGCGGAGAGGTCTCCTACGTCTCTCCGGGCCGGACTCCCAGCGGGTCCGAGATCGTCTTGAAGGTCAACTTTCCCTCCTGGGAATCCGAGAACGAGGCGGCCGCCCTGGAGCACTGGGAGGGCCGGGGCGCGGTGAGGTTGCTCGATCACGACCCGGACAGACGCGCGCTGCTGTTGGAGAGGTGCCTGCCGGGAGACGTTCTGTGGGACGAGGCGGAAGATCGAGCTACTGAGGAGATGGCCGGCGTTCTCGGAGGGCTGTGGGAAAAGGAGGCTCCCGGAGAACCTTTCGTCGATCTCGCGTCGGCGGCAAGGGGATGGTCCAGCCGACTGCAGCGGGCTTATGAGCGAGCGCAGGATCCCTTCGGAGGATCGCTGCTGGACGAGGCGCTGACGTTCATGGCGACGGCGCGATCCCGGCAAGAAGATGACGTGGTCCTCCATCAGGACCTGCACGGGGGAAACATCCTGCGCCGCGGCTCCGAGTGGGTCGCTATCGACCCCAAGCCCCTGGTGGGAGAGCGGGCCTTCGATCTCGCCTCTCATGTGCGTGATCGCCGGCAACGCATGAGGGACGACTCGGATTCGAGAGCGGTGATCCGGCGCCGTCTCGACAGACTGTGCTCGTCTCTTGACGTGAACCACGACCGAGCCCGTGGATGGGCCGTCGCGCATGCGCTGGCATGGAGCGTTGATCCTGAGGGGGACTTCTACCCCGACCTCGTGCTCACGGCGCGTCTCATTGCTACTTGCTGACGCCAATTCACTTGCGCATGCGGGCTATGACGTCTTCGTCAGCTCCCGCGCGTCGTCCGGGATGCGTTCTATGACCAGCTCGTCGGGCACGCGTCTCGGGCGACGACGGACTAGAACGAGCGCCGCGAGGCCCCCGGCCAGGAACCACGCCGCGTAGGCGATCCAAGGCTGCTCGCTCTCCGGTTCGACAACGCGCGTTCGCGGAGGCGCGACGGCGTCGGCCGCTTCGGCCTGCGATGCCTGCATACGGCTAAGCCGCCCGTCGGTCCGGCGCACGTCGCGCCGGACCCTATCCAGCGCGAACGTCAGCCGCTCGTTCGCCCGGTCGAGCCGCCGCGCGGTCTGGGCCGCGAGGACGTCCGCAGTGATGTTGATCGGCACCGGGATGTGGTTGCCGAGCGGGTTCTCGCAGCCCGCGTCGCACAGCATTAGCGAATACCGCCCCAACGGCATGTCGGGGACGTCGAGATCGACGCGGGCGCGCGACAGGTTCGCGTCCCGGTTCGTGAGCGTGACGGTGCCGATGCGTAGTGGCGGCGTCAGCGGTCGCCACCAATCTCCCGGATCGGCGCGTGACATCGCCTCGTCGAGCGCGCGCTCGTCGAATGCCTCGACGGCGTAGGCGAAGTACTCGGTGCGGTGGCCTTCCTCGGCGGCCCCCATCGACTCGAAGAGGGTCCCCCGGACGTGGATGGACAGCGACTCGCCCACCGCGACGTGCTGGTCGTGGAAGTCGAGGGTGGTCCACCATCCACCCGCGAGGGCCGTGCCCGGGACGGACAACGCGATCGAACCCATTAGCAGCACCACTGCAACCCGCCGCATGGCGTCTCCTTCGTCCGCTCGTGGAAGGGAGCTCCTTACACGGTTAGACGGTGAGGATTGCCACGACGTTCGCGCTCGCGCAGAGACGCACCTATCGAGGGGTTAACCGACCTTGATCGCTGCGTACGTCGTCGCGCTCTACGTGCAGGACACAGAGGGAGGAGTGATGGTGACCGTGCACGAGTTCGGCGGAGGCTCCACAGCCTGAGTGATAATCCGTTCCACGGTCGCTACTGCGTTGCAAACGGCTTCCTCGACCTTGTTGTGAGGGTCGTGGCAGGCGTGTGCCGGAGTAGCCGACAGCACACCGATGTATGCCGCTACCAGAGAAGCGACGACCAAGAGCCTCCGCAATCTCATTCCGTCCCCCTTCGTTGGGCATCTCCCCACTAGCTATCGGCGCAAACTAGTACAAATCCACCTGCGGGAGCAAGCGGAGCACCAAGTCGCTATGGCCAGAGTGTGCGGCGCAGGGTCTCGCTTTGCTCGTAGAACGCATCCTCGTGCGGTCGCTCGGGCATCGGGCTCCGGCCCGCCGCGACGTCGACTGCGTCGGCCAGCGTCTTCTCACTGACCTCGCCGTAGCCCATCTTCGGATAGAACGCGAACGGCAACGGCGCGGGTTGCGGGACCGTGCTGTCTACACACGGCAATCCGTCGTAGGTGCTCTCGTGGGGATTCGGGTCGGCCGTCTTCCGCACGACCTCGTGCAGCTCGGCCGCCGTCAGCTTTCCGTCTGCGATCGGACCCGTCTTCGGGCGCGGCGCACCCTGCGGGATCGTGAGGAGGCCGCGGCCCCACACGTGGCCGAGGTCTGCCCTCAGCTCGCCGAGGATGCGCGCGACGTAGCCGGTGAGCCGCGGGCTCGCGCTCGACGTTCCTGAGAACTCCGTGTCTCCGTAGCCGTGCGACTCCGCGGCGGCGGTCCCGCACCCGTCCATGACCACGTGGGGGTCGAGGTTGCTGTAGCTGGACCATCCGCCGTTGTCGTTGGCGCCCGCGATGAGGCTGCCGGGGGGGCCGTTCCACTGGCTCAGCTCCATCGGGTAGCTGGCGCCGAACCCCCCGACTCCGTTCCCCGCGGCGATCACGACCATCTTGTCCTTGGAGATCGGCAGGGTCATCTGCTCGGGGGATCCGCCGACGACCGGGTGCGGGAGGTCCTGGATGTTGAAGTGGACGACGTCGATCCAGTCCTGCTTCGCGACCCACCGAACTAGGGCGGCTGTGCTCGTCTGCTCGTGGTACCAGTTGAGGATCACCAGGTGGACGTTGGGGGCGAGCCCGAACTCCTTGCACGCGATCTGGCTCGACGCCTGAGACCCGTGGGGATAGTCGTCGACGAGCTGCTCGTGTGCCTGCGGGCCCACACCGTAGAAAGAGAGATTGGTACCCGGGACGTAGTAGAGCCGCTCACCCTTGATGGACTTGAGAGCTCGCTCGCTGGCCTTGCGCGACGGCGTGTAGCCGTCGAGGAGCTTCAACGGCAGGGGCGAGGCCGAGGTCGGGTAGTTGCGGACGACGTCTCGCGGCGTCTTCACCCCGGACCAGTCGCGCCGGAAGCAGGGATGGAACGGGTTCGTGCCGGTGTCGAACGTCGCGACGACCACGGGCGCGGGCTCGCCCTCGCCCGGTCCGCCTTTCGCTGCGGCCTCTCCGGAAGGGACAAGGGCCGCGCCGAACAGAACGACCGAGACCCCCGCCACGACCGTCCGATGGCCCCACGCCCGAGCCCGCATGACCATCCCTTCGACGTGCCCATGCGACTGACCTCCTGGGCGTCTCCGGCAGGCCACGGGCAACCGCCGTACGATGGCAGTTCGCCCATTTCAAGGGGACGAGGGGGAATCATGCGCAAGATCGCAGTTCTCGCGGCGGTGAGCCTGCTGGCCGGGCTCGTGATCGTCAACGGGAGCGCTCCAGTCCAAGCGACACCTGTGGCCACGGATAGCGACACCTATCAGACGTTGGGCCGGGTCTTCCCGGACCCGCACGCGTGCCGGGCCGACGGCTCGCCGTGGGCCAAGGGCACCGTCTGTGCAGTCGATTTCATCCAGTACCAGGAGCTCCTCGACGGTCTCGACTTCCTCGAGGAGACGTTCCCGGACTTCGTCGAGGTCTACACGTTGCACGAGGACTTCAAGTGCAACGGGACGCCGGCCGGGTCGAAGGCAGAAGGCTGCGATGCCTTTCGGTCCGCCGGGATCCCGCAGACCGTCCAAGGATCCGACACCTCCGAGCGCGACCGGTTGCCGCTGAAGATGGTGCGGGTCACCGACGAGTCGGTCCCGGACAAGGGGAAGAAGTACTTCGTCTTCCCGTTGTCGATCCACGGGATCGAGAGAGCGGGGGCCGAGGGCGGCACCAGGGCGGTCGAGGACCTCGCCACCTGGGGTGCGTGTGAGAAGAAGAGCGCCCCCGACTACGTCGATTGCGAGCACGAGGACAACAAGGCCCCGCATCCATTGCTCGAGGCGACACCGGAGAAGTCCCTGACCACGGGTCCCGCGCTCAAGCGCTCGGCCGTCTACTTCATCTGGCCGAACCCCGACGGATGGCGTCGAGGCGACCGTCAGAACGGCGCCTCGTTCTACCAGCGTTACAACGGCAACGGCGTCGACCTCAACCGCGACTGGCCGGAACGGGGTTGGACGTACCTTCCGTACACGCCGTGGTCCGAACCGGAGTCGCGCGCTTTCGGCCGGGTCCTCCCGGCGATCGGACCTCACGACTCACGCGGCCGTCCGAAGTGGACGGGAGGCATCGACCTACACGGGATGGTCGACGCGAAGGCCTTCTCGTTCACACTGCTCGGAGGTAGTGAACGGCCCTACTGGAAGGACCAGCGCGTCCTGCAGACGGTGAAGGGCGCGTGGAAGGATGCAGAGGCCCGGCTCGCATACTCGCCGCGCATCAAGCCGAACGACGCGCCGGAACAGGACCCCCGTCAATACGGCGTCCAGTGGGGAACCATCTGGGACACGATCGACTACACGGTCACGGGCGCCTTCGGCAACTGGATCGACTCGCCGTTCGGCCTGAACGGCGACGGGATCGACAACGAGATGGCGTTCTCTCATCTCAGCAACTGCGGGGTCGGGTCGTGCTTCGACCAGGACATCGAGCAGCTGCACGTCGACGGCAACAAGTCCTTGATCTACTCGATGATCAACTACTCGCTCAAGCCCGAGGATCAGACGTTCGAGACGAAGGGCCGGGTCGGCTACGTGCACAACCGCGGCTTCGTCAAGGAGCCCGCGAAGAAGATCGGCTCGGGCGCCGCGAAATGGCGCGACCTTCCGCAGCAGGACGCGATCAAAGACGTCGTGCTGGACCAATCGAACGACTTCATCTACGAGTTCGACGTCAAGGGCCCCCCGAAGGTCTACAACGGCGGCATCGAAGCCGTGATCACGTGCACGAACATCCAGGGGGTCGGCCCTTGCTCCGCCGGCCAGGCCCACCTCGAGGTGCAGGGTGGAGCGGAGCACCCCGGCGAGGAGCCGGACGACGAGTGGGAGACCGTCAACAGCTACAACGGCGGCGGTGCCGACGCGTACATGCCCAGTGGACAGGCCCTGCACGGGAACTACCCCGATCCGGGCCGTTGGCGGATCCGGATCGAGAGCGGTGAGGCCGCCTTCGGCTACGAGGCCGACATCTCGTTCACCGGCGAGGCGGCGTGGCCCGACCCCGGCCAGAAGGGGTTCAAGGCATCAACGATGCGCTTCTGGCAGTCGCTGAAGAAGTACTCGAAACCGCGGATCGGCAAGCTGACCGTGCGCCAGATCCGTACGACGAACCGCTGGCAGCGGAGATACGACACGATCGTCATCACGAACCGCGTGTACCCGAAGATCGGGCGCAAGCTGCGCGGCTGGGTTGCGAGGCACGACGGCAACCTGGTCCTGACCGACAAGGCCCTGAAGATGCTCGCGCGTGGGTTGACGCTCATCCCTAGATCCGCTGCAGGGGCCAACCCGGACGAGGTAGAGCCGAGCGTGCAGAGGGTCGGCGTGTACGCGGGCTACGTCAACTTCGCGACCCTGAAGAGGGAGGTCACCTACGGCGACAAGCTGGCGCGCAAGATCAACCAGCCGGGCGCCGCCGAGGGCCGCTCGTGCGCGGCGAAGCAATCGGGGATCACGAGAGCAGAAGCTTGTACGACTACCGACATCCTGCATCGCCGGCAGACGTACGAACCGGTCCCACTCGGGTACAGCCTGGACGAAGGTGGCGCGCCGGTGTGGTACGTGCTCCAGGGAGCCTGGGACAAGGCGAGGGGCAAGCAACGCGCGGTCGCGACCGGGCAGGCGCAGGACGAGGTGACCGTGGGGGAGATCAAGTACAAGGGTGGGCGCATCCGGTTCGTCGGCGCGCTCCTGCCCGATCCGACCAAGAAGTACTACCACCCGTACGGGCTGTCGGACTACGCGCTCACCTGGTCGGGATACCAGCTCCTGCAGAACCTCCTGCAATGGAAGAGCTAGAGCGCGCGCGGCGTCGTCACCGCTCGTCGGGCTGCTGCTCGAAGACGTCGGGCGGGGCGGCGTCGGGGACCACGAGCCAGTAGAGAAAGCCCGAGTCCTCGGGGTTCAGACTCCCCGGGACCGGGCAGAGCGGTGGTCGTCGCTCGCCGAGCTCCCCGGCTCGATGCATCAGCTCGTCGGTGTAAAGGCTCAGCTCGTCGAGGCCGGCGAACGACTTCTCGCGTCCTACCGCGTTGTTGTCGTTCGCCAGGTCGACGACGTCGCCTCGCCAGCTGCCGCAAGGGGTCAACGGGTTGGGGATCAGCCACAGACCAACGAGCACCGCCGCCGCCACGACTGCTGCGCCGCCGAGCTTGACCGTTTTTCGCATGCAGCCATTGTGCCCGCCGCCCCGCCCATTAGCCGAGCTCGAGCAACGTCTTGATCGCCGTGCGCTCGTCCATCGCGCGATAACCCTCGGCAGCCTTGTCGAGCGGGAGCGTGAGGTCGAACACCTTCCCGGGGTCGATCTCGTGGTTGCAGATGAGGTCGATCAGCTGTGGCAGGAACCGCCGCACCGGGGCGGGGCCCCCGTGGAAGTGAACGCCCGAGAAGAACAGGTCGATGCCGGGGATGGCGACCTCGTAGTTGACGCCGACGTAGCCCACGTGCCCGCCGGGCCTGGTGGCGCCGATGGCCTGCATCGTCGACTCCTGCGTGCCGACGGCCTCGATCACGGAGTGGGCACCGACCCCGTTCGTGAGCTCCTTGATCTTCGCTACACCCTCCTCGCCGCGTTCCTCGACGACGTCGGTCGCGCCGTAGAAGCGGGCGAGGGCCTGGCGCTCGGGATGCCGCGACATCGCGATGATCTGCTCGGCGCCGAGCTGCTTCGCAGCGAGCACCCCCATGAGCCCGACCGCTCCGTCCCCTACGACCGCAACGCTCTTGCCGGGGCCTGCCTCGGCCGCTACTGCAGCGAACCACCCGGTGCCGAGGACGTCCGAAGCCGCCAGCAGCGACGGGATCAGCTCGCGGTCGGGCCGGCCGGGCGTCCGCACGAGGGTCCCGTCGGCCCACGGGATGCGCGCGTACTCCGACTGGGTGCCGATCTCCTGCGCGACGAACGAGCGGTGGACGCAGTGGGACTGGTAGCCGGCCCGGCAGATCTCGCAGGTGTTGTCGGAGATGACGAAGGACCCCACGACGAAGTCGCCGACCTCGAGGCTCTTCACCTCCGAGCCGATCTCCTCGACGACGCCGACGTACTCGTGGCCCATCGGGGCGGGCCCTTCGATCGCCTCGATGCCGCGGTAGGGCCACAGGTCGGACCCGCAGATGCAGGTCGCCGAAAGGCGGATGACGGCGTCGGTCGGATCGATGATCTTCGGGTCGTCGCGCTCCTCGACGCGGACGTCGCCCGGTGCGTGCAGTACTACCCCTCGCATGTGACGCTCCCTTCGTGGTCGATGCGTCCCACGAAACCACCGGCTGAAGCGTCGAGGGAGACCGGCTCGTTAGGGGTACTGCCAGTGCCTCCTAACGCGGCGCGAACGCGGATACCGTCGATCGATGAGCAACAGCGATGACATCCGTGACTTCCTCAAGAGCAGGCGGGCTCGCGTCTCGCCGGAGGACGCAGGGCTGCCTGCGTATGGAGCGAAGCGGCGCGTGCCCGGACTTCGCCGCGAAGAGGTCGCACTGCTGGCGGGGATAAGCGTCGAGTACTACACCCGCCTGGAACGCGGGAACGCCCGGGGCGTGTCGGACGGCGTGCTCGAAGGTCTCGCGCGTGCGCTTCAGCTCGACGAGGCGGAGCGCGCTCACCTCTTCGACCTGGTTCGGACGGCGAACGTCGGCCGCGCCCCGGCCCGGCGACCGGCGCAACAGCGGGTGCGGCCCACCATCCAGCGACTTCTCGATTCGATGACCGTTCCCGCGGTCGTGCAGAACGGGCGGCTGGATGTCCTCTACGGGAACCGGCTGGGCCGAGCGCTCTTCCCCGACCTGTTCGCCGACTCCGAGCGTCCGGCGAACGGCGCGAGGAACGTCTTCCTCAACCCCCGCTCGGCCGACTTCTACAAGGAGTGGGAGACGAGTGCGAACGACGTCGTGGCACTCCTGCGCGCCCAAGCCGGCAGGGACCCGTACGACAAGGGGCTCTCGGATCTGATCGGCGAGCTGTCGACGCGCAGCGAGGACTTCCGGGTGCGATGGGCGCGGCATGACGTCCGGTTCCATCGCAGCGGGACCAAGCATCTCCATCACCCGGTCGTCGGCGACCTCACCCTGGCCTACGAAGCCCTCGAGCCTCCCGGCGATCCGGGGCAGAGCATCTTCGTGTACATGGCCGAGCCGAGCTCGCCGTCGGAGCAGGCCCTCGACCTCCTGGCGAGCTGGACTGCGACACCTGCCTCGTAGGTCGTTCGCGGCAGCGGCGGTGTCAGTCCGTCGTCTTGAAGCTCTCGATGACGCTCAGGACGTCCTGCTTGGTGGCGGCGGAGACGTCCTCCCCCCAGGCCGCGTACGCGTAGAAGCTTCTCCCGCCGTAGGTGAACGGGATCAGCCGGTCCGCGAACGGCACGGGGTCGGACACGCACTCTTGGGCGTCCGTCTCGTATCCGCTCTCGAACGAGAACGGCGTCTCGGGACGAGCGACGACGTAGCGGCCTTCCAGCGGGCCGGATGATTCCTGGAAGGAGACGAGAGCGTCCCCGGCGTTCATCTCGCCCATCGCGTGCCCGGCGAACTGCGCGCATTCCGACGGGCCGGGCGCGAGGCTGAACGTTCCCACCGAGACGATCTCCGCCGGGTCCTCCAGGTGGGGAGTGAGCGACTCATCTGCTTTGAACCACTCCGGCGGATAAGACACGGCGAAGTCATGGTCGTCGCTCTCGTATGTGGTCCACGTGGGGGCCGCGACGGGTGTCGAGGAGGAAGCTTCGCCCGGCCCGCACGCGGAGCTCGCCAGCAGCAACGCCAGAGCGCCCAGCGGCAGAGTCCGTGTCACCCTCATCATCGGTTAGACGTCTGAGCGGGCGCCGTAGTTCGCGGGTGGACGCACCGTCCTTTGGGGGCCGGTGCGTCCACTCGATCCTCGTCTAGATGGGCAGGAACTCGCAGCCGGAGGTCTCGACGTAGTACTCCGCCGCCGGGGTGTCCCAATATCCCTCGGCGGTCCAGCAGACCCGGAGCACGAGCCCGGTGAGGCTGACGAACGCGAAGTTCCCCGACTGGCTCGCGGTCGTGCTGGCGAGACCGGTGCTGCAAGTGATGGTCGTCCTCGTTGCGACGGTCGGCCCACTCGACGTCGCCCAGCAAGCGGCGCCGGATCCCGTTCGCACTCCTTCGGCTGTGACGCAGTGCCCCACGTCGTCGCACAGCGCGCTTCCTGCGTGGGCGGGTGGGGCGGGCAGCAGGGCAACGGCGAGCGAAGCCACTGCAACGATCACGGCGGCTCTACCCATGCGGTTCCTGGTCTTCGTCATCTCGAACCTTTCCTTAGCCATTAGAGGTGGAATGGCTGGTAGCAAGCTGCACGGCCGCCGGCGTGCAGGATGCTTCCGCGACGGGATCCGTCGTAGTCATCCCAGCTCTCGTTTGTGACTCGGATTAACCAGGCGCCTAGCTAGAAGTTATAGCAGCGCTCGCACTGCTTGACTAGATGTGGCGTTGGCCGTTGAGGGCAACGGGGTACGGAGCATGACCCGTTGCATACTGCTCCCGTGGGGGACGAACGGGAGGATCTCGATCCTTATCGTCCCACTCCGCCCGCCGACGCGCGGACGATCGGGCGGTGGGTCGCGAGGGCCGTGGGGATTCTCGTGGGGCTTGCCATCTTGTTGTACGGGGTCGCGCTCTACGCGCTGAGGTGCTTCGACACGTGCCCGTCGGACCCAGCCCAGGACCACGTGTACCAGCTGCTCACCGGAGCGATCATCCTGTTCGGGATCGTCGTGCTGGTCGCAGCTTCGTTTGCCGGAACACGCCGGGCGCGTGCCGGGCTGTCGGTCGTCACCGGTCTCGGAGCGGCCGTCGTCGCCTGCGGTCTAGTCGCGGTGGCCTTCGTTCCGGCGATAGACGCACCCGGCGACCATTCGGGCTCCACTCAATTCGGGATGCTCGCCGTCCTCGCCGGCGGTGTCAGCGCCGGCACCGCGTGGGCGTTCCGCCGCCGCTCCTCCTGAGGTCTCCCGACGGCGAAAGGCCCCCGGTATCGCCGGGGGCCTTCGTATCCAACCTATTCGTTGTGGGGAACGCACCCGTGGCCCTCGCCGTGCGGGTCTCCTATGCAGACAGAACCAGTGCCCCACGTGAAGGGACAGAAGTACGGGATCTCGATCGCGTCGCACTGGTGGTTCGCCGAAGCGGCGCTCGGAATGCCGACTACTGCTGCGACGGTCCAGAGCCCGATCACGGCCTTTGCTACTCGCGTCTTCGTCCGCGTTGACGTCATCGCATGTCACCTCCCCTCGAAGTCGTCTTACGAGCATTCGTAACAAAGCGCCCGTAACCTTCACGTCGAGTCCGGGCCGCCACGCCTAGCAGGGTGACGAGCCCATGCGGACCGTGGCGACTCGCCCGGCGCGCACCGTGACGCAGTCCACCGTGCCGCCGGGCCACTCGACGCGCGCCTCGACTTCTGCCCGGGCGCCGAGGCCGATCGGGACGTATCCCGTCTCCGACTGGCTCCGGAAGACGACGCCGTCGGTCACCGGTACGACCCAGGGCCGGTCCCCCAACACCCGTACCGTCGCTCCGATGCCGTCGGGGTTCCCGGACGGGCCGCTCAGGTCGAGCGCGCCCCAGCTCCGCGCTGCGGTCGTGTTGTGCGCGAGCACGACGCGGCCGCGGTCGCGGAGGTATCCGTTCGTCACCACGAGGTCGAGCCGCCCGTCCCTGTCGTAGTCGCTCGCCGCGACCGCGTCGCCGTTCGGGCTCGCGCCGGGGGCCGCGAACGGCTCGGAGATCGACAGGCGGCCCCCTTCGTTGAGGATCAGATAGTCGGGCGCGTCCGCGCTGCCGCGCGTCGCGGGGTCGTCGAGCGGCGGCCGGCCCGGACGTCCCTGGACCACGAAGACGTCGGCATCGCCGTCGTTCTCGACGTCGAGCCAGATCGCCGCGCGGCCGGCCCTCAGCGGCACCTCCTGCGCCGTGCGGAGCCGCCGGCCGCGCGTCTCCAGCACGAGCACACGCTTCCGTCCCGTCAGCAACATGTCGAGGTCGGCGTCCTGGTCGTAGTCGGCCCACGCGGCCGACAGCCACTCTCGGCCCGTCACCGGCGCTCGTTCGATCTCGCGGAACGACCCGCCGGCGTTCTCGTAGAGGTGCGACCCCGAATGGCCATGCCCCAGCACCGCGAGGTCGGGGTCGCCGTCGAGGTCCCAATCGACCGCGGTCGAGCTCACGGTCGCCATCGTCGCCTCGACGCCGGTTCGGCGACGCTGAAAGGTCCCCGCGACGTTCTCGAACAGCGCGTTCGGCGATCCCGCGCGCTCCTCGTTGCCGGCGAACAAGTCGAGGTCGCCGTCGGAGTCGTAGTCGAGCCAGTTCACCGAACGTCCGCGCCCGAGGGCGTCGCGCAGCGCTCGCGGCGTGCCGTCGCGGAGTCCGCTCGGCGACCCGAGCAGGAGCCGGTTCGGACCCCGGTCGCGTCCGCCGGACGCGCCGGAGACGCAGTAGAGATCGCGCCGGCCGTCGCCGTTCGCCTCGCCCCACGCACAGTTGTGCCGGTCGTAGTACGTCTTCCCGGGCGCGGGCGCAGCGAGAGCGGGCTCGGGTAATTGCTCGAAGCGACCGGAGTGGTTGGAGAACATCCACGGGTCGCCCTTGTGCCTTCCGACGAGGAGGTCCGGCGCACCGTCGCCGTCGACGTCACCCCACGCCGCGCCCCAGGAGCGCGTGGCGGGAGCGGTGCCGGCGAGGGCTTGCAGCTCGAACGCGGCCGCCGGGGCCGGCGAGGGAGCGGGTATCGGAACGTCTCGGCCCCCGGGACACGCGCTCATGAGGAGGAGCGGAGCGATGGTCGCTATCGCGAACGTCAACCCCCGTCGCCCCGAAGCCACCGTGGCAGCCTAGCCGGGTCCCCCGGCAAGAGCCTTTACAACCGGATGCCGGCGGGAGTTGAGTAGAGCGGCGCCATCAGACGCTGGGGGACGGACATGAGTAGAGGCCGGTTGCTCGCGTGGGTCGCGGTGGGGGCCGCGGCCGTTGCCGCGGTCATGCTGAAGGACGTCAGCGGCTTGCTCGCCGACGTGCAGACGGCGGGCGCGCGTTCCTACAGCGCCGACGTGTTCACGGGCTGGCACCTCGACGTTATCGACACGACGCAGCTCCGCGACGCGATCACGCTCTGGAGGTCCGCGCAGGAGCGCGGGCTCGACATCGAGCGGCTGATCCTGTGGCACGTCGTCGTGGACCTGGTGCTGTTCATCCCCGCCTCCGCCGCGATCCTCCGCTGGATCCTCCTGCGCGTCCGCGCGAACCCGACGTTCACGACCGTGGTCGTCGTCTGGTACGTGATGCTGGACCTGCTCGAGACGCTGACGGCCGGGATCGTCCTCGTCGGAGGAAGCCTCAGGTGGACGAGCGCGGCCCTCCTGGTGCCGATCCAGGTCTTCGGGACGCTGAAGTGGCTCGTGATCGCGATCGCGTTCGTCGCGATCGTCGGACGCTGGCGCCAGCCGGGGGGCGCATCGCTCGAGGACGTCACGGGTTCGGTGCGACGGGCTCACGCCGGGGAGGAGCGGAGCCCGGCCCTCGCGCTCGCCGGAGTCATCGTGCTCGTGGTCGTCTACGTCGCGACGGTCGCGCTCCCGGGCGGTGGGGCGCTCGACCAGCTTCCGGACGTGATCCGGCAGCATCTCTCCGAGGGGTCGTTCGGCCTCTGGGCCCTGTCCACCCTGGGGTTCCTGCTGTTCCTCGCGGCCATCGCGGTCGCGTCGCTTGCCGCCACGAGCCCCGGCGGGGCGAGGGCGGTGGACGGCCGGTTGACGACCGGGCGCCTCCTGCGGTGGGTCGCGCCCGTGAGCGCGGGGCTGTTCGTGCTCGCGCGCCTCGTCGACGGCGAGTGGCGCGCCGCGCCGCTGGCGCCCGTCGTCCTCGTCCTCGTGCTCGCCGGAGTCGACAGGCTCGCGAGCGCTGCGGGGGTCAAGCCCGCGGCTCGCTCCGCCCCCGAAGGACGCGTCGAGACCGATTGGTCGGACGACGCGCTGAGGTGGACGGGCGGGGTCACCGGCGTCGCGGCCCTGGCCGGGACTATCGGGTTGGTGAGAGCGGCGTTCCCGCCGTTCGTGCTCGAGCTCCCGAGCGGCAGGCTCCCGTGGGGCCTCGTGGCCCTGGCCGGGACGATCGGAGCACTCGTCGTCGGCGTCGTCGTGCAGCGGCTCGTCGAGCACGTGGCGCGCGGGCTGCCTCCGCCCGTCCACCGCACGCTGGCGGTCGTCACCGTCGGATGTGTGATCGCGGCCGCGGCGTGGCTCGCGATCGCTCCGGCGGGGGGCCGGCTGTGGGGGTCGACCGGCGTGGTGGGAGTGGGGTTCTCCATCTGGATCCTCGTCGTCGGCTTGCTGACGTGGTTCTCGCGGACGCGGCCCCCGTGGGACGTCACCGAGCGTCTCGGGTTCGGCGCGCGCACGCCCTGGCTCACGCTCCTCGTCGTGACGTGGCTGCTCGCGGCCTTCATCGGGAGAGACGCCGGCTACAACGACGCGCGGCTCCTCGCCACGACCGATCCGGCGCCGCGGTACGCGACTCTCGAGGACGCGTTCGACACCTGGGTCGCCGCGTCGAGAGAAGCGTGTGACGCGGCCCCCGGCGGCGCGCTCCCGATGGTGTTCGTCGCGGCCCCCGGAGGAGGTATCCGCGCCGCGTACTGGACCGTCGGCGTGCTCGACAAGCTCTTCTCACCGGAGAGCGGGAGCGCGTGCGCGGCCACGCGGGCGTTCGCGCTCAGCGGCGTGTCCGGTGGGAGCGTCGGGATCGCGACGTGGGTAACCGCGACCGGGCGCGGGGAGTCACCGCGCGACGCGATCACGGACATGTCCCGCGACGAGCCGTTGCCGCGGGCGATCGCCGGCTTGTTGCTGCGCGACCTTCCCCAGCCGCTGACCGGGATCGCCGACGGCTGGGACGACCGCGCCGGGCTGCTCGAGCGCGGCTGGGCCGCGGCGTCCGGCGTGTTCGGCACCTCCGAGGACCCCCTGCCGTGGAGCGCCGCGGGCGAGGGCGGTGAGCTCCCGTTCGTCCCGGTCATCTCGTTGAACGGCAGCTCGGTCACGGACGCGTGCCGCGTGCTCGTGACGAACGTCGGGCAGCTTCCGGCGACGCTCGGTCCGGACTGTCAGGGCGTGCCGGCGCCGGGACACGCCGCCACAGGCCCGCTCAGCGGATCGATCGACCCGTTCGTGGGGCTGACGGGCGACGAGGATGCCTGCGGCCCCGCGCGCTACGACGTGCCGATCACGACCGGAGCCTTGCTGTCGGCGCGCTTCCCGGTCGTGAGCCCTGCCGGATCGCTCACGCGCTGCGTCGACGGTGAGGAGACGGACACCGACGTGGTCGACGGCGGCTACTACGAGAACAGCGGGTTGCTGACGTTGCTCCAGCTCTGGGAGGGCCTCGAGGAATACGTCGCGGACTACAACGAGGCGACGCCGGAGGCACCTGTCGAACCGTGGTTCCTCGTGGCCGACAACCACTACCGCGCGCTGGCGAAGAGGACACCGCCCGGCCGCCCGATCCAGCTCCTAGCGCCCCTCGAGGCGAAGTCGCAGGACGTCCTCAGCCAGACGATGCTCGAGCAGGCCGCGGTGTGGTCGATGCGCACCGCGGGCGTGCCGCGGTTCGCGCGGCTGGCCCCTACCGTGAATCCCGGCGTGGAGGCGCCGCTCGGGTGGGTGCTGTCGTCGGCGAGCCGGGAGAACCTCGACCGGCAGCTCTGCGACCAGCTGCGCGCGCCGGACGAGAGCTTGGCGGTTCTTCTCGACGCGCTCGGTACCTCCGTTCCTTCGGTGTGCTAGCGCCGTTAGTCTCGGCGGATGGCGGACCTGGCGGAGATCTACGCGGTGACGCGCGCGGAGCTGGCGGACCTCGTCTCCGGCCTGTCCGGCGAAGACCTCCGGCGCGCGGTCCCCGCCACTCCCGAATGGTCGATACGTGACGTCGTCGCGCATCTCGCGGGGGTCGTCGAATGCCTTGCCGCCGGAGACTTCCCGAGGGAGTTCTTTACGGCGCTCGGCTCCGAACGCGGTGTCGCGGTCCTGAACGAGTGGACCGCCCGGCAGGTCGCCGGTCACGCCGAGCGCCCTCTCCCCGAGCTGCTCTCGGAGTGGGAGGAAGCCACTGCTGCCGTCGCGCCGATGATCCGCGGCGACGTGTCGTGGCCCGAGTCGATCATGTCCTTCGCCGGCCACGTCCTGGTGACGGACATCGGGGTGCACCAGCAAGACGTCTACGGCGCGCTCGGCGTCGTCAAGGATCGCGACTCGGCCCCCATACGCATCGGCTTCGCCACGTTCGCCGCCGGCGTCGACCTCAGGCTCAAGGGGTCGGGGGGCCCGTCGCTGCGGCTGGTGACCGAGCACAAGGAGGTCGTGGCGGGCGGCGGCGAGCCGGCCGCGACCGTGCGCGCTCCACGGTACGAGCTGTTCCGGGCGCTGTCCGGCAGACGGAACCCGGACCAGCTCCGCGCGTACGACTGGGAGGGCGATCCCGAGCCATTCCTCGAGCTCTTCTATCCGTACGGCGTGCGCGCCGGCGCGCTCGTCGAGTAGCGCGCGGCTACAGGACCGTCACCGGGATCGCTCCGGCGGCGGCCCGCGCCTTGGCGCTCGCGCCGGACAGCTCGGACACCGTCCGGTAGCGAACCTCCACGACGTCTAGGCCGATCGCGGCGGCGTCGTGGTCCGACAGGCGCTCCAACAGCTCCTTGGACGCGAGGGTCTGCCGCGGCTCGGCGCACTCCTGGATGCGGGCGCACTCGTTCACGGCGTCGCCCAGCGCCGTGACGTCGAGGCGCCCGCCCGGCACGAGCTGGCCGATGTAGAGGGAGCGTCCCCAGTGCAACCCCACGCGCATCAAGCACGACGCGTCCGGAGCATCGCCGAAGACGTCGTGCGAACGCTCGTGGATACCGCGGGCGGTCCGGATCGCCGCGGCGGCTGCCTCTGACGCGGAGCCGAGGTCGTCGACGAGGAAAAACGCCGTCGCTCCGTCGCCCGCGTGCTTCCCGACGATCCCGCGGTTGCGCGCGACGAGCGCGTCTATCTCCGTCCACAGGCTCCTGATGAGCCGGAAGTACTGCGCGCTCGGCAGCGTGCGCGCGAGGTCCGTGGACCCGCCGAGGTCGCAGAAGAGGATCGCGACCTCGCGCGAGCTCGGCTCGACCAGCTTCGCCATCCCCTCGTACATCGCCTCGTCGCCGCGCGCGAGCAGCGCGACGAGGCCCGGGCGCACGCTCATGTAGCCGAGCGCGAACGCGCCGACGAAGTCGCCGTCCCCGTCGCGCAGCGGCATGACGAGGACGTTCACGCGCATCACCGGGAGATCGCCCTCGCCGCGCGGCTCGACGTACTCGAACGAGCTGGCGAACGGCCGTGTGAACGGGCGGGGCTCGATCCCTTCCAGCAGCGGGGTGAGCCTGTCGGGCACGTATTCGACGTCGACGCCGCGAGCGGCCGCGTCGGCGAGCACGACGGCAGCCAGGTCCTGCGTGAGTCGCCGGCGGCTCTCCGGCGTCGCGCTCCGCCGCCACGCGTCCTGTGCGAACGCCGCAAGGACGTGGAGGCCGTAGCCCATCTCCTCGTCCGTAGGGGAGCCGAGGAAGCGCCGGACGTCCGGGGAGGCCCAGACGAGGCGGAAGTCCGCGTCGAGCAGGAATCCTGCCCAACGAAGCTCTTCGAGCAAGCTCGCCCAGTGCGCTAGCTCCGGATCGAGCGGCGGCGCCGTCATGGCTTAGGGATACCACCGGGCGACCGATGAGTTATGCCGGTCGGAGCAGTCGACACCAACGAACGCAGACGAAGGCTTGGAGGAGAGATGAGCAAGCTGAGGCTGGATATCTCGACGTCGCTCGTCGGCTTCGTGGCGGGGCCGGACCCGACCGTGGAAGAGCCCCTCGGCGTGGGAGGCGAGGCGTTGCACGAGTGGGCGTACGGCCTCGAGGTCTTCCGGAGGCGGCACGGCGACGAGGGCGGAGAGGTCAACGTGAGCAACGACGTCATGGAGGAATCGCTCGCGGGCGTCGGCGCCACGATCATGGGGCGCAACATGTTCGGCGGCGGCCCGGGGCCCTGGGGAGACGAGCCCTGGAAGGGCTGGTGGGGCGACGAGCCGCCGTTCCGGATGCCGGTGTTCGTGCTCACGCACCATCCGCGGCCCCCGCTCGAGAAGACGGGGACGACCTTCACGTTCGTCACGGACGGGATCGAGGCCGCGCTCGCGCAGGCGCGCGACGCCGCAGGAGGCGCGGACGTCACGATCGCGGGCGGTGCCGACGTCGCGCAGCAGTACCTCGCGGCCGGCCTTCTCGACGAGATGCAGGTCCACGTCGCGCCGGTGCTGCTCGGTGGCGGGACCCGGCTGTTCGACCGCCTCGGAAGCAACCTCCCGCGTGTCGAGCAGGTGAAGATCGTCGAGGCCCCCGGCGTCACGCACCTCAAGTACCGGGTGGTGAAGGGCTAGCACGCAGCGCACCCAGGAACCCAAGCCACGGCGTCGAAGCAAGGAGGCATGAAAAGACTCCCTGCTGCGCTGGTGTTCGTGGCTCTCGCCGCCGCATCCGCCGTCTCCTCCGCTCCCGCGTTCGGCCACGACCGCTGCGCCGCGCCGTGCGTGCGCATCTCGGTCGACGGCCGCACGGTCGAATCGCCGAACGGCCGCTTCGTCGCCGGGTTCTCCGGCGGCGTCTCGCGGGCGCTCGTCGCGCGGCTCGCCGCAACGGGGCTCCGCTTCGTCGCCCCGTTGCGGACGATCGGAGCCGCGGTCGTCGAGGGACCCGCGGCCGCGGTGGAGCGCGTGGGTTCCTGGCCGGCGACGGAGTACGTCGAGCCCGATGGGCGCGCACGCTTCTTCAACTACCAGACGAGCGAGCAGACCGGTGAGGGGGCCGCGAAGGCCGGACGTCCTCCGCTCCCGCGCGGCCTTTCGGGAGAGGGAGTGACCGTCGCCGTCGTCGACACCGGAGTCGACACGAACCACCCGGACCTCAAGGACCGCGTGATCGAGCACCTGTGGTTCGACGCGACGTGGCCCACTCAGGGCGTCGTCGGACCGGAGGAGCGCGACCGGATCGCGCGCACGGTCCCTCCGGCGAACACGGCCGCGACGACGCACGGCCTGTCGGTCGGCGGCGTCCTCGCGGGGACGGGGGCCGCGGCCCAGGGCGGGGTCGACATGGAGGGCGTCGCGCCCGGGGCGAAGATCGTCGACTTCGTCGTCTGCTGCACCGGGATCGGCGTCACGCAGGTCGCGGAGCAGGAGGGGTGGGGAACCGACTTCCTGATGGCGTACGACTACATGATCCGGCACCGCAACGACCCGCAGTACCCCGGCGGCATCCGCATCGCGACGAACCAGTGGGGGTTCTCGGAGACGCAGCCGTACCCGAAGGAGGCGTTGCTCGAGATGCTCCGCGGGACGATCGACGCGGGGATCACCGTGATCTTCTCCGCCGGCAACGAGGGCCCGGCCCCCGACACCGTCGCGGAGCCGCAGAAGCTCCTCGACGAGGTCGTGACGGTCGGCGTCTCGTGCCCGGCGATCGACGGCTTCGACGCGTGGGCGAACGACGGAGCGGGCGCGCCGTGTGGCTTCGGCGACATCGCCGTCTACTCGAGCCGCGGCCCCCAGATCGACATCGTCGGTCCCGCGGCGGGCATCTGGGCGCCGAAGTACCCGACGGCCGCCGCGAACAACGACACCGCACAGCCGCGCCCGGGGGCGTCCGACCCCGTCGCCACCGCTAACAACCGCGCCTGGTACGGCGTGTTCGGAGGGACCTCGGCGTCGGCGCCGTACATCGCCGGCGTCGTCGCGCTGATGCTCGAGGTCGACCCGTCGCTCACGCCCGCGGAGATAGACGCGATCCTCAAGCGGACCGCACGCGACTTCGGGCCGAAGGGCTGGGACGACGCGTGGGGCTGGGGCGAGGTCGACGCGTTCGCGGCGGCGAAGCGGGCGCACACCGGCCGCTGACGGATCAGCCGAACACGATCGTCCCGTCCGAGCCGACGGTCAGCCCGGGGTTGTAGACGACGTCCCAGAGGTATCCGTCGGGGTCCGCGAAGTAGGCCTGGTAACCGCCGAACAACGGAGCATCTTGCGGCTCCTTCACGATCGCGGCCCCCGCGGCGCGCGCCCGCTCGATCACGGCATCGACGTCGTCCCCGGACGCGACGTTGTGCCCCAGGCTGAACGACGACCCGCGCGGCAGGTCGCGCCCGGCGTCCTCGCTCAGGTCGCGTAATGACCAGACGCCGAAGGCGAGGCCGAAGCCGGCCTGGTAGAAGACGATCTCGGGCAGGTCGAGGAGCGGGACCCAGCCGAGCCCGTCGGAGTAGAACGCGCGGCTGCGCGCGACGTCCTCGACCCCGACCGTGACGACGCGGATGCTCTGGTCCACGACGTCCTACCCGCGCGCTGCGGCCAGCATCTCGTAGCCGCGGTCCACGTCGTGGAGATGGTGGATCGGGTCGTGGACGAAGTAGCGCGCGAACGACTCGACGGTGAAGCGCGCCCCGTCGCTGCGGTTGCCGGTGCGTAGCCACGCGTCTCCCGAGACCGTGTCGAACCTCGCCGCTACGGCGGTCCCCGCGACCTCGGCCTCGTCCGCCACCCGGGCCGGGTCCTCGTCTGCGTAGCGTCCTTCGACTGCCGCGGCGTCCTGGTCCCAGTTCGGGTAGTCCGGGTCGTCCTCCTCGAGCATCATCCGGAGGCGGTGGTCGTAGAGCCGGAAGACGTCCCTCACGTGGCAGGCGTACTCCAGACACGACCAGCGGTCGTCCGACGGACGCTCGCGCACGTTGCTCCGCTCGAGCCGCGCGCGCCACGCGGCCGCGTTCGCCCGCACGAGGTCGCCGACCTCCTCCCGCGCGAACGAGCGGGTGTCGAAGCCACACTCGTCGCAGCGGCGGTCGAGCACCCAGGTCCAGTCCTTGGTGTCCGGGATGATGGGCATGAATTCCTTCTACCGCATCGCCGTGGGGGTCGAACGCCGATTTTCGGACGTGTTGCGGATTCCCAGACGGAAACGAAAGTCGCCACATTCCGGAGACGACTACGGGTTAGGTCTCCGGGCGGGCAGCCGCCTCGTCGGCCAGCTCGAGGAGCTGCTCCGGATCGTCGAGCGCGTCGGGCGGGACCTCGTAGTAGCTCTTGAGATGCTGCTTCGCCGTGGGACGGAACGCCTGCATCCCCCGCTCCTCGTACCAGCCCCTCGTGGCCTCGTCCGTCTTCAGGAACAGACGGTCCTCGTAGACGATGCCGAAGAACCTCTCGCCGAGGTAGAGCCCGTGGCCCCCGAACATCGCACGCGCGGTCACGCCGAGGTCGGCGAGCTGGTCGAGGACGAACGCGACGAACGAGCCGTCGGGGCTCAATGCGTCATCCCCACGCGGGGACGCGGGGGAGCGCGCCGCCCGAGGTCTCGAGACCGGCGCCGTCGCTGCGACCGAGGAGCCACGCCAGGAGGTGGTGCGCCGATCCCCGCACGTGAACGAGCGGAGCTCCCTCACCGACGGTGAGCTTCACGCCCGCGTCGCCGGCCTCTACGGAGAAAGCGTCGTCCGCGGCGGGGCCGAGGCGATCCGGCACCTCTTCGAGCACGGTGCGGACGAACCCGGGATCCCAGTCGCCCGGCCCGTACCCGGCGTTCAGGTCGACGTGGTGTATCTCGACCTCGCGGAGGCGCCCGAACAAGAACTGCCGCACGGGTTGCGGCGTGCCCCCGATCCCACTGACCTTGAAGTCCCACCGGTCGAGCGGTACCCGCGCTGCAGCCGAGGCGAACGCGTCCGACGCAGCCGCGAGCGCGTCGAGGTGCTCCTGCTTCGCCCGGGTGGAGAACCGTTCGATGTCCGCGTCCCGCTCCTCCCAGCTCGGGTACTGCGGCGTGACGACGCCGGTGCGGGCCCAGTCCATGAGGTTGACGAGCGAGTGCGCGTTGAGCGCTACGTGCGCGAGGACGTGGCCGCGCGTCCATCCCTCGCACAGGGACGGCGCGGCGAGACCGTCCTCGTCCAGGGCCTCGACGGTGCGCCGCAGCCGCCGCTCCGAGGCCGCGACCGCATCGAGCCGCGCCCGCACCTCGCGCTCGTTCACTCCCTCAGCCAGGACAGCAGCGCCGCGACGTGTTCGTCGGCTCCTCTGAACGCGACGGACTCCGGGCCGCGCCTGCCCCACAGGAACAGCAACAGGTCCTCGGCGGTGCCGGAGACGCCGACGCTCCCCTCCGGTGAGCCCGCGCCGTCCCCGCGCGCCGGGCGCGGCGTCGCGCCGTCCTCGAGGTCGAGCGTCCACGCGGACCTCGTATCGGTCGTCGTGACGGTCACCTGCAACGGAACGCCGCGGTAGACGGTGTCCCCGTCTTGCACGACGAAGACGAAGAGGATCTCGTCCACTCCGTCCGCGGCAAGCTCCGGGTCCAGGGGCGTAGCCTCTCCCGTCGCGTTCTCGGCGTCCCACCGATGCACGAGCGTCTCCAGCGTCGTACGCCGCCGCCAGAACCCGGCCCGGTTGTCGCCCGACCAGCTCCACGAGCGCGCGTCGTCGGCGGTCGTGTCGAGGAGGCCGGCGAGGTCCGACCACCCCTCGCGGAACCACTGCACGAGCGCGTCGCCGCGCAGCCCGGGCTTCGGCGGGTCTACGGGCTCCTCACCGCCCTTCCTCACCGCGTCGGCCACCCACCGGTGGTGCTGGCCCGTGTGGATCGTGAGCTTGGCGACGTTCCAGGCGGGGCACGAGGGGACGTGAGCCTCGAGGTCGCGAGCCACCGCGCGCGCCATGAGCTCGCCGTCGCTCCGGAGGTGGGCCGTGTAGTCGATCGTCATCGTCGCATCGTACGGAGCGGGGGCCGCGCCCACTGACATACTCGCCCGATGGGCCACTCCCACCACGGCGTCGCCGGCGTAGACATCCCCGCGTCGACGCGGCGCATGCTGCACGCGGCGCTGGTCCCGTTCGTCGTTGCCACGGCGATCGGCCTGGCGTTGCTGTGGCCGGGCGGGCGCGCGGCCGATCTCGGTCCCGCCGGCCTCCCGTCCGAGGAGTACGAGGCGTCGGTGACGGCCGTGACGCCGATCGACTGCCCCGACGTGCCCGGGCAGGAGCGGTTCGTCTGCAGCGACGTGACGGTCGAGCTCCGCGAGGGGCCGGACGAGGGGGAGACGTTCTCGTTCGAGTACAGCTCCGGCCCCCGCGCCCGCTCGATCCAGGAGGGCGACGACATCGTCGTCGGCAGCGGGGGCGACGTGCCCGTCGAAGTACCGCCCGGAGCGGAAGCACCTCCGGAGTACTTCTTCGTCGACTTCGACCGGCGCGTGCCGCTGCTCGCGCTTGCGGTCGTGTTCTCGCTCGTCGTCATCGCGCTGAGCCGCTGGCGTGGCGTCGCGGCGCTCGCGGGCCTCGGGGTCTCGCTGACCGTGCTCGTGAAGTTCGTGCTGCCGGCGATCCTCGAGGGAAGCGACCCGCTCGCCGTCGCGCTCGTGGGCGGCGCGGCGATCATGTTCCTCGCGCTGTACCTCGCGCACGGCCTCAACGTCGCCACGACCACCGCGGTGTTCGGGACGCTCGCGAGCCTTCTGCTGACCGGGCTGCTCGCGGTCTTGTTCGTCGAGCTCTCGATCTTCACCGGCGCCGGGTCGGAGGAGGCCGTGTTCCTACAGATCAACCAGCAACAGGTGAACCTCGAGGGCCTGTTGCTGGCGAGCATCGTGATCGGGACGCTCGGCGTGCTCGACGACGTCACGGTGACACAGGCTTCGGCGGTGTGGGAACTGCACCACGCGAACCCCGCCTACGGCATCCGCGACCTCTACCGCTCGGGTATCCGGATCGGCCGCGACCACATCGCGTCGACGGTGAACACGCTCGTGCTCGCGTACGCGGGGGCCTCGCTGCCGCTGCTGATCCTGTTCTCGGTCTCGAACCGTCCGCTCGCCAACGTCGTGAACACGGAGACGGTCGCGGAGGAGGTCGTGCGGACGCTCGTCGGGAGCATCGGGCTCGTCGCGTCGGTCCCGATCACGACCGCTCTCGCCGCGTGGGTCGTCACGAGCGGACGCCGAGCCGAGCCGGAGCCCGTGAGCGAGGACTACGTAGCACCTCGCCGTGAGAGAGAATTCCGTGATGGGACGTAAGGCCCGTGCGGCCGCACTCGTCACCGCCGCAGCGCTCGCGTTAGCGGTCGCTCCGTCCACGCCCGCCGTTTCGGAAGAGGGCTTCGAGGCGCACGTGTCCCGTATCTCCCCGCAGCTGAAGGAGCGCATGAAGGGGAAGTCGTGGCACAAGGGCTGTCCCGTGCCGATCCGGCGCCTGCGCCTGATCGAGCTCAGCTACCACGGGTTCGACAAGCAGCGCCACATGGGACGGCTGGTGGCGCACAAGGACGCCGTGCGCGCTCTCGTGAGCTCGTTCCGGTCGATGTACCGGCACGGCTTCAAGATCAGGAAGATGTACCTCGTCGACCGTTACGACGGGAACGACCGGCGCTCGATGCGAGCCGACAACACGTCGGCCTTCAACTGCCGCACGGTCGCGGGGACGGACCGGTGGTCGGAGCACGCGTTCGGGCGCGCGATCGACATCAACCCCGTCGAGAACCCCTACGTCGCCAGCGACGGGTCGGTCAGCCCGAAAAAGGGGGCCGAGTACGCCGACCGATCACCGCGGCGCAAGGGCATGATCGCGTCGGGCGGCGCGACGGTGAAGGCCTTCGAGCGCGCCGGCTGGGGCTGGGGCGGCTACTGGAGCTCGTCGAAGGACTACCAGCACTTCTCTGCCTCGGGGAGCTAGAACAAGAACCCGAGATCCGCCTCCGAGTCGATCCCGTTCCACGGCGGCACCACCACGCGGCGGTCGCCGGCGGGGCCCTTGAGGCGGATCTCCCGCAGCTCCACGTTGTTCTCGTGGCTCTGCTCGTGCAGCAGGTCGCCCGGGTTCGCCTCGACGCGGATGAAGTACTTGCCGTTCGGCAGGTCCGTGACGTTGAACGACTGTCCCGGCAGCCCCTGGAAGTACGTGTCGCCCCAGCCGAGCGGAAGGATCTCCCGCACCCAGATCGAGCTCGGGCTCCCGCACGCCGTCGACAGCCCGATCGTCGGGTTGAGGTCGACCCCCGGCAGCGTCAGGTCGATGGCGTCGGTCGACGCGAGGCAGAAGGCCTCCTTCCCGCTCGTGCGGACCTCGTTCAGGTCCGCGTCCAGCAGCGAGTACGCGGCGAACTGCTTGAAGTGCCAGTGCGCGTGGCCGTCGCGGTCGTCGTACTCGAGCTCGCCGACGCGCGCCTTCCCCGTGACGGAACCGTTCTCGTAGAAGTACTGGTACGCGTCCATCGTCGCCTCGCCCTCGCGGCGGAACCCCTCCACGACGAGGTCGGACGCACCCGCCGTCCAGACAGTGGCGCCGAACGAGACGACCGAGCGCTTCCGGCCGTTCTCGAGGCGGATGCCCCAGGACGGGAGCGGCACGAGGTCGGGAAGGGTCGCGGGCTCGGGCGGGTCGATCGTCGGGACGGCGAGCCGGCGCAGCATCGGGGGCCGCGGCTTCGGGCCGCCGCAGATCGGAGGACAGCTCACGCCGCCCTCGCGCGTGACCGTCACGTGGAGCTGCGCCGACGCGTCCTCGGGAGCGATCGAGAACGCGTCGACGTAGGCCGGCGCGATCGAGACCGCGACCTCGTAGGAGCCGTCGGCGACGCGGACCCGCGGCGCCTCGTACCCGTCGAGACCCACGGCCCAGCTGCGGTCGATGCCCCAGATCGCACCCTTCGTGAACGGGTTCGCGAAGCAGCCGGACGGGTAGCGCGGCTGGTCGGGGCCGGTGTCGTCGACGCGCTCGCGGAGGTAGCCGCCGGGGCAGAAGTCGATGCTCTTGCTCACTACCGTCGCGCCGGTCTCGTCCGTGAACGTGACCTCGAAGAAGTCGTCGAGGCCGGCCCAGCCCGCCATCATCGTCTCGTCGAGATCGACGACCTGCGTCTCTCCGGCGGCCCCGTGGAGGACCTGTGTCAGGACCGGAGGCTGCATGTAGTCGGGGCGGCGCGCCTGGAGCTCGAACGGGGCGTCCAGCGCGGCGACGTAGAGGCCGAGCTGCAGCCCGACACGGTCGCGGCGGCCGTACTTGTAGAGCGTGACGTCGTCCTCGGGGGCGAGCAGCTGCAGGCGCGGCTGCACGACCGCGGCCTGCGCAGGTAGCGCGCCGGCGCCTGCGACGAGGGCGCCTGCGAGGACGAGGGGGACGATGCGGGCCCTGCGTGCTCCAGCGCGCGGATGCGAGACGGACATCGGGTCCACCTTTCTGCCGGGCACGTTGTGCTTCCGAGGCTAGGGGCCGGGAATGCCGCCTACAAGCGGATTGCGCACATAGCGGAGGCGCGAACCCGGACGAAACGGGCAACACATCGGCGATGATGGGCGCATGAAGGTCGCGGTCGTCGGGCTCGGAGCGATGGGGGGCCGCATGGCCGCGCGGCTGCTCGCGGCGGGCCACGAGCTGACGGTGTGGAACCGGTCGCCGGACAAGGCCGCCCCGCTCGTGGAGGGCGGTGCGGCGCTCGCGGAGTCCCCGCGCGACGCCGCCGCGCGAAGCGACGCCGTGCTCACGATGGTCGCCGATCCCGCGGCCCTCGCGGCGGTGAGCGAAGGCGCGGACGGCATCGCGTCGGGAGCGCGACCCGGTGCAACGATCGCCGAGATGTCTACCGTCGGGCCCGCGGCTATCGAGCGACTGTCCGGCGTGCTGCCCGACGGCGTGGAGCTTCTCGACGCCCCGGTCCTCGGGAGCCTCGGGGAGGTCGAAGCCGGCACGCTGACGATCTTCGCCGGAGGTCCGGCCGGTGCGTTCGAACGGTGCCGCCCCTTGTTCGAGGTGCTGGGGACGCCGTTGCACGTAGGTGAGCTCGGGATGGGCGCGGCCGCGAAGCTCGTAGCGAACAGCACGCTGTTCGGCGCGCTCGGGGTGCTGGGCGAGGCCATCTCGCTCGCGGACGGCCTCGGGCTGCCGCGCGAGGTGACGTTCGAGGTGCTCGCGATCACCCCGATGGGTGCGCAAGCAGAACGCCGCCGGCCGTCGGTCGAGAGCCGCGACTACGCGCTCCGGTTCGCGCTATCGCTCGCGTTGAAGGACGCTGACCTCGTCGTGGGGGCCGCGGAGGCAGCCGGGCGCGACGTGCGGCTCGCGCGCGCGGCGCGGTCATGGCTGGCGGACGCGGCGGCCGCGGGGTGGGGCGACCGCGACTACTCGAGCGTGCTCGAGAGGATCTTCGGCGAGGAGCAGCCCTAGCGCCGGTGCGCGACGAGCAACGGGACCCCGTCGCGCTCGATCGTGAACAGCAGCTCGCCATCCGGCTCCCAGGGGCCGAGGCTCGCGCGCGGCGCGCACAGCGTGTAGCGCGCGTCCGCGACGTTGTCGACGTACTGGAGGCGTTCACGCCGTTCGGGCTCGATGAGCTCGGCGTTGTCGCGCCCGGGCCCACTGCAGACGTGCACCACGACCCTTCCCGGCTCCAGGTTCAGGAGGCGATCGAGGGCCTCGCGGTACGACAGCCCCCAGAAGTCGACGTCGAACCGGTCCTGCGGCGTGTCGCCCGCGAAGACGTTGAAGTACGCGGTCTGGTACGGGTGGAGCCGAACCGTCGCGCCGAACGTCCAGAAGAGCGACGACCCCAGGACGACCGCGGCCGCGACCGCAAGCGGCCGGCGTGACGGAGACCGCGAGAGCCACTGCGCGACCTCACGCGCTCCCGAGACTGCGAGCAGCAGGAACGCCGGGTACACGAACAGCGCCATGCGCCAGTCGTCGTACAGCGGCGACCCGAGCACCGCGATCGCGATCAGCGGGAGGAACCCCCAGCACACGTAGAGGTACAGGAAGCGCTCGCGCGTCCGTTCGACGAAGTCGCGGCGCGGCCCTCTCAACGAGAACAGGCCGGTGAGCGCGAGGCCGAGGTAGAGCGGCGGAGTCGTGACCCCGATCCACACCGGGAGGTAGTGCCACGGGACGTCGATCGCCGGAAGGACGCGTCCTCGGTGCAGGACCGATCCCGGGCCCTCGAGGAAGTTGCCCATCACGCGCATCGCCTCGTAGAACCGGACGACCGGGTTGTCCCACAGGAACGGCCACAGCGCGACGGTGCCCGCCGTCGCGACGAGGACGTAGATCCCCAGCGAGAGCGCGCTCCGGCGCACGACCGCGCGCCACTCGGGGTCTCGCCGGCGGGAGGCGAGGAGGTCGGCCGCCACCGCGGCCACCACGAGGGCGATCAGGAAGACCCCGCCGACGCGCACGGCCATCGCGAGCGCGGTCGCGATCCCGCACAGGACGATCCACCGGCGGTTCCCCGAGTCGAGGAACCGGACCAGCAGGTAGATCGCGACGACGAACATCGTCATCAACGGGAGGTCCTTCGGGTTCACGAACCCGTGGGAGAAGACCCTCGGCGACAGCACGAGGAAGACGGCGCCGAGCAGCCCCCACATCCGGCTACGGAGCTGGTAGCGGCACAGCGCGTAGAACGCGACGACGGCTACGAAGTAGAAGGCGAAGTTCGTCAGGTGCCCGGCGGGGAACGCGGCTCCCGCCGTTACTCGATCCGTCAGCGCGAGCGCGAGGGGGCCGACGGTGCCGTAGAAGCGCAGGCTCATGTACGTCTCCCACTCGCCTCCCGGGGGGAAGTGGTCGAGGAGGAGGTTCCCGTAGTGGACGAGCCCCGGTTCGTCCCACGCGATCCCGTACTCGTCGTAGACGAGGAGCCCGACGACTGCGAACGTCAGGAAGAAGGCCGCGACGATGCCGCGCTCGTAGAGGGTCCGGCGCACCACGGGCGGTTTGTATCAGACCCTTCGCCGCAGGCGCGACGCGGCCCCGTATTCCCTCAGACCGGCGTTCTACGCAGTATTGCTGAGCACGGTTCGCCCGATTTGCACGGGTTCACGGCATCGGCGCCGGTCGTCCCCTCTTGAAGCACGCCATGTCCGCGGTCGATGCTCAATGCATGCCGCAGATCGGCCTCACGCCGCAAGAGAGGGAGTGCATCGAGAACGCGGCCGCGGACGTCGACACCGCGACGATCGAGTTCTTCGCCGATGCCCGGCCCGCCCTCTCGTGCGAGCAGTGGAACCTCCTCATCGCCTACGCACGCGCGTGCGTGCGGCGCGCTCTCGAGATCGGGACCCTTCTGCACGCGGTCGTCGACTCGCAGTGCCCGAACGCGATCCCTTATCCCGGGCGGGGGCGAGACGTCTTCCTCCGTGAGGGCCTCGCGGCGTGGAAGGACGCGTTCGCGCCGATCCCGCAGGTGTGGGAGCTCGCGCCTGTCGTCGACCTGATGCCCGGCGGCGAGAAGCGTCTGCTGGCCGACGTGGCGACGCTCGAGGTCATGGCGGCGAACCGTGCGTTCGGCTCGCTCGACGCCCAGGCCGAGGCTCTCCTCGGGCGCGAGCGCTAGACCCCTTCAGTCAC
The DNA here is from genome assembly GCA_035942255.1 of Actinomycetota bacterium. Taxonomy (GTDB): domain Bacteria; phylum Actinomycetota; class CADDZG01; order CADDZG01; family WHSQ01; genus JALZEG01. Next base: position 30,043 of record DASZDG010000071.1, on the reverse strand, counting down.
AGGACGGGGCCGCCGAGTCCCCCCACCGGTCGGCCCACTGCGCGACCTCGCGGACGACCGCGCCCAGGGCCCGCCCCTTCTCCGTGAGCGAGTAGTCCACCCGCACGGGCGTCGACGGCGTGACCGTCCGCTGCACGATGCCCTCGTGCTCGAGCTCCTTCAGCCGCTCGGAGAGCAGCCGGTCGCTGAGCCCGGGGACCGCCGCGACGATCTCGCTGTAGCGGGTGGCCCCCGTCAGCATCGAGCGGATGATCGCCCCGGTCCAGCGCCGCCCGATGATCTCCATGGCGTGGCTATAAGCCGGGCAGAACGGGGCAAGTACGTCCTTGTGCGTCTCCTGCGTGGCCTTCGTCTCCACGCTCCCGATTCTAGCCGGGAAGCTGACTCTTGACAAGGACGTTATAAAGGCATAGCTTCTTACACAACGTAAGAACAGTCGTTGGAGGGAGAAGGAAATGGCCTGGAACATCGACACGGCACACACCAGCGTCGGGTTCGTCGCCCGGCACCTGGGGCTCTCGAAGGTGCGGGGGCAGTTCGGAAGCTTCCGCGGCGAGGTCGAGGGGGACCCGAACGACATCACGACCGCGAAGGGCTGGTTCGAGGTCGACCTCGCGTCGATCGACAGCGGCAACGCCGACCGCGACGCGCACCTGAAGAGCGCCGACTTCTTCGACGTCGAGAAGTACCCGACGATGCGCTTCGTCGGCAAGCGCATCGAGCGCAACGGCGACGACTTCAAGGTCGTAGGAGACCTGACGATCAAGGACGTCACGCGCGAGGTAGAGCTCGACTACGAGCACGGCGGCGAGGTCACGGACCCGTTCGGCAACCGCAAGATCGGCGGCTCGCTGACCGGCACCGTCAAGCGCAGCGACTGGGGCCTTACGTGGAACGTGCCGCTGGACTCCGGCGGCTGGCTCGTGAGCGACAACGTCAAGCTCGAGGTCGACCTGCAGGTCGCGGAGAGCAAGGAGGCCGTCGACGAGGAGGCGAAGGCCGAGGCGGAGATCACCGCCTAGATCCTTCAGCGACGACAGAAGAGCGGCCCTTCGGGGCCGCTCCTTCGCGCGCCCCACCCGTCGCCCGAAGGCGACGACGCCAACGGCTTGGAACTCCGCATCGGGCGGGATCGCCTGCGATCCCGCTAGGGCGGCGGGGCCGCTTGCGGCCCCGTTAGGAGAGCGGGATCGCTTGTGATCCCGCTAGGGCTGCTGGAACATCGGCGCCACGAGCGGCGCGAAGCGCCCCGCCATCTCGAACAGCGCCTCGACCCGCGCGTTGTCCTCGTCCAGGTGGGTCATCACGTTGACCCCGAGGTAGAAGCAGATCACCGCGTACGCCAGGTCCCTTTCCGGCAGGAGCTGCAGCAGGGGGCTGTCGCCGGCGACCTTCGCGATCGCGCTCTCGACGAAGTCGAGCCAGGGCTCGGAGCGCGCGATCAGCTCCGGCGCGAGCTCGCGGTGCTCGAGGCTCGCCGCGACCATCTCCGTGAAGATCGTGATGTGCCCGCCCTCGACGTCGCGGCGGTAGATCCGGTGCGCGACGTCCAGGACCTGCTCGAGGCCCTCGGCCCCCTCGAGCGCGGCCCGGTACTCCTTCATGCGGACCTCGCTGCTGTGGTCGAGGGCCGCGAGCAGGAGGCCGTGGAGGCCGCCGAAGTAGTAGGAGATCAGCGCCGAGTTGAACCCGCCGCGCCGTGCGATCTCGCGGATGCTCGTGCCGGCGTACCCGACGTCTTTGAGTGACTCGATCGCCGCGTCGATCATCTGCGCCCGCCGGTCGCCCCGCTTCGACTCCGCCGTCACACCGCCTCCTCCGCTTGCGTCCGACCCCTCTTAATCATATGATTTAATCAGTCGAGTAACAAGCGAGGGGAGATGGGGGAGGAGGTCCCCGATGGAGTGGAAGTTCGTGCAGCTGGTCGAGGTGGCTCTCTTCCTCGGCGTCGCCGTTCCGGTCCGCATCCTGTTCGTAAGGATCCGGCGCGGCCTCCTCGCCGAGGCCGGGTCCGCCGGGGGCCGCGGCCGAGCCGTCGTCACGGCCGCCGATGCCGTGACGTGGCTCCTCTACCTGGCCTACGCGCTCGGCGTCTTCCCGTTCGAGCTCCCGGTTCCCGGTGACCCCGGCTACTACGACGCCGCGTTCGACGCGGCCGCCGTGTTCACGCTGCTCGTCGCAGCCGTCGAGGTCACCTCCCTTCTGACCGTGCACCGGGCCGCTCAGCACCTCGAGCAGTGGCCCCCGAGGCCGACGTAGCGGCACCGGTAGAGGAGGAGGAAGCGATGAAGTGGTTCGAGAGGTTGGGCACGACGGGCAGGGCCGTGGCCACGGTCGTGGTCGTCCTGGGGACGATCGCGTGGACCGCGTACCTCGTGACCGCGGAGAGCTCGGGCGACGACAGCGGGTTCGGGCTCCTCGTGCGGGCGATGGGATCGCTCGGGATCCTCTACGGCCTCTTCCTCGTCCTCCGCCCGCGGTCGGCGGGCGTCCTCGGGTTCGGCGCCGTCGGCCACGAGGAACGAAGGGCGCCGCAGGACTCGTGGCTCGACGACGGCTCCAACCCCCGCTGGGGGCTCGTGACGCTGATCATCGCGCTCGCCGTCGGCTCCATCGGCTACCGCATCACGCAGCACGGCTACCTGCACCAGACCGCGTCGTTCTTCGTCGGCATCCCCGCGGTGATGGCGATCACGCTCGCGTTCACGCCGCGGGCGAAGAGCGCGACGGGCACGATCGTGAAGGGGCTGACGCTCGCGCTGCTGCTGTCCGGCATCGTGGCCGGCGAGGGCTTCGTCTGCATCCTGATGGCGGCTCCGCTCTTCTACCTCGTGGGGATCGTGATCGGGATCCCGATCGACCGCGCGCGCAGGCGCCGCCACGGCGAGTCACGGGTCTACTCGATCGCCGGCGTCGGGATGCTGTTGCTGAGCCTCGAGGGCGTGATGCCGGCGACGACGTTCCCGCAGATCGAGACGGTCTCGGTGACGCGGGTCGTCGACGCGTCGCCGGCGGAGGTCCGGGCGCAGCTCGCGGCGACGCCGCGATTCGACGCCGAGCTGCCGCTCTACCTCAAGCTCGGGTTCCCGAGGCCGCGTGGTGCGTACGGGAGCGGCCTCGCCGTCGGTGACACCCGCACGATCGTCTTCGGGAACGAGTCGCCGATGGAGCCGATGACCGCGGACGGAGGCCACGACCACGGTGCCGCGGCCCCCGGCGTCCCGATGCTGGAGCTCGAGATCGTCCGCAGCCGGCGCGGCCGCGTCGTCTTCCAGCCGGTGCAGGACCGGACCGCGTTCACCCACTGGATCGCGTGGGGCCGCTCGGTCGTGGAGTGGTCTCCGGCGGACGACGGCGACACCGAAGTCACGTGGACCCTGACGTACCGGCGGAAGCTGTCTCCCGCCTGGTACTTCGCGCCGTGGCAGCGGTATGCGGCGCGCCTCGCGACCGGGTACCTCGTCGACACGGTGGCGACGCCGTGACGAGGGCCGACGCGCTTCGCCTCGCGATCGTCTCGGGTCCGGTCGCGCTCGCGTACGGCGTCGCGTTCGTGCGGCGCCCGGGGCGGCGGGTCCTCACGGGCGTGCTCGTTGCCCTCGCCTGGAACGTCCCCCTGGTCCTGCTCGTGAACCTGCTCGCGCTCCGCTTCGGGTGGTGGTCGTTCCAACCGGATGCCCCCGAGCTCATGGGCGTCGCGCTCGAGCCGTGGCTCGGATGGGCCGTGCTGTGGGGCGCGGTCGCCCCTCTGATGGCGTGGGACCGCCCCCTGCCGTTCGCGCTCGCCGCGTTCCTGTGGGCGGACCTCGTGGCGATGCCGCTGCTCGAGCCGTGGGTCGTGCTCGGGGGCTCGTGGCTCGCCGGCGAGGCCCTCGCGCTTGCCGTCGCCTTCGTCCCCGGGATCCTCGCCGCTCGCTGGACGGCCAGAGGGGAGCGCCTGGCGTGGAGGGCACTGCTGCAGGTCGGGGCGGCGGGCGGGCTGCTGCTGTGGCTGATCCCGTCGGTCGTGCTCGATCGCTCGGGGGGCTGGGCCGCCGCGCTCGACCGGCCGGGGTGGTGGCTCAGCGGCGGAGCGCAGGCGTTGCTGATCCCGCTCGTCGTCGCGCTGCGCGCGGTGATGGAGTTCGCCGACGCCGGACGCGGCACGCCGATCCCGTACGACCCGCCGCGCCGGCTCGTCCGGACCGGCCCGTACGCGTACCTGGCGAACCCGATGCAGACGGCGATCGTGCTGGTGTACCTGGGGGCCGCGCTAACGCTCGGCAACGCGGCCCTCGCCGCGGCGTCCGGGATGGCGTTCCTCTACGGCGCCGGCCTCGCGGACTGGCACGAGGACGCCCAGCTCGAGGAGCGCTTCGGAACGGCGTGGGAGCAGTACCGGCTGAGCGTCCGCTCGTGGGTCCCGCGGCTCCGGCCGGTGGTTCCCGAAGGCGCGACCCTGTTCGTCGCCTATTCCTGCCGGACGTGCAGCTCCGTCGGGCGCTGGTTCCTGGCGCGAAGCCCCGTCGGCCTGACGATCGCGCCGGCGGAGGAGGCCGCGGCCGCCGACCCGGGGCTGCGCCGGGTCACGTACGTCGCCCCGTCGGGGAAGCGCTACCGGGGCGTCGCCGCCATCGCCCGCGCGCTGGAGCACATCCACCTCGGGTGGGCGCTCGCGGGCTGGGTCCTGGCCCTGCCGGGCTTCGTCCACGTCGCGCAGCTCGTCTCCGACGTCTGCGGGCCCGGCCCCCAGGACGTCGCCGGCCGCGCCTACAGCCCCGCCGCCTGCTCGCTCCCACGCGCCGGACGAAACGGATAATCTCCGCCTTGCTCTGCTAACCGGCGAGGAGGACGAAAGTGAAGAAGCGACTGGGTCTTGGGCTTATTGCGGGTGTGATGGCGGTCGGCATGCTTCCCGGGACGGCTTCGGCCGGCCAGTACTGCGAGCGGGCCGACGAGGTCGCCACGGAGGCCGGCTTCGCCTGCAGGGCGGGCCTCGGCCTCGTGCTCGACGTGTGCAGCAAGGTCACGGAGAAGTGGGGGAACGAGTGCCAGCTCGCTTAACGCGAGCGGAAGGAAACGCGGGGGCTTCGTAGAAGACTCCCGCCGGAGGCTCGACTGCCGCCGTAACCGGCGTTGCCCGGACACGGCACAAAGCGCAAGCGGCCTCACACACCGGAGGATTTTCGCGGTCATTCGGAAGATTGCTGCGACTAGGCGCGACGAGAGGAGGACGCGATGCGTGAGCTGTTCATCGACGAGCTGGCCGAGGTCACCGGCGGCTCCACCGACCCGCTCGAGCGGGTCAAGGAGATCCTGAAGGACGAGTGGAACACCACCCAGGCCTGTTGTGAGGAAGGCCAGTGCTGCGACTACTGGGCCTAGCCCTCGCGTAGCTCCCGGACACGCCGCCCCCAGGGGCGGCGTGTCCTTTTCCGCCCACGTTAAGGTCGGTCCTCTTGAGCGATACGAAGACTTCCAAGGCTTTCAAGGTCCCCGCCGACGAGCCCAGCGTCGTGCTCCTGCGGCTCGTCAGGAAGATGAGGCTCCCGTACTCGGCCCGCCTCGTGTCGGCCGCGGTCGCCGCGCACCCGCAGCCCCAGTCGCTGCTGGCCCTCGTGCAGGTCGCGCCGAGCCTGGGCCTGCGGATCACCGCCGCGCGCGTGGAGCCGGAGGGCCTCGGCGACCTGCAGCTCCCTGCGATCGCCCACTTCGAGGGCGAGCCCGGGGGCTTCGGCGTGATCGAGCGCGTGACGGCCGAATCCGTCGAGGTGTGGGACGGCGCCAACGGCCGCCGCCGGGTCGCGCGAGACGACTTCCTCGCGCGCTGGTCGGGCATCGTGGCGCTCCCGGAGCGTGACCCCTCGCAGCAGAAGACCGAGCGCGGCTACCGGCAGCAGCGCTTCGCCGAGGCGTTCGCCGGCCCGCCGGGGACGCGGCCGGACCTGGCGACGCCGGCGGTGTTCGGGGGCCTCGCGGCCCTCGTCGTCCTGCTCGTGCTCGCGGCGTTGTGGCAGCACCCCGGCGGGACGCGCCTCGAGGCGGTGCTCGTCACGCTCGTGACCGTCGCGGGGCTCGGTGTGAGCGCGACGCTGTCGCGCGCCACCGCGGACATGTCGACGAACGTCAACGTCCCCGGGTGCCCGCGCGGCAAGCTCGTGAACTGCGAGAGCGTGCTGAACTCGCAGTGGGCGAAGGTGCGCGGCGTGCCGATGAGCGACATAGGCACGGGGTTCTTCGGCGCGATCCTGCTCGCGATCGCGGCGTCGGCGGCGATCCCGGGGTTCGCGCCCGGCCGCGCCGTCGGGATCGCGTATTTGCTCGCGGCCCCCGCCGCGCTCGCGCTGATCGGGACGCAGGTCGCTATGCGCCGCTTCTGCACGCTGTGCCTGGCGGTGCACGGTCTCGTGCTGCTCGGCGCGGCTGCGTCGCTCCCGTACCTCGACCAGCGGCAGCCGGCGCTCGAGGTCGTGGCGGCCCTCGCACTGTTGCTGCTGCTCGGCGCGGTCGTGACCTTCGTCGGGATCCCGTTCCTCTCGCGGCACGCGCGCACGCAGGACCTGATCGAGAGGCAGCAGCGGCTCGCGACGTCGCCGTTCACGACGCTCGCGTACGTGCTGACGGAGCCGCCGTCGCCGGTACGGGGCGAGACGTGCGGGTTCCGGCTGCCGGGGCCGGGCGCTCCGCACGAGGTCGTGCTGTTCGCGCACCCGAACTGCGGCCAGTGCGCGCAGACGATCCAGGAGATGACCGCACTCGCGGAGGCCGGGACTATCTCGGCCTACGTCACGATCCTGCCGCGCTTCCCGTACGAGGGGCCGGAGAGGGACGCGTGCGCCGCCGTGGTCGCCGCCGGCGTCGCGTTCGGCCCCGCCGCGCTGCTGCACGCGTACTTCTACGCGAAGAAGAGCTTCGGCGCGTTGATGAACGGCGACCCGGTCGAGCTCCTCGCGACGGAGATGTCGGTGCGGCGCGACGCACTGGAGGAGCGGCTCCCGGAGGCGCGGGCGATGATCGAACGTACGGAGAAGCTGGCCGAGGGCCGGATCGAGGGGACTCCCGCGGTGTTCTTCGACGGCCGCCTGTATCCGTACAACACGCCGGTGTCGCACCTGACCGGGCTGCTCGCGCGGCACCCCGAGCTGTTGCCTCCGCCGGGAAGCGGGCGGGAGCCGCGCGGCCCCCGGGAAGCGGCGCCGGCATGAGCGCCGAGAGGCCGGTCGTCCTCGTCGGGTCGCCGCAGGACGCGCACGTCGCAGCGCTGGACCAGTCGCTGCGCGAGCGCGGCGTCGACGTCGTCGTCGCCGACACGCTGTCGTTCCCAGAAGGGTTCCGGATCTCGCTCGGGCACGAGATCGACTCGATCGCGTTCGAGGGACGCCCGGTCGGGCGGCCCGCCGCCGTCTACGTGCGGGACACGTACACGCACCCGCTCGCCTACGGCGTCGACGTCTCCGAGGAGATGGACGCCGACTGGCGCCGGACGCTCGTCGCGTTCCGCGAGAAGGGGCAGCTGCTCGTGCCGATCCTCGCGCGCTGGTCCGAGCTCGGCGTGCCGATGTACAACCCCGCGCGCAACGACTGGCGGAACTCGAAGGGCTTCCAGATCGCCGCGCTGGCGCAGGCGGGGCTGCCGGTCCCGCGCACGCTGTGGACCAACGATCCCGAGGCCGTGCGCGCGTTCGCCGGTGGGGGCCGCGTCGTCTACAAGCCGGTGGCCGGGGGGGCCGCGACGAAGGAGCTCGGCCCGGAGGACCTCACCGACACGCGGTTGCGCGCGCTCAAGGGCGCGCCCGTGACGTTCCAGGAGCTGCTCGAGGGCGACAACTACCGCGTGTACTGCCTCGACGGTGAGGTCGTCGCGACGATCCGCGTGACGTCACCCGAGATCGACTTCCGGCAGAACGAGGAGATCGTGGAGGAGACCGAGCTCTCGAGCGAGGTGCTCGCGCAGTGCCTCAAGGCCGCGGAGGTCATCGGGATGCGATGGACTGGGATGGACCTGCGGGCCCACTCCGACGGGACGCTGAGGTTCCTCGAGCTGAACTCGTCGCCGATGTTCCTCGGCTTCGACGCCCGCGCCGGGACGAAGATCCGCGAGCGGCTCGTCGCGCGGCTCGTCGCGCACGCGGAGGGGGCCGCTCGGTGAGACTGCGGCCGTGGGTGTCCGCACTGCTCGCGGTCGCGCTGGCGTCGTGCTCCTCGGGCGCGCCGGCGGCAGACGCGCAGACCGCGGCCCCCGTCGAGGGGCCGGGGTACGTCCAGGTCGCCAAGTACCCGCACGATCCGGAGGCGTTCACCCAGGGCCTCGAGTTCCGCGGCACCGCGCTGTTCGAGGGCACGGGGCTGACCGGCGGCCGGTCGAGCTTGCGGCGCGTCGACTACGAGACCGGCGAGGTGTTGCGGCAGGTCAACCTCGCCGACCACCTCTTCGGCGAGGGCATCACGATCATGGGCCGGCGGATCTACCAGATCACGTGGCAGAACGGGCGCTGCTTCGTCTACGACCGCAAGACGTTCAAGCGCGTCAAGCGCTTCTCCTACGAGGGCGAGGGCTGGGGCCTCACGCACGCCGACGGCAGGCTGATCATGAGCGACGGGACCGCGACGATCCGCTTCCGCGACCCGGCGACGTTCGAGGTCGTGGATGAGATCGAGGTGACCGAGAACGGCGAGCCCGTCGCGCTGCTCAACGAGCTCGAGTGGGTGAACGGCGAGATCTTCGCGAACGTGTGGCAGACCGACGAGGTCGTGCGGATCGACCCCGCCACGGGCGAGGTCGTCGGCAGGCTCGACCTCACCGCGTTGCGGCAGCAGGAGGACGCCGAAGGCGCGCACGACGTGACGAACGGGATCGCGTACATGAAGGCCGAGGACCGGCTGTTCGTAACCGGGAAGCTCTGGCGCAACCTCTACGAGATCGAGCTCACCGACCTCGTCCCCTAGCCCGGACGGATGTGGAGCTTCCCGCGCGCGTTCGCGTGCTCGCTCGCGTTTCGCCGCGACCTCTCCGGGTAGGCCCCCCTTACGGTTGAGAGCGAGCCGCGAGGGACCATGCCGCGGCCGTCTACCGTTCGGGATCGTCCCTCGCCGCTTGCCGGGGCACTATCGAGGAGGGACGGATGGAGACTTCCACTTACACCGGCGCGCCCACGGGCACGTCCGGGACCGGGTCGGTCGGCGAGCAGCTGCGCGACGGCGCGCAGCAGGTCGGCGACCAGGTGGCGCAGGTGCGCGAGGGCGTGCAGGAGACCGCGTCGCAGGCGGTGGGCCAGGCGCAGGAGCTTGCGGGAAAGGCTCGTGGTCAGGTGCGCGAGCAGGTCGACCAGCGCATCTCGCAGACCGGTGAGCGCATCGGCTCCACCGCGGGGAGCCTGCGGTCGGTCGCGGACGGGCTGCGTGACGACGAGGCGTCGGCGCCTGCCGCGAAGGTCGCCGACCAGCTCGCCGATCGTGTCGAGAGCCTGGCGCGGTACCTGCGCGAGGGCGACACCGAGACGATCCTGCGCGACGTCGAGAGCTTCGGCCGGCGCCAGCCGTGGGCGGTGCTCGCCGGGGGACTCGCGGTCGGGTTCATCGCGTCGCGGATGCTGAAGGCGTCGAGCTCGCAGCGTTACGACGGCTCGGCCGGAGGAGCGGTCTCCGGGAACACGAGCACGCGTTCGCGCGACGAGATCCGCTCGAGCCTCGAGGGCTACGGCGCGACACCCTCGTACACGCCGCCCGCCCCTCACGCCCCCCGGTAGGCGCGATGAGGAGCGACACGACGAGCCAGGACCCGCGCGACAAGTCGCTCGGCGAGCTGCTCGGCGAGCTCTCGCAAGAAACCGCGACGCTCGTCCGGCAGGAGGTCGACCTCGCGAAGGCGGAGCTGAGCCAGAAGGCGAAGGCCGGAGGCCAGGCCGCCGGGATGTTCGGGGGGGCCGCGTTCGCGGGGCTGCTGGCGGCCGCGACGTTCACTGCGTTCCTGATCCTCGTCCTCGCCGAGATCATGCCGGCGTGGGTCGCCGCGCTGGTCATCACGCTCGTCTACGCGGGCGTGGCCGCGTTCCTGGCGCTGCGCGGCAAGGAGAAGGCGAAGGCGCTGGCGCCGCCGGTGCCCGAGCAGACGGTCGAGACAGTGAAGGAGGACGTCGAGTGGGCAAAGACCCGGATGACATCCGGAGGGAGATAGAGGAGACGCGCGCCCGCATGGGTGAGACCGTCGACGCCCTCGGCTACAAGGCGGACGTGAAGGCGCGCGCGAAGGAGTCGATCTCGGAGAAGAAGGAGAGGGTCGTGGAGTCCGTGACGAACGTGAAGGACAGGGTGGTCGGCTCGATCGCCGGCACCGCAGGGTCCGCAAGCGAGTCGGTGGCCGGCGCCGCCGGGTCGGCGCGCGACTCGGTGACCGGAGCGGCGGGAAGCGTCGCTTCGACGGTGAGCGACATGGCGCCGGACGCGCAGCAGGTGCGAGGAAGCGCTCGCCGCGCTGCTGGCGTCGCGCAGGAGAACCCGCTCGGGCTCGCGATCGGCGCGGTGGCGGCGGGGTTCCTCGCGGGGATGCTGATCCCGTCGACGAAGATCGAGGAGCAGAGGGTCGGCCCGATCGCCGACCAGCTGAAGGAGAAGGGGCAGGAGGCGCTGCAGTCGGGGGCCGAAAAGGCGCAGGAGGCCGCACAGTCGGCGATCGGCTCGGCGGCCGTGACCGCGACGCAGAACCTCGCGCACAAGGCAGAGGAGACGTTCTCGACCAGCGGGAGCTGACGCCGCACGCCGCAACGAACCAACGAGGAGGGGGCATGGCCCCCTCCTCGTGCGCGCTCGCTTAGGCGGCGCGGCCCCGCGCCGACCAGATGAGGCGCGCCGCCGTGCGGGCGGCGGCCTCGCCGGCCGCGGCGCGCACCAGCGCGTCGTGTCCTGCAGCTCTCGTCAGCCACGCGGCCGCGGTGTCGACCATGCGGGCGTTGCCGCCGGTCAGCGCGTGCAACCGCCGCGCTACGTCCGCGTCCACGCCGCGCAACTGCAACAGCGCCGTGACCTCGTCCTCCGACAGCGAAGGGATTACGACGGACGCGACGTCGCGGCGGGGCCTCCGTCCGATCGTGACGACGCGCACGGACGGGAGCCGCGCGACGGCCCCGAGGAACCCTTCGACCGGCGGGCCCGCGGCTGCGTCGTAGTCGTCGAGCACGAGCACGCGCGACTCCCGCCGCAACGCCGCGAGCGCGATGCGCGCCGCGAGCCCGAGGTCGGGGCGCGGCAGAGCAGCGCGCATGTAGTTGTCGAGCGACGCGTCGCCGGGTGCGAGGTCTTCGCCGAGCGCGAGCAGCAGCCCGGCGGCGCCGTCGCCGAGCGCCGTTGCGAACGCGTGCCGGAACACCGGTATGTCGCATCGCAAGGCCCACGCGCCGGCGAGCGCGGTCTTCCCGGCCCCCGCGGCCCCCGTGACGTGGACGCGCCGGGTCTCCCTCACCGCGTGGTCGAGCCGCCGCGTGAGGTCGGGCCGGGGGAGCAGCTCGGCGGGGTAGCCTTCGAACGCGCCCCCCGGTGGAAGAGACCGCAGCTCCGCCGCCAGCAGCGCGATCGCGCGCGAGCGCTCGCGGCTGATCTGCCGCTCGGACAACCCGAGGAGCGCGGCCGCCTGGAAGCTCTTGCGCCCCTCGACGAAGCACGCCGTCAGCACGCGGTGGGGCAGCGCCTCGTGCGCCGGCGCACCCTCGGGAGGGCGCAGCGCGTCGATCTTCTCGCGCAGGAGCTCCGCCGCAGCACGCCCCGTCCTGAGGCCGGGGGCCTCCGCGGCGCGGCCGTGCGCGGCGAGCAGCGCGACAAGCGCGGGGTCGTCGAGCCGGTCGGGCCGCCGCAGGTGCGCGAGCCAGCGCCGCACTGAGTCCTCGTCGACGCGGAGGTGCGCGTGCACGGTTACTCGACCTCGATCGGGGGCAGCATCCCGCGCAGCTTCGCCGTGAGCACGCGCCGGCCCGCGTTGCCGGAGTAGGAGCCCGCCGCGCCCTCGCCGGCGCCGAGCCAGAAGTCGGACCCCCGCACCACCTCGCCGGAGGCCGTGTCACCCTCGAGCTCGGGGAGGACGCCGCCCAGCGCGTCCGCGTACACCTCGGGCTCTACGACCGACCGTCCCACCGACCGCACGTACTCGAGGACCGAGACGAGCAGCCCGTGGATCACGTTGACGCCGACGGTCTTCTGCAACGTGTACTCGGTCGGGCGGACGAAGCACTCGGGCAGGACCTTCTGGAGGCCCTCCCAATAGGCGTCGAGGATCTTCACCTGGTTGGCCGGCGTCAGCGAGCCGAAGTACGGCGTGTTCAGCAACGGACGAAGAGACCCGACGAGCCCGGCGGAGCCGATCGTCGTCTCGCCGCGGCCCTCGCCGGGGAAACGGATGCGCCCGCGCCACAGCCGCGTCTTCGCGAGGTCCTCGACGATCTGCTGTCCGCGCACCTTCCACGTCTGCCCGGTCTCGATCAGCGCGTCCATCACGCCGGGCTCGGACTCCGCGCGCTGCTTCAAGAGGTCGAGGGCGAGGTCCGTGCGGACGCTCTTGGCCGTCGAGTTGACGACGTAGAACTGGCGGATCTCCTCGCTCTCGCTCGCGCCGAGCATGCACACGAACGGGATCTCGAACGTTCCCCAGCGGTCCTCGTCCTCGTCGACGAGCCGGGCCAGGGCCTCGACGCGGTGCTGGCCGTCCACGACGTACAGGCTCTCGTCGCCGTTGCTGAAGTACAGCCGGCCCTTGCGCTCGACGAGGTGGCGGCGCGGGTCGAAGTCGCGGAGGTTCACGAGGATCGACGTCGGGAGGTCGACGCGGTCCTCCCGCAGGTCCTTCACGAGCCGGTTCACCCGCGAGGGCGAGAGCTCGCGCTGATACCCGCTCTTGGTGCGGGCGTCTCGCCGCGGGACCGTGAACGTCCGGCGCAGCTCGGCCGCCTCGATCACACCGACGATCAGAGGGGTCCCGCCGCGGGTCGCGGTGCGGTGCACCGGGACCTCCCGCGTGGCCCGTGTCGCGCGAGGCATCGCTGCCTCCTTTCCTCCCCCGATTTCGTGCGAGCGTGCTGCCGGGGCTCGGGGGGTAGGGCCGAACTCAGCACGCCTGCCGCCTGTGGCAAGGGGAGAACGTAGCGGGGGATTAGGTCCGGGTCAAGGACCCCCTCAGCGGATCCGCTCAGGGATTTCGCGCTTCCTCGGGTAAGACCGAGCCGAATCACACGAGTGTCAAAGTAAAGTCGCACTAGAATATGCGTGCGAGTTTGTACTGGAGTTTGGTGCAGAAGCTTGCAAGAATTGCCGATCAGGGCGTGGGGGCAGCTATCGGGAGGGAGAGGAGACGCTGTTGGCAGGGGGCCGAGGAGACTTGCTCGTCACGTTGTCCGAGGTTCGGCTGCGACTTTCGGAGGTCCTACGTGATCTCCCGAACAGGAGTGTGCTCATCCTCAGGCACGGACGACCGGTCGCCAAGCTCGTGCACCCGGACGTGTACGAGGCCCTGCTGAACCGCATCGAGGACCTGGAAGACCGCCTCTCGGTGTACGAGGCGGAGAAAGAGCCCATGGACATGCGCCGGTCTTGGGAGAAGGTCAAGGGCGACCCCGGCGCCTGATGCTCAGGATCGACGCGCTAGCCGAGGACCCGCGGCCTCACAACACGCGCCCGTTGCAGGGAGAGAAGGACACCTACCGGCTTCGCGTCGGGGATTACCGCATCGTCTACAGGGTCGACGACGAAGCGGAGTACGTCTACGTGACGCTTATCGGCCACCGGAGCAGCGTCTACCGGGACCTGTAGCCGAGCGACCTTAGCTAGTCGCCCCTAGACGCCGCTGCGGCGGGGTGCGACGCGGCGGCCCGGCTCGCGGCTCCCGGACTCGCACCGGACCAGACGGTCCCGGCCGCGGCCCCCGCGACAGGTGTCGCGCCCGCGGCCCCCGTCGAGGAGGTCTTGCCCGATCCCCCCGCGCAGGGTGTCCCGCCCGGCTCCGCCCCGGATCACGTCGCGCCCGGGGCCGCCGAACACGACGTCCGCGCCGCGCAGGCCCTTGAGGACGTCGTTGCCCTCGAAGCCGCAGAACACGTCCTTGCCGCGCGTCCCGCGGAGCACGTCGGGGCCGGGGCTGCCGACGACCGAGCAACCCTGCGGCGCCACCCAGTGGAGAAGGGCCGTGTCGGCCGGCTCGTCCGCGCCCTGCACGTCGTCGTCGTTGCGGTCGAGCCAGCCCGTGAGCTGGACGTCCTCGGAGCCGGGTGACGTGACGCCGAAGACGACGCTTCCGTCGGGCAGCGTGTCGGCCTCGGTGTGGATCGTCCCGTCGCCGCCCTCGTGGGAGGCCTCGAGCTGGACCGCGGGGTCGTCACCGGTAGCGACGTGGCCGCCGTCACGAGGGGCGCGCAACCCGGGGGCCGCGTCGGACGGCCGGCAGAAGCGGGCACCGCCCGCCGTCGTGAGGTGGAGGTCGACGTTCTCGCCCTCGATCGGCTGCCCCGTCTGGTCGCGCAGCAGGAGCTGCATGCGGCGGCACTCGCCGGTGATGGCCTCGGTCTCCGGCGGCTCGAGCGCCAGGAGCGGGCTCGCCTCGTACCCGAACACGCGCAGGGCCTGGCCGGTGTCCTTCTGTCCCGGCTCCCGCGGGGGCGCGGCCGGCGACCCGGACGCCGGCGGGGGAGGCGTCGGGTTCGCGTCGCAACCGTCGGCGGTGCAGTCGTACGTGATCGCCGCGATGCCCGTCACCTGCGAGGCCTGGTCGGCCCCCTTCAGCGTGCACGGCGTGCTGAACTCCTGCTGGGACGTGCCGGTGCCGGAGAGCCCGGCATAACCGCAGAAGATCCAGTCGGTCGCCTGCGGCGTGTCCTTCGCCGGGACCTTCGTGTAGAAGACGTCGACGCCCTCGGCCCCCGCGGACGCGCGGCCGGAGACGACTGTGGCTCGCCGGGTGAACGGGACGCCGCTCGCGAGGTCGGGCTTCAGGATCCGCAACGACTCGTAGGCGGGGGCGGGCACCATCGGCACGAGGTCGCCGGCGCCCACCTTCACGTCGATGTCCTCGACGACCGACGTCCCCTCGATGCGGGCGCGCAGCCCGTACACCCCGTCGGGCAGCCCGATCCGCCACGGCAGCCGGTAGAGGTCCGTCGATCCCACGCGCTCGGCCTCGCCGAGAAGGTCGTACGTCTTGCGGTTGTCGGTAGAGAGGAGCACCTCCACCCCCGGCACGTGCGTCGCCATGTCGACGCGGACCAGGATCGTCGTGGAGCCGCCGCTGTCCGGGACCTGCGTCCCCGCGCCGTTGCCCTGCGTCACGCCGCCGCCGCCGTACGGCGACGGGTTGATGAAGCCGAGCTCGGCCTCGCCGGTCGCGGTCGCCCAGCTGATCGTCCCGGAGGACGACGTCTCGGTCGCGCCCTGGACGTCGTCGTCCGCGCCGGGCTCGCCGTCGAGCCACGCGACGATCGACGAGTCGCCGGTGACGGGCGAGGTGAGCCCCACGACGAAGTTCCCCGCGGAGTCCGTCTCGCCCTCGGTGTGCTGCGAGTCGGGCCCGGTGGAGGCGAAGTGGTGCGACTCGGAGACCTCTTCCGCCTCGTGTGCCGTGGCGCCCGATCCCCGCTCGGGCGCGCGCCGGGGAAGGGCCCCCGCGGGATCGCAGAAGTCGAGATCGTCGTCCGGGCCGGTCGCGTGGACGTCCACGTTGATCGCGGGGGCCGGATCGGTCCCGCTCCGCGCCTTGACCGTGTACGGGAAGCACGTCCCCGCGGCGGCGGTGCCGCCCACCGGGTCGAGCGACAGCGTGAGCGGCGCGCCCAGCCACTGGATCCGGGAGTGCGCCACGGGCTCACCCGCGTCCAGGGTGTCGCTGTCGGAGGGGCGCTGGTCCGTCTGGCGCCGGATCTCCTCGTCGTCGACCCATGCGGTCAGGTCCGTGAACCCGGGGGCCGCCGACGCGATCCGGAAGATGGCCTGCCCCGTGGGCAGCGCCGGGTAGTCGAGGCCGGACCCCGCGCTCATCTCCATGTGCTTGGTGTCGACGGCGCCGGGGACGTTGTGCTCGGCGAGCTTCAGGGGAGTCGTCGGGACCACCGGGGGGCCCCCGGGGCAGACGGGCGTTTGCTCGATCGGGTGCCCTTCCGGCGCCACGAGCCCCGTCTCGAAGATCGTGAGCGACTCGGTCGGCCCGGTCGCGTGCAGGTCGACGTTCGCCCCGAGGATCAGGTTGCCGTACTCGTCGGTGACCGTCGCCGTGACCGCGTGGCACGCCGTCGCCGGAGCGGGCGCCCGAAGCACCTGCGGCGCCAGCGTGATCTGCATGTTCTCCGGCTTCACGTCGTACGACTGCACGGCGCTGACGTCCGCGCCCTGCAGGAAGCGCACGCCCGTCGCCTCGTTGCGGAACTCCGCGACGACCGCGACCGCCCGGACGGTCGACGGCAGGTCGAGCGCCGAGAGCGTGCACTCGCCGGTGAACGTGCGGAAGGCCGCGCCCGGCGCCTGGGTGGCCGCGGCGCTGCCGCACGGGGTGAACGTCAGGGGCTGTCCCGGCGGGCTCACCGACACGAGCATCTGGACGTGCGAGGCCCCCGCGCTGGTCGTGCCGGTGAAGACCGCGCGCCACGCGCCGACGCGCGGCTTGTACCAGCCGAACGGGCCGTCCTGCTCGGGCCACTTCAGGTCCACCGTCTCCCAGGCGCCGACCGGGCCCTGCGTCGGGTCGGAGTAGAAGATCTCGGCTTCGACGCTGTCGCTCCCGGACTCCACGAAGCCCCCGGGCGTCTCGACGAACGCGCGCACGGTCACGCGGGCGAGGCCTTCGGGGAACGACGGCGGGATGTCCCACTCGAGCTGCCATACGTCCGACGCCTCGCTCACCCTGGTGAGCTCGCCGATCGTCCGGTCGTTGCCGAAGGCCCCGCTCGAGTCCTGCGGCGCGACGTACGCCTCGACGATCGCGGACTCCGCGGACCCCGTCGTGCGGACGGCGATCGTGTAGCGGGTGTCGGCGCCGTCGAACCGGTCGCTGATCTTCGGCGGGTCGTCGTAGGCCGTGCTCGGGTTCAGCAGCTCGACCTCGAGCTCACCCTCGGCCGGGCCAGACGGTGAGCCCGATGGTGCGGGCGTGGGCTGGCCGGACGCGGCCGGCGCAACCGTCGCCAGCACGAACGCGAGCAGGAGGGCGAGGACGAGTGCGTTTGCCGCTCGGGGCGCGCGCAGGGAGAGGGTCATGGGCGACATCGTGAAGGGGAAGGGGCCGGGCGTCGAGGTGGTTCGGCCGTTTTATCCCGGCGGCCAGTCCGGCGTTACGGACGCCTCGGCTTCTTCTTTTTCTTCGGGGGCTTCGGCGTCTCGACGTCCTCGCAGGTCCGGCCCGCGGTCTCCATCGTCACGGTCGTCTGGGCGCCGCCGTACTGCTGGTACGCGACGAACCACTTCGCACCCTCGGGGATCCCGACCGCATACGGGGTGTTGGCCTCGGTGAAGCCCCAGTGGCCGCCGCGCTGGCATTCCTCGTTGTAGAAGTAGCCGAGTAGCGGGCTGTGGACCGCGCCGACGGCCTGCTTGCTGGTGATCGAGGCCGTGACGCCGCCGTAGCCGCTGACGTCCCAGACGATCACGTCGGTACCGTTGACCGCGTCCGCGCCGTTCCACGAGCAGCCCTGGGAGAAGAGCGTGGTGCCGACCCACCCCTGCTCGCCGAGCAGCAGCGTGCCCTCCCACTTCTTCGGCTCGACCGGCGTGCACAGGTCCTGCGCCCCGGCGGAAGCCATGAGCAGCATCGAGAGCCCTGCTGCGGCGAACGGAAGCAACCAGCGGCGCTTCATGACGTTTCTCCTTTTCTGTTGACTTGCTGTGACGTGGGTTCTCCTGTAAGCGCAGGATTTCCTTCACCTGGTCGGGTGAGTGGAGCACCAGTGATCACCGCCGGCTCGCGGCCGTGGCCGTTGGTCGACGCGCCGTCGGTCGCTGCGGGAGCGGCCTCGCCCAGGTACGCCGCCATTACCTCGGGGGACGCCAGCAGCTCGGAGCTGCGGCCCTCCACGGCGACCTCGCCCTTGGCGAGCACGTACGCCCGCTGGGTGTTCTGGAGGGCGAGGTGGACGAACTGCTCGACTAGCAGCACGGCGGTCCCGGCGCGGTTCACCTGCTTGATCGCCTCGAACAGCTGCTCGACGACGATCGGGGCGAGGCCCATCGAGAGCTCGTCGACGAGCAGGAGCCGGGGCTGGCTCATCAGTGCCCGGCCCGCGACGAGCATCTGCTGCTCGCCCCCGGACATCGTCCCGGCGAGCTGGGTCGCGCGCTCGCGCAGCCGCGGGAACAGCTCGAAGACGTGCTCCACGCGCTCGTCGAGCTTCGCCCGCTCCTTGCGGCGCGACCAGTGGCCGAGCCGGAGGTTCTCGAGAACCGTGAGCTCGGCGAAGAGCTCGCGGCCCTCGGGCACGTGCGCGACTCCCATCCGGACGACCTTCTGCGCCGGGAGCCCCGCGGCGTCCGCGCCCCCGACGCGGATCGAGCCGCGGCGCGGAGCCAGCAACCCGGAGATCGCCCGCAGCGTCGTCGTCTTGCCCGCGCCGTTGGCGCCGAGGAGCGCCACCATCTCGCCTTCGCCGACGTGCAGGCTCAGGTCGCGCAGGGCCTGGACCGGCCCGTAGAAGACGTCGATCCCCTTGACCTCGAGCATCAGACGGGTACCTCGACAGGAGCGTCGGATGTGGCGGGCTCGGCGGCCTTGCCGAGGTACGCGGCGACGACCTGTGGGTCGCGCTGGATCTCCGACGGAGCGCCTTCGGCGATCATCCGGCCCTGGCTCAGCACGTAGACGTAGTCGGACACGCCGGTGACCATGCGGATGTCGTGCTCGATCAGGAGCACGGAGACCCCGAGAGACCGCACGGTCCGCACCACGTCGGAGAGCCGGTCGGTCTCGGCCTCGTTCAGCCCCGAAGCGGGCTCGTCGAGCATCAGCAGGCGCGCCCCGGTAACGAGCGCGCGCCCGAGCTCGACCATCCGCAGCGTCCCGAACGGGAGGTTGCGCACGCCCTCGTTCGCGACGTCCTCGAGCGACAGCAGCCGGAGGATCTCCTGCACGCGGTCGCGCGCCGTGGTCTCGGCGGTGAGCGTCTTGTGCGTCGCCGACATGTTCGAGAAGATCCCGGCCTCGTTGTGGAGGTGGGTCGCGACGAGCAGGTTGGCGAACACCGAGAGCTCGTTGAAGAGCTGGATGACCTGGAACGTCCGGGCGACCCCTAGCCGGGCCCTCAGGTGTGGCGGGATCTCGGTCGCGTCGTGGCCGTAGAGCTCGACGCGACCCTCGGCGGGCTCGTTGAGGCCGAGGATCGAGTTGAAGAACGTGGTCTTGCCGGCGCCGTTCGGGCCGATGAGGCCGACGATCTCGCCCTCGTGCACGCGCAGTGACGCGCCCGAGACCGCGGTGAGCCCGCCGAACCTGACCGTGATCCCCTCGGCGGCGAGGAACGCGCGCCGGTCGGCGCGCTCGGCCGGGAGGTCCTGCGGGGTCGCGGCGAAGCCCGCGAGCTGCAGGGGGGACTCGGCCGGCGGCTTCTCGTCCTCGGCCTTCTTGTCGGGCGCGGCCCCGTGGCCGTTGGTCGCGGCCGTCTCGGGATCCGGCGCGGCCTTCGCGCGCGCCAGCCAGTCGTCCGCCATGGGGGCCTTGCGCCACATCGCGGTGCCGCGTTTACGCGCGACGGCGCGCAGCGGCTCGAGCCGCGCGGCGACGAACCTCGTCACGGGCGCGAACAGGCGAGCCGTGCGCGAGGACCCCGAGCGCAGCCCCTGTGCCATCGCCGCGAGGCCCCCCGGCTGCACGAGGAGCACGACCGCGAGGAGGCCGGCGGAGACGATCTCGAGCCACCCCGCCAGCGCGGGCACGCGGAAGAACAGCTCGTTCAACGCGGCGAACACGCCTCCCGCGGCGACCGCGCCGCCGAGGCTCGCGAGCCCGCCGACGACCGCGATCGCCAGGTACTGCAGCGAGACCGTGAAGAGGAACTGCGAGGGGACCACCGTTCGCTGTTCGAGCATCAGCAGGCTTCCGCCGAGCCCGGCGAGCACGCCCGACACCGCGAACGCGACGAGCTTGTAGCGGATGACGTCGATGCCGAGGGACGCCGCGGCCATCTCGGAGCCGCGCACTGCGAAGAACGCGCGCCCGGCCCTCGTGTCGCGCAGGTTGGCGAGGGCCGCGGTGACGAGCACGACGATCGCGAGCATCACGAAGTAGAGGGTGCGGCGGCTGGTGAAGTCGAACGAGGGGAAGCCGCCGGCGACGCCGTAACGCTCGTCGGGCAGCGTCGAGCTGCCGGTGCCGGCGCCGAGCCACGGTGACGGGAACAGGAACTGGTCGGCCATCCAGGCGAAGATCAGCGTCGCTACCGCGAGGTACAGGCCGCGCACGCGCAGCGCCATCGCACCGAGGGCGGTGGCGACGACGCCGGCACCGAGCGCGCCGACCACGACGTTGACGGGGAAGCCGATCCCCCACGTGCGCGACACCATCGCGGTGACGAGCGCGCCGACGCCGACGAAGCTCGCCTGCGCCAGCGAGATCTGCCCGACCCACCCGATGAGGACGACGAGCGAGATCGCGATCAGCGCGAGCTCCATCGCGAGCAGAGAGGTGCCGAGTGCCGAGAACGGCGCGACGAACGGCCACACGAGCAGCAGCACGAGCGCGACCAGGTGCCGGCGCCCGAGCTTCAGCGGGCGCGAGCGCGCCTCGCCCGCGTCCGCGCTGAGCCCCGCCTCGGAGGCCTCGGCCCCCGAGAAGCGCCGCCCGCGGACGGCCATGACGACGAGAGCGAGCACGGTCAGCACGAGCTGGGTCGCGCCGGAGTACTGCAGCACGCCGCCGACCAGCGGGAGCTTCGCGAGCAGCGGGACGAGGCCGAACAGCAAGCCCGCGAGCGCGGCCCCCGCGATCGCGCCGAGGAGGCTCTCGAGGCCGCCGATCAGCGCGGCGACGAACGCCGGGAGCACTTGCAGGGAGAGGTTGTACGGGTCGAGGCTCGTGACCGCGGCGAGCAGGATCCCGGCGAGGGCCGCTAGCCCGCCGCCCATCGCCCACGCCGCCGCGGCGGCGATGTCGGGGTCGATCCCCATAAGGGCGGCCGCGCGGCGGTTCTGCGCGGAGCCTCGCATCGCGAGGCCGACCTCCGTGAACTTGAAGAAGGCGAACGCGGCCGCCGACACGACGACGCCGACCGAGAACAGCCCCAGGTCGCCGTAGCGGACCGCGACGCCGGCGATCGTGAGCTGCCCCTCGGGGAACACCGCGGGAGCGAGGATCGGCGACGTCCCCCACACCTTCGCCGCGATCGCGATCAGGAGCCCGGTGACCGCGACGGTCCCCACGGTCTGCGCGGTCGGTCCTTGCGAGCGCAGCCTCCGCACGAACACGCGCTCGACGAGCACGCCGAGGAGCGCGCCGCACCCGACGCCGGCCGGCAGCGTGAGCCACAGCGGGAGGCCCGCGTTGGCGAGCTGGTAGTAGACGTACGCGGGGAACATCGCCATCGCGCCGTGCGCGAGGTTCAGCACGCGCGAGGCGCGGTAGATCACGGAGATCCCGAGCGCGAACATCGCGAACGCGCCGATCAGGGGGATCGACAGGAACGCGTATACGAGGAGGTCGCGCATCCCTAGGGGTTCGGGTCCCGCACGATCGGGCCCGCCCTCCAGCCGCCGAACGTCCCCTTGTACTGGATCGTGAACGCCTGCATGGTCGTGTTCGCGAACCGCGAGGTCGGCGTGAACCGGAGCCCCGGCTGGATCGAGAGGCCGGTCTTCAGCAGCGTGTGGTCGAGAGCGGCCTTCAGGCGCTCGCGGGTCAGGTCCGGCCCCACTACCTTCAGCGCCTCGACGAGCAGCATCATGCCGATGTAGCCGCCCTCGGTGAATGCGTTGAACTCGTCCGCGTCGGGCTTCGTCCTCTTCAGGTCCTCGACGTACTGCTTGACCATCGGGTCGTTCGCGTAGTCCTCGATCGGTGGCTTGAAGCCCGTCCAGACGCGCATCTGGTCGCACTTGGACTTGCAGTTCTCGGCGAACTCACGCGTGAACAGGGGCTGGGCGCCGCCGTAGCCGTACTTCACGTCCGACGGCTTCTTCGTGTTCGGGTCGTTCATCCACGCGAGGCCCGTCGCCGGCTCGACGAACAGCGCGACGAAGTCGCCTTCCTCGAACGTCGCGACGTCGCCGGGGTAGCTCGACTGGGCGCCGATGATCCCGCAGAACTGCTCGCGGCACGTGTATTGCGAGTTGTAGCCGGGGACGGGCTTGCCGGTGAGCCGCTTGACCTCGTCGTTGAACGCCTCCGCGGCCTCGACGCCGAACCGGTAGTTCTTGTCGAAGACGATCGAGAAGTCGCGGGCGCCCCGCTTGTACGCCTCCTGCACCATGATCCGCGCGGACGACACGGTGGCCGCTGCGACGGGCCACACCCACGGCTGCGCGGAGCCGTCCGGCTTCGTGTACTGGTTCTGGAGCATCCCGTCCGTTCCGACGACGGGGATGTGCGCGGCGTCGATGTCACCGGAGTCGATGACCACGCGCAGGCCCTCGGACGACGGGGCGACCGGGAACGCGAACACGCCCTCCTCGATGAAGTTGCGGAGGTACTGCGCGCCCTTCTGCGCGTCCCACGCGTCGTCGCGGTACTCGATCGACAGCTTGCGCCCGCAGATGCCCCCGGCGGCGTTGACCTTGGCGGCGATGGCCTCCATACCGAAGCGGACCTCGCCGAGGAACGCGGCCCCCGGGCCCGACTCGGCGACCGTCGTCGCGAGCTTGATCTCGGTGCCGGTAACGCCCTCGTCCGTCGCGCCGCCGTTCTTGCCCGGCGCGCAGTCGAGCCCCGCGCGGCCCGGCGGGAGGACCCCGCCGCCACCACTGCTTGCGGCCGCGCCGCCGGCGGTCCCGCCGCCCGAGGTGGAGGTCGTGCCGCCCTTCGCGCCACCGGCCTTGCCCGACGCGGCGGCGTCACCGCTCACGCCGTCGATCGTCGTGCCGCCGGAGCCGTCGAGCGCGACCGCACCGTCGGCGTTCGTGCCCTTGAAGTTCGGCACCATCTGGACCGCAGAGACCGCGCCCACGAGCGTGCCTGCGACGAACGCGGCGGTGAGCTTCCAGCCGGCGAGCGCGCCGATGCCCTTCGCGGGCCCCCCTGCGGTATTCAAGACGCCTTTCCTTTCAGTACCTCGAGCAGGGCGCGCCGCTTCAGCACGGCGCCGCCCGCGCAGCCGAACAGGATCCAGATCGCTGCGACCATCACGCCCTCGACGGGGCCGCGGGCGAAGAACGCAAGGACTCCGGGGACGTCCTCGACCGGCATCGCGACGGGGGCCGCGACGTCCGACGGCACCGAGGTGTCGGAGGACGCGAGCGGCGCGACGTCACTCGTGCCGGTCGTGACGCCGGTGGTCGAGGTCGTGCCGGTGGAGGTGGACGCGGCGGAGTCCGCCGCCGGCTCCTTCGTGACCGGGATGGGCGGGTTCGCCTCGTAGAGGGTCTCCGGGGCGATCGTATAGATCGAGTTCGTCTGGATCGACGCGAGCTGCAGGAGCAGACGCGAGCGCTCGACCGAGTCGTTGAAGACCGTCAGCTGCAGGGCGGGGACCGCGCGGCTCCCGCTCTCGCTAGTGAAGCTCGTCCCCTGGCCGTTGACCGTCCGCCCGTTGAAGTACTGGCCGTCGGTCTGCTGGATGCCGGCGAACGCGCCCTTCGGGGTGCGCACGACGTCGGGCTTGAAGAAGTCGACCTGCATCCGGGTGCCGAGCACCGAGTTGATCCGACGTGCGAGGCCCGGGCACTGGTCTTCCTCGACCGTGCTCGTGCACTCGCCGATGCGCTGCACGACCTTGCCCTCGGCATCTCGCACGACGACGCCGGAGAGCGTCCGCTCCCACTTCGCCTTCGCGGTGCCGGGCCGGCCGTGCGCGCTGGTGGTGGCGGTCGCGACGATCTCTCCGATGGAGACGCTGCCGCCGGCCGGGGGTGCGAGGTCGACGCCCCGGACTGTCGCGGTGCTGGTCGTGACGACCCCGAGCTCGAGGTCGCGCCGGGCCGCCGCGGAGAACGTCGAGCGGCCGATCCTGAAGCCCTCCCCGGAGACGGCGCCGAAGGCGGACTCCGCGGTCACGGTCGACTTCGCGAGGTCGCAGCGGACGGTGGCCTCGCCGCCGGACCCGCCGCCCGAGCCCTCGACGACGTCGCCACTGCCGTCGAGGCAGCTGGCCGGTGTCCACGGCCACTCGGCGCCCGCGCCTTCTTTCAGCTCGGCCTCGGTGCTGCTGTCTTCCACGAGCGCCTGCGCGGTCGCGGAGGCACCGACCGGACGGAGGTCGAGCGACGGGACCCGTGCGGCAGTCAGCCCGCGGTCGCCCTGCCGGAGCTGCGAGACCGTCACGTACTGGCCGGCGAAGTTGAGGGCCCCGCGGTAGCCGCCGACGAGGACGGCGCGTGCTCCGTAGCCGTTCACCCCGCCCGAGAAGTTCGTGACGGTCTTGTCGGTCTCCTCGATGTCGCTCGTCAGCGCGTCGTAGTCCGGGGGCCTGAGGGGCTCGGCCTGCGGGGTGTCGTCGCGGACGACGGTCCAGTGGTAGTAGCCGGAGCGCCCGCGGTCGAGCGTAGGCACGAACACCCGGTTCGTCGACGGGTCCGTGGGCATGAAGCCGCTCACGGTCAGCTTCGCGAGGCCCCCCTGGGGGACCGGCGTTGCACGGCCGTCGGCGACGAGCAGGTACGAGTCCTGGACCTCGCCGTTCGAGCCCGGGCTGCCCATGTAGAACTTGCCGGTGCCGGTGTTCAACCCGGTCCAGTAGTTGCGGGAGTCGGGGGCCGTGATGAACCCGACCCACGCGGAGAGCCGACCGTCGAAGACCCAGGCTCCCGGGGTGGAGCGCGCCAGGCTCTGGAGGAAGAAGCGGTCGGTCTTGGGGTCGAACGCCGCGATGCCGCGGAACGCGCCCGAGAAGTAGGAGCCCGAGATCGGGAAGAACTCGCGCTGGAAGCCGAGCGCGTCCCCCGCGCTGGCCTTCGGGTCGACGGTCACGCGGATGAGGCCGGCCTGGCCCGGGAACGCGTCGCCCGCGCCGGAGCCTCCGGTCGAGCACGCGACGTGCAGCGCGGGCCGGTTCGCGCTGCGGGCTACCAGCGCGCCGACGCCGAGCGTGTAGAGCGCCTGCTGGCACTCGGGGAGCGGCGTCGCCCACGAGAACGCACCGGTCTTTCCGTCGAGCGCGACGATCGACGTGCCGGGGCCGAGGACCTTCTGGCCGCTGCCGCTGTTCGCCACGACGAGCGACTGCGACATCTCGCCGACGACGTAGACCTTGTCGTCGCGGGCCGAGTAGGTCATGCCCATCGGGAAGAATCCGGGCAGCGACCTGGTAAGGCTCCAGGTCGCCTTCGGCTCGAAGCGCTTGGTGTCGACCACGAGGATCGTGTTCTCGCCGGCCTGGTTCGGGCGCAGGAAGAGCAGGCGCTGCCGCGCGCTGTCGAGCGCGGTCGAGTAGGGGGAGGGGGCCGGGATCTCGCCGCCGCCTCCGATCCTGCCGCTGCGCACCATCGAGGGGACGGGGGTCCTGAGGTCGTACTCGACGAGCCACGCCGCGAGGCCGTCGGTGTCGTTCATGTAGACGTAGAAGAGCTTCTTGCGCGCGGGGTCGAGCTGCACGATCTGGCCCTGCTGCACGGAATCGATCGGCGGCTGCTCCATCCTGCCGAGGATCACCAGTCCGGAGCGGTCCGCGCTCCCGCCCGGCTTGCCCGCCGCCACGGGCGCGAGCGCGGCGAGGGCACACAGCGCGGTGACCGCGGCTGCGAGGCCTCGCCTCACGACCTTCGTTCGGTCTCTCATCACCCTGCCTCCGTCGTCTCTTCGCCCAATAGGATGAGAATGCGGGGGGCGTCGGGGGCGGTCCCGCTAAGTTCCACCCCCGACGTCACCCTGTGCATCGTTGGTGCTAGCCGCCGAAGGCCGCGACGCCGGCGACCTCAGCCGTGAGCGGTCCGCCGCTCGGGCACGTGTTGCCCGGGCCGATGACCGGCGCGAAGCCCGCCACCGCGACGCCGAGCGCCGGTCGGGCCAAGCCGCCGTTCGCGAACGTCAGCGAGACGTCGTCGAGCGTGATGGCCGCGGTGAGGCCCACGCGGGTCCACGAGAACCCGAGCGATCCGCTGGCGGTCGTGAGCTCGCCCTTGTGGATCGCGGGCATGCCGGTGATCGTTGCCCTGCCGGTCGCGGTGCCGATCGCGGGAGGCTCGTTCGCGACGCACGCCTCGGCGTAGCCGAACGACGCCTCGAAGTCACCGGGGCCGACGAGCACGTACGGGCCCTGGTCGCTGACGCCTGCGGCGGCGCCGGCCGCGACGCCGAGGGGCTCTACGAGGCCCTTGCACGTGCCGCCGGAGCCGGGGCTCGGGAACGAGCCGAGCTGCGCCGTGCACTCGAAGGCGAGGGCGCCGCCCGACTGCGCCGAGGCAGGGGCGGACATGAACGGAACGATCGCCACGACGGCGGCGACCAAAGCGATGAGCTTCTTCTTCAAGTTGTTCTCCTAATCTCTCTGCCCGCTGCCACCGGGACTAGTGACCCGGTGGTTGTTGCGCGTGTCGCGTGTGTTGCGTGTTCGCCATCTCAGCTCTGGGGAAAAGAGATGGCCTGCCCGCTGCTGTCGCTCTGTCCCATCACCCCTTTCCACCCCTGTGGTCACGGCGTGTGCCGCCATGACTCCGGTTCCCTTGCTGCCGAGAGCGTTCCTTCACCCGTAGGGGTGAGGCATCACCCGTGCAGGCGGGCGATCTCACCCTGCAAACCGGACGAAACGGTGTTTTCGTCGCGGAGCGTCTCGGCGCGTTGCCCGGGATACGGGCGAGGGCCGCGTTCCCTTACGCTCCGCGCGCGGTTTTCTTCTCAGGCCAGCCCTTCACGCATCGCGATCGCCGCGGCCTCCACGCGGTCGCGGGCGTCGAGCTTCCTCATGAGGTTCCGGAGATGGGTCTTGACGGTGTTCTCGCCGATCCCGAGCCGCTCGCCGATCTCGTTGTTCGTGAGGCCCCGGGGCAGGAGCTCGAGCACCCGCATCTCCTGGACGGTGAGGTCGAACGGGCCCTTCGCGCGGCGGCCTCTGGTCGCGAGGGCGACGAGCTTGCCGGCGACCTTCGGGTCGGCGTACGTCCCGCCCTCCGACACCGTCCGCACGGCCTGCCGGATGATCGCCGGCTGGGACTCCTTCAGGACGAAGCCCCGGGCCCCCGCGGCGAACGACGCCATCATCACGCCGTCGTTGGGGAAGCTCGTGAGCATCACGACGCGCACCGAGGGGATCTGGCGCGCGAGGTCGCCGCAGACCTCGACGCCGGTGCGGTCGGGCAGGCGGACGTCCATAACGACCACGTCGGGCCGCAGGCGCACCGCCTCGGCGAGCCCCTCTCCGGCGGTCGTCGCCTGGCCCGTGACGACGAAGTCCGGCTCGTCACCGAGGAGCGCGACGAGGCCTTCGCGGACGACCGGGTGGTCGTCGACGACGAGGATCCTGATCACCGGCGCTCGCGCGGGATCTCGGCCTCGACGACGACGCCGCGCGGCCGCGCGTTGCGGATGCGGAACGTCCCGCCGACGTCGGTGATGGCGCGGCGCATGCTGTTCGTCCCGACGCGGCCGCGGTCGGGGATCGACGCCGTGAGGCCCATCCCGTCGTCGGTGACCGACAGGACGACGTTCGCCTTGTCGAATGAGAGCGCCACTCGGACGACGCTGCACCGGGCGTGGCGCCAGGCGTTCGCGAGCGACTCGTGCACGACGCGGTAGAGCGCGCGCTCGGCCTTGGCGGGGAGCCGCGCCGGACGGCCCGTGACGTCGACGATGACGTCGAGCCCGCTGTCGGCGCCGAAAGAGGTCGCGAGCGACTTGATCGCGGGGACGAGCCCGCGGCGAGCCGCGGGGAAGAACGCGAGGGCGTCGATCGCCTGGTCGATCTCCCACTTCCCCTGGTCGGCGAGCTCGGCGAGCCGCCGGAAGCGCTCCGCCCAGTGGGAATCCGGCGACAGCTTCTCTGCTTCGCGCCGGGCAAGCAGCTGGATCGCGACGAACAGCTGCCCCGCGGTGTCGTGCAGGTCGGCGGCGATGCGGTCCCGCTCCTGCGCGAGCTCGCGGCCGCGTGCCGCCTCCTCCATGTCGGCGCGGGTCGAGATGCGGTTCGCCACCTCGGCGACGCCGGCGGCGAGGATCTCGAGGAACGCCACCTCCTCCGGGCGTGAGGTCGCGCCGCGGACGCGCATCGTCCCGACCGACCGGCGCCCGAGGTGCATCGGGATCGCGATGCGGCCGTCGGGGAGCGTCGTGCAGCTCCCGGAGTCGCGCAGCATCGCCCTCTCCTCGGGCGTGAGGTCGCTACCGCCGAGGCGCTGGGCGAGCGAGCGGCTCCTCCAGGCGAGGCTCTCGACCTCGGGTCCCCGCCCGTCGAGCAGCCGGTTCAGCCGTGCGACGAGCGAGGAGCTCCCCCCGCGTTCGGTCAGCGCGCCGCTCAGGTCGTGGAGCACGTCGAGGCGCTCGACCTGACGCTCGAGCCCCGCGAGCAGCGAGCCGCGGCGCTCGAACGCGAGCGAGTGCGCCAGCGCCGTCGCCGCCGCGGTGCCGAGCTCCTCCAGGGCCTCCAGCGGAGCGTCGGGGTCCACGGGCGCGAGGGCGGCCAGGCCGCGAGGCCGGTCTTCGTGCAGCAACGGCACGAGCACGGCGCGCGGTGCGCCGGCGAGACGGACGGGCGGCACGAGCTCGAGGTCCTGTGCGTCGTGGCTCAGGGTCGCGCGGCGTGCGAGCAGGGTCTTCCACCCTCCGGGGGCCGCGGGGGCCGGACGGTCGGCGAACCCATCTACGGGCTCGGGCTCTCCCGTGGGGGCCGCGACCGCACCGGCGACGGGGGACAGGTCGTCGCCGTCGAGCAGCCACACCCCGCACGCCGCGGCCCCCGCGACCTCGCAGAAGACGCGGGCTATCGCGCCCGCCGTCTCCGCGGGATCGAGCGATCGATGGAAAGCCGCGACGTCCGCCGCCGTGGCCGGACGTGCCCCTCGCGCTATTCGGATGTCTGCCGGTGCCTCTATCACGTTGACCTCCCCCGTCAGGAGGAGGTACGGCCCACGGCGCCGCTTCCTTACGCGGCGGGGGCGCCGACTTAAGCAGGACAAGCATTTCTTGCCTAGAACCCCCTGCTCTGGTAGAAATCGGACCGGTTCGGGCCGGACAGCCTCGGGGTGGGGCAAGGCCCCTGGACGCAGGCGGCGAATGAATCCGGGCATGACGGAGTTGACTGACGGCGCGCTCGTCGAAGGCGCGCTCGCGGCGGACCAGGAGGCGTTCGGCTTCCTGTACCGGCGCTTCTACCCGCGCCTGGTCCGCCTGATCGTCCGCAAGAGCGGCGACCGGGCGCTCGCGGAGGACATCGCGCAGGAGACGCTGCTGCGCGCCCTCGACAAGCTCGCCACATTCGACAGCTCGAGGCCGCTGTGGCCGTGGCTGAAGACGATCGCGACGAACCTCATGGTCGACTCCGGGCGCAAGCGCAGCCGCGAGGTCGCATGGGAGCCGGACGACGACACCGTCCCGGCCAAGGAGATGCCGGGGTGCGAGGACGGGATGCTGCTCGCCCAGGTCCTCCAGAACCTCCCCGACCGCCAGCGCGTGGCCGTCTCCCTCCGGTACCTCCAGGACTGGGAGTCGTCCGAGGCTGCCTCGTTCCTCGGCCTGACGATCCCCGCCTTCGAGCAGCTGCTGTTCCGGGCGCGCAAGAGGCTCCGGGTCGAGTACAGCCGCATCGCTCAGGGCGCCTTCGGCCTCGCCGCCCTGCCGCTGCGGTGGCTCCGGCGCGAGAGCACCCGCCTCGGCGCCCAGTTCCCCGGCGCGCGGCGGATGATCGAGGTCACCTCTCAGCTGGGGCCGGTCACGTGGGCCCAGGCCGCCGCCGGGGGCCTCGTGCTCCTGACGGCGGTGCCGGCGATCGCGCCGGGCACGCCGGACCTGCGGCCGGGCGTCGCGGCGATCGCCCGCGCCGCCCAAGGC
>DASZDG010000070.1:0-22928 GCA_035942255.1 Actinomycetota bacterium | reverse complement strand
GGCTAGTCCATGGCTCTTTCGCCCAAGTGACTGAACGAACACGCGCCGATTCTGAGGCCCGTCCCACTTCAGTGAGTAGTTTTCGGATACTTCGTGGGGAGGTGTCGTTCTGAGGCCAAATTTTTCGAGCGGCCGCAGGATTTCTAGACGCGGCAAACGAAATCCTGTGCACAGAACAGTATGGTCAGCGGTCAAGGTTAGCCTCGTCCCTCGAACCCAGGAATAGCAATCCAAACGGACTAGGTCCGACCGCGCGTCGACCTCCCTTACCTCTGTTCCAGGAACCAGTCGAATCCGCGGACCCTCGTTCACGACATGTCTCAAGAGATATAGCCGCTGATAGAGCGACTCAAGCAATCCCGGCGAGATACCATGCTCAGCACCACCTTCCCTAATCAGAATCTGTCGCTTCGCTTCCTCCGAGATGGCGTAGAAGCGTGTTCCGTAACCCGGCGTGTAGAACTCACGCGAGAAGTTGCCGGTATCGAGTTGGCGAAAGTTTGACCCCCTCGTCACCCACGTGATTTCGTCAGGCAGTCTGTCGAGGCCAAGTATGTAGTCAAGGAGTTCCGCGGCAGATTGTGCGGCGCCGATTATTGCGACAGACTTGCCCGACAAGCTCGGCCGCTGAATCAGGAACTCAGAAACATGGCAGCATTGTTCTCCGGGAACACCCTTAAACGGAGGGCCTGCCGGCTCGAGGCCTGTGCCAACAACCACATTCTTGCAATGCGCCCTTTCTTGACGTCCATCTCGCTCGTAGAGAACCTCGAAAAAAGATCCTTCCTCATCGAATGACACAGAGGTCACGGCGGTTCCGAACCGAATCGTTGGGACTTCCGAGGCTACCCACTCAAAGTACTGAACGAATTCCTCGCGAGTCGGGAAGAAAAGGCCGGAGTTCAGGAATTGCAAGAGCCTGCCATGGCTCTTGAGAAACGAGAGGAAAGACAATCTGTTCGTCGGATCAACCAGGCTCACCAGATCGCGAACAAAGGAATTCTGCATCCTGGATCCTGGAAACAGTTGTCCGTTATGCCAGTTGAAATTTCTGTCGGTTTCAAGGAACAAGCAGGAATCCCTCAGCGGCGCTCCCGCTACTGACCCCTCAATCAAGGCGGCTAAACTGAGGTTGGCGGGTCCCAGTCCGATTCCGACGATTGTCTTCACCCGTCCAGCCTCCGCATCGCAGTCCATCTAGTTCTCTCGCACGTCTAGGTAGCGTCGAGAAATTCCGAGATGAAGACCTCATCCTCTAGAAGGCCGGGGTAAAGACAATCAACGGAGAAGGGTAGACGGTCATCGCGCCGCAGAAGAGGGGCATTTACAAGGTTGGGCATTCGCGTCTCCCAGACCAGGTCAGCCTCTCGGCGGAACACGTTGAGTGACACCTTCGTCCACCAGTGGCCAGCGAGAAGAAGATCATTCTCAGCACACGCGTCTCCCGTCATCTGCGACGCGGTCCTGTCTGGTAAGAACGCTCCGAGCCTTCCCCCCTTCTTCGTGAGCTCGATCCACTCAGGAAGAAGCTCCTCCGATGCCAAGGAGCACCAGATCGAGTCATAGAGGCCCAGCCGGCGATCCACGTTGAGTGCGTCGCCGTGGAGGATGCGGACATTTGACACGTCCAGGTCCCCCAATAACCTTCGCCCACGTATGACACAGCTGCTATCAATCTCGATGGCAGTAACACTCCCTTCCGCACCCACAAGGATGGAGGCGCACAAAGTCATATAGCCTCGGCCGAATCCGAGTATCAGTACATTGGCACCCGCTCTAACGCGCAGTCGCGTGAGGGAATAAGCAATAAGCCAGGGCGCCGGTATGGCGATTGTTCCAAGGCAGATATTGGGACCATTCCAGTACGACAGCCTTGACCTCTCAGGCGGCAGCAACAGATGCCGCGGAGTGTTGGCAATTGCCCTCAGCACGTCGACGGGATACCGGTCCATCTCCCTGAGTACAGAAACCAGGGCAAGGCGCTGCTGCTCGGGTGGACGGTCGAAGAAAGCCTTGACGTGCCCCGCCAAGACAGGGTGGCGTGTAGCGCGCCGGATGTTCCCCGGACGAAGAAATGTCGACAGTGGAAACTCATGATTGACGCTTCGACCCAGGATCTCGCTTACAGTCAGATCACGGCCTGCGTAACATTCGATCAAGTCCTTCTCAGGTCTAGTCGGCATCCTGAGCCGTCTGTGATCTCTAGACGTTGATGCTCACGTGCTTCAGTTGACTGTACTTGTCGATAGCGTGCAGAGAACGGTCGCGCCCGGTTCCCGATTGCTTGTACCCACCCAGCGGTGTGGTGATGTCGCCGCCGAAGACATTGTTGATTCCAACAGTACCCGCACGGATGTTACGTGCACAGTAGTACGCGATCTTCAAGTCATTTGTCCAAACGTTCGCCCACAGTCCATAGCGAGTGGCGTTTGCCATGTGAATAGCTTCATCCAGAGAATCAAACGTTTCGATCGGCACGACCGGCCCGAATATTTCCTCTTGCGAAATTTTCATTTCGCTCCGGGAGTTCTCGAAGACGGTCGGCTCGAAATAGAAGCCTCCACTGTTCTCAAAACACTGAGAGCCCCCGCAGACGAGCGTTGCGCCTTCCTCGAGGCCCGCAGAGACGAAATGAGCTATACGGTCGACTTGAGCTTGGCTTACTACTGCGCCGACCTTAGTTCCTCGCCGCAATGGGTGGTTTGGGTAATAGCTCTCTGCTTCCCTGGTGAGAGCCGCGCCTACGTCCTTGCTCAAGTTTCGGGAGACGAGAAGGCGCGTTGGGGCGTTGCAGCTTTGTCCAGCATTGTAGAACACTCCCGACGCCATCTTTGCGATTGCTTCTTCCAGATCCGCATCTTCGAATATCAAGTAAGGGGACTTTCCCCCGCACTCCAACGAAATCGACTTGATGGTGCTCTTCGAGCTGTACCCCAAGAACATCCTTCCGACTTCAGTGGAGCCGGTGAACGCTATTCCGTCTACATCGGGATGAAGACCCAGCGCCCGCCCGGCTCTCTCACCAAGCCCAGGCACGACGTTGAACACTCCGTCCGGCAAGCCGGCCTCCACTGCCAGTTCGGCCACTCTGAGCGCCGACAGCGGGGATTGCTCGGCCGGCTTGAGGACCACGCTGTTCCCTGCTGCCAAGATAGGCCCTAATTTCCACGCGGCGATCATGAGCGGATAGTTCCACGGGACTACAGCGCCAATAACGCCCAAGGGCTCGCGAACGATGAGATCCATCGTTGCAGTCGGAGCAATCTCGCCATAAATCTTGTCAACCGCCTCTCCGTACCAGTAGACCGTGCGAATGGCGGAAGGGATATCAACTGATCGAGCGGCCTCATATGCTTTGCCAACGTCGATTGCCTCAATCGCAGCGAGTTCGTCCGCGTTCGCTTCGATCAACTCTGCGAACTTCAGGAGAACCTGCTTACGCTGTCCAGGAGGACGTGCCGACCACGACCCCCCGTCGAAGGCGGCCCTAGCCGAGCGAACAGCTCTCTCAACATCTGCCTCACCACAGGAAGGGATCTCGTTAATCACGGAACCGTTGATCGGCGAAAGATTGTCGAACGACTCATCCGTTTCAGCTTCGACAAATCGGCCATCGATAAAGGGACCTGCATGAATCGAGACATGCTCAATAAGACCTAAGATGTCGTCACTCGGCTCCGCAAGTCCTCCCGAAACCACCTTGAAGTCCTCAGTAATCATCACCAATATCCTCAATCTCGATGGAGGGACCGCTCACCATTGTTTCCCTAACCTCAGAGCCGATTACGGCCAGTTTCATCGCATCGTGCGTGCCGCTCGCGAGAAAGAACAGCTGCAGGAGTCCCAGAGCGGGCACGAATACGACATGGGTTCCGTTCCCGACGGCATAGACCATGCTCGCAAGGCCACTGCTCGTATAGATCAGGAAGTAGTAACGGTAAATATTGTTCACGTGCAACGGTAACAACGCATACAGCCTTATGGCCTCGGTGATCGTCCTTCGTCGCCGCTCGCGTAGGGGATGCCGAGCCCAATGGTTGGTAAACGCAGATTTCCATTCCTCGTACGTTAGGCAACACGTAAGCCTGGTTGGGTGGGTGGCTACGATTGCAAGGTATTCGATTTGAAGCCGAATCCACGTGTAAACGTTTGCGGACAGCGACAAGACAATTAGCGAGAAACTCGGGATGATGAAATTGAAGACGACGTAGTTTCCTTCGTCCGTTTGTGATTGGCCTAGCGCAACCAATACCGCCAGTGTAGTGGCATAGAGACCACAAAGCGAGATTTCGATAAGTCCGTTCGTCGTAAGGTAACCGGCCACGCGCGTCTGGCAGCTCTGCCAGAAGATGAGGTCAGCCTCAGAGGAGATATTCATAGCGCCTAGGTGGTTCGGACTTCCCGAATTTCGAAGTACGCGAAATGTCGTCCCTTCAGAGATTCAGGGATCTCAGTGAAGGAACCCATACGCCGGAAGACCTGCATCATGCCGCCGGGATAAATGTTGACCGTGGGTCGAGTCTCAGCTTGGATTTGATAAACGGCCAATTCTTCCAAGAGGTATAGAGCGAGCTTCTCCATCTCCTGGTCATCCAACGTCTTATGGCCATGGCGTTGCCGGGCGGCATACGCTGACACGTCCGCGTCGACACAGCTCCGAAAACTAGTGTCAGTCTCGTAGACGGACCGAAGAAGCGCGAAGTTGCTGTCAAAGCGCGGCTCGGATCTCCATGTTTCCCAATTCATCAGTCGAAACGGCTTGTTCCCGAGAACAGCATGAATGGCTGGAAGGTTCTGCTCGACCCACCGTCTACCTTCGTCCTTGGTGACTTGTTGAGCCGCGTTCAGGGTGAGCCGTCCATGAATGGGGTGCCCCAGAGCTACATAGTTGTAGGCCCGCAACGTATCAGCGATCGAGAACTCAAATTCTTCGAAGCGGTCGCTTGCCCAATTCATTTGACATGTGAGAAACCGGGATGAGCAGCGCGAGTTGCTGATACTGATCTCGAAAGATGCGCATACATCTTCGGGGGGCAAACGAGCCCAGTTTGATTTGTGAATTATCCGGAACTCAAGCCCGGTAACGGGACAGAGAGCGAACTGGCTCATGCCCTTTCTCCCACCGATCGCGTCGGCCGGAGCGTCGAGAATATCATCGTGCGCGGCCTAACCCGGCCGCTGGCATAGCTCATGCTCATAGTAACCACATTGTAACTACTCTGCGAGATTAGATGTAACCGGCGGTCTTGCGTTCTATCCGGCGGTTAACGTCTCGGCAATCTCCTCGCGTTGCGCTGCGCGCAGTCCCTGTAGCAGCTGCATAGATCCGAATAAGCGCTGTGCGACGGAGCGTTCATGCAGGTCGCCGTTGAGCGATACGTCGATACTTATCAGGATGAGCGATTCCGCAGGTCAGCCGCGTCGCTTGCCGAGGTCGCTGCCGAGCCATACAGATCACCAGAAGGTCGCCTTTCGCCTCTTGAGCTTCTCCTAACGGTTCGCCAGGGCGCATAAATCACCCCTCGGGCCGCCTGCCGAGTCGAGAGCGCGAACTCGCTGCGGCCTTCGAGTCCAACTCTCGTCTTAAAATCCATGTTCACAGCTACCTCGTGACCGGACGACAACTGGAAGTACACCTCGGAAAGAACGGCGAGCCGCGGACCAGCTCTTCGATGATTTTTGCGTAGATCTCATCCGACGCCCGTCGAAAGTGGAGCATCGGTCCGTCGATCGTCACCTCCAGAGGCTCGCTTTGCGCTCGACCCGCTTCCTCTACTCCCAACTCGAGCCGGATAGTGCGTCGTCCAACTTGCTATTGGAGCTAAGTAATTCCACTCATGACACCCATCTTCTACATCCACCTACGGGCTGCGCATGACGTTCACGATCAACGGGTTCATGAGGCAGGACGGAGAACAAGTGGCACAAGGTTCCTTAAGGACATCCCTAAGCTCGCTAGATACCAAGACAACTGGGAATCAGTCCGCAAGGCCCCTTCGACTTCCCGAAGTTGTCCCGCCGCAAGCCGACGAGACCTAGGCGCGTCGGGTGGGGAGGGCGTTTCCCGGTGGGCCGCCGCCGAGGCCTACGGAGTGTCTTGGGACGAACCCGGTGAGCGTCGCAGCGGGCACGTGATCACCTTCATCAAACTTAAGTTGCGTTCCCTCGCCCACCGCCTCAGCCACACCAGAACCAGCCACCACCCAGCCATCGCGATCAGAACCGGCAGGAGCCATCCACGGTAGGCCCGCTGTGCCTGGGACTTGACCCAACCAAAGCCGGACAACGAGCACTCTTCGCTCGATGCTGGTCGGCACAGTTCAGGCAGTTCACCCTCTTCCGCATATAGCTCCTCCAGCGGAGGGACGACATGGGTTGCAGACGGATCGGGTTCGGTGGACGGAAGCGGGTCATTCTCTCGGAACCACGTGATGGCCGCGTTCAGCATCGCTTCGTGTCCCCGCGCGTTGGGATGGATGCTGTTGTGCGTCCAGTTCTGGGGAGACAAGAGGTCCCGGTCACCGCCCTCTTTCGGATTGAACGCGATGAAGTTGAGCCCTGAGTCCAGTCCCGACGCGTCGCACAGAGTCGTTCCATAGAGCTCAAGGGACTGCTCCATCCGGCCCATGTAGAGAAAGCCATGGCGGTCGGCCGCAGCGTGCACTATCTCGTTCAACTGGTCGACATACTTCGTGAGGAAGGCGCGTTCGGACCCGTCGAAAAGGACTTGGTCGCAGTTCTCCTTCGTGCCGATGGGCTTGGGATAGGGCACCGTTATCACCGGGATGTCCCCCAGGACATCCTCGACCCGGGCATAGGCCGCGTCGAGATCATCGGTGATGTTGCGCAGCGCCTCGGGCCCAACCTCTGACGGGGGCTCGTCGGACACCGCCGAATCCGGGCCGAAGAATTGGTCTGCCAGCGCGGAACAGTCACCCGGCGCGACGCAGGTCGCTCCTATCCTGCTGAAGCCGGCATCGTTACCGCCGAGCCCGAGGATGGCGAACTCGGGATCCTGGCCGAGCGCGTTTAGCTCCTCGAGGTACTGGTCCAGCTCAGCGGGACCACCGACACCGGCACGCCGGGAGGTGTCGACGTTCTCGGTATCCGCGCCGGAGCACCCTAGGAATAGCAGCCGGCCGGGAACATCCGCGGGTTGCGCCTCGGCCAGACCAACCGGCCATGCGCTTGGGGCACGGCGACATTCGTTGTCGTGGTCTTCGTTGGGCCGGACCGAGTTAGTGCCGTCCAAGAACTCGACAGCTCCTTCGCCCGAGATGTAGGAGTCTCCGAGAACGAGGAAGTAACGCTCCCCGGAGCGCGCCTCCAACCGGGGGGACAGGTCCGGCGATCCTGGTCGAGACGCCCAGATGAGAGCAAACGCGAACAGCACCACGAGAGGCAGGGCGTCGCTGTCGGAAGCTGCCATCCAAACGAGAGCCAACAACACCGATACCGCAGCCAGCGCGTGGAGGAACTGCATATTGCCGGGGGTCACCACGAACAGGAGCATGGCTAACACAACCAGCCCCAAGCCGGAAGTGACCGCCACCCAGCGCGCGAGGAGAGGCCGGTCATTGTCCCGCTCGTAGTACTCGACGAGTTGCGATAGCACCTCGGTGGCGAGCACCGTTATTAAGAGGCCCGCCAGAAGGAGGATCGCGGCGCGTCCGTCCGCGGGAACGAGTGCTGCAGCGACCAGACTCCCCAGTCCAAGGACGAGTAGGCCGACGGCGTAATGGGAGCGCCATCTTTTCGTCCGTCGGATCTCGGAGACGAGCGCGGCCGACGCCATCGTGACGAACGACAACCCGACGAGAAATGCAGGCGCGGGCCACCGCAGCAAGACCAAAGTGATTCCCAGAACGAGGAGCCCAAGCGACAGCACGACGCGCGTTCCGCCGAGGCTGCGGCCAATATGTGAGTCCTGATGGCGGCGCGTCTGCTGACCCAACCAGCTCGCCGCAATCATCAACGCGACGAAACCGACGAGGACAGCGGGCATCCAGCGCACGGAGGGCGCCGCCACTCCGACGACGAGAAGAACGAGAACGAAGACGGAAAACGGCACCTTTATGAGCCCGATCCACGTAGGAATCCCGCGTAGGGCGCGCCTCGCCCACTGGGCTACGCGCTTCACCCGGGCGGGCAACCACCGCCCCACGCGATCCAAGAAGTCACGCATGGCCGCCCCCCCTTCCTGGCCACCGCCGACATGACGCTAGTGCGGCGACTAGACACGTGCGAAGAATCCGCTGACGACGCGTACGTCGCCCTCTTGGGCAGCGAGACCAGCGTCCGGTCCCGGCTATTCGGTAAGCGGATTGCATTGTGTTGCCCAATCGGGCTCGGGATTGGGTTCCAATTGAGTTGAGGTCGTGACGGCAACATTGTCCAGACCCCAGCTTTCATCAGTCGATGACGCGCTCAATCCGTATCCGGTGAACCGAACGCGCAGTGTCTCGCCGCGGTGTGGAAACGTCCTCGTGATCCGGTAAACGGAGTTGTGGGGAGACGAGCGGAAATCAAATCCCAACGTCTCGTATTCGCTGGAACCGGTAGTGCCGGGGCAGCGCATTTCGGTGAATTGGAAGGGGTAGCTCTGCTTGGTGATTCCACCGGGTCCTCCATTCGTGAACGAGGCATCGAAGAACGGTTCGTCGTCATCATCCGCCCGAAGCTGGAAGCGGTCAGGCCCGTTCTCAACGTTGTTCCCATCCCAGGAGCCGATTGCGAAGAAGTCGAACGTGATTGTGATGGCGGCGTGGTCAGGGAGCTCCTCGAGACTTAGATCCACAGTCTCGGCAGCGAACGGTCCTAGGAAAGACCTCTTGGATCGGGGATCGAGTTCGGCCTGAGTGGCAGATGTCGGTTTGAACCTGGCAGTCGTGACTTCTTGGTGCGACCACACGCCACCCACCCCGTCGTCGAACGTGTCGAACCTAACCACTCTTGCGTCGGGCTCAGGCCGCGCGCTCCTTCCCAGGACGACTACCGCGAGTAGAAGGATCGGCAGACCAAGGACGGCGATGAGGCGCTCCACGACGCCGACACTCGACTTGCTAGCTCGATCCTCCGCTTTCCTGTCAACGGTCATGATGTGGGGCCTCCGTGCGCGTTCGTCTGGCCGACGTGTACCCCGTCACAGCGACCGCGAGCACTCCCGACACGATCACGGCCCCGGCAGCCATCTGTGCGGTGACGAAAGCCCGACAAACCGCGGTCACGGGTCGTATGTCGCCGTAACCCGTCGTAGTGAGTGTCGTGAGTGTGAAATAGCCAGCATCCAAGCGCGTCATTTCATCACTGAAGCAAGCTCGGTCGGTCTGTGAGAGGTGCCAGTAGACGCTCGTGAAAGCAACGACGAACATGTTCAGACCAAAGAAGATGAGAAAGAACAAACGGCGTCTATTTCCGGTCGTTGACGCGCGAAGCACCTTCGTCCAGACGGCGGCGGTGAGGACCATGTACATGACTAACGCAACGCTGGCCGAAAGGCTGGCGGTCTGATCGGTGAGACCTCCCGCGCGGAGCAGAACGATCCACGGAATGACTTGTAGTAGCGCGAACACCAGCCTTCCGTACCAAGTCCACAGGACGTCAGCACGCTGGTCGGTGGGAGGATCCGGGATCACGATTTGCAGCAGATCGTTGACGAAACCTGCTAACCACGTCCGGGGCCGCGTCATAAGGCCGCGTCCGGGCCGTCGTCGCACCACGGCTCTTAGGTTCCCGATCCAGCCTGCCATCCGCGCCCTCGATAGTTCCGTGTGTAACTGTACTCTAAACTAAACTCCCGCCCGAGTGGCACGTCTCGATCCTTCACGACCGGTAGCTATCGCAACTACCTCGTTTATCGAGGAATAGGAGCGCTGTGCTAAGCGCCTGGAGGACGTTCGGGAAGTCGAACGGGCCCCTTTGCCGTGGTCAGAAGGTCGCCTAGCTGCTTGGCGTTCTCCTGCGCGTAGTCCCTGTAGCAGTTGTTCATCAGCACGTGGGTCTGCTTCGCCTCGCTCGATAGGTCCTCGATCTTCGGCGCCCAGGCCCTGAGCTCTTCCTCCGAGTACAGGTACTTGAAGCGCTTCTGCACCGAGCCGCTCTCCCAGTCCTCTTTGTTGTGGCCGTGGAAGCGCACCATCGCCAGGTCGGCCGTCGCCGCGACGACCGGGGGCAGCGAGCTCTTGAACCCCTGCGGCATGTCGACGCACACGTACGGCAGCCCGTGGCCCTCGAGGAAGTCCAGCGTCTCCTTCTGGTTCTCGTCGGTCATCCACGACTTGTGCCGCAGCTCGACCGCGATCTGGAGCGGCGCGGCCCGCTTGGCGCACTCCAGGATGTAGTCCTTGTTCTTGCGCGCGATCACGAACCACGGCGGGAACTGGAACAGCAGCGCGCCGAGCTTCCCGGCCGCGCGCAACGGCTCGAGGGCCGAGAGGAACCGCTCCCACACCTCGTCGATCGTCTTGCTGTCGAGGTCGCCGGGGTAGACGTTCTTCTTGCCCTCGGGCCGGGGCAGGTCCTTGTAAAGCGCGTCGGCCTTCGTCGGGTGCTGCGTTAAGAGACTGAACGCCTTGACGTTGAACGTGAACTCCGCCGGCGTCCGCTCGGCCCACAGCTCCGAGTTCTTCTCCGACGGCGGGAAGTAATAGGTCGAGTCGACCTCGACGAGCGGGAACTGCTCGGCGTAAAAGCGGAGACGATCGGCGGCGCTCGATACGCCCGGCGGGTACCAGCCGGAGCCCAGCAGCGACTTGTCGGTCCACGAAGCCGTGCCGATGAGCACCTCTCCCATGCGGCTACCCTACTGACCATGACGGACCAGTACGCCCAGGCCGGCGTCGACTACGACGTGCTCGACGCCGCCAA
Source organism: Actinomycetota bacterium (assembly GCA_035942255.1). Classification (GTDB taxonomy): domain Bacteria; phylum Actinomycetota; class CADDZG01; order CADDZG01; family WHSQ01; genus JALZEG01. Next base: position 12,062 of record DASZDG010000070.1, on the reverse strand, counting down.
GCGCATCGCCATCGCCGCGGCCCGGGCGACGAGCGACCAGCTCCTCGCACATGGGGGGGCCGCGGCCGACGAGTCGCGCGGCGAGCCCGCGTTCCTGTTCTCGCTGGGCGACGTGAGCCTCGCGTTCGTGCTCGAGTGCCTCGGCACGAAGAGCCTCCTCGCACGGCAATACCAGGACGAGACCGGGGCGGACCTCTTCCGCAACGTCGGGATCGATTCGGTGGCCGCGGTCGTGAACGACCTCTGCTGCGTCGGCGCCCTTCCGCTCGTCGTCAACGCGTACTTCGCCACCGGCAGCCCGGACTGGTACGCGGACGAGGGGCGCTTCAAGAGCCTCACGGCGGGCTGGGCCGACGCGTGCGTGATCTCCGGCGCGACCTGGGGTGGCGGCGAGTCGCCGTCGCTCGCGGGGCTCGTCTCGGAGCACGACGTCGAGATCGCCGGTAGCGCGGTCGGCCACGTCCCCGCCGGGGTGGAGCCGATCCTCGGGAAGGACCTCGCCCCTGGGGACGAGATCGTGCTGATCGCGAGCACCGGCCTCCACGCGAACGGCGCGTCGCTCGTGCGCAAGCTGGGGGCCGAGCTTCCCGACGGGCTGCGCACGCGGCTCCCGAGCGGCAAGACGTTCGGCGAAGCGGCGCTCGCCGCGTCGGCGCTCTACGTGCCCGTCGTCAAGACGCTTCTCGAAGAACGCGTTCCCGTCACCTACCTGAGCCACATCACCGGGCACGGGTTGCGCAAGGTCATGCGCGCCGACCGCGACCTGACGTACCGGATCACTTCGCTCCCGGCGGTCCCCGAGGTGCTGTCGTTCATGGCCGCGAAGCTCGGCATGGACGACGAGGACGCGTACGGGACGTTCAACATGGGGGCCGGGTTCGCCGTCTACTGCCGCCCGGGCTCGGGCGACGACGTCGTCGCCCTCACCGAAGAGTGCGGGCACCTCGCGGTAGTCGCGGGCGCCGTCGAGGAGGGCGAACGCCGCGTCGTACTGGAGCCGCTCGGCGTCGAGTACTCCAGCGCCGCGCTATCCCTCCGGTAGCTCCCCGATCCTGACGTCGGAGTGCGGCGGGACCCTCGTCGGCGCGTACCCGATCCGCTCCGCCTCCTCCGAGAACACGATCGCGTCGCGCAGCGCACACCCCTGGGGGTCGTTGTTGAAGTACGCGTAGACGTCCTCGTCCGGCCCCCACAACCCCGCGATCCGACCCGCCCACTCCCGCATGTCCTCGGTCGAGTAGCAGGGCCACGGGTCCGCCGACCCCGCGTGCCATCGCACGTAGCCCCAGTCCGCGGTGCGCCACAGCGGCGTGATCGGCTGCGAGCCGCGGTCGGCGAGCACGAACGACGCGCGCCGCTCCGTCAGCAGGTCCTTGACCTCGTCGACGAACCAGGTGTCGTGCCGGAACTCGACGGCGACGCGCACGTCGGGACCGAACAGGCGGAGGGTCTCGTCGAGGCCGTCGAGGTCGATCTTCAGGTTCGGCGGGAGCTGCAGCAGCAACGGCCCGAGCTTCGGCCCGAGCCACCGGGCGTGCTTCATGAAGCGCTCGACGGGCTCCTGCGGGTCCTTCAGGCGCTTGATGTGCGAGAGGTACCGACTGATCTTGACGCCGACGACGAAGTCCTCGGGCGTCCGCTTGCGCCACGACTCGAACGCCTGCTCCTTCGGCAGCATGTAGAAGGAGTTGTTGAGCTCGACGGTCTGGAAGCGCTCGGCGTAGTGCTCGAGCCACGCCCGCTGCGGGACGCCCGCGTAGAAGCGGTCCTTCCAGTGTTTGTACTGCCATCCGGACGTCCCGACGAGGATCGGCATACCCCCTACCTACCGCTTACGAGAGGTCCGGCAAACCTTCGAACGTCGTCGACGGGTCCGCGTAGAGCCGGCGCGGGATGCGGCCGGCGAGCCGGGCGAGCCGCCCGGCCTCCACCGCCTTGCGGATCGCCTCGGCCATCGCGACCGGCTTCTGCGCGCGGGTGATCGCGCTGGCGACCAGCACCGCGTCGCACCCGAGCTCCATCGCGAGGGCCGCGTCGGACGCGGTGCCTACTCCTGCGTCGAGGACCACCGGAACGCCCGCGGACTCGACGATGATCGAGAGGTTGTACGTGTTGCGGATCCCCATGCCGCTCCCGATCGGCGAGCCCAGCGGCATGACCGCGGCACAGCCCGCTTGCTCGAGCCGGCGCGCCACGATCGGGTCGTCGTTCGTGTACGGCAGGACCGTGAAGCCGTCGTCCACGAGCCGCTCCGCGGCGACGAGCAGCTCGGACGGGTCCGGCAGGAGCGTCTTGTCGTCGCCGATGACCTCGAGCTTGATCCAATCCGTCTCGAACGCCTCCCGCGCGAGGTGCGCCGTGGTGATCGCGTCGTGCGCCGTGAAGCACCCGGCGGTGTTCGGAAGGATCTTGCAGCCCGCGCGGCCGAGCACGTCGAGGATCGACCCGCGCGCGGACGGGTCGACGCGGCGCAGCGCCACGGTCGCGATCTCGGCCCCCGACGCCACGAGCGCCCGCTCGAGCGCGTCGAGGCTCGACGCGCCGCCGGTCCCCATGATCAGCCGCGACGAGAAGCTCTCTCCGCCGATGACGAGCGGGTCGTCCATCACCCGCCCCCGATCGCGGCGAGGATCTCGACGCGGTCCCCGTCGGCGACGACGGTGGACGCCCAGGCGCTGCGCGGCGTCACCTCGCCGTTGACGGCCGCGGCGACTCCCCTGCCCCCGGGATCGTGGCCGAGCGACGCGATCAGGTCGGCGACCGTCGTTCCCTCCCCCAGCGGACGCGTCTCGCCGTTGACCGTCGCGGTCGTCATGCCGCCTCCGCGAAGCGCGTCGGGCGGAAGGGGGCGACCCACGCCGGGGCCTCGGCTCCCATCACCAGCGCCGCGATCGCATCCGCGGTCACCGGCGTGAGCAGCACGCCGTTGCGGTAGTGGCCGGTCGCGAGCAGCAGGCCGTCGGTAGGCGTCCTCCCGATCAACGGCGCGTTGTCCGGCGACCCCGGGCGCAGCCCCGCGATCGTCTCGACCAGCGCGAGCTCGGCAGTCCCCGGGAGCAACGCGTACGCGGCGCGCAACAGCTCGTGGACGCCTCCCGCGGTGACCGTGGTGTCCCACCCGCGCTCCTCCACCGTCGCTCCCACGACCAATCGTCCGTCCGCACGCGGCACGAGATAGGCGTCGAAGCCGCGCACGTTGTGGGACGCGACCGGGGCGCCGGCTTCCCCGCGCAGATGCAGGAGCTGTCCCTTGACCGGCCGCACCCGCGGGCGGGATTGCGGCGGGATGCCGGCGATGTCCCCGGACCACGAACCGGCCGCGACGACGACGGAGCCGCACGGCACGCGGCCGTGCGCGCGGGCGGTCACCGAGACGACGCGGTCGTCCTCGACGTCCACGTAGTCGACGGCGTCGGTGGAGATCGTCACCCCGGCGCGGCGACAGGCTTCGCCGAGCGCGTCGAGCAGGGCCCGGTTGTCGACCTGATGGTCACCGGTGACGAGGATCCCTCCGCGCACGCCGGGGGCGAGCCCGGGCTCCTCCGCTCGCGTCTCGCGCCCGGTGAGCCGCTGCACCTCCAGCCCGAGCCCCGCCTGGAAGCGGAAGAGCTCGTCGAAGGCGCGGTTCTCGTCGGCGTCGAGCGCGACCATCAGCGTCCCGCACTGCCGGTAGCCCGTGCTCCTGCCGGACGCGGCCTCGAGCTCCTGGACGAACGCGGGGTAACGCGCGGCGGACTGCAGGTTCAGCTGCAGGAGCGGCTCCTCGCCGTAGTGCACCTCGGTGACCGGTGCCAGCATCCCCGCGGCCGCCCAGGTGGCCCCGCGTCCGCCGGAGGAGTCGAAGACCTGCACCCTCGCGCCGGCGACGGCACATCGCCACGCGACGCCGAGCCCGACGGCGCCTCCTCCGACGACGACGACGTCAGGAGTGGCTGCCATATCTAGCGAGTATAGGTAAGCAGACCTCCGCCTCTCGCCCAGGCGACCGCCCGCGAGTGCGACCGGTCCCCTCGAGCTTCTTCTCGAGGTGGACGCAGGGGACGGTCACCCTGCGCCCTCCCCGCGCTCCCGGGAGCTACAGCAGCTGCTTGGTCACCGGCCTCCCGGCATCGTCCGGCACGCCGTTGCGGTCCTCGTCGCTCGACCTGCCGCTGGCGATGTCGATCGCGTCGTCTTCTCCGTTGTGGTTGAGATCGGGATGTATCCCGGCCACCTGGTAGAACAGCTTCGATCTCAGCGGCCCCACCACGAAGCGCTTCCTCGCGGGACTCCAGTGCCGGGCGTGCGGATCGATCACCGTCGCCGTCACGAGGAACGTCGTGGCCGGGAACAGATCGACGTCGAACCCGGGGCTCACGCACTCGTTGACCTCGACCCCCGAGGCGTTGTCGTTCGGTGCTTCGCAGTCGCCGCGCACGTTCTCCTCGAAGATGTGACGCCCGTCGGCGAGCTTTGCGACCGGCAGCCGGATGGAGTCCTTGACGACCTTCTCGCACGGATCGCGGGGGTCGTTCGCAGAAGGGTCGCGGCCGCAGTCGGCCTTCCTGGGCTCGAAGGGACGCTCGACGCTCCACGGTCGGATACGGCCGCCATCCCACGACCTCAACGCGACGCCCGACACCATCGAGTCGATCGACGCCACACGCGGGAGCTCGGAGACCGTGACGTTCGCGACCCGCAGGGCTCCCGCCCCGGGGCTGGTGTTGAACAGCCGGACCCCGAAATTGCCGTTCACGGCGTCCAGCGTCCCGGCGTCGTATCCGAACATCCTCGGCGAGAGTGGAAGCGGGTTCCCGGCGGAGTTGAGAAGCTTCACACCGGTAATGATCACGGGGTCGGTCACGTTGTAGTCGACGCCGTTGAACGCCGCGCCGACGTGGAACTTCGTCGCCGGAGGAACGATGCCCGGGGACCCGTTGTCCCATGCCTGTGGAGCCGTCCACGTGACCCTGAACTTGTTGTAGTTCGGCGTCCCGTTGAACGAGGCGGTTCCGTTCGCCGAAACGACCGGCGCCCCCCACGGGCTGAGGCTTCCCAGGTACGACCACGTGTTCGTCAACGTGGGGGAAGTGCTGAGGACGTCGATCCGGATACCTTTCGCCGAGCTGCTGTTCGGATTGACGTAGTCCCAGTTATGGATCGTCTGGACGGAGAGGCCCACGTTCGACGCGAGGACGCCGAAGTTCTTGTCGTTGAAGTGCCGCCGGTATGCCGCCCTCTGGTCGTCGCTGATCAAGGTGCCCACCGGCATGATGTGCCGCGTCAGGGCGTCCTCGCCCGATCCCAGCGCCTCACCGTCGGAATGGGAGAGACCGTAGGTATGCCCCGCTTCATGGGCGGCGGTCCCACCGATCGAGTTGCCCCAGCGTTTGACCGTCGAGTTCGCTCCGTTGAGCGCTTCACCGACACCGCCGGCAATGGCCTGGTACGTACCCGCGAACACGCGTGCGTAGTTCACGTCGTCGAGATCACCGGTGTCCACGTCATCGGCGATCCCGTAGATCTCGGCGCCGGGGTCGGCGTCGGACCCGATCGCGACCGTCACACGCCTGGGGGACGTCGTCGGCGGGGCCGTCGTCGTGGACGTCACGTGGACGTTGAACTCACAGTAGTCGTCGACCACCACGTCGGTGATCCTCTCGACGAGCGCGGCGAGCGTTCCCGTGTAGGACGGAAGATCCGCGGTCACGAAGGGCTCGGCGGGAGAGACGGGATAGTCCGTGGTGAAGGGGTGGAACGACGCATCGCTCGCCGTCGGGAAGTAGAGGTACAGCTTGTTCGGCTTCACGACGTTCGAGGCGTCGAGCGGGCACTGCGGCGCCGCCGTGGCGGGGGTGGCGAGCGCGCAGAGGCAGGGGACGAGAAGCATTAGAGCCAGGACGGCAACGACTCGCCGGGATGACGGTGGACGTTCCATAGTTGGTCCTCTCGAGCAGAGGATTCGCCTGAAGAGTCAGGCCCGACTGGAAGTCGTCCCCCAAGAGTGTCCGCGCTCGAACGAGCGGGCACAGGCGGAGCACCGGCCAGCGAAAAAAGTCGAGTCATGGCAGTTCGTGCGACTCCATGATCCAAACGGCTGTCGGCGGAGCGCTCCGCTTCGTCGAGACTAAGCCTCACTCGGTCGTTTGACAAGAGACTTGCCATCAACAACAGCGCGGAGATAGCGCAGGGCGCGGCTAACCGGGGTTCGCGAGCGCGCCGGACGTGCTGCGCAGGCGCCGGATGACCGAGCCCTCGGTCAGCTCGAGCTTCTTCTCAAGGTGGACGACCGTGCCGACCTCGGGCTTGGAGTTGAACCGGAGGTCGTCGACCAGCGCGGCCATGAGGAACACGCCGCGGCCGCTCTCGGCCCCCGAGCCCGCGCTCGCCTCACGGTCGACGGCCTCGTGGTCGAAGCCGATGCCGGAGTCGATCACGCGGATGACGCAGTTGTCCTCGGCGACCGCGACCGTCACCTCGTACTCGTCACCGGTCCCGGCCGCGTGCTTGAGCACGTTCGTGCAGGCTTCGGTGACGGCGAGCTCCACGTCCCCCACGCAGTCCCCTGCTACGCCCAGCTCGAGGAGAGCATCCCGGCAGATGTGCCGCACCACCGGGACGCTTTCTTCATCTCGTGGCAGACAGAGGGAGAAATGGATCTCCATGTCCCCGTCATTCCCGGGGCGCGCGCTCGCAAACGCAAGCAAGCAGGAACGGCAGCCGGTCAGGCCGCCAGGACCTTGCGGAAAGCCTTGAGCGCAGTCTCGATGTCCTCCGCGGACACGTCCCGGTGGGTGACGAGCCTCATCGAGTCCGGAGCCAGCGCGAGCGTGATCACTCCCTCGTTCCGCAACGCCTCGGACACCTGCTTCGAGGTCACGTTCAACGGGCGGAAGTCGACGTAGACCATGTTCGTCTCGACGGCCTCGAGGTCGACGGTCCCCGGATGTATCTCGGCGAAGCCCTCCGCGAGCCGGCGCGCGTTCGCGTGGTCCTCGGCGAGCCGGTCGACGCCGCTCGTGAGCGCGACCCGGGCCGCGGCCGCGATCACGCCGACCTGCCGCATGCCGCCACCGAGGCGCTTGCGGATCCTCCGTCCCTCCGCGATCGCGTCGCGCGTCCCCACGACCATCGAGCCGATCGGCGCCCCGAGCCCCTTCGAGAAGCAGAAGCTGACCGTGTCCGCGCACGCAGCCCACTCCGCAGCGGGCGTGCCGGTGGCAGCCTGGGCGTTGAACAAGCGCGCCCCGTCGAGGTGCACCGCCGCCCCTCGCTCGCGGCAGACGCGAGCGATCGCCCGGGCGGTCTCGAGCGGGAAGATGCGGCCCCCGGCGGAGTTGTGGGTGTTCTCGATCGCCACGACCGCGCTGCGCGGGTTGTGCTCGCTGCCCGGCCGGAGCGCCGCCGCGACCTGCGCCTCGGAGCTCACGCCGTTGACGCCGGGAAGCGGACGCGCGACCAGCCCGAGGTGAGCCGCGAAGGAACCGCCTTCGTAATGGAGGAAGTGCGCGCCGGCCTCGCATACGACCTCGTCACCGGGGCGGGCGAGGGAGCCGAGCGCGACCTGGTTGCCCATCGAGCCCGTCGGCACGAACAGGCCGGCCTCCTTGCCCAGCACCCCGGCGGCGAGCTCCTGGAGCTCGTTCACCGTCGGGTCGTCACCGAAGACGTCGTCACCGACCTCGGCCTCGGCCATGGCACGCCGCATCTCCGGCGTGGGTCGTGTGACGGTGTCGGAACGCAGGTCGATCATCCGAAGAACACCTCCGCGGTCTCGTACAGGGTGGGGTCGAGCGTCTTCAGGGTCCCGACCGCGTCGCCGATCGGCACGCGGACGATCTCGGTCCCCCGCAACGCCACCATCTTGCCGTAGTCGCGTTCTTCCACCGCGTCGATCGCCGCGATGCCGAAGCGCGTAGCGAGCACGCGGTCGAAGGCGGTCGGGGTCCCGCCGCGCTGGATGTGGCCGAGGATCGTCACGCGCGTCTCGAACCCGGTCCTCTCCTCGATCTGCTTCTCGAGCGAGACGCCGATGCCGCCGAGCCTGACGTGCCCGAAAGCGTCGGTCTCCGCGTCTTGCGTCACCTCGTCCTGCTCGATGGGCTTCGCCCCCTCGGCGACGACCACGATCGTCGACTTGTGGCCCTTCTTGTGGCGATGGCGGATGTGCTCGCACACGACCTCGATGTCGAACGGGCGCTCGGGCACGAGGATCGCAGTCGCTCCCCCGGCGATGCCCGCGTACGTCGCGATCCAGCCGGCGTGGCGCCCCATGACCTCGAGCACGATCACGCGGTTGTGCGACTCCGCCGTCGTGTGGAGCCGGTCGATCGCGTCGGTGCAGATCTGCACCGCGGTGTTGAAGCCAAACGTGAAGTCGGTCGCGTTGAGGTCGTTGTCGATGGTCTTGGGCACGCCGACGACGTTCACGTCCTCCGACGCGAGCTTGGCCGCGACCCCGAGCGTGTCCTCTCCCCCGACCGCGATGAGCGCGGTGATCTTCTCGGACGCGAGGCTCTCCTTGACCCGCTCGACGCCGCGCTCCTCCTTGAACGGGTTCGTCCGCGACGAGCGCAGGATCGTGCCGCCCCTCGGAAGGATGCCCGACGTCGTCTCGAGGGTGACGTCCATCGTGTCTCCCTCGAGCACGCCTCGCCAGCCGTCACGGAAGCCGACGATCGCGTGGCCGTACTGGTTCACGCCCTTGCGAACGACGGCGCGGATCACCGCGTTCAGCCCGGGGCAGTCTCCGCCCCCCGTAAGGATGCCGATGCGAGCCACACTTCCTCCTGCTGGGATCCGCTCGAACGCCTCAATCCGGCCACCGGGCCGTCCGAAACACAATAGGTGAGGTTCTATGCCCGGAAAGTCGCGTCCGCAGGCATCGCCGCCGCTCTCGCGGGGCTGCTGGCGCTCGCGCTCGTCGGCCCCGCGTCGGCCACCGACCTGGAGGAGTTGAAGGCGCGCGCTCAGGCGCTCGCCGACGAGGTCAGCGGTCTCGAGCAGCGGCTCGAGGGGCTGTCGGGCCGCGAGGCCGCTCTCGACGAGCGGATCGAGCACGTCAGCGCGGAGATCGGCGCGCTCGAGCTGGAGCTTCGGGACCGGGAGGACGCCACCGACGAAGCCCGCGACGCGTTCGTCGAGCGGGCGGTCGCCGCGTACAAGAACGGCGGCACGAGCCGGCTCGCCCTCCTGCTGTCCGCGGAGAACGTGACGGACCTGATCACCTATGCCGAGGTCACGAACGAGATCGCAGAGGCGGACGCGGAGGCCATCGACACGCTGCTTGCCGCCGAGGAGTCGGCGGAGTCCGCACGCGACGACCTCGACCGGCGCAAGGAGGCGCTGATCGCGGCGGAAGCGGAGGCAGCCGCCGTGGCCGAGGAGACGGAGCTGGCGCTGGCCGAACGGAACACCCTGCTCGCCGACCTGAGCGCCGAGGTCGAGGAGCTCGAACGTCAGGCGCGCGAGGCCGCCGCGGCCGCGGCCCGGCCCTCCGTCGCGCTCCTGGACCTCCTCTCGCCGGCGGGGCCGTCCCCGGGGATCCCGAAGGGGTTCGTCGGGACCGGCGTCACGTTCGAGGGGCTCGCGTCCTGGTACGGACCGGGCTTCGAGGGCAACCTCACCGCGAGCGGAGACGTCTTCGACTCGAGCCTCTACACCGCCGCGAGCAAGACGCTCCCCCTCGGGACGTGGCTGCACGTCGAGTACAACGGACGCGGCGTCGTGGTGCTGATCAACGACCGGGGGCCGTACGTGGAGCCGCGGATCCTGGACCTCAGCCGCGGCGCGGCCCAAGCGATCGGCATGGAGCACGCGGGCGTGGGCTGGGTGAAGGCCGAGATCCTGCTGAAGAAGTAAGGGAGCTCAGGCTCCCCGGCGCGTCGCGTTCTCGCTGCGGGAGGTCTGGGGCGGCCCCGTCAGGAGCTTGACCATCGTCACGCGGGTCCCACTGCTGCCGACCTCGATGTCGACGTCGTCCATCAGGCCCTTCATGATCTCGAGGCCGAAGCCCCCGATCCGGCGGGACATGTCGTCCGGGATCTCGTCGGAGTCCCACGACGGGTGGATCGTCCGGCTCCACTCCTCGGTGCTGAAGTCGACGATCACGAAGCGGGCCTCGGCCTTGCTGATCTCCCAGCTGATCTCCGGAGGGGCGGATCCCGGGCTGCGGGCCTGGCCGTGGACGAGGGCGTTCGAGCACGCCTCGGTGACGGCGACGAGGCAGTCGAACGAAAGGGACTCGTCGGCGCCTACGGAGCTCAGGTCGGCGCGGATGAGCCGGCGGATCCCGGACAGGCTCGCCTTGCCCGAGAGGGCCTGGCACTGCATCCCCTGATCTTTTGCCTTCGCCACGCTTCCCCGCTATCCGTAAAGTGGGCATGCGCCCACCCCGTGACACCCGTGTTCCCCCCGCCCCCTAGCGAATGGAGGCTTGCTGCATGTCCGGCCTGGTCCTCTCCGTAGACGAAGGCACGACCGGGATCAGCGTCCTGGTCTTCGACCCGGACGCCTCGGTACGCGGGCGCGCCTACGGAGAGTTGTCGCAGTACTACCCCCACCCGGGCTGGGTTGAACATGATCCCTCAGAAATCTGGAGCCTGACCGCCTCACTCGCGGACGCAGCCCTGGACGACGCCGGGGCGGCCCCCTCGGACCTCGCCGGGATCGGCATCACGAACCAGCGGGAGACCGCCGTTCTGTGGGAGAGGGCGACCGGGAGGCCCGTCGCCCCGGCGATCGTCTGGCAGTGCCGGCGGTCGGCGGCGATCTGCGAGCGCCTGCGGTCGGAGGGCCTCGAGGAGGAGCTGGGCCGCCGCACCGGGCTCGTCCTCGACCCCTACTTCTCCGCCTCCAAGATCGTCTGGTACCTCGAGAACCTGCCGGGGGTCCGCGAGCGGGCGGAGGCCGGGGAGCTAGCGTTCGGGACGGTCGACACCTGGCTGATCTGGAACCTCACCGGGGGGGCCGCACACGTGACCGAGCCCGGGAACGCCAGCCGCACGATGCTGTACTCGCTCGACGACCGGGCGTGGGACCCGTGGATCCTCGACCGGCTCGGGATCCCGGCCTCGCTACTCCCCGAGGTCCGGCCGTCGAGCGGGACCTTCGGGACGACCTCCGGTGAGCTCCTGGGGGGGGCGGAGATCCCGGTGTGCGGGGTCGCCGGGGACCAGCAGGCGGCGTTGTTCGGCCAGGCGTGCTTCGAGCCCGGCATGGCCAAGAACACCTACGGCACCGGCTCGTTCGTGCTGATGAACACCGGCGACCGCGTGAAGTCCGAGCACGGGCTGCTGTCCAGCGCGGCCTGGGACCTGGGGGACGGGCCGCGGTACGTCCTCGAGGGCAGCATCTTCGTGACGGGGGCCGCGCTCCAGTGGCTGAGAGACGGTCTCGGCGTCATCTCGCAGGCGTCCGAGGCCGGGCCGCTCGCGGAGTCCGTCCCCGACACCGCCGGCAGCTACCTCGTCCCGGCTTTCACCGGGCTGGGTGCCCCGCAGTGGGACCCCTACGCCCGCGGCGCGTTCCTCGGGATCACGCGCGGGACGACGAGGGGGCACCTCGTCCGGGCGGCGGTCGAGGCGATGGCGTTCCAGACGAGGGACGTCGTCCAGGCGATGGCCGCGGACGCCGGGAAGCCGCTGGACGAGCTGCGCGTCGACGGGGGCGCGAGCGTGATGGACTTCCTCTGCCAGTTCCAGGCGGACCAGCTCGGCGTCGTGGTACGGCGGGCCGCGATGACCGAGACGACCGCGCTGGGGGCCGCGTACATGGCCGGGCTCGCGGCGGGCGTGTGGGACTCCCCGGCAGACATCTCGCAGCGGTGGACGGTGGACGCCGAGTTCGAGCCGCGCCTCTCCCGCGACGAGGCCGACACGGCGTACGAGGGATGGAAGAAGGCGGTGGAGCGGACGCGGGGCTGGGCCGAGCCCTAGCTGTGACTCCCGCCCGGGGGGACCGGTACACGCGGTACACGCGGTACACGCGGTACACGCGGTACACGTCTGGTGTTGCCCCAATTTAGTGGACATGTGCGAGTGGTGCAGGGCTCGATTCTAGGTTGCTCCTTTCGTAGTCGTCTG
>DASZDG010000069.1:0-62261 GCA_035942255.1 Actinomycetota bacterium | reverse complement strand
CGTTCCGGCGAGACGTGCGTGTAGATCTGGGTCGTGGCGAGACTCTCATGGCCCAACAGCTCCTGCACCGCCCGCAGATCGGCCCCCCCGTCGAGCAGGTGCGTCGCGAAGGAATGCCTCAGTGCGTGAGGGCCCACCGGGGCGGCACCTTCGGCGGACAGGTATCGGGCAAGCATAGAGCGCACGCTGCGCGGCCCCAACCTCCGCCCGCGGGCGTTCAGGAAGAGGGCGTGCCGCGCGTCCGCCGGCGTCTCCGGCCGCAACAGGTCGGCGCGGCCCCCGCGCACGTACGTGTCCACGGCGGTGGTGGCGGGGCGGCTTACGGGCACCTGGCGCTGCTTGCGCCCCTTCCCGGTCACGCGCAGCCGCCCGGCCCCGGTGTCGACGTCGTCGACGTCGAGCGAGCACAGCTCCCCCACCCTCAGCCCGGAGCCGTAGAGCAGCTCGAGGATCGCCCGGTCCCTCTGCCCGACCGGGTCGTCTCCCGGCGGCAGGTCGCACAGCGCCGCGGCGTCGGGGGCCTTCAGCACCTTCGGGAGCGGACGGTCGAGCTTCGGCACCGTCACGTCGTCCGCTGGGTTCGACTCGATCAGGCCGTGCGTCACCGCCCAACCCAGCAGCGACCGCACCGCGCTCACCTTCCGAGCGATCGACCTGCGGGCGTAACGGCGTTCGCCGAGAAACGCCACGTAGCGCCTCAGCGAGGTGCGGTCTATCCGTGCGAGGTCTGCGACGTTGCGACGCGACATCCACTCGGCAAACTGGTCGAGGTCTCGCCGGTAGGCCGCAACGGTATGCGGCGACAGGTCCCGCTCGGCCGAGCAGGCGCGCAGGAACTCGTCCATCGCGTCTTCTATCGGCGTCCGGGCCTCCATCGCGGAACCAGGATCGTGGCGCGGCCCGGCGGAGTCAACGATCCGGGCTTCAGACGCCCGACGTCCCGCCGCCTTCGACGTCGCCGGGAGACCCCTGCGAAGTCGAGCCGAGGCCGCCGGGCTCCTCCGCCCCTCCGGGGCCGTCTACGGGGGCTTCCTTCGGATCGTTGGCGTCGTTCTGCTCGTTCGGGTCCCGCTCGTCATCTCGGTCCACGGCTTCCTCCTGTCGTCGGATGCCTCGTGCTTACCCGCACTGCCTCAGTGGGAACACTCCGCACCCTCAAAGGGACTGGTGCATGTGGTGCATGTGGTGCATGTGGTGCACGCACCAGTTGCACCACCTGCACCAGTCGCCATGGAGGCATGGGAAGGTCACGACGCGCGCTCCTCGTCGTCTACCCCCATGGCCATGCGCGCCCTTGCGCCCGCGCCGGTGACTGCGTACCCGGCGACCGACCGCACGACGTAGCTGCGAACCTCCAGGGCCGCCAGCGCGATGGCAACCTCGCCGAACGTCAGGCCGAGCCCGGCGCAGATCCTGTCCAGGCTCATCGGAGCGTCGTCCAAGAAGAGTAGAAGGGCGGCTTCGGTCGGATTGGCGAGGGGCTGCCCCATGCACTGTTCGCCGTCGCCCGGTTCCCCCCACACCATCCCGGGCACGATGTCCTCCAGGATCTGATGGACCCCTGTGACGAGCGTGGCCTGAGCGGTTCGGATCAACTCGTTCGGTCCGGCGGCGAGGGGGTTACGCGTGCTGCCGGGAACCGCGAACACGTGGCGGTTCATGTCGAGCGCCAGGCGGGCCGTGATCAAGCCTCCGCTACGGGCGCTGCCCTCGACGAGGACGACCGCGTCGCTCATGCCCGCGATGACCCGGTTCCGCAGGGGAAAGTGGCCACGTTTCGGTTCGACGCCGACCTCGTATTCGGAGATCAGCGTCCCCTCCTTTTCGATTTGCCGCTTCAATCGCTCGTTCCGCCGCGGGTAGTTGATGTCGAGTCCGCACCCGAGGACCGCGATCGTGTAACCGCCAGCATCGAGTGCCGCCTGATGCGCGGCCGCATCGATCCCGATCGCAAGACCCGAGACCACCGGCAGCCCGGCCTCTGCCAGGCCACGTCCGATCTCTGCGGCAATCGCTAGGCCGGTCGCAGTTGGTCGCCGCGACCCCACGACCGCGACCGCGCGGGTTCCGGCGCGCAGCGGCGTCCCCGTGGCGTAGAGCCGCTCGGGCCGCGTCTCAGCATCGAGCTCTTGGAGACGCGGCGGCCATTCGGGGTCGAAGGGCAGGATCGTTCGGATGCTCACGCCGCCACCTCCCCTGCATCCTCTACACGAAACGCAAGAGCGCGCGCGACGTGGTCATGCGTCACAGACGGTGAGGCAGCGAGGTCCGCCATCGTCCGCGCGACTCGGAGCACTCGTTCGACGCCGCGCCCCGTCAACGTTCCCGCGTCGACGTACGGGCGGAGCGGTGCCAGGGCCGGGGGGTCGAACGAGCCGTTCCGGCGGAGACGCGTTCTGCTCACGGACGCATTGGTCGCCGTGGCGGAACCGTAGCGCTCACGTTGCAGTGCTCGCGCCGCCTCGACTCGCTCGCGAACGACGGCCGACGGCTCTCCGTCACCGGTCTCGAGCAAGTCCCTGCCGCGCACGCGCTGCATGCCGATCTGCAAGTCGAAGCGATCCAGGAGCGGCCCCGAGACGCGCGCTCGGTACGCCCGCAACGCCTGCTCCGAGCACCGGCACGTCCGTTTCCCGTCCCCGAGGAACCCGCAGGGGCACGGGTTCATCGCGCCGATCAGCGAGAACCGGCACGGGAAGGTGAGCAGCCCGCCGCTCCTCCCGATCCTGACGAGCCCGTCTTCGAGCGGAGCGCGCAACGACTCGAGGACGTCGCGACGGAACAGCGGCAGCTCGTCCATGAAGAGGACGCCGTGATTCGCAAGGACCGCCTCGCCCGGGCGCGCCAGCCCGGTTCCGCCCCCGATCAAGCCCGCGGCCGAGACGTTGTGATGAGGGGCCCGGAAGGGGCGGTCTTCGACCAGCCCCTGGCGCTCCTCCAGCAGGCCCGCGATCGAGTGCACGCGGGTCACGTCGAGCGCCTCCTCGGGCGACATCCTCGGGAGGATGCCCGGGAGACGCCGCGCGAGCATGGTCTTGCCGCATCCCGGAGCACCCGAGAGGAGCAGGTTGTGCCCGCCGGCCGCCGCGATCTCGAGCGCTTCGCGCGCGACCTCCTGGCCCCGGACGTCGGCCATGTCGGGAGGTTCTGGGGCCGGGGCGCGTCGAGCCGACGGCAACGGCCCCGGAGCCCACTTGCCCCTGAGGAAGTCGATGCACTCGCGCAGCGTCTCGACGGGTACGACCTCGATCCCCGAGACGAGCGTGGCCTCGGCCGCATTCCGGGCGGGACAGATCACGCCCCGCAGCCCCGCCCGTCCGGTGGCGATCGCCGCGGGAAGGACGCCCCGGATCGGCCGGACCGTTCCGTCGAGCCCAAGCTCGCCGGCAAAGACCCAACGCTCGAGGGAGGTACCGCCCAGGCGCGCGTCGGCGCCGAGGATGCCGATCGCGATCGCAAGATCGAAATGCGTGCCCTCTTTCCTCAGTGCGGCAGGAGCAAGGTTCGCGAGCGTCCGCGAGGGGGGCCAGCGTTGGTCGCTCGACAGGAGGGCCGAGCGGGTGCGTTGCTCGGCCTCCCGGACTGATTTCGCCGGGAGCCCCACGATCGTGAAGCTCGGGACCCCCTGCGTCGCGTGGACCTCCACCTCCACCACGTGCGCGTCCGCGCCTACGAGCGCGACCGAGAGCGTCTTCGCCAGCACACTGCCTCCACTCCCCGGGTTCGCGGCCCGGGAACAACCTAGAGGCGACCTACGACAGGAATCCGGCTACCTGCCGGTGAACCGCGGCTCCCGCTTCTCGAGAAAGCTCATGAGGGCCTCACGCGTGTCGTCGCTCCCGAACGCAAGCGACTGCGTCAGCGACTCGGCGTCGAGCGTCGCCTCGACCGAGCGCTCGCCCGCGCGGTTGAGGTTCTCCTTGATCATCGTGACGGTCCTCGGGGGCAGGGCGACGAGGCGCGTCGACAGGTCCTTCACGACCTGGTCGACCTCGCCCGGATCGCAGAGGCGGTTCACGATCCCCCAGCGCGCCGCCTCCTCGGCAGACAGCGTCTCGCCGAGCAGCGCCAGCTCCTTCGCGCGGTTGAGCGGGAGCAGGCGGCTCAAGGCCCAGGACCCTCCGAAGTCGACGACCAGACCGCGCCTCACGAACAGCTCGGCGAACGCGGAACCGCGGGTCGCTACGACGAGGTCACAGCAGAACGCGAGGTTGCACCCGGCCCCCGCGGCGATCCCCGTGACCTTCGCGATCGTGGGGACCGTGCAGTTGACGATCGACGTGACGATCCCGTGGATCGTCCGCATCCGGTCCTTGAACGCGAACGTCGAGTCGACGAGGTTCGCTGCGTCCGAGAGGTCGGCCCCGGAGCAGAACGCGCCGCCGGCTCCGGTCACTACCAGGCAGCGGACGTCGTCGTCGTCCGAGGCGCGGTCGAACGCGTCGCGGATCTCGTTGAACATCGTCCACGACATCGCGTTTTTCTTCTCGGGACGGTCGAGCGTCACGGTCGCCACGTGATCCGCGACCTCCCACCTCAGCGACTCGTACTCCGCCACGGCTCCTCCTAGAACGCGTCCGGTATGTGCGTCACCTCGGTCCCCCGGTCCGCGCGGACGATAACCGAGACGATGTCGAAGCGGACCTCGACGTACCCGGGCTTCCGCTCGGCGAGCCATGCCGCAGCGAGCCGCTTCAGCTGCGCCTGCTTCGCGGCCCCCACGGCCTCGGACGGCAACCCCCACTGCTCCGAGCTGCGGGTCTTGACCTCACAGAACACGATCGTGTCCCCGCGGCGGCAGACGAGGTCGATCTCGCCGCGGCCGGACCGGTAGTTGCGGTCGACGACCTCGTAGCCGAGCCGGCGGTACAGATCGGTCGCGGCAGCCTCGCCGTCGCGGCCGAGCAGAGAGCGCGCGTGCATGCACGGCACGCTAGACAAGGGGTGTGACGGAAAGAGCTAGGTAGCCATCCCGGGGGGCTCGGGGATGATGTCGCGCTCCGCGAGCTGAGCCAGCTCCTCGACGTTCAGGTCCCTGAACGTGACGACCTTGACGTGGGAGACGAAGCGGGCGGGACGGTGCATGTCCCAGACCCATGCGTCGGTGAGCTCGACCTCGAACCAGACCTTCGCGCCCATGTGGCGCGTGTCGACGTTGACGCCGTTCGCGAGATAGAAGCGCCGTTCGGTCTCGACGACGAACTTGAACATCGGGAGGACGTCCCGGTACTCCTTGTAGAGCTGAAGCTCCATCTCGGCCTCGTACTTCTCGAGGTCCTCGACGCTCATCCCATCTCCTCTTGCTCGCAGTCTTGCTCGAAGTCTTGCTCGGTCTCCAAGTGTCGCGCCATATGCGGCCGAAAGACGCCATCGGCGTCGACGAATCCCTCCACGCCGTAGAACGACCGGCGGTGGATCGGGCACGGCCCGTATTGCTGCAGCGCGTCCCAGTGCTCGCGCGTGCCATATCCGACATTCGTGGCGAACCCGTACTCGGGGTGGCGCCGGTGGTACCGGCGCATCGCACGGTCGCGCTCGACCTTCGCCAGGATCGAGGCCGCCGCGACGGTGGTCGACACCGCGTCGGCCTTCTTCACGCCGAGCGCCGGCCACGGCGCGCGCCGGAGCCGGAACGCGTCGAGCAGCACGTAGTCGGGCTCCTCCGACAACCCCTTCAGCGCGCGCCTCAGCGCCTCGAGGTTGCATCGCTGGAGGCCCGTGCGGTCGATCTTGTCCGGCCTTACCCTGACGACGCAGTAGGAGACGGCGACCTCCCGGATCTTCTCCGCGAGCCTCTCGCGCTGCAGCGCGGTGCACATCTTGGAGTCGCGCAGCCCGTCGATCGACGCCCCGGGCGGCAGGATCACGGCGCCGGCCATCAGCGGCCCCGCGAGGGCGCCGCGGCCGACCTCGTCGGCCCCCGCAACGCGCTCGAAGCCGGCGCCGGCCAGACGGGCCTCGAGGAGCCCGGTCGCGTCCATGACCATCGGGGCCAACCTATATGGTCCCGAAATCGCCGGGCGGCCAGATGATCAGGAACGCGTGCCCGACGATCTTGTCCTCGTCGATCGGGCCGAGGATCCGCGAGTCCTCCGAGTTCCCCCGGTTGTCGCCCATCACGAAGACCTTGCCCGCGGGAACGATGCAGCCTCCCCCGTCGATCTGCATCTGCAGGCGCTTGCAGTCCTGCGCGGTGATCGTGGGGCTGGCCTGGTCCCTACCCCGGTTCACGTAGTCCTGCGGGACCTGCGTCCCGTTCACGAAGAGCTGCCGGGGCTGGCCGAAGTAGCGGATCGTGTCGCCCCCGACGGCGACCACACGCTTGATGTAGTCCTCCTCGATCCCGGTCGGCAAGCCGAGCAGCTCGCGCACGAAGTTGCGCGCGTCGTCGTACCAGGGCAGCTCGGGGGCCTCGCCGAACACGGACTTCTCGAAGACGACGACCTGGCCGCGCTCGGGGCCCCCGAAGCGGTACGAGATCTTCTCGACAAGGACGCGGTCGCCGACGTGGAGCGTCGGGATCATCGAGCCGGACGGGATGAAGAAGGCCTGCACGAAGAACGTCTTGATGACGATCGCGATCACGAACGCGATGAGGACGAGGACGGGGAGCTCCGCGAGGTGCCGGAGCAAGCTCCGCTTCTTGGGCTTCGAGACGGTCCCGAGCGAGGCCGGCTCCGGCTCGGGTTCGGCGACGGCCTCCGGCTCCGGTTCCGTCTCGGCGTCGGGCTCGGGGGCCGCGTCGGGCTCGGCGACCGCCGGTGCGGCCCGGCCCCCGTTCAGCGCGGCCTTCACCCGCTCGGCGAGCGCGTCGTCGATCGAGGAGGAGTGGGTGCTACGGGGCTCGCCGAGCTCCTCTAGGCACGCGAGGACCTCCTTGGAGGTGACGCCGATCTGCTTGGCGACCTCGTGGACTCTCGGCATCGAGAGAGGTTAAAGCGTGCTGAAATCCGAGGGAGGCCACAGCAACAGGAACGCATGCCCGACGACCTCTTCCACGGGGATCGGCCCGAAGGCGCGCGAGTCGTCGGAGTTCCCCCTGTTGTCGCCCATCACGAAGATCATGCCGTCCGGCACCTCCACGGGGCCGAACGCGGAGGTCTCCGTGCCCTCGGCGAGGTACGGCTCGTCCACGGGCTCGTCGTTGACGTAGACCCTGCCCTCGCGGCCCTCGATCGTGTCGCCCTCGACGGCCATCACGCGCTTGATGAAGTCCTGCGTCCCCCCGGTGGGGAACCCGAAGAGCCCCTTCAGCGCGCTCGCGATGTCCTCCCAGAACGGGTCGTCCTCCGGAGGCGCCAGCGACGCGAACTCCTTCTCGAACACAACGACCTGTCCCCGCGCCGGCTCACCGAAGC
This sequence comes from Actinomycetota bacterium, assembly GCA_035942255.1. Classification (GTDB taxonomy): domain Bacteria; phylum Actinomycetota; class CADDZG01; order CADDZG01; family WHSQ01; genus JALZEG01. Next base: position 54,903 of record DASZDG010000069.1, on the reverse strand, counting down.
GGTAGCTGACCTTCTCGACCAGAACGCGGTCCCCTTCGACCAGCGTCGGCTCCATCGACGCCGACGGGATGTAGAAGGCCTGCAACAGGAACGTCTTGATCAGCAGCGCGACTACGAACGCGATGACGACGAGGACCGGGAGCTCTCGCCAGAACGAGTGCTTCTTCTTGGGCGGCTCGGGTGCCGGCTCGGGCGCGGCGGCCTCCGGCTCGCGCGCGGCGGGCGGAGGAGGAGGGGGCGGTGGCGGCGGTGGCGCGTGCTGCGACTCCACGTCGAGGGGGCCCTACCGGTCCCGCAGCTCTTTGACCTTGGCCTTCTTCCCCACGCGGGACCGAAGGTAGTAGAGCTTCGCCCTGCGAACGTCTCCGCGGGCGGCGACGTCGATCTTCGAGATCATCGGCGAGTGCACCGGGAACGTCCGCTCCACGCCGACGCCGAAGCTGATCTTACGGACGGTGAAGGTCTCGGAGAGCTGGGAGCCGCGGCGCCGGATCACGATGCCCTCGAACACCTGGATGCGCTCACGCTCGCCCTCGACGACCCGGACGTGGACCCTGACCGTGTCGCCGGCGCGGAACGACGGCAAGTCGTCCCGCAGATACGGCCTCTCGACCAGATCCGTCCGGTTCATCTCCCACTCCTCTTTAGAAACGTCTGCTTCTAGACGTACGAAGCGTCACCTTCGCGTCGCGAGCCGCTGGACCCTACGACGAAACTCGTAGCCCGGACGGGATTCGAACCCGTGATCTCCGCCTTGAGAGGGCGGCGTCCTAGGCCAACTAGACTACCGGGCCAGGCCTTTCTTGCTGCTGAGCGCTGGGGCGCCTGGATTCGAACCAGGACTATCGGAACCAGAATCCGACGGGCTGCCAGGTTACCCCACGCCCCATTGACCCCGAATTTCGGGCGTCAGGCAGGATACCTCAGGCGCCTCAATGTCTTCTCCCGCCCCAGGAGCTCCATGCTCTCGAACAGAGGCGGGGATACGAGCGTTCCGGTGACCGCCGCGCGCACGGGCTGGAACGCCTGCTTCGGCTTGAGCCCCCGCTCCTCGGCGAGCCTACGCAGCACCTCCTCGATCGCGGGCGTCGTCCACTTCTCGAGCCGTTCGAGACCTGCGGCGACCGCGCCGAGGTACTCCTCCTGGCCCTCGAGCGCCTTCGCGGCCTTCCCCTCGGGCGTCACGTCCTCGAACAGGAACCGGATCATCGCGGGGGCCTCGTCCAGGCGCTTGAGGCGCTCGCCGATCAACGGCGCGACGCCGGTGAGGACCTCGCGGCCCCCCGCCGTGTCCGCGGCCAGACCCGCCGCCTCGCAGTACGGGACCAGTCTCTCGGCGAGCTCGGAGTCGGTGAGCGCGCGGATGTAGTGCCCGTTCAGCCACTCGAGCTTCGCGACGTCGAACGCCGCGGGGTTCTTGCCGACGCGCTCGAGCGAGAAACGCTCGATCAGCTCGCCGACCGAGAAAATGTTCGTCTTGTCGTCGTAGGACCACCCCAGGAGCGCGAGGTAGTTGACCATCGCCTCGGGCAGGAACCCCTGCTCGCGGTACGAGCCGACCGATACGTCCCCCCACCGCTTCGACAGCGGCTTCCCTTCGGTAGTGACCAGCATCGGCAGGTGCGCCCACACCGGCATCTCGGTGACGCCGAACGCCTCGCGCAGCAGGATCTGGCGCGCCGTCGACGCGACGAGGTCGTTGCCGCGGATGACGTGCGTGATCCCCATCGCGACGTCGTCGACCGTGACTGCGAGCATGTACGTCGGCGACCCGTCGGACCGCTGGATCACGAAGTCCGGGGTGCGCCCGAGGTCCGTCGACAGCTCGCCCAGCACCGCGTCGTGGAAGGTGATCGTGCGGTCCTGAGGGACGCGGAACCGCAGCGAGTACCCGCGGCCCCCGTCGTCGAACGACTTCCGCTCTTCGTCGGTCAGCGTCCGGCAGCGTCCGGAGTACCCGGGGGCGCGGCCCTCGGCCTGCGCGGCGCGCCGCTCCTCCTCGAGCTCCTCGGGCGTGCAATAGCAGGCGTACGCGTATCCGGCGTCTACGAGCTCTGCCGCCTTCTCCCGGTAGAGGTCGAACCGCTCGCTCTGGCGATACGGGCCGTTCGGGCCGCCGACCTCGGGGCCCTCGTCCCAGTGGAGACCGAGCCACCGCATGTCCTCGAGGACCGCCTGGTAGTTCTCCTCGGTGGCGCGCTTCGCGTCCGTGTCGGCGATGCGTAGGACGAAGCTCCCCCCGTGGCGGCGTGCGTACAGCCAGCTGAAGAGGGCGGTCCGGGCGTTGCCGACGTGGATCGACCCCGACGGCGCGGGCTCTATGCGGGTCTTCACGGTCATGTGGCGAGACTACCGGCAGTATCCGGGACGCTTATCGTGGGCGGCCATGGACAGACAGCGGCTCGTCGACACCTATGCGGACCTCGCCGTGCGCGCGGGGTGCAACCTCCAACCCGGCCAGCGCCTCCTGATACAGACGTTCGTCGAGCACGTCGACTTCGCTCGCGCCGTCGCGCGGCGCGCGTACGAGGCGGGGGCGCGTCACGTCGAGGTCCACTACGAGGACCAGCACGTGCAGAAGGCGATGCTCGAGCACGCCGACGACGAGGTCCTGACGTGGACGCCACCGCACGTCCTCGTGCAGACGAGGGACCTCGCCGCGGACAAGGCGGCGTTCATCGCGATCGTCGGGACGCCGGAGCCGGACATCTTCTCGGACATCGACCCCGAACGAGCGGGGAAGGCGCGGATGCTCGAGCTCCGCGACGAGACGACGAAGCAGATAAACGAGCGCTCGGTCGCGTGGGCGATCATCGCCTGCCCGAACCCCGGGTGGGCCGAGGCGGTCTTCGGCGAGCCCGACGTCGACCGTCTGTGGGACGCGGTAGCGCGCGCGACGCGGCTCTACGACGACGACCCGGTGCGATCGTGGTGGGAGCATATGGAGCGGCTGCGCGGGCGCGCCGACGCGCTCAACGAATTGCGCCTGGACGCCCTGCACTACTCCGGCCCCGGTACGGACCTCACCGTCGGGTTGCTGCCCGCGGGCCGGTGGATGAGCGCGGGGTTCGAGACCGCGTGGGGGCAGCGGCACATCCCGAACCTCCCGACTGAGGAGGTCTTCACCACACCGGACTTCCGGCGGACCGAAGGGACGGTGCGGTCGACGCGGCCGCTCGTGCTCGAGAACGAGGGCGTCACCGTGACCGACCTCGAGGTCACGTTCGAAGGAGGCAAGGCGGTCGACGTGCGCGCGAGCACGGGGGGCGACGTGCTGCGGACGCAGATGCAGACCGACGAGCAGGCGAGCTACCTCGGCGAGGTCGCGCTCGTCGACAAGGCGTCCGCCGTCGGAGCGACCGGCGTCACGTTCAAGAGCACGCTCTTCGACGAGAACGCGACGTCGCACATCGCGTACGGCGCGGGCTTCACGTTCACGGTGGAGGGGGCGGACGGGCTGACGCCGGAACAGCAGCTCGAAGCGGGGATCAACCACTCGAAGGTGCACACGGACTTCATGGTCGGCGGGCCGGAGGTCGCGATCGACGGCATCACGGCGGACGGTAAGACGATCCCGATCATCCGCGACGACACCTGGCAGCTCTGATCCCGAGATGATCGGCCGGTTCCACTGCCTGGTCGTCGACTGTCCCGACCCGCGGGCGCTCGCGACGTTCTACGAGCGGATGCTCGGCCTGGAGCGCGTCGAGGACACCGACGAATGGGTCACGATCGGCGGCCCGGGGGCCGCGGTGTGCGTCGCGTTCCAGCGCGTCGAGTCCTTCGTCCCGCCGCGCTGGCCGGATCCCGCGGCCCCCCAGCAGATGCACATGGACGTGCTCGTCGACAACCTCGACGAAGCGGAGGCAGGCGTCCTGGCACTCGGCGGGAGTCTTCTAGAGGGGTCGGACAAGCCGATCGGGTACCGCGTCTACGCGGACCCGGCAGGGCACCCGTTCTGCCTGGTGACGCCCGAGGGCGTGGGCTGAAGATCGGCCCCCGACGCGGCGCAAGGTTCGACCATGCAGACAACGATTACGGAGTCGATTCCTCGCCCGATCACGCACGTGACGATTCGCTGTAGGGCGGTCGGATCTCGACGCGCTTCTCGTGCCCGCGAGCATCTTCGATCACGAGCCATCGGCGCCTTCCTTCTTCGAGCCCGCTGACCAGGAGAGTCGAGTTCACGAGAAACGGTCTCGACGTCTCGAAAACCTGCAGCCAAATTGGTTTGAACCCGTGGAGCTCGTTCGGAATCCAGCCTGACCTCGGAGGATCGGTCGGACCCGACATCCGCAGACTCCGGATGCTTCCGGGAATGGTTCCGATATTCGAAATGGTGAACTGCAATGTCGGCGTCCGTTCGTCGCCGTGGTGAATCCATTGGATGTCGGCGTCGAATCTCGGGCGCCGCCTCGATCCAAGCCACCACTGGAGGATCGATACCGTCAGCGCCAGACCGGCAATAAGAACGGCTAAGTCGATCACTAGCTCCCCGACGTCCGATTACGGGATCGAGTCGGACGCTCAGCCCCCGACGTAGTCGAGCCAGTCCGAGTACTTCTCGTCCTCGCCCTTCACGATCTGGAAGTACTTCTGCTGCAGGGCCTGCGTGACCGGGCCCGGGTCTCCGATCACGCGGCCGTCGACCTCGCGTACCGGCGTGACCTCGGCCGCGGTGCCGACGCAGAACATCTCTTCGGCCAGGTAGAGGTCGGCCCTCGTCAGCATCCGCTCGAAGACCCTCATCCCGAGGTCCGCGGCGATCGCGATGATCGAGTCCCTCGTGATGCCCGGCAGCGGCCCCGCCGCGAGCGGCGGCGTCAGCAGCTCGCCGTCGCGGACGATGAAGAGGTTCTCCCCGGTGGCCTCGGAGATGTAGCCCTGCGGGTTCAGCATGATCCCCTCGTCGAAGCCCTTGTCGAGGGCCTCCATCTTCGCCAGCACCGAGTTCACGTACGCGCCGGTCACCTTCGCCTGCGGCGGGATGATGTTCGGGTCGTGCCGGCGCCACGACGAGACCGTCATCCGCACGCCCTTCGTCAGCGCCTCCTCGCCGAGGTAGGTCCCCCACGGCCACACCGCGATGCACACGTCGACCGGGTTGCCGGCCGGGTTCACGCCGATCTCGCCGTAGCCGCGGTAGGCGATCGGCCGGACGTAGCACGACCGCAGGCCGTTGACGCGGACGAGGTCGCGCGTCGCCTCGACGAGCTCGTCGACGCCGTGCGGGATCTCCATCATGAAGATGCGCGCCGAACGCTCCATCCGGAGCAGGTGGTCGCGCAGGCGGAAGATCGCCGGCCCCCGCGCGGTCTCGTAGCACCTCACACCTTCGAACACGCCGGTCCCGTAGTGCAGGGCGTGGCTGAGGACGTGGATCTTCGCGTCCTCCCACGCGACCATCCGGCCGTTCATCCAGATCTTCTCGACCGCCGCGATCGGCATCTGCGCTCCGTTCCTAGGTGTCGACCGTGATCAGCCGAGCGTCGCGCAGCCCGGCCCTGGACACGATCCCTTCGAGCACATCTTGCGGGATGGGCGAGTCCACCGCCAGACCCATGAGGGCCTCACCGCCGACGGTCTGCCTCCCCACCTGCATGTTCGCGATGTTGACCTCGGCCTCCCCCAGCAGGGTCCCGACGATCCCGACGATGCCGGGTCGGTCGAGGTAACGGAAGAACGCCATCACGGGCGTGAACGCCATGTCGAGGTCGTAGCCGTAGACCCTGACGAGCCGCTCCGTGTCGCGCTTGCCGACGAGGACGCCGGCGACCGAGACGGTGTCGCCCTCGCACGCCGCGCGCACCTCGATCAGGTTCACGTAGTCGAGCGACTGCGACGACTTCGTCTCCTCGATCGCGATCCCCCGTTCCTTCGCGAGCAACGGCGCGTTCACGAACGTCACCGGCTCGTGCACGACGGCGGAGAACGCGCCCTTGAGCCCCGACAGCGTCAACGCGCGCGTGTCCTGGTCCGCGAGGCCCCCGTGGTACTCGAACCGCAGGGCTTCGATGCCCGGGCCGGACAACGCGACGGCGACGCGGCCGAGACGCTCGGCGAGCTGCACGTAGGGGCGAACCGGCTCGGGGATGTCGGGGCCGATGTCGATGTTGACCGCGTACGGCACGAAGTCGCCGCGCAGCGCGAGCAGCACCTGCTCCGCGATCGCCATCCCCGCCTTGTCCTGCGCTTCGGCCGTCGACGCGCCGAGATGCGGCGTGACGACGACGTTGGGAAGGTGGAACAACGGGTGCTCGGTCACGGGCTCGCCGTCGAAGACGTCGACCGACGCCCCCGCGACGATCCCGTCCTGGAGCGCCTTCACCAACGCCGCCTCGTCGATGATCCCGCCTCGTGCGGTGTTCACGACCCTCAGGCCGGGGCGCGACGCCGCGAGCTCGGCGTGCGAGACGATCCCCACGGTCTCAGGAGTCTTCGGCAGGTGCACGGTGAGGAAGTCCGAGCGGGAGCACACGTCGGCGACGGTGTCGAGGAGCTCGACGCCCATCTGGGCCGCGCGCGGCGGCGCGACGTACGGGTCGTACGCGAGGAGCCTCATCCCGAACGCGCTGGCGCGCTGGGCGACGAGCGTGCCGACGCGGCCGAGCCCGAGGATCCCCAGCGTCTTCCCGTGGAGCTCGACGCCCTGCCACCGCTCGCGCTCCCAGGCGCCGCCCACGAGGGCCGCGTGCGCCTGCGGGATGTTGCGCGCCTGCGCCAGCATCAGAGCGACCGTGTGCTCGGCAGCCGACAAGACGTTCGACTGCGGCGCGTTCACGACGAGCACACCGTGGCGCGTCGCCGCGTCGACGTCGACGTTGTCGAGGCCGATCCCCGCGCGGCCCACGACCTTCAGGCTCTCGCCCGCCTTCAGCACGTCCGCCGTGACCTTGGTGCCGGAGCGGACCACCAACGCGTCGTAGCCGGGGATCACCGCGAGCAGCTCCTCGGGCGACAGGCCCGGGCGGACGTCGACGTCCACGTGCTCCCGCAGGCGCTCGACGCCGGCGGCGGACAGCTTCTCTGACACGAGGACCCGCATGCGCCGCATCGTACAAGTACAGTTGCGCCATGGCGGCTCCGGCACTGCGCCCGCTGCGCGTGGGCGAGATCCTCGACGTCGCGATCAAGATCTACACGCGCAACGCGCTCACGTTGTGGAAGATCGTCGCGCTCGTCGTGTTCCCGGTGTACGTGCTGAGCGCGGTCGTGACGCTCTCGACGCTGCCGGACGAATTCCTCGACCCGAGCTTCGGGACGGACCCGGATTCGTTCGACACTGTCGAAGCCGACCTGTGGACGATGTTCGCCGCTCAGATGCTGCTCGTGTTCGTCACGATGGTGGTGACGACGATCGCGACCGGCGCCTGCATGAAAGCCGTCAGCGACGTCTACGTGGGCGCGAAGCCGGAGATGGGATCCTCCGTGAGGTTCGCCGCCCGCCGCGTTCACTCGCTCGTCTGGATCACGCTGCTGACGTTCATCCTCGGGGGCCTCGCGGCGATCGCCCTCATCGTCCCGGGGGTGTGGCTGTGGTTCTCGTGGACGGTCGCCCCCGCCGTCCTCCTGGTGGAGGGCCACAAGGGGATGAAGGCGCTCGGCCGCTCCTTCGGCCTCGTAAAGGGCCGGTGGTGGCCGGTCTTCGGCGCGGTCGTCGTCGGTTACGTACTGGGCGGGATAGTGAGCGGGGCCCTCAGCGCGGCGGCGTATCCGTTGATCTTCGGCGACACGGGCGACAGCGCCGTCGTCCAGGCGGTCGTGAACACGCTCGTCAACACGATCGGCGGCATCCTCGTGCTGCCGTTCAGCGCAGCGCTCGTCGCCGTCATCTACTTCGACCTCCGCGTCCGCAAGGAGGGCTTCGACCTCCAGCTGCTCGCGGAGAGGATCGGCTCGGCCCCCGATCCGTCGCTGCGGCCCGACTACCTCCCGCCGCCGCCCCTGCAGCCGCACAGCGGCGAGCAGCCTCCGTACTGGCCGCCGCCCCCGGGATGGAAGCCCTCGGGGGGCACCGATACCTGAGGCGATGCTCCTGCAACGCGTCGACCCCTCCGAGGCACAGGAGGTGGCGAGGCGGATCCTCTCCGAGCGCAGGTTCCGCGCGCCCGACGTGCCGCGTCCACTCGAGGGCGTGCTCGACCCCGTCGGCAGAGCGCTCCGCGACGCGTGGGAGGCGTTCGCCGGCGTGCTCGACGACGTCCTCCCCGGCCCCCGGGCCGTCGTCTGGACCGTCCTCGCCATCGTCGTCGTGCTCGCGGCGGTCGCAGTGGCCGCGGTGATGTCGCGCCGCAGGGGCGTGGGCGTCGCCGGCGACAGGCTCTCGTCCTCTCATCCGGCCCGCCGCGACCCTCGCGCCGTCGAAGCGCTCGCCGACGAGGCCGAGCGCGCGCACGACTTCGCCACCGCCGTCCGGCTCCGCTTCCGCGCGGGCCTGCTGCGGCTCGAGGCGGCCGGCCGCATCCGCGGCGCCGACTCGACGACGTCGAGGGAGGTGGCGCGGCGCCTGCGGTCGCCGCGTTTCGACCACCTCGCCGCTCTCTTCGACCAGATCGTCTACGGGGGCCGTCCGGCGACGGCGGCCGACGCGGAGACGTCGCGCTCGGGCTGGGACGCGCTGCTGCGCCCGTCCGCGGAGAGGAGACGCTCGTGAACCCCCGGCAGCGCACGATCGCGAAGCGCATCGGGATCGTGGTGGGGGCCGTCGTAGTCGTCAACCTGATCGTGGCGCTGCTGGGCGTCTACCTGCGGTCGCCGGCGGGGCCGCCGTCGTCGTCCTACTCCACGACCGGGCGCGGCCTCGCGGCGTACGCGTCGTTGCTCGAGGAGTTCGGCTACGACACGGAGCGGTACCGGCGGCCGCTCGGCGACGAGCCCTTGGACCCGGGGTGGACCGTCGTGCTGATGGACGCCGAGGACGTCCCGCAGGAGGGCGCGGAGACGCTCGCCCGCTTCGTGCACTCCGGGGGCCGGCTCGTGACGGGCGGTGAGTCCCCCACGTGGCTCGACGACGTGTTGTTCGGCCCACCCGAATGGAGCCCGTCCGCGGCCGAGTACACCGATGCCCCCGGCTTCCCCGGGATCGAGCCGGCCGGCGAGGGATCGTGGGTCGACGAGGGCTCCGGGACCTCGATCGTCGGACGCCCCGGCGCATCGCTCGTCGTCGAGGTGCAGGAGGAAAGAGGCGTCGCCGTGCTTCTCGCGGACGTGTCGCCTCTGCAGAACCGGCTGCTCGACCGCGGGAGCAACGCGGCGCTCGGGCTCGAGCTCGCGGGGCCGGAGGAGCGGCCGGTCGTGTTCGTCGAGAGCGTCCACGGCTACGGCCTCGGCGCAGGTCTTGCGGCGCTTCCGTCGCGGTGGAAGTGGACGCTCGGCTGGCTCGGCTTCGCGGCGCTGCTGTGGCTCTGGGCGCGCGCGATGCGGCTCGGCCCCCCCGAGCAGAAGGAACGCGTGCTGCCTCCCCCGCGCCGGGCGTACGTCGACGCGCTCGCAGCTACACTCGCCCGCACCGAGAGGGCGAGGAGGGGGAACCCGTGAAGACGTTGCGCGATGCGATCGCGCGCGAGGTCGCCAAGGTGGTCGTCGGCGCGGACGACGCGCTGGACGCGGTGCTGTGCGCCGCGACCGCCGGAGGTCACGTGCTGCTCGAAGGACCGCCGGGCGTCGCGAAGACGCTGCTCGCGAACGCGCTAGCGCGCGCTCTGGGAGTCGGGTTCAGCAGGATCCAGTTCACGCCGGACATGCTGCCGTCGGACGTCACCGGGACGACGACGCTGCGCGGGGGGGACCTCGTATTCCGGGCGGGCCCGGTGTTCACGAACGTGCTGCTCGCCGACGAGATCAACCGCACGCCGCCGAAGACGCAAGCCGCGCTCCTGGAAGCCATGCAGGAGCGCCGCGTGACGGCCGACGGCGAGTCACACGACCTGCCCGACCCGTTCCTCGTGCTCGCGACGCAGAACCCGATCGAGTACGAGGGGACGTACCCGCTGCCCGAGGCGCAGCTCGACCGCTTCGCCGTCAAGGTGGACATCGGCTACCCGTCCGAAGAGGACGAGGTGGCGATCCTGCGCCTCCGCCACGAGGGCGTCGCGCCCGCGACCCTGGACGACGTCTCGGTGGTCGTCACGCCGGAGCAGTGGGCCGACGCGCGGGCGATGGTGGACGCGACGACGGCCTCGGACGAGGTCGTCCGGTACGTCGCGGCGGTCGTGCGCGCGACGCGCGCGCTCCCGAGCGTGTCCCTCGGCGCGAGCCCCCGCGCCGCCGTCCACCTGCTCGCGGTCGCGAAGGGGGCCGCGCGGCTCGGGGGCCGGGACTTCGTCACGCCCGACGACGTCGCGGCGATGGCCCCGCTGGTCCTCGCGCACCGCCTGATCCTCAGCCCCGAGGCGGAGCTCGAGCGGTTCGGAGCCGGCTCGGCGGTCGCCGCCGCGCTCGCGTCGGTGCCCGTCCCGCGTTGAGCCCGACCCCGCGTGCGGCCGCGCTGATCGCGCTCGCCGCGCTCGCGGGTCTCGTCGTGCCGCCGGTCCTCTCGGGCGTCGCGGTCGTGTCGCTGGTCGCGGTCGCGGCGCTCGACGCCTGGCGAGTACGCGCGGCCCCCCCGCTAGAGCGCGAGCTGCCGCACGCGCTCGCTCGCGGGGTCACCGCGCCGTTCGCGGTCGAGGGCCGCGAGGGGGCCGCCGAGCTTCGCATCCGCCAGCCCAACGTCCCCGCGCTCGCGTTCGAGCCTCCGGCCGGCGGGCGCGCCGTGCGAGGCACCGTGCTGCCGAAGCTCCGCGGCCGCCATGCCGTCCCCGCCCCCGCGTCCGTGACGACCGGGCCCCTCGGCCTCGGCCGCTGGTTCCATTCCGGCGCAGGCACCCAGGAGGTGCTGGTCTACCCCGACCTCCCGAACGCGCGCCGGATCGTCCACCGCTTGCGCGAGGGGAGGTTCCGCGAGCCGGGCTACCTCGCCCGCGGCCCCCTCGGCCTCGGCACCGAGTTCGAGTCCGTGCGTGACTACCTCCCCGACGACGACTTCCGCCAGGTGAACTGGCGCGCCACCGCACGCGTGGGACGGCCGATGACGAACACCTACCGCGTGGAGCAGGACCGGGACGTTCTGTGCGTCGTCGACGCGGGCCGGTTGATGGGCGGGCCGCTCGGGCCGCAGAAGACGAGGCTCGACGTCGCCCTCGACGCGACGGTCGCGGTCGCGCTCGTCGCGGACGAGGTCGGTGACCGCTGCGGCGCGCTCGCCTTCGACGCGCGCATCGTGCGGGACCTCCGCCCGCGGCGCGCGGGCTCTAAGCGCGTGGTCGAGGCGCTGTTCGACCTCGAGGCGACCGAGACCGACAGCGACTACGAGCTGGCGTTCCGCACGGTCGGGGGCGGGAAGCGCTCCCTGGTCCTGATGTTCACCGACCTCATAGACGAGCCGGCCGCGCGATCGTTGATCGCGGCGACGCCCGTTCTGGCCCGCCGGCACTTCCTCGTGATAGCGAGCGCGACCGACCCGGACCTCGAGGAGCTCGCGAACGCGCGGCCGGCGGACGCCGTCGAGGCCGCGCGGCGCAGGGTCGCGCAGGAGGTACTCGACGCGCGCGCCGGCGTCGCGGCGCGCCTCAGGCGAGCCGGTGCCGCGGTGGTCGACGTCCCGCCCGAGCGCCTCCCGGCGGCATGCGTCGCCGAGTACCTGCGGGCGAAGGCGAGGGCCCGGCTCTAGGCGGGCTCGGGCTCCGGCCGTCTGCGGCCGCGCCACCACACGAGAGACCAGTAGAGGCCGCCGAGCGAGAAGCCGACGGCGATCGCACCGCCGACGCCGGGGCCGGCAGGCGTGACGAAACCCTCGACGAGCCCGGCGACCACGAGCCACGGCATCGTCCCCAGCACCAGCTCGACCGACCGCCGCGCCTCCGCCGCGAGCGCCTCTCGCCGCGGCCTCGTCCCCGGCTCGACCAGCGCCCACCCCATGGACAATCCCGCGGCCGCCGTGACGACGATGCACGAGAGCTCGAGGACGCCGTGGGCGGTGACGAGCTCGACGAACGGGAGCGCGGCCCCCGCGTCGATCGCGAGCCCCCACACCGCTCCTATGAACGTGCCGTTGTAGATCAGCACGAACGCGGTGCCGAGACCTGCCAGGACGCCGCCGGCGAACGCGAGGAGCGTGACCTGGATGTTGTTCGTGAAGATCGCGGTCGCCGTCGCAGCCTGTTCGACCACCGGGAGGCCGAGGTCCCCTCCCGTCGGCGTCGTCGCGTCCCGGAAGGGCTCGGGCACCATGCCCGCCGCGGCGGCGGGGTCCGACACTCCCCAAAGGACGGCCAGCGCCATCGGGAGCACGAGCAGCACCGCCGCGACGGCGACGAACGCCCGCCGCTCCGCGACGCCGCGCCAGTACGTGGTCCGGAAGAACTCGATGACCGACCCGCGGCGCAGCGGCGCGTCGTAGACCAGGTGCCGGGCCCGCCCGACCAGCGCCTCCAGCCGCGCCTGCACGGGGTCCCCCGGCCACTGGCGCCGGACGAGCGCGAGGTCGGCGGCGGCCGCCCGATAGAGCGCGCCGAGCTCGAGGACGCCGTCGGCGCCGAGACGCTCCGGCCGCCCTCGGGCGCCGTCGATCGCCGCCTGGAGCCGCTCCCAGTCGTTTTGTCGATCCTGGAGAAAACGTTCTAGTTTCATAGTCGTGGAGTTCGAGGACGTTGTGGAGTTCGAGGACAAGGTAACCATCACGACGGCCGAGGGCGTGACCATCGAGCTGCCGCTGGCGGGGATCGGCTCGCGGGCGATCGCCGCGCTGGTCGACCAGGCGATCAAGATCCTGCTGATAGTGGCGGTCATCGCGGCGCTCGCAGGCGGCACCGCGGTCCTCGATGCGTTCTCGGGGAACCCCCTCGAGGACGACTCGGCCATGTTCCTCGCCCTCGCGATCGTCTTCATCGCGATCTTCCTGGTGAACTTCGGCTACGACGTGTTCTTCGAGACGCTCGCGTCGGGCCGCACGCCCGGGAAGAGGTGGACGGGGCTCCGCGTCGTCCGTGCCGGTGGCGGCCCCGTGTCGTTCGTGCCGAGCGCGATCCGCAACCTCGTGCGGCTCGTCGACGCCCTCCCGGGCGCCTATGCGATCGGCCTCATCGCGATCGTCGTCAGCTCCAAGAACCAGCGCCTCGGCGACATGGCCGCGGGCACGCTGGTCGTGCGAGAGAGGGCGGCCGCCCCGGTGCCGGTCCCCGCGTGGGCCGCCACGCCGGTACGCGCCGAGCCACCCCCGGCCATGGACGTCAGCGCGATCACCGGAGAGGAGCTGGCGACGATCCGGTCGTTCCTCGAGCGCCGCGCGACGCTGCTGCCGGACGCTCGGTCGAAGCTCGCGTGGGAGCTCGCGGAGAGGCTGAAGCCGCGCGTCGGCGGCGTCTCCGGCGAGCAGCACCCCGAGGTCTTTCTCGAGCAAATCGCTGCAGCGAAGGCCGCGACCGGCTAGCGTTCATCCACGAGCAACAGGCGAACGCGAGCAGAGGGAGGCGGCATGGCTCAGGCACCGCAGCAGCCCGCATACCAGGCGCCGGGAGGGGGCGGACCATCCGGGCCGCGCGCCGGCTTCTGGCGGCGGTTCGGCGCCGCGTTGATCGACGGCATCATCATCGGGATCGTCGCCAGCATCATCTCGGCGATCCTCGGCGGAGCCGAGAGGTTCAGCGCCACCTACCAGGGGATCAACGCGCTCCTCGCCCTGATCTACTACGCGTACCTCGAGGGCGGCGAGACCGGCCAGACCCTCGGCAAGAAGGCGCTGGGCATCCGCGTCATCGACTTCGGCGCCGGCGGCCCGATCGGCTACGGACGCGCGGCGCTCCGCAACATCGGGAGCTACCTGTCGGGGATCGTCATCGGCATCGGGTACCTGTGGATGCTGTGGGATCCCGAGAAGCAGACGTGGCACGACAAGTTCGCCAACTCCGTCGTCGTGCCCGCGGAGGCCTACCCGGTCGGCCCGACGGGGGCTTAAGCCCAATAGCGGAGCGCCCTCCCGCGCCGGCCTAGAGCGTCGGCGCGGGAGGTGCCGGCTTCGAGGGCGATGCCCCTCCGGCTATCACGATCTCGACGACGGAGTCGGACTGTGTCGCGTACACGATCAGGTACACGAGAAGCGGCAGGATGCACAGAACGAAGCCGATCACGGCCCACAGGACCGAGAACTCCTTGCGCTTGATCATCGTCGTCGCCGACTCCGTCTGGTTCGCTATCACGTAGCCCTGGACGATGTAGCTCCTGATCGCGTTCTCCATCTGCTCATTCGTCTGAACCCGAATCGTCTGAACGGTCGCGGCCATCTGAGCTCCCCCTTCCTTCGTGTGCCCCCACCGCGCGTCTTGCGGCGGCGGCCCCGAAACTCGCTGCTCCAACGGAAACCAGCACGGGCGCCAACGGATGGAGGCGTGCGCCGCTGCTCCAGGCACCCGACAGACAGAGCGCGGTGCCGCGCGTCAGCCCACAAAGGGGACACGGTCTGCGCGTGATGATCCGGAACGGGCACACGACCGTCCGGCTTCTCGAGAGGATCGGGCTGGCCGCGATGACCGCGCAGAGGAGACCCTGGAGCAGAAGCCCTCGCGAATATGACCGGGAACTCGGGATCGTGTCCGGCACCTTGAGATCTAGACGAGAGTGATTCAGGAAATTGCTCCGGCGCTGGCGGCCATGGCCGCGATGACGAGCCCGGCCAATCCGATCCACCCCAGGACGATCCCCGCGGTCGCCATGGCCCGTCCTTCTTGTGAGCCCCCGGAAGCATCGATCTCCCGCCGCGCGGCATACCCGAGGAATAGCGCGACTACGGCGCCGATACCCCAGATCCAGAGGATGCCCAGGACGAGTGACGCCACCGCCTTCCCGTTCGTGCGCCGTGTCGCTCCAGCCCACACCGTCGTCGACGGCGGACCGGCGCTCCCCTGAGGCCGGCTTCGTCCGTTGACGCTCTCCCACCGCGCCCACGCGTTCTGCCATCCTTCGTCGTCTCGCGGGAACTCGGCGAGCGGCTCTCCGCCGCGGGAAAGGTCCCAGATCCCGTACGACTCAGTGGTAAGGCCCAGCCCCAGCGCGTTCTCTCGGTGCGTGATCTTGACCGCTCGCTCCGGAAGTGGTCTCGCGCAGTGCTTGCAGACGACCGCGCCGCTCTTGATGGTCTCGGCGCAGAAAACGCACTCCTTCGTCTCGGCCGGCGCTGTCTCGCCCAAAGCTCCCCCCGTCTCCCCAGACGTCCGCGGCCGCTAGGGTATCCTGGAGTTCACCGTCGTGTTACTGAAGAGCTGCCGGATGGGGGCCGCGCGTTCGGAGCTCGCGGCGGTAGCGGAACTCCGGCGCGCCGATGCAGAGCTTGTCGTCGCGGCCGTCGGGCGCGAACCCGAGCGCGCGGTAGAAGCCCTGCGCGCGGTCGTTGACCTGGACGACCCACAGGACGACGGTCCGGAACCCGCGGCCCCCGAGGTCGGACAGCACGTGCTCCATCAACGCCCTACCTCCACCCCGGCCCCACCGGCCGGGGTGGAGGTAGAACCCGTAGATCTCGGCCGAGTCGGACGGGTCGAGGTCGTCGTCACGCGACGGCCCGAAGCGCGCGTAGCCGTCGACGCGGCCCCCGGTCTCCAGCACGGCCACCGTCGCGGCGGGCGGGTCCGGACGCTCGATCCCGGCGCGCCACTCCCGCGTCAGGCCCTCCTCGGTCAGCGCGTCCAGCGCCTCGTCCGCGATGACGCCGCGATAGGCCGCGTTCCACGACGCGACGTGTACTGCGGCTATCCCCGGCGCATCGTCGGGAGTCGCCTCACGTACGTTCATCCAGCACCCCGGCGACGTAGTCGATGCACCGAGTAAGCCTTTCGACGTCATCGGGCTCGACCGCGGTGTACATCGCGATCCGAAGCTGGTTGCGCCCCAGCTTCCGGTACGGCTCGGTGTCGACGATCCCGTTAGCGCGAAGCGCGGCCGCGAGGTCCTGCGCGTCGACCCCTTCGAAGTCGATCGTCCCGACGACGGGGCTCCGCTGCACCGGGTCCTTCACGAACGGCGTCGCGTACGGTGAGGCCTCGGCCCAGGAGTAGAGGACGTCGGCGGAGCGCGCCGAGCGCCCGACCGCCCACTCGAGCCCGCCGTTGGCGAGCACCCACTCGACCTGCTCGACCATGAGGAACAGCGTCGCGAGCGCGGGCGTGTTGTACGTCTGGTCCTTGCGCGAGTTCTCGAGCGCGATGCCGAGGTCGAGCGACGCGGGGACGTAGCGCCGCGACCGCGCCACCTCCTCGATCCGCGCGACCGCCGCCGGGGAGCAGAGCGCGATCCACAGCCCGCCGTCCGAGGCGAAGTTCTTCTGCGGAGCGAAGTAGTAGCAGTCGAACTGCGCCGGATCCACCGGCAGGCCGCCGGCCGCCGAGGTCGCGTCGACCGCGATCACGGCCCCCGGCGCCACGCGCGTAACGGGCATCGCTACCCCCGTCGAGGTCTCGTTGTGCGTGAGCGCGTACAAGTCCGCCGCGTCGGACGGGACCGGCGGAGGGTGGGTGCCGGGCTCGGCCTCGACGATCTCCGGCTCGTGGAGGTGCGGCGCCAGACGGGCCGCGGCCGCGCACTTGGACGAGAACTCGCCGAAGACGTAGTGGCGGCTGCGCGACCGGATCAGGCCGAACGCGAGCGCGTCCCAGAACAGGGTCGACCCGCCGTTGCCGAGCACGACCTCGTAGTCGTCCGGCAACGCGAACAGGGCCCGCAGCCCCTCCCGCAGGCGGCCGACCATCGAGCGGACGCCGCTCCGGCGGTGGCTGGTGCCGAGGTAGCCGGGGGCCGCTGCCGCGAGGGCCGCCACGGCCTCGGGGCGGACCTTCGAGGGACCCGACCCGAAGCGCCCGTCGCGGGGGCGGAGCTCGGGTGGGATGACGATCTCGGGGGGCAGGGGGCACCTCCGGGCAGACGGTAGGGTCGGAAGTGCCGAGAAACTACAGCCTGAGCGAAAAGGGGCGGCGCCATCGGGAAGCGGATCAGCGAGCGAGTCGGACGCATAACCGAGTCCTCGACCCTCGCGATCGACGCGAAGGCGAAGGCCCTCAAGGCGGCGGGCGAGAACGTCATCGGGTTCGGCGCCGGCGAGCCCGACTTCCCCACCCCGCCGCACATCGTCGAAGCGGCTGCCGAGGCCGCGCATCACCCCGTCTACCACCGGTACACGCCCGCGGGCGGGCTGCCCGAGCTGAGGGCCGCGATCGCTCGCAAGACGCAACGGGATTCCGGCTACGCGGTGCAGCCGGAGCAGGTGCTCGTCTCCAACGGCGGCAAGCACGCCCTGTTCAACGCGTTCCTGACGCTCCTCGACGACGGCGACGAGGTCATCGTCCCGGCCCCCTACTGGGTCAGCTACCCGGAGGCGATCAGGTTCGCGGGGGGCGAGCCGGTCGTGATCCCGACGACCGAGGAGACGGGGTTCAAGCTCTCGGTGGACGACCTCGAGCGCGCCCGCACGCCCGCGACGAAGATGCTGCTGTTCGTGTCCCCGTCGAACCCGACGGGGGCGGTCTACTCGCCAGAGCAGGTGAGGGCTATCGGCGAGTGGGCGGTCGAGCACGGGATCTGGGTGCTCACGGACGAGATCTACGAGCACCTCGTCTACGGCGACAACGTGTTCTCATCGATGCCGGTCGAGGTCCCCGACCTCGCGAACCAGTGCATCGTCGTCAACGGCGTCGCGAAGACGTACGCGATGACGGGCTGGCGCGTGGGATGGATGATCGCTCCGGCCGACGTGACGAAGGCGGCGGCGTCGCTGCAATCACACGCGACGTCGAACGTGTCGAACGTCGCGCAGGCCGCGGCCCTCGCGGCAGTGTCTGGCGACCTGAGGGCGGTGGACGAGATGCGGGAGGCGTTTGATCGCCGCCGCACGACGATCCACAAGATGCTCAATGAGATCCCGGGCGTCGTGTGCCCCGACCCCGAGGGCGCGTTCTACGTGTTCCCGTCGTTCAAGGGCGTGATCGGCAAGACGATCGCCGGCGTTCGCATCGAGAACGACACGCACCTGGCCGAGGTCATCCTGGAGAAGGCGAAGGTCGCGATAGTCCCGGGCGAGGGCTTCGGGGCCCCCGGCTACGCACGTCTGTCGTACGCGCTGGGAGACGACGACATCCGCGAGGGCGTGGGCCGCATCGCGGACCTGCTGCGCTAGCGCCGGCCCCCGGACGCGACGGTGCCCGGGCTCAGCACCCGGGCACCGTTGAAGCTCGTCTAGCGGATCGCTACTTCGTCTTCACCTCGAAGGCGTCGAAGCCACGGGCCGCGTCGTTCGTGTAGAGGCGGCCGTCGTGCCACAGGGCCGAGTAGGTCTGCGAGTCCTCCGCCTGGAAGTGGGCGACCTCCGTCGGCGTGGTGCCGTCGGCGTTGATGACGCTCCAGCCACCCGTGAACCAGGTCACGGCGACGTTGTGCGTGCCGGGCTGCCAGTCGAGGCCGTGCGAGAGACACCACGACGGGACCCAACCTGCGTAGTGGCCGATCGGCACCGTGTCGCCGCCGCGGGGCGGGGCGTAGCTGCCCATGGGCGTCGGGAGCTCGGGGTTCTCGATGTTGTAGAACCACACGCGGCCGGTCGGGCTGTTGCCCGTGGCGCACTCGTGGGCGGCGAAGGCCTCGTCGTCGATGGCGAGGAGGGCACCGTCCGAGCTCGCGACCGCGTAGTGCGAGTACTGGATCGCCGGGTTGAAGATCCGGGACAGGGCGACGGGGTTCAGCGGGTCGGACACGTCGAGGATCTGGACCTCACCCGAGCCGATGGCGCCGGCGCAGAACGCCAGCTTCGCGCCCTTGCTGATGCTGAAGGAGATGTCGTGGCAGTCGGTCGTGAGGGTCTTCGGCGTCGCGACGACCTTCGGCTTCGCCGGGTTCGACACGTCGACGATCGCGGGGCCGGCGTTCGGGCCGCCGCTGAGGCCGCCACCAGCCGTGTAGACCAGGCTCGTGCCCGGGTACGGCTTGTGCGTGTGGTTCTTGCCGGTGTTGATGGCGCCGAGGATCTTCGGCTTCTTGGGGTTGCGGACGTCGACGGTCATGAGGCCGTTGCCCGCCTGGGGGGCGCACTTGTTGGTCGCGAAGCTGACGACGATGAGGCCGGGCTTGACGACCTCGACGTCGTTGTCGTTCCCGGGGCAGTGCAGGAAGCCGGCGAGCTTCGGCACGGAGCCGGAGACGTCGAAGATGCGGATGCCGCCCTCCTCGGGGGCGCTGCCGCGGCGGGCGCCCTCGCCACCGTCCATCTGGCCGGTGTAGACGTACTTGCCGGACGCGGCAAGCTCGGTGCCGGAGAAGTACTGGTGGTTCGTGACGTGCTTGACGTTGTCGCTCTTTACGGGCTCAGCCTGTTCCGCGGCGCCGGCCGACGGAATCGCTGCGCCGAGTGCCAGGGCCAGGGCGGCCCCAACTACACGGAATGCCTTCACGGGTTTCCTCCTCGTTCGTCTGCGCCGCGGATCGATGTAGATCTGCTGCGTAGAGATACGACGCAGGGGCGTGGGCTCCTGCGAGAGGAAAGGGCGGGCCCCTAGCGCCCCCGGGCGGCGGCCCGCGCCAGGCCCACGAGGACCTTCAGGTCCCGCCGGAATATCCGCCCCATCAGGGGCTTGAAGGCCGTCATGCCGGCGGCCCCGAGGACCCCGAGCGGCGGGAGCAGCTCCTCGCGCCAGAAGACGTGGGTACGGTCCCCCGGCAGCGGCGTCAGCTCGATGGTCCCCCGGCCCTCGACCCAGCCCAGGTGCTCGATCCCCAGGCGCCGGGGCGGGTCCCACTCCGACACGCGGATCTTGTCGCGGGTCTTGATCCCGCCGATGCGGATCGTCGCCTCGGCCTCGACCCCCACTCCCTCGCGGTGCTCGGAGACGACGACGAAGTCGCTGGCTTCGAGCATCCAGTCGTCCTGGTGCTCCCAGTCGGTCAGGAGGTCCCAGAGGACCTCGGGGGGGCCGGGGGCCGTCTCGGCCATCTCGAGGACGACCGGCCAGCCCGCGGTGACGACCTGAGGTACGCCCACGCCGCTACGAGGAGAGCTTCTGGCGGAGCAGCTCGTTCACGATCCCGGGGTTCGCCTGGCCGCGGGTCTTCTTCATGACCTGGCCGACGAGGAAGCCGATCGTGTTCGCCTGCCCCGCCCGCACCTTCTCGGCCGCATCGGCGTTCTCCGCGATGACCTCGTCGACGGCGGCCTCGATGGCGCCGGTGTCCGAGACCTGCTCGAGGCCCTTCTCGCGCGCCACCGTATCGGCGTCGGCGCCGGACTCGAACATGCCCGCCAGCACGAGCTTCGCCTGCTTGCCCGACACCTTCCCGGAGTCGATCAACGAGACGAGGCCCGCGAGCTGAGCGGGGGCGATCTTCGAGTCGCCGAGCTCGATCCCGGCCTCGTTGAGGAGCCCGAAGAGGTCGGCGATGATCCAGTTCACGATCTTCTTCGCTTGACCGCCGTAGGCACGAGCGGCTTCCTCGAACCAGTCCGCCGTCGCCTTGCTCTGCGTCAGGATCGAGATGTCGGCGTCGCCGATGCCGTACTCCTCGGCGAAACGGATGCGCCGCGCCGCGGGGAGCTCCGGCAGCTCCTCCCGAACGCGTCCCACCCACTCGTCGGCGGGCTCGAACGGAACGAGGTCCGGCTCCGGGAAGTAGCGGTAGTCGAACGCGAACTCCTTCGTCCGCAGCGACGACGTCGTCCCGGTCTTCTCGTCGAAGTGCCGGGTCTCCTGGATCAGGGTCTCGCCTGCGTCGAGCGCGCGGCGCTGGCGCACCTCCTCGTACTCCAGCGCGCGTCCGACCGAGCGGATCGAGTTCATGTTCTTGACCTCGACCTTCGCCCCGAACTCCTTCTCACCGCGCCGGCGCACCGAGACGTTCGCGTCCACACGCATCGAGCCCTCCTCCATGCGGACGTCCGAGACGTCGAGGGACTCGAGCAGAGCGCGCAGCTCGGTCACGAACACCCTCGCCTCCTCGGCCGAGCGGATGTCCGGCTCGCTCACGATCTCTACGAGAGGCGTCCCCGCGCGGTTGAAGTCCTCGAGCGAGTAGTCGGAGTCCGCGATCCGCCCCGTGCCGCCCATGTGGATCGACTTCCCGGTGTCCTCCTCGAGGTGGACGCGGTTGATGCCGACGCGGGTACGCCCGCGGTCCGCCTCGATCTCGAGGTAGCCGGACGACCCCAGCGGGTGGTCGTACTGGGAGATCTGGTAGTTCTTCGGCATGTCCGGATAGAAGTAGTTCTTCCGGTGGAACAACGACGAGCGCGCGATGTCGCAGTTCAGTGCCAGCGCGATCCGCATCGTGTACTCGATCGCCTTCTCGTTCGGCACCGGCAGCGAGCCCGGCATCCCGAGGCACACCGGGCAGGTGCGCGTATTGGGATCGCCCCCGAACGCGACCGCACAGCCGCAGAACATCTTCGAATTGGTCGACAGCTCGACGTGGATCTCGAGCCCGACCGTGGTCTCGTAAAGGTCCTCGATCGTGGTGCTCACAGCGACGGCCTTCCCTCCGGCGACGTGATCCATCCGAGGTCCTGCTCGAACGCGTACGCGGCCCGGAACATCGTCTTTTCGTCGAGCGACGGCGCGATCAGCTGCAGCCCGACGGGCAGCCCGTCGTCGGGCGACGTCCCGCACGGCACGCTGATCGCCGCGTTGCCGGCGAGGTTCACCGGCACCGTGAATACGTCCGACAGGTACATCGCGAGCGGGTCGGCCGTCCGCTCCCCTATCCGGAACGCGGTCGTGGGGGACGTCGGGCACGCAATCAGGTCCACGGACTCGTACGCCTTCGTGAGGTCGCGCGTGATCAGCGTGCGGACCTTCTGCGCCTTGCCGTAGTACGCGTCGTAGTAGCCGGCCGAGAGGGCGTACGTGCCGAGCATGATGCGCCGCTTGACCTCCGGGCCGAAGCCCTCCTCGCGCGTCCGGGACGTCATCCGGACGATGTCCTCTGCCCCGCCGGCGCGGTGGCCGTAGCGGACGCCGTCGTAGCGGGCGAGGTTCGACGACGCCTCCGCCGGGGCGAGCAGGTAGTACGCCGACAACCCGTACTCGAAGGACGGGAGCGAGACCTCCTCGAGCGTGGCGCCGAGCTTCTCGAGACGGCGGTACGCCTCCTGGACGCGCGCCAGCACGCCCGGCTGCGTTCCCTCGCCGCTCTCGAGCTCGGGCATCACGCCGATGCGCAGCCCGGCGATGCCGTCCTCGATCCCTTCCAGGAAGTCGGGGGCCGCGCCGGGGATGCACGTCGAGTCCATGGGGTCGCCGCCGGCCGCGAGCGAGAGCAACGCGGCCGCGTCCTTCACCGTCCTCGTGATCGGCCCCGCCTGGTCGAGCGACGACGCGAACGCGATCATCCCGTAACGCGAGACGAGCCCGTAGGTGGGCTTGGCGCCGACGAGCCCGCAGAGCGCGGCGGGCTGGCGGACCGAGCCACCGGTGTCGGTCCCCCACGTCCACGGCGCGCCGCCGGCCGCGACCAGCGCGGTCGAGCCGCCGCTGGAGCCGCCGGGGACGCAGTCCGTGTCCCACGGGTTGCGCGACGGTCCGTAGCCGGAGTTCTCCGTCGACGACCCCATCGCGAACTCGTCCATGTTGAGCTTGCCGAGCATCGGGAGCCCCGCGCCCGAGCAGCGAGCCACGACGGTCGCGTCGTACGGCGGGACGAAGCCGTCGAGGATCTTCGACCCGGACGTGCTCCTCACCCCCCGGGTGACGAACAGGTCCTTGTAGGCAATAGGAACGCCGTCATAAGAGGAGCGCGCGGCCCCCGTGGCGCGCCGCTCGTCGGCCGCGGCCGCCTCCTCCAGAGCCCGCTCGGGCGTCGTCGTCAGGTAGGCGTTGATCGACCCCTCCACGGCTTCTCCGCGAGCGACGAACGCCTCCGTCACCTCGGTTGCGGAGACCTCGCCCGCCGACATCGCAGACGCGAGCTCGACCGCCGAAGCCCAGATCAGCTCGTCCATCTAGGCGTCCTCGATGATGCGCGGGACCCGGATGCGGCCGTCCTCGACCTCCGGCGCGTTCGCCAGCGCCTCTTCCGGCGGGAGCGACGGCGTCACGACGTCGGGCCGCATCGCGTTCCGGATCGAGACCGAGTGCGACGTGGGCTCGACGCCGTCGAGGTCGAGGGCCTGGATCTTCTCGGCGTGCTCGAGGATCTGGCCGAGCTCGACGCGCATGCGCTCGCGCTCGTCCTCGGTCAGATCGAGGCGCGCGAGGCGCGCCACGTGGTCGACTGCAGCCCGGTCTATGGCCATCGAGGCATCCTAGCCGTCGGAGAACCTCCTTCCTAAAACAGCATTTGAACGCGTCCACGCGCTCGCACGTGTCGACCCGTCCTTGTTCAAATGCTGTTTTCTGGGGTTTCCGGTTGCTACGGTTGGGACATGGCCTTCCCACGGAGCCTCCTCGCCGAGCACGAAGATCTCGTCTTCGACCTGAAGCCACACTGGGTCGCGCTCGTCCCGCCGGTCCTGTGGACGATCGTTTCGATCGTCGCGTTGTTCCTCGGCTACCGCGCCGTAGACGCGATCTTCGACGACGCCACGAACACGGCGAAGATGGTCTGGGGCGCGGTCGTCACCGTCGCGTGGATCGTGCTGGCGGTCGTGCCGGCGATGCGCCGGCAGTTCACGATGTTCGTGCTGACCACGGACCGGCTGATCACCCGGTCCGGCATCATCGCGAAGGAGTCTCGCGAGATCCCACTCGAGCGCATCAACGACGTCACGTTCACGCAGTCGGTGGTCGAGCGGATGCTGGGGGCCGGTGACCTTCTGATCGAGTCGGCGGGCGAGCGGGGCCAGACGCGGATCACCGACGTGCGCAAGCCCGAGCAGGTCCAGCTGATGATCTACAAGCAGACGGAGGACAACAGCACGCGGATCGTGCAGGGCCAGGTGGGGACGGCGATGAGCCAGCGTGAGGCCGCGGCCCCCGACTCCGTGACGGACCAGCTCGAGGACCTCGGCCGGCTGCGCAAGCAGGGCGTGATCACGGAAGAGGAGTTCCAGGCCAAGAAGTCGGAGCTGCTGAAGCGGTTGTAGGGGGGCCGCGTGGCTACCGGACCAGGCGGCCGTTCTTGTCGAGTGTGAACCGAAGGTACCTGTCGGGCTTCTTCTCCCTCGTGCCGTCGGCGTTGACCACGACGCTGCCCAGCCACTTGACAACGATCCGGTCGATCCCGCCAGGCCCCAGGGTCCTCGCGCCGGCCCGCTCTCTAAGCACGACGGGGTCCGTTGCAGCGCCGCCCGCAGGGACGGTAGTGGGCGTGAACGGCCATGGATTCTCTGGGTTCGCGATCTCGATGTAGATGACGTGGTCGGTGAACCCGAAGGCCGAGGCGCCCGGCTTCGGCGACTGGGCAATGTCTTTCTCGAACGTCGGGATGGGGCGGAGGAAGCGATACGACTGCCTCTTCGCGCTCTGCTCACGCGCCTCCTGGATGAGCTTGTCGACCTCACCTTGGTCGTCGGAGTCTGTGTGTTTCACCTCTAGTGACTTTCCGACCTCACCCGGCGCGTGTGATGAAGACTTCGGTCGCCGCGACGCCGTCGCCTGGGGTTGAGAATGAACCCTGTCCGGCTCTGTGGTGTCGTTCCTGCCCGGGCGCCAATTCAAGCTGACGCTCTTGAATTCGTCTTTGGCTGAGCGCATCTCTCCGTAGTAACGCTCGGCAGCCTGAGTCGCGCTCTTGGTCCATTCTATGACTCCATACCCAACGCTTACGGCCCTTTTCTTATCGGGGTCGTGAGAGAACCCGCCATCGCGCGTGAGCGTAGGAGGCGTAAAATCCGCTTGGTCCAAAGGCGCAGGTATGACCGCGGGTGGCAACTGCGTCGAAGCCTTCGCTACCACCTTGGCTTCGTCCTTCGTCTTACCCGCGGCGGCAGAGTGACTCCACAGAAGGGGGAGGAACTCTGCGTAGAGCACATCTCTCATCTTGCGTCTGTCGTACTCGAACCGATCCCACATCGCGGCTACCCCTTTGATCACCTTGGCAAGCTCGCCGGTCCCCTTCTGTGAGCGGGCGACAGCCGTGGCGATAGCGCTGTTCGGGACATGTGGGGTTCCGCGCGTTTTTTGCGGGGACGGCGGCGTCCCGTCATCCGTCAGAGTGTGGGAGCGCCTCCTCACCTTGCGCCTCCTTTCGGTGCTACGGCTCGCGAGAGTAGACCGCGACGTGTTAGGGGGGAACGCCCAAAGAGGCAGACTATTGGGAAGGAAGCCCTGCCCAATCATGCGGTCTCTCCAATGACTGAACGCGGGGGATCCCGCGTCAGGACCCCTAGACCACGCGGTTCGCGGCGTCTCCAGACGATCGCGGCCCCTGCGGCTGAGCTCTCCAGGCCCCTGTAGGTTCCAGAGGATGGACTTCTCCATCCCCGCCGAGTACGAGGAGCTCCGGCGCAACCTCACGGAGTTCGTCGAGCGCGAGCTCAAACCCCTCGAGGCCGCCGAGCTCGATCCCGAGGAGGACGCGATCCCGGTCGAGCTCATCGACCGGGTGCGGCGCCGCTCGGCCGAGCTCGGCTTCTACGCAGCGGACTTCCCGGAGGACGTCGGCGGCAGCGGGCTCCCCCAGCTCGGGATGGTCCTGCTGCGCGAGGCCGCGCCGTTGACGGGCTGCCGCCTCGCCGGCTTCACGACCTACGGGCCGGAAGGGCCGACGGGCCTTCTCCTCGCGGGCACCGACGAGCAGAAGAAGCGGTATCTCGTCCCGCTCGTCAACGCGGAGAAGTCGATGTGCTTCGCGCTCACGGAGCCGGACGCGGGGTCGGACGCGCAGAGCCTCCACACGACGGCCACCAAGGACGGGACCGATTGGGTCCTCAACGGCACCAAGCACTTCATCACGAACGGCAAGCACGCCGACTTCGCGCTCGTGTTCGCCGCCAACGACCGGTCTTTGAAGGCACAGGGCGGGATCACCGCGTTCATCGTCGAGCGCGGCACGCCGGGATTCTCCGTCGGACGCGCCCAGCGCGGCATGGTCGACGCCGATGCCCAGTACGAGCTCGTCTTCGAAGACTGCCGCGTGCCGGAGGAGCAGATCCTGGGGGGGCCGGGGAACGCCGGGATGGGGTTCTACTCCGCGATGCAGTTCCTCGCGATGGGCCGCCTGTCGATCGCCGCGCTGTGCAACGGGATCGCGGAGTACGCGCTCGGCCTCGGGATCGAGTACGCCAAGCAACGCACGGCCTTCGACCGCCCCATCGGCAAGAACCAGTACGTGCAGGGGCACATCGTCGAGTCGCTCGTCGAGATCAAGGCGTCGAAGCTCATGACGTACGAGTGCGCGTGGAAGTACGACAACGGCGAGACGGTGATCCAGGAGTCGTCGATCGTCAAGCTCTACGCCGCCGAGATGGTGAACCGCGTCGTGGACCGGATGATCCAGGTCCACGGGGGCATGGGGTGGATGCGCGAGCTTCCGCTCGAGCGCCTCTACCGGTTCGTGCGCATCTTCCGGATCGTCGAGGGCACCTCCGAGATCCAGAAGTACGTCATCGCGAAGACGCTCGGCCTCTAGGGACTCCCGAGCAGGTCGAAGGCGATCGCGACGAGACCCGCGGGAAGCACCACCTTCAAGGACAGAAGGAACTTCAGCTTGGCGAGCCGGTAGACCGCGCGCGGGAGGAAGTCGCTCCCGGGCCGGCGGACGAGCGTCGACGCGAGGAGGACGTTCTCGACGACGTCCGCGCCTGCGGCGACGAGAGCACCCCATGCGATGCCCTCGAACACGCGCCCCACCGGCTGCCAGCCGAAGTCCGCGAACAAGGCGGCCCCCAACGACGACGCCAGCGCCAGACCGAACCCGTACGCGCCGAGGAAGACGATGTCGATCCCCAGCGTCGCTCCCGCTACCCGCCGGGCACGGGGGTCCCACGCGTCGAGGATCTCGTCGAGGCGGACCTTCGTGCGGGCGAGCTCCCAGTCGACTATCGGGTGGGTCACGGCCGGTGAGCTCAGGTGGCGTTTCGCCAGCGCGCCCTGCGTGGGGCCGGTCAGGATCGCGGCGGCGAGCGCGCCGCCGAGCCAGGGGTACGGGGCGGAGACGAGCGATTCGAACGGGACGCCCATCTCAGAAGTCCGGGGTGATGCGCAGTCGTGTCCGCGGCCGCGGCGCGCCCTTGCGGAACGGGCGCCTGGGGTCGTAGGGGTCCTTCGGCTCCTCGACCGCCGGCGGCCGCACGCACCCCGCGTCCGGCAGGGGCCCGTCCTCGGGAGCATCGAGCCATTCCTTCGCCAGGGCGGCCAGGGCTTCGGTGAGCTCGGCCCCCCTCGCCTTCTGGGCACCGGACCACTTGTAGCTGACCGGGTCGTCGATCAGCTGCGCGAACGTGCGTCCGCTCGGTGCCGGGTCGCACCGGTACCCGCGCAGCCATCCCTCGACGAAAGTCTCGAGGGTGCTCATCGTCGACCGGTACCGGATCCACCGGTGGTTGTCCCACGAGAGCTTGTCCTTCGGGTCGGCGGGCTGCTGTGTCGAGAACTTCGCGACGAGCGTCGCCCCGGCGCAGCGGCCCCGCTCCGCGAAGCCGAGGATCCGCTCGCGCGGCATGTCGAGGTTCATGCCGCCCTCGTCCTCGGTGTGCTTGATGAGGACGATCCGGTCTCGGTATCCCGGGAGCAGTGTCTGCGCGTTGTCGCTCCAGTTCTGCATCGTGTCGAGGATCGCCCGGCCGAAGCGTCCGACGGAGTCGACCTCGCTCCACCGCGGCCACAGCCCGGCGTCGTTGGATTTCGGCGAGTAGATGTTCAGGCACTCGTCCGCGCTCGGCTCCTCCCCCGGACGGAACGGCCCGAGGTTCAACCCGAACGTCGGCCTCCGTGGGATCGGGGAGTCGAAGAAGTGGACGGGGAAGTTGCTGGTGATCCCGCCGTCGGAGAACCACGCGCGGTAGGGCTTGCCCTCGACCCAGTCGATCTGCCACAGCGGGACCGCCGTCAGGAGCAGCGGGAAGCTGAGGCTCATGCGCGTGGCGACGATCACCGGGAAGTCGTCCCAGCGCGGCAGCGGATGGAGAGAGCGCGACGTCCGGCGCAAGAGCTCGTTCGTCTCGTCGCTCACGTCCTGGCCGTGCGCCACCATCCAGTCAACGACGCGCGGCGGGAAGAGCTTCCTGAGCTCCTCCTCGTCGAAGTACAAGACCTCCTTGAACGGGATCGTGTAGGGCTTGCCGTTGGCGAGGTTCGTCGTGAACATCCGCAGCTGGACGTCGCGGTCGCAGAGGTCGCCGAGCGTGAGCGGGGGCGTGCCGGCTCCGGGGGTGCGACCGGCGAGGCAGTCGATCTCGTCCGCGAGCCACGTCGTCAGCGGCTTCGTCTGGCACTTCCCGGTCTCGTCCCGCTGCTGATCCTCCGTGCATCCCGCCCCCTCGCCCGTCCCCGCGGGCACGTACCCGGAGCAGATCCCGAACATGTTCCGGGCGAAGCTCGCCATGCCGGCGCGGGCGGCCCGGAAGGCGAGTCCCGCGACGCCGCCGGCGACGGCCAGCGCCAGCGCCGCGAGCAGGCCGAGGAAGATGCCGAGCACCGCCCAGGGGTCTTCTCTAGCCGCTCCCACCCGCACGTCGAGGACCACGAGGAACGCGAACGCCAGCGCTCCGGGCAGCGCGCCGAGGACGCCTCCCGGCCAGAAGCTGCGGAACGCGCGCCAGACGGCGCGGCGGACCCGCTGCCCGTTCGACAGCCCCGACTCGACGAACGCCATCAGCAACCGGTAGTAGGGATGCATCGCCGGCTGGGGCTGGAAGAGCTCGAACAGCATGGAGTGCTTTGCGCCGGGCGCTCCGGCAAGGCGCTCCGGGAAGCTCGCGAGGCGCGCGAACCCGCCGCTCGGGGTCGTCCGGCCGACCTCCGCTGCCGCGGCCGCGGCCGCGGCTATGGCCCCGGCAGACGAGCCCCCGACGTTGACCAGCCGGTACTTCGCTGCGATCTCACATACCGCCAGCGGGTACGCGATCCCGCTGGTGATCCCGCCCTTCATCACGACGTCGCACGCGAGCTCCGGCGTCGCGGGGTACGTCTTCTCGTCCTTCAGGCGCTTCCACGTGTCCGCCACCTCGCCCCCCTTCTCCAGGAGGCAGAGCGTATGCGGTCAACGCCGCGGCAAGGAAAGGCCGTGGCCGTCGCAGACGTCCACCAGACAGATCTCGGGGGTCACCGCACATTCCCCCGGCCGCGCCGTGAGACAGATCACCGGGCGCCGGCTGCAGTCGTGGCTCACTAGGCAGACGTGCCGGTCGAGCGCGCGCGGACCCGAGACCGGCGCGGGGGCCGCCAGAGCGAGCACCACCGCCACGGTTGCAGGGATCATCGCTGCCTCCTCACGCCGAACCTAAGATCGACCATCCCATAGACGTCACTAGGAGGCCGAAAAGATGCAGCTCCCGAGCGGGACCACGATCACCTGGCTGGGCCACTCGACGTTCCTCGTCGAGACGGGCGGCGGCAAGAGGATCCTCGTCGACCCCTGGGTCCAGGGGAACCCCGCGTGCCCGGACGAGCTGAAGGACGTCGGCGACCTCGACGTCCTTCTGATCACGCACGGGCACTTCGACCACATCTCGGACGCGGTGCAGATCGCGACCGAGAAGTCGCCCCAGGTCGTGTGCATCGCCGAGACCGCCGCGTGGCTCGGCTCGAAGGGCGTCGAGAACGTCATCGACATGAACAAGGGCGGGACGGTCGAGGTCGCAGGCTGCCGGGCGCACATGGTTCACGCCGTGCACTCGTGCGGGATCACCGACGGCGACACGATCGTCTACGGCGGTGAAGCCGCGGGGTTCGTCGTGGAGCTCGAGGACGGGTTCCGCCTGTACCACGCCGGCGACACCGCGGTCTTCTCGGACATGGCGCTGATCGGCCGCCTGCTCGAGCCGGACGTCGCGCTGCTCCCGATCGGCGACCACTACACGATGGGGCCGCGCTCCGCGGCGGAGGCCGTCCGCCTCCTCGGCGTCAAGACCGTGATCCCGATGCACTTCGGGACGTTCCCGGTCCTGACCGGGAGGCCCGACGACCTGCGGCGGGAAGCTTCGGACGTGGACGGGCTAGAGGTGGTTGACCTTTCCCCCGGCGGGAGGGTGGGGGGCTAATCCTCAGCGAAATGGCACGGCTCCACAGGGCTACTCGCAGGTCGCGTCGAGCGCCGTCGAAGAGCAATCGTAGGAGAACGTGATCTCTCGTGAGCCGTCCTGCCATGGGAAGGTGAGCTCTCCGGAGTACGTCGCGATCTCGACTTCGTCGTGCCCCATCGCCACAGCGATGCTGCAGGACTCCACCCTTTTGACCCGCGTACGCCCGCTGGGGGTTCGGGCGGGCCGGCCGATGCAGCCGCTCGCGGCCCCCACTCCCTCGACTACCGGGTCTCCGACCGCTTGGCGCTGTAGGAATCCGGACAGCGAGACGCTTCCACCGTGCCACCAGCGGCATTCCGAATAATCCACCGTGAGCGACACCACGATCCGCTCCTCGGAGTACCTCAGGACCGGTTCGGGCGGAACGCAACCACGCGGAGTGGGGGACGCCGCCGCAGGTGAGGCCGTCATCAAGACGGCTACAAGGAGGGGTGACAAGGATCTGGCCTTCATGGAGACGATGGTTCGATGCGCGCACCCGATCAACCTGCGCCGCCGGACCCGCCGGGCGACAGGCTGTCCAATCGGCGGCTGCGGAGCTATGTCTTAAGCCCCCGCGAGCCGGATCACCGCGGTCGTCACGTCGCCTGCGGCGGCGAGGCGAAGCCCGCCTCCCCAGTGCTCGAGCAGACGGCGGGTGAGCGAGAACAGGACCATGTCCGGATAGGGGGCGTCGAGGGCCTGGCGCTTGCGGTCAAGCTCGCCGGCGGGCCCGAGAACGAGCACCAGCTCGGCGTCGCCGCCGGCCTTCCTCACCTCCGCGGGGACCCGCGACGCCCCCAGACAGCGAGCGAGGAGCCCGGCTGCCTTCGCGGGATCGACTCGCACCATTACGCCGGGGGCACCGGTCAGGTGGAGGCCGGTCGTCGCCATCTCGTTCACGATCCGCGCCATCAGCTCGCTCAGCGCGACCGGCGGCGGCGCGGCGGAGATGCCCCCGCGGTCGAGCGCCCGCGCGAGGTGGAGGTCCTTCAACGCCTGGGCTGCCCGCCGCGCCTCGGACGCGGCGAGCTTGATGAAGCGCTCCCGGTCGGGGTGCTCGGGGTTCGCCTCTGCGATGTGCGCGAAGCCCTGCACGCTCGAGAGCATGCCGCCGAGCTCATGGACGAGGACCGAGACCTCGGGGCCCTCGGTCACGCCTTCTCCTCGCCCTCGGTCAGGACGTCGGTCGCGCTGAGCGCCGCGGCCCACCCACCGGCTGCGTCCTCGACCGCGATCCTCAGCACCCACCCCTCCTCCGGGCCCTCCTCGTCCCACAGGGACCACCGCAGACGGGCGGCGCCGGCGCCGACCTCTGTCGCGGGGGAGGGCCACGGGAGGTCGGACAGTAGCGCGGCGGTGTACCAGGCGGCAAAGCGGCCGAGCGCCGCGCCGCGGCGTCGTCCGTGGGCTCCGCCGCTCGCCGCCGCCCACGCCATCTGGCGCAGCGCCTCGTCCGCGCCGGCGGGCGCGATCCGCACGGGGCCGTACGCGACCGCGCCGATGGCGGCGGCGGCGTCGCCCTCGGTCACCGCGGCGCGCGCGGCTCCGTTCGACTCCCCCGTCCACGGCGCGACCAGCTCCAGGAGGCCGTCGACGAGCTCGGGATCGTCTATGACGGGGCCCGCGACGGGATCGGCGTCGGCCCACGCGGCGCGCGGCTCCCACGGCTCCTGCACCTCGACGAGGTTCGACCGGAACGTCGCGAGCGCGTACGGCGGCTCCCACTCCTGGAGCGCGAGCGGCAGGTCGACCAGCTCGGGATGGGCCCTTTCGTCGTCCGCCAGCACCTCGCCGCGGAGCACGCGCTCCTGCGCGACGTACGACGCAGTCACGGGATCCGCGAGGTGCGGGGCGAGCTCGGCCCACGAGTGGGCCGAAGCTGCGACCTCGGTGAGGGGGCCGTGCGCGAAGCGGCCGATCTCCGGCGTCAGCACGGACGCGGCGTACTCCCCGGGGGCCTCGAGCGCGATCCGGTAGTCGACGTGCGCGCTGATCGGCCACAGCTGCTTCCCGCGCTCGAGCGCGTCGTCGCACGCGTCGGCGAGGTCGAGCAGCTCGTCCCACGCACGCGCCGCGCAGAGCCCGTCCACCGCGCGCAGCAGGCCGTTGAGGTCGCCCGCCTCGATCAGTTCGCGCCACCCCTGGCTCACGGCGCGGCCCCCGTGCGACGATGGTCGCACCCAGCCGACGTCACGAGGAGGAACGCGTGGACGAAGTCCTTCAGTGCCCTCACTGCGACCTGAAGTTCGGATCGCGCGCCGACCTGCAACAGCACATCGCGTTCGACCACCCGAACCGAGATCAGCCGCAAGAGGAGAGCTAGGCCAGCCGCTCGGCGATGAGCGGCGCGGCCCGATTGGCGATCCCGTACACCGACAGCATCGGGTTCACGCCCGAGGCGGTGGGGAACGCCGACGCGTCGGTGACGAAGAGGTCCCGGACGTCGTGCGTCTCGTTGTCCGGCCCGATCGCGGACGTCGCGGGGTCGGTGCCCATGCGGCAGGAGCCCATCTGGTGGTAGGAGAAGAACGTGATGCGCCCGTTGCGATACCCGGCCCGGCGCGTCGCCTCGACCCACGCCTCGCGCGCCCCGGCCTTACCCGGCTCGTAAGCAAGTAGCTCGTGGTGCTGCGAGAAGATCCGGCGCGCCCCCGCGGCCTCCATCACCGCGGCGGCGCCCGCGACCCCGTCGGCGATCCTGCGCTCGTCGGCCGGCGTGAGCTTGTAGCGCACGCGCGGCCCCCCGTCGCGAGCGATCCTCACTCGTCCCGCGGTCTCGTCGCGCGCGAGCACGGCGCACAGCGAGAGCTTCGGGAACTCCGACATGAGCTCGAGGTGCTGGCGCGACGAGACCCACGGGAGCGCGGCCGATCCTGCGCCGGGGTGGACCGGGACGGTCTCGAATATCGGGCCGTAGCCGCCGTCGGCGGACCGCAGCTCGTTGGAGTACCGCGACTGCAGCGTCCCCTCCCACATGTTCACGTCGTCGTCGAAGACACCGAACGCGGCGGAGCCCGGGTGTAGCCGGAGGTTGTGGCCGACCTGGCCGCCGAGGCCCGAGCGCAGCAGCAACGCGGGGGTCTCGATCGACCCGCCGGCGACCACGACCGCCCGCGCCTGCACGGTCAGGCGGTGCCGCCCGCAGAGCGCCTCGACCCCGGTAGCGCGACCGTCGGAGATCGTCACCGTGCGCACGTCGGCACCGGTGAACATCCGGGCTCCCGCGACGGCGGCGTCCTCGAGGTACGTCCGCATCGTCGACTGCTTCGCGCCGACGCGGCAGCCGAACCCGCAGTACCCGCAGGCCTCGTCCTGGGTGCAGCCGCGCACCGCGCGCGGCAGCGCGTCGACGTGCCAGCCGAGCTTCTTCAGCCCCTCCTCCAGCACCTCGTCGCGTCGCCCGGCCGCGCTCGAGTCGGTGTTGACGCCGAGCCGCTGGCTGACCTCGTCGAGGGACTGGTCGAATTCGCCCGAGACGAACGCGTCGATGCCCGACGCCTCCCGCCACTGCTCGAGGACGTGCGGAGGCGTCCGGAACGACGTCGCGTAGTTGACGACGGTGCCCCCGCCCAGCGTCGACCCCGCGATGATCCGGCAGCCGAGGTCCTCGGTAGCGAGCGTCAGCGCGTAGAGGTACATCTCCTTCGTCGCCTCGAACTCGAAGTGGTGGAAGTCGCTCTCGCTCCGGTACGAGCCCTTCTCGAGCACGACGACGTCGAGCCCCGCGCCCGCGAGGTGCGCGGCGACGCAGCCCCCTCCCGCACCCGAGCCGACGACGACCGCGTCGCACGCGACGACCGTGTCCTCGGTTACCTCGATCGGAGACAGGCCCTTGGGGACGTCCGGTGGCGCACCCAGCGGGCCGGGGTAGCCGGCGCGCTCCCACGGCCGTCCCGGCATCCCGTAGTACGTCGACAGCACGAGGGAGATCACCACGCCCGCGAGGTCGCGCAGTGCCGCGACGCGGCTGGACTTCCAGCGGATGAGCAGCGCCTCGGCCTCATCGGGCTTAAGCCACGAGACCGGCACGGGCCTGCCGGTCAGCGCGAGCGCGCCGGCGCGGGTGTCGAGCGTTGCGAGCGCCGTCACGACCTGCCGCCGGGCACCTTCCGTCGGCAGGAGGTCGACGATCTCGAGCATCCGCGGCAACAACCCGGGCTCGTGCTCACGACCGAGGACGCCGCGGGCAAGCGCGGCGAGGACCGCGCGAGTCGACGCGGGATAGACGGCTCGCTCTGTCACAGGTGCAGTCCTACACCCGCGAGCGGGGTTGCGTTTACCGGCGCCGCGGGGGGCGGCGCGAGCGGCGGTGCTGCCTCACCTTGGGGTTCTTGCGGCGGCGGGGCGCGTCGCCTTCGGGCTGGCGCTTCGGCCGCTCGGCCTGCGCCTTCTCGACCGCCGCGATCACGTCTGCGGTCGCGTTCTCGTCCACGTCACCGCTGTTCAGCAACAGCTGGAACAGCACGGCGCGCTCGAACTCCTGGATCGAGTCGGAGACCTTGTGCCGGCTCCCCTTCGGCGTGTCCCACTCGGCGATGATCGCCTCGGAGTGCGGGACGCCGACGCGCAGGTTCGTCGTCCCGATCTTCCCTTCCCAGATAACTTCGCCCGGTTCCATCCTTGTCAGCCCCTTCTCAGCTAGCCATCTCTTTGAG
The DNA here is from genome assembly GCA_035942255.1 of Actinomycetota bacterium. Taxonomy (GTDB): domain Bacteria; phylum Actinomycetota; class CADDZG01; order CADDZG01; family WHSQ01; genus JALZEG01. The sequence goes on along the minus strand of DASZDG010000069.1, from coordinate 20,088 downwards.
GACCGGCGACGTCGAGAAGACCTCCTCGATCGGCGCGTCGAGCCCGAGCCGCCTCAGCATCAGCTCGACGTGTCCTCTCTCTTCGAACGTGCAGAGCGTGACGCAGAGTCCCGTGGCCCCCGCGCGCGCGGTACGGCCGGCACGGTGCGTGTAGGAGGTCGGGTCGTCCGGCGGGTCGTAGTTGATGACCTGCTCGACGTTCGCGACGTCGAGCCCCCGCGCGGCGACGTCCGACGCGACCAGGACCTTCGCCTTCCCGGAGGTGAAGTCCGCCAGCGCCTTCGTGCGCGCTCCCTGCGGCATGTCGCCGTGCAGCGCGGCCACCGCGATGTTCTTCTTCCTGAGCTCGTCGTTGAGGCGCGCCGCGTACCGCTTCGTGCGCGTGAAGACGATCGTGAGGGGCTGCTTCTCGACGAGCGTCAGCAACACCTGGAGCTTGTCCATGTTGTGGACGAGGAAGAACCGGTGCTCGACGTCCTCGACCAGCGTCGCCTCGGCCGCGACGTCGACGTGCTCGGGATCGGTCATGTAACGCCTGGCGAGCTGGCGGACGCTGGACGCGAGCGTCGCCGAGAACAGCATCGTCTGGCGCTCGGCGGGGAGCCTCCGGATCAGCCAGTCCATGTCGTACATGAACCCGAGGTCGAGCATCCGGTCCGCCTCGTCGAGCACGAGGATCTTGACGTGGTCGAGCACCATCGCGCCGCGCTCGTAGAGGTCGGCGAGCCGGCCCGGAGTCGCGACGACGACGTCGATGCCGCGCTGGAGCTTCGCCAGGTCCTTCGCCACCGGCCGGCCGCCGTACGCGGCCATCACCTTCAGCCCGCCGGAGATCGCGTCGATCTCCTCCGCGACCTGGGCCGCGAGCTCGCGGGTCGGGACCATCACCAGCGCGTAGGGGTGCTTACCCCTCTCGGTCGCCGCGGCGACGATCGGGATCGCGAACGCGAGCGTCTTGCCGGAGCCGGTCTGGGCCTGGCCGAATACGTCACGACCGGCCATGGCGAACGGAAGGACCCGCGCCTGCACCGGGAACGCGTGACTGAACCCGCGCTTCTCGAGCCTCGCCAGAATGTCTTCGGGAACGTCGAGGGAGGCAAACGTCACCTGCTCGTCGACGGTCGATGCGTCTTCCAAGAATGGATCACCTTCCTAGCGCGGCAAGGCCCTTGCCCTGCCGAGGGGGGCGCGCCGAGGGCGGCGCCACGTGGTGCACTGCGATAAGAGTGTACCCGCCGCACGACCTGATGCCCGAATATGCGTGGGACGTGGACTCCACAACTACCGTGTTCAGAGACGGGACGGTCCTGGCGGGGCGCGACCTGGCTCCGACCCCCTGCTCGTCACTCGTCCTGCGCGACGGCCGGATCGACGGCATCGACGTCCCCGCGCCCGCGGGGGCCGCGACCGTCGACGCGTCCGGCCTCCTGTTGATCCCCGGGTTCGTAGACGCCCACGTCCACATCGGGTTCGCGGACCCCGCCGAGGTCGTGCGTGGCGGCGTGACGACGGTGCGCGACCTGGGCTGGCCGGAGGACGCCATCTTCCCGCTGTCGCGGCGGTCCCGCGAGCGCGGCTTCGACGGGCCGCTGATCCTCTGCACCGGGCCGATCCTCACGGCCCCCGGCGGCTACCCCACGCGCGCGGCGTGGGCCCCGGCGGGAACGGGGGCCGAGATCGCCGCGCCCAAAGATGCTTCTGAGATCGTTCGCCGTCTCTCGACGGAGGGCGCGGCCGCGATCAAGGTCGCGCTGAACCCGCCGGTGGGCCCGGTCTTCGACGCGGAGACGTTGACGGCGATCGTGGGGGCCGCGCACGGCGCGCGGTTGAAGGTGACCGGGCACGTCTACGGAACGGGCGAGCTCCGCAAGGCGCTCGCGTGTGGGATGGACGAGCTCGCGCACATGCTGATGAGCGAGGAGGAGCTCGACGACGAGACCGTCGCGGCGATGGTGGCCGCCGGCATGACCGTGGTGCCGACGCTGTCGATCCGGTTCGGCCGCGACCGCGAGATCGCGATCGCGAACCTCGCGCGGTTCCGGGCCGCGGGGGGACGCGTCGTCTACGGCACCGACCTCGGCAACGAAGGGCCGGTTCCGGGGATCGACCGCACCGAGGTAACCGCTATGGGGGCCGCGGGCTTCAGCGCGCTCGAGATCGTCCGCACGGCGACGGTGGATGCCGCGGCCCACCTGGGCCTGGAGCGCAAGGGCGCGATCGATCGGGGGATGGACGCGGACGTCGTCGCGGTGCCGGCGGACGCGCTGGACGATCCGGCGTTGCTGAGTGACGTGAAGATGGTCTGGCGCGAAGGGCGCCGTGTCGCGTAAGACGCGTTAGGGCGCGCGGACCTCGACGATCTCGATCTTCAGCTCGCCCGCCGGGACCTTCGTCGTCACGGTCTCGCCCGCTCCGTGCCCGACGAGGGCCTGGCCGAGGGGCGAGTCCGGAGTGAGCACGGGGAACTCGCCGCCCTTCTCCTCGCGGAGTCCGATCAGGTACGTCTCGGGCTCCTCACCCTCGTACCGCAGCGTGACGAGCATCCCGGGCCGGACGACACCGTCGTCGGAGGTCTCGATGATCTCGGCGTTCTCGATCATCTGGCGGAGCTGGCGGACGCGCGCCTCCTGCAGCCCCTGCTGCTCGCGCGCCGCGTGGTACTCGGCGTTCTCGCTGAGGTCGCCGTGGGCGCGCGCGGTGGCGATCTCCTCGATGATCTTCGTCCGCCCCTCGCCCTCGAGGTAGTCGAGCTCTTCCTGCAGACGCGCGAGGGCCTGTTGCGTGAGGGGAACCTTCTTCTGGTCGGCCATGCACACGATCCTATGTCTGCCTGTGCGCTTCCGCGGTCGCATAGGATCGCCGCCATGGCGAACCGGTTGGACGGCAAGGTCTGCATCGTCACCGGCGCGGGCCGCGGCATCGGGCGTGCGATCGCGACGGCGTTCGCGGCGGAGGGCGCGGCGGTCGTGATCAACGACGTCGACGCCGATGCCGCGAAGGAAGCCGCCGAGGCGATCACCTCCAGCGGGGCGCGCGCCGACATCAACACCGACCCGATCGGGACCGTCGCGGCGGCCGACGCGCTGCTCGCGACCGCGCTCGACTCGTTCGGACGCGTCGACGTCCTCGTCAACAACGCGGGCATCCTCCGCGACAAGATGCTCCACAACATGTCCGAGGAGGACTTCGACCTCGTGATCCAGGTCCATCTCAAGGGGACGTGGGCGTGTGGCCGCGCGGTCGTGCGCCACTGGCGGCCGCTCGCGAAGGAAGAGGAGCAACCCCGTCACCGCAAGATCGTCAACGTCACCAGCCCCTCCGGTCTCCTCGGCGCGGTGGGCCAGTCGAATTACGCCGCCGCGAAGATGGGGATCGTCGGCCTCACCAAGACGTGGGCCAAGGAGCTCGGCAAGCTGCGGATCAACGTCAACGCGGTGTCGCCCACGGCGCTGACGGCGATGACCGAGCCGCTGCTCCAGGACCCGGTCGCGGCCGAGAAGCGGCTCGCCCGCTTCGCGCTCGGGAGGTACGGATCGCCCGAGGAGATCGCCCCCGCGTTCGTCTACCTGGCGTCCAAGGAGTCCGACTACGTGACCGGACAGGTCCTCTGCGTCGACGGCGGGCTGGTCATCTGATGGCGCGGGCATGGCCGTTCGAGGACGTCCCTGAGGGCGGTCGGAACCTCCGGAACCCCGAGGACTTCGTCGCCGCCTACGGCGAGGGGACCGAGGCCGTCGTCATCCGGATCGGGTTGCACGACGCGCAGCTCGTCCTCGTCGACCGCCGCGGGTGGTGGCAGCGCTGGGTCTACCACTCGACCGAGGAGGCGACCGCCGTCGCGGAGCGGCTCGGCGTCCCGGTGCACGCCGGCGAGTACCCGGAGGAGATGCGCGTCCGCATGAACGCCTTCCAGCGCCCGGCGGAGGACTTCGACAGGGCCGCCTATCCGGAGCAGGGCGCAGTCGGCCCGGTCATCCCGTACCCGGAGAACCGTCCGCGTCGTCTGGAGGACCCTCGGCGGGAAGCCGACCGGCAGAACCCGAAGACGTAACGTCCGTCGCTCCTCCGCGGCGCACGCGCGTCACGCGCGCGGAGTAGACCGCGCCCCCGGCCTTCCCCGCCGCACCGAACCGTTTCGCCGCCCACGTCCCGAGGAGCTTACGGAACCCGCTCTTGACGAACGCTCGCGTCGGCGGGATCAGGAACACGAGACCGACCAGGTCCGTCACGAAGCCCGGCGTCAGCAGGAGCGCCCCACCCAGCAGGATCAGCGCGCCGTCCGTCGCCTCCTTCGTCGGCATCTCGCCGCGCGCCATCGTCGCCTGCAGGCTGCGCCACACGGCGACTCCTTGTTGCTTCAGGAGCCACGCGCCGGCGACCGACACGAGGATCAGGAGGCCCAGCGTGTTCAACACGCCGATCTCTCCGGCGACCTGAACGATCACGGCGAGCTCGACGACCGGCACGACGAGCAACAGGACTGCGAGAACGGGGGCCACGTAGCCAGTATGGCCGCCGGAGTCTGGTATGAGTACGCGCCATGACGGTCACGACCACGGTGCGACGGCTGGCGTTCGACGAAGCCCGCGAGGTCGTCGCGATGGGCGGCGCGCTCATCGACCTCCGTCCCGCCGCCGCTTACTTCGAGACCCACGTCCCCGGATCGATCGGGCTCGTGTTCGAGCGCGGCCCGGGGATGCAGGCGCGTGCGCGCGACTGCCTGCCGCTCGAGATCCCGTACGCGCTGCTCGACCTCGGGCACGGCGACGTCTCGCTCGCAGCCGCGGCCCTGCGCGGCAAGGGGTTCAACGTCGTCGGCGCGGTCGGCGACGCGTTGAACGCGTGGGCTGCGACGGGCGAGCGCCTCGCGTCGACGGAGATCGTGCCGGGCGACGCGCCGCCGGAGGGGACGCTGCTGCACGTCGGCGACCCCGGAGCGGTCGCCCCTGAGGGCGCGATCGTCATCCCGGCCGACGCCCTGTGGCCGCGCACGGACGAGCTGCCCCCGGGCGAGCGCATCGTGGTCGTCGCGGGCTACGGCGTGCGCGCGGCGGTGTGCGTCGGGATCCTCGAGCGCAAGGGCTTCGACGTCGCGCTCTGGCAGTCGGGCCGCGGGTTAAGGCCCATCCGCTAGCCCTCTTCCATCCCCTTCGCGATCAGGAAGCCGCGGGCGCGCTCGGTCAGCGGGTAGCGGTTCACGAGGTCCCAGAACCGGTCGGAGTGGTCGGCGACGATCAAGTGCGCTAGCTCGTGGACGATCACGTAGTCGCGGACCCACGCGGGATAGTCGGCGAGAGCGAGCGAGATCCTGATCGTCCGGTCGTCGGGGCAGCAGGAGCCCCAGCGCGACTGCTGGTTCGTCACCCACGTGATCTCCGACGGCCGCACGCCACCGAGGTAGCGATCCGCGAGCTGCTCGGCCTTCGCCCGTAGCGCTCCGTCCGAGTTCAGCCTGTCCTTGCGCCGGCGCTCCGACATCCGGCGGGCCATCAGCGTCACCCACTCGTGCTCCTCGGCGCGCGAGAGCCGCTCGGGCACGGACACGATCAACGCCTCGCCGACGATCTCCGCAGAGATCGTCTTCTTGCGCCGGGCGCTCCTGCGGACCTCGACGCGCTGGAAGTCCTCTTCGAGCCCGGGCGCGTCGAACGGGAGCCTGTTGGTGGCCATCGACCCCATCCTAGGGGGAGGGAGCCGCTGGGGGCCGGTTTGTGGCTCGGGCACAATCGGAGAACAGGTTCTCTGCCTCCTGCGGGGTTGAACAGGGGCTATGCCACGTAGATAATCTCTCTCAGACACAAAGCACACATCACTGGGGCCCCCTCCGTTACCCACCCATCCCCCCGACGGAGGGGGCTCTTCTATTTCCGGGGCCCCTAGAGCGGGGCGTCTTCCACGGCCTCTATCAGGCGCCCTAGCAGTCCGCTCCACCCGTCCCAGCCTCCGGGGCACGAGGGGGCGCCGTCCCTGAGGAAGTCGTAGGCGACCGCCGCGGCCCCCGGGGACTCCACGATCCGGCTGTGCGCGAAGCCGCCCGCCGGAGGCAGCAGCAGGCTCGCCTCGTTAGCGAGTCGCGCCCGGTGCGCCGGCACCGCCAGGTCGTCCGGGACCGACAGCGCCAGCACCCTCGTCCCGTAGGCGACGTCCTCGGCCGCGAGGAGCTCGTTGAGGCGAGAGCCCGGCGACATCTGCGCGACCGACCGCGCCCGCGGGTCGGGGAACAGCTCGGTCGCGTGGGCGAGCCGCGAGAGCGCCCCGGCGACCAGCGCGCCGCCGGGAGCTTCCTCGAGCCGCGCGGCGAGGTCCGCGGCCGGAGCCCCCGTGTGCGGGGTCGCGAGCGTCACCAGGTGCCGGACGCGCGGGAGCCCCGGCGACCACGTCCGGGCGAGGCGCTCGAGGTAGATGCGAGCGACGAGACCGCCCTGTGAGTGAGCGAGCAGGTCGACGTCGCGCCCGGGGTGGCGGCGTGCGATGGCCCGCAACAGGTCGTGCAGCTTGTCCGCGCCGTCCCTGAAGTCGCCGAACGTCGCAGCGGGGCGGTACGGCTCGTGGAGCCGCGGCCCCTGGGTCCCCTCGTACGAGAACAGGTACACGTCCTCCGCGGGGTACCGGAGGAGGTCGACCGCGTGGCGGTACAGGTCGGTCTCGTCCGGCCCGGCGGTCTTGCTACCGAGCCCGTTGATCGCGACGAGGACGTTGTCGTTCGGCGGCGCGCCCGCCCCGGCCGCGGGCTCGGGGCGCGTGCACTCACGCTCGTGGTCGCCGACGTACGACGGATGCGGGCGGAGGAACGACAGGTGCTCCGCGGTGGTCTGCTGCGAGTACGTCCTCTCCACCACGGGCGCGAGGTAGATCGCCGCGGACGCGTCTACGGGGCCGAGGAACAGCGCGGGGTCCGCGTAGCGCTCGCCGACCTTCACGCCGAGGTGGACGCCGGCTATGCCCCCGGCATGCGCGTGGCCGGACGTGCCGATCCAGTGGCCGCGGTCGACGTAGTCCCCCTCGCCAACGTCTACCGACGCGAGCGCCGAGTACGTCGTCCGGAACGCGCTCCCGTGGTCGATCGTGACGGCGAGCGTCCCCGCGACGGGGCCTGCGAACACGACGTAGCCGGGGGCCGCGGCCCTCACAGCGGTCGCCGCGGGCACGGCGAAGTCGACGCCGCGATGGCCGCTCCCCCACTTGCGCTCGGGCGGGTCGTACCGCGCCGCGATGCCGCCGTCGACAGGCGGAGTGAGCCACACGGCGCCGGGTTGCGCAGCGGCAACCGGCGCGGTCGCGAGGCAGAAGGCAGCGGCGAACGCGGGCAGGAGACGTCTCATGCGATCGACGCTCGCGCCGCGGCGCCGCCCCGTCTGTGACCGCCGTCACTCGTCGCTAAGGGACGATCAGTGTCCCGGCCCGGCCGTAGACCCCGGCCTCGCACTTCTCGATCGACGTGATCACGCCGGTGCCACCGGAGCTCTCGACGAAGCGGCAGATCGCCTCGACCTTCGGCCCCATGCTGCCGGGGGGGAACTGACCCGCGTCCAGGTAGCGGCGCGCGTCGGCCACGCTCATGCGATCGACCGGGTGCTCGTCGTCGGTGCCGTAGCCGAGCGAGACGTGCGGGACGTCCGTGAGGATGACGAGGCCCGCCGCTTGCAGGTCGGCCGCGAGCAACGCCGCGGCGAGGTCCTTGTCGACGACGGCTGCGACGCCCTCGAGCGCGCCGTCGGCGGTCTGCACGACGGGGATCCCGCCCCCGCCTCCGGCGACCACGGTTACTCCGGTCGCGACGAGGGCCCGCACGCCCTCTGCCTCGACGATCTCGACCGGCTCCGGTGACGCGACCACCCGCCGCCACGCGCCGCGCCGGCGGTCCTCGACCAGCGACCAGCCGCGCGCCTCGAGCTCGGCCACGCGCTCGGCCGGCACGTGCTCGCCGACGGGCTTCGAGGGCCGCGCGAACGCGGGGTCGCCGGCGTCCACGAGGACCTGGGTGACGATCGAGACCGCGACGCCGGGGAGGCCCGCGGACGCATACGCGTTCGCGAGGCACTGCTGGATCATGTAGCCCATGCCTCCCTGCGTGTCGGCTACGCACACGTCGAGCGGGAGCAGCGGAGTCCCGCCGTTGTCGTGGCCGAGCTCGCTGCGCAGGAGATGGTTGCCGACCTGGGGGCCGTTGCCGTGCGTGAGGACGACGCGCCAGTCCCCGGACGCCATCAACGGCAGCAGATACGCCACGGTCTCGGCGGTGCGCCGGAAGTCACCCGCGACGGAGTCGTCGTCCTCGGGACGCTGCAGCGCGTTGCCCCCGAGGGCGATGACGAGGATGCGCGGTTCAGAGCCGGGGTTCACCCGTCAATGCTAGGTGACGACGTCGAGCGCTACGCGGCGGTCCCATAGGGCGGGATCGCTTGCGATCCCGCTAGGACAACTACGTCAGGTACTCCCGCACGTAGAAGATGCCGAAGTAGACGACGAACGCTCCCGCGGCCACGTACATCATCGGCGCCACTTGCCGCGCCCTCCCGCGCGCCAGCTGGATGAAGACGTACGAGACGAAGCCCGCGCCGATCCCGTTCGTGATCGAGTACGTGAACGGCATCACGACGATCGTCAGGAACGCCGGCAGCGCGAGGTCGACGTCGTCCCACGGGATCTCCTTCACCCCGGACATCATCAGGAAGCCGACGACGACGAGGACGGGGGCCGCGGCCTCCAGCGGGACCACGTTCGCGAGCGGCGAGAACAGGATCGACGCCAGGAACAATCCCCCGACGACCACTGCCGTCAACCCGGTGCGGCCCCCTTCCGCGATCCCGGAAGCGCTCTCGATGTACGTGGTGTTCGACGACGCCGACACCGACCCGCCGAGCGCGGCCGCCGCGGAGTCGACCAGCAGCACCTTGTCGACGTCGGGAAGGCGGCCCTCCTCGTCCAGGAGCTCGGCCTCGCGACCGAGGCCGACCGCGGTGCCCATCGTGTCGAAGAAGTCCGAGAGCATGATCGTGAAGATCGCGAGCACCGCGGCGATCGCGCCCATCTCCGCGAAGAAGCCGAACGAGAAGTTACCTATCAGCGAGAAGTCGTCCCCCGACGGCAGGTCGATCGGGTTCTCCAGGTTCGCCCTCCCCAGCTGGAACCCCGCGCCGTCGAGGAACGCCTCGTTGACGATCACCGCGAGCACCGTCGTCGCGAGGATCGCGAGCAGCAGGGCGCCTCTCACGCGCCGGATGTAGAGGTACATCACTAGAAACAGGCCGATCACGAAGACGGTCACGGGCCAGCCCTGGAGCTCACCTCCGGAGCCGAGCTGGAGCGGGGGGTTCGGCAGCGTCGTCGACGTGACGAACCCGGCGTCGATGAGACCGATGATCGTGATGAAGAGCCCGATCCCGACGGCGATCGCCTGCTTCAGCGGCATCGGGACCGCCTCCATCATCGCCTGCCGGAACTTCGTCAGCACCAGCACGAGGATGATCAGGCCCTCGATCACGACGACGCCCATCGCCTCCGGCCACGTCAGCTGGTTGCCGCCGACGAGCTGGAACGCAACCACGGCGTTGAGCCCGAGCCCGGCCGCGATCGCAAACGGATAGTTGGCGAAGACGCCCATCGCGATGCTGCTCAACCCCGCCGCCAGCGCGGTGACGACGAGAACCGCGGTGGGCGCGAGCGAGGTCCCTTCGCGGTCGGCCCCCGACAGGATGATCGGGTTCAGGATCAGGATGTACGCCATCGTCATGAACGTCGTGAGCCCGGCGATGACCTCGGTGCGAACGCTCGAGCCGCGTTCGGTGATCTTGAAGAAGCCGTCCAGACCGCGCCCGCGCGTCGCGGAAGACGTAGCCACGTAGTCCACCCCTTTTCGCTCCGGCCGTGCCCGTGCCACCCGGGCGAAGCGATTCATACCAGAGCGAGGTCTAAGGCCCCCCGCCCGCCGCGCGGTCGATGGCGAGGGCCGCGATCCGGCGGCCCAGCACGAGCGCTGCTTCGTTGTCGGAGCGGAAGTGGATCCCCCCGAGCAGGCGTGAGTACGCGACCTGCTCCGCGAGCTCGTCGATGCTCCCGGCGGGGCCGGGCTCGGCCGCGATGCCGGGGTCGGGCTCTCCGGAGTCCGGCATCAGGTACTGCAGGACGCGCGCGGCCGCGGCGGACTCGGCCGAGTGCCCGGAGGGGTAGGCGGGGAACGGCGGCGTGACGAGGTTCGGCAGCCATCCGGGGTCGTAGACGGGGTTCGGCGCACCGGCGATCGTCTCGCGCTCGCGGATCACGGTGACGGGGCGGATGCTCCAGTAGTGGTACTTCGCATGCCACGTCGCAATAAAGGCGTCCCGTATGGCCGCGTTCATCAGTGCGAACGCGCGCGCGGCCCCCATCGTCGAGAGCCCCCGGTTGCGGACGAGGTCGATCGCGATGTCGTTCCAGTGCCCGGCCGGTGAGAACGTCCCCGGCCCGTCGTCCCAGAAGAACGCGAGCTCCCGCTCGTCCTCGGTCGCTTCCTCCGACAGCCGCTTCACCTCGGCAAGCTCGGTCATGAAGCCCTCCGACCCGTACTCCGGCGGGGGCGGGGGCAGGAACTGCCCCGGCGAGTCCATCAGGTACGTCTCCCACTTCGACGCCATCGGGTCGGTCGGCGGGTATTGCTTGCCCGGGACCGTCGGCTCCCAGTACGTCTGCTCCGGCCCCGCGCAGCTCTGCGTCGAGCAGAGCCGGTCGTCCTCGAAGTCCCACGGCGTCTTGTGACCGTCCGCCTCGGCGCGCTCGATCGCGACGGCCGCGACCGCGCGGCCGAGCGCGAGCCCGCGTCGCACGTCGCTCGGGAAGCTGACTCCGGCCCAGAGGCGCGAATCCGCCGCTTCGGCGGCGAGCGCGGCGAACTTCCCCTCCGGCGCGTCCGGGAAGAGGTATTCGAGGAGCGCCTCCGCGGCCCCCGCGACCACCGCACGCTCGTCGGGATACGACGAGCCGCGCGCCCGAAGCAACGGATCGATCCGCGCGTCGAGCTCCGCGGGCCGCGGGCGGTCGTAGGCGCGGCGGGAGTCGAGGGCGGCGCGCAGCGCGTCGTGGAGCCCCAGGTGCAGCACGGCGAGCGCGCGGGCCGATCTGGTCGGGAACGCACCGGCGCGGTTCGACCTGATGCTCTCGAGCGCGACGCGGGTCCACGGGATCGTCGCCGGCCCCCGTCCCCAGCGCCGCACCGCCCGCCCCTGCGCGCGCGTCCTCTCCCGCTGCAGGCGCCGAAGCTCCGCCAGCTCGCGGCGCGTAGAACGCGGCGGAGGCTCCAGGCGGAGCTGCGAGACGCTGTCGAGGAACCATGGGGCGGGATCGCTTGAGGCAAGGGCACCTCCGGGCGCGGGAAGGGCGGCCCCCACGACCGTCGCGAGGAGGACGAGAACGAGAATGCGCCTCACCGCCGGGGCTCCTCGACGACCAGCAGCCGGTCGGCGCGCACGTCTCTCATCGTCTGGACGCGGCCCGACGGCCACACGATCCGCAGCACGTCCACGCGCTCGGCGCGGCCGAGGCCGAAGTGGACGACGGGATCGCTGCCACCGCCGAGGCCGACCGAGCCGCAGAACACCTGCCGCAGCAGCTTCGCCGATCCGACGGTCGCGACGAGCGTGGCGCCGCAGCCGTCGCGGTTGCTCGCCGACCCGACGGTGTCGACCTCGAGCCAATGACGCCCGGCGCGCGGCGTGACGTTGCGGAAGAGCAGCGGGCGGCCGCCCTGGTTGACGACGTAGAGGTCCATCCGGCCGTCGCGGTCGTAGTCCGCGAGCGACAGCCCGCGCCCGACGCCGTCGTCCGCGGCGCCGCTCGGCGCGCTGAGGTCCGCGAACCGGCCGCCGCCGGCGTTCGCAAAGACGGCGTTCGCCTGCGGCTCGGGACGCGCCTCCTGCGCGAGCGATCCGCCGACGACGTAGAGGTCCTCCCACCCGTCGAGGTTGAGGTCCGCGAACGCGAGCCCCCACGTGATCGACTTCTCGCGCACCCTCTGGTTCGGACGCGCGACGCCCGCGCGCGCGGCGAAGTCCCGGAACGTCCCGTCACCGCCGTTGCGCAGGAGCGCGGTCGCCTCGATGTTCGACAGCGCCATGTCGAGGTCCAGGTCGCGGTCGTAGTCACCTACCGCGATCCCCATCGTGTTCATGTGCAGCGCCGTGCCCGACGCGACCGAGACGTTCGTGAAGCGCCAGCCGTCCGCTCCCGGGCCGTCGTTGCGCCAGAGGTAGTTCGCCTCCGGACGCGGCCCCCCGAAGTCGTTCGCGAGGTACAGGTCGACGTCCCCGTCGCGGTCGTAGTCGAACCACGCGCCCTGAAACCCGGCGCCGGTCGTGGAGCCCGTCGACTCCAGTAGGTCGGTCCGGTCCGTAAAGGTGCCGTCGCCGTCGTTGTGGAACAGCGCGTCGTCGTAGTACGTGTAGTCGGAGCTGCTCCCGCAACGCGCCCAGTTCACGACGAACAGGTCGAGGTTCCCGTCGCCGTCGTAGTCGCCCCACGACGCGCTCGAGCCGGGCCCGGGCTCGGCGACCCCCGCGCTCTCACCGACGTCGGTGAAGCGGCCGTTGCCGTCGTTCTCGTAGAGGCGGTTCGGGCCGTCGGCCACGACGTAGAGGTCCTGGTCGGAGTCGTTGTCGTAGTCGGCGAACACGGCCGCGGTCGCTGCGTGATCCACCCCGTCGACCCCGCGCGCCGCGGCCTCCTCCATGAAGGTCCCGCCGTCGTTCAGCCACAGCTGCGAGGGCCTGGCCTGGTGCGGCAGGAAGAGGTCGAGGTCGGAGTCGCCGTCGACGTCGCCCCACGCGGCCCCCGCAGAGTGGCCGTCGCAGTCGCTGACCGCGGCGTGCTCGGTCGCCAGCCCCGTCTCGGCCGTGACGTCCTCGAACCGCGGGACGACGACGGGAGGGTCGGTGACGCGGAAGCGGAGCGGGGGGACCTCCAGCGAGGACCGGACGGAGATCTCGAACCGCCCCCTCGCCGCGAACCACTGCGACGGCGTCACCCGTCCACGCACTCGGATCGACGACCCCCCGGCGATCGAGCCCGTCCACCGGTCGAACGCGACACCGGCGTCGGGCGCGCCCGCGGGGTGGAGCTCGAACGACAGCGACAGCGTCAACGCGCGGTCGGTCGGGTTCGCGACGACGGCCTCGTAGCGCAGCGGCAGGCCCTGCGGAACGGACCGGCCCCCCGGCGTGCTCCACGTGACGGCGACCTCTGCGGCCGCCACGGGGGCCGTTGCGGTCAAGCCCGCTGCGAGCGCGGTGGCGGCGAGAAGACCCCCGAGACGTGACCGGGGGGGCCTGTGCGGCCCCCCCGGAGGAAGAAGACGATCCGGCAACGGTCTGTGGCGCTAGTCGATCTGGCCGGGCTTCGGCTCGGGGACGGCGTCGCCGCCGCCACGGCCGCTGCGCGCGAGCCGGATGCGGACCCGCTTGAAGCCGGAGACGACCTGCTCGAGGACGAACGAGTCCTGCGCCGTGACCTTCGACTTGCGGCCGCTACGCAGTCGCGCGAGCAGCTCGTTGTTGTGCGGCGAGTTCTCCAGCGCGGTGATGAGCGCCTCCAGCGAGTCCACCTCTTCGTTGCTCTCGCAGTTCTCGCCGAAGAAGAAGCACTCCTCGCCCGGACCACCGGCGGAGCCACCGCTGATCTCGATCACGGCCTCGCCGCGCGTCTTCGACGGGATCCGCACCTCGAGGTCGACGAGGCGCTCCTCGTCCTCCTCGTAGTTGAGCAGGACCACGCGCATGCCGATCCGGTCACCGGGTCGCGCCCGCAGCCTGCGCCGCTCGAGGAAGTCGCCCCCGTTCAGCGACACGAGCACGTCGTGGATCCGGTACATCTCGATCTCGTCGGTGAGCGTGAGGTCGACGTCGACGCCCGTGAACGCGACCTCCTCGAATTCGTTGCCGAAGAGCGTCGCGAGGTTGCCGAGCACCTCGAAGCCCGAGTCGAAGGCGATGTCGAACTCGCTCGCGTAGACGTTGTCGCGGGTCAGCGTGAACGGGCCGGACGCGTCGCCGACACCGTTGATCGTCCACGACAGCGACGCGGTCCCGCCCGAGATCTGGTCGAAGACCGAGTCGATGTTGCCGATCAGGTGGTTCAGCGTGATGAACGGCAGGATCTCGGACTCGACGACCCTCGTCTCGCCCTCGCGGATCTGGCCCGTGTTGAGCGCGGTCAGCGTCGAGGTGACGGGGATCAACACCGGGCCCTCGCCCAGGTCCGACCGGATCGCGGCCAGGCGGTCCTGGTCCACGACGCCGACGAGCTCCTTGACGTTCGCGAGCTTGTACGGGCTGAACACCGGCTCGTTCACGATCGTGACCGCGTCCGCGTGGTTGGCGCCCAGGAAAGTCTCGCCCTCGAAGGAGAACGGATGCCCGAACGCGAGCGCCTTGCCGTTGCAGACCATCGTCGTCGTGCCGATGCCGGCCGACGTGACGTCGCCGTAGGAGAGCGCCGCGGCGAAGGAGTCACCGGGCTCGAGCGGCGGCGTGTTCGGGTCGATCTGAGTGGTGGAGCCCTGAGCGGCCGCGGCGGCGCCGCGGTGGGGGAACAGCGGGAGACCCTCGTCCCGCACGACCTCGCGGACCCGCTCGATGCGCGGGTCGGAGAGCCCCGACATGCTGAACGGCGTCAGGAGCTGGCGGAAACCGCCCTCGACCTGGCGCTGCGTCGCCGAGGACCGACGGGCGATGCTTCGCTCCATGCGCGGGGAGACGCGGACGGTCTGGCGGGAGTACCCGGGAGACGACGCCGAGCTCTGCGACCCCGCCTCCGGCTCGCTCTCGGGGTACCCGAGGACCTTGACCATGTCCTCGGCCGCCGTGAGCCCACCGACCTTCGACTCGGAGAACGTAAGCCCCCACGCGACGGCACCGAGGAGCTTGCCGTCGACGTACACCGGGGATCCCGACATGCCGAACCAGATGCCGCCGGCCTTGTCGAGGATGTCACCGCCGAGCTCGACGACGATCATGTCGCGGCCGGGGGCGACCCCGTCCTCGAGCACGCCGAGCACCTCCGCGGTGAACGGCTCGGGATCGCGGCCCTCGTAGACGCTCAGCCCGGTGCCGGTCATGCCCTTGCGGACGTCGGCGACCGGCATGATCTCCTGCTCGGGGCACCCCTGCACCGGGACGGCGGACGCGGGGGCCGTCTGGAGGAGCGCCGCCGCCAGCACTACGACAATCGTTGACACGCCCACGGCGCGCTTGGACCAACCACTGACAGCGGATGAGCTCAACCGTTTCCTCCTGAATAGAGGCCCCGCCCCGGTGGTGGGCCGCACGCCTGCGTCAACCATACGCACCACCGAACGAATAGTCAGTAGCGCTGTCCGTCTAAGACGGCGGAGCGGGTGGAAAAGTTGCGCGCTCCGGGGGGCGAATATCCTGTGCCGATGCCGACCATCACGCTGATCCCCGGAGACGGGATAGGCCCCGAGGTAGCCGGCGCGACGCGCCGGGTCGTGGACGCGCTCGGCGCCGGCATCGACTGGGAGGTCCACGACGCGGGCGTCCCCGCGATCGACAGGTTCGGCAGCCCGCTCCCTCCTCACGTCCTCGACTCCATTCGGACCAACAGGGTTGCGCTAAAGGGGCCCGTTACTACCCCGGTGGGAACGGGCTTCCGGTCGATCAACGTCGCGCTACGCCAGGAGCTGGACCTCTTCGCGAGCGTCCGTCCGTGCCGCCTCTATCCGGGCGTCCCGTCGCGCTTCTCCGACATCGACCTCGTGGTCGTCCGCGAGAACACCGAGGACCTCTACGAGGGCATCGAGTTCGAATGCGGCTCGCCCCAGCTCGAGAAGCTGCGCGGCTACCTCAAGTACATGCACGGGTACGGGACGGCCCGTGACACCGGGATCTCGGTGAAGCCGATCTCGGTCTCGGCCACGAAGGCGATCGTCGAGTTCGCGTTCGAGCTGGCGAAGAAGCACCGGCGCCGCAAGGTCACGCTGGGGCACAAGGCGAACATCATGAAGTTCTCCGACGGCGTGTGGCTCGAGACGGGGCTGCGCCGGGCCGAGGACTACCGCGACGTGGGCTTCGAGGCCATCCAGGTCGACGAGCTCGCGATGTGGCTCGTGTGGCACCCCGACGACCTCGACGTGATCGTGCTGCCCAACCTCTACGGAGACATCATCTCGGACCTGTGCGCGGGGCTCATCGGGGGCCTCGGCGTCGCGCCGGGGATGAACCTCGGCAAGGAGTACGCGGTCTTCGAGCCCACGCACGGCTCGGCCCCCGACATCGCCGGCAAGGGGCTCGCGAACCCGATCGCGATGATCCTGTCGGCCGTGCTGATGCTCCGGCACCTCGACATGTTCCCGGAGGCGAAGCGGCTGGAGGCCGCGGTCGCGGCGGTGCTCGCTGCAGGCCCCCGCCCCGCGGATCTGAAGCCGGAAGGGCCGCCCGCGACGACCGACGAGATCGCGGACGCGATCGTCGCCCGGCTCGAGACCGGTGCCTGATAGCCGGACCGAGGAGCTCCTCCGACAGGCGGTCGAGTTCGAAGACCACATGCGGGACGCGGCCGCCGAGAGGACGGTGGACCTGCCCTGGGGCCGGGCCCTCTTCAACGACACCTTCAACCGCGTCTACGACCTCAACCTGCTGCAGGTCGATCGGCGGGCGGGAGACGTGGCCGCCGAGACGCTGGCCCGCGAGGCCGAACGCCTCCACTCCGCCGCGGGCCACGAGCACCGGCACGTGGCGGTGGCGGACGCGGCCCTGGGGGCGTCGCTCGCACCGGGGTTCCGCGAGCTCGGATGGCAGGTGCGGAGGTTCCTGTTCATGTCGCAGCTACGCGAGCCCGACAGTCCGCCGAGCGCACCGGTGCGCGAGCTCGAGGAGGCCGAGCACTGGGAGGCCAAGCGCTCGTTCATGACCACTGCGCCCGAGGCCTACGACGACGACGTCGTGCAGCAGCTGCTCGAGCGCGACCGCCTGAAGGAGGCCGCGGTGGACTTCCGGCGCTTCGGGGTAGAGGTGGACGGGACGGTCGCCTCGGTGTGCGAGCTGTACTCGGACGGGTCGACGGCTCAGGTCGAAGACGTGTCGACGCTCGAGGAGCACCGGGGCCGCGGGTACGCGCGCTCGACGGTGCTGACGGCCGCGGGGGCCGCGCGGGCGGCCGGGTGCGACCTCGTGTTCCTGGTAGCGGACGAGGACGATTGGCCGAAGGAGCTGTACCGCAAGCTGGGCTTCGACCCGGTGGGGACGCTCCACGACTTCCTGAAGCTGCCGCCGGGCGTCAGCGCCTGACGCACAACTTCGCTCCCCCGGCACGCCGGTCAGTCTTCGACTGGCGCGCCGGTGTACCTGAACAGGAAGAAATAGGTCGCCCACGCGGTCGCGGCGAACACGAGGACGCAGATCACCCACACCAGAACCATCCATCCCGGCGTGTCTCCGTTCTCGAACGTAGCCGCCAGCGCCGTCACGGACGCCCCTGACGGCACGAGAAAGATGAATCCGGTAGCCGAGCGAAAGAGCGCCTTCACCGAGCCGGACTCACGGACCGCATCCGGCGGAGAATCCCAACGAACGATCCTGTCTCCGACGACGGCGTTAAGCGGTTCCTCGACGTGTCTTCCAAGGTAGAACCCGAGGCGAGCAATCTGCTTGTGGTGATCAAGCCAGAAAAGGTTGAACCCAGAGGACGTGAACACCAGGACCGTCAGGAAGTACGGCGACACCCGTCCGGTCGCGACGACGCCAACAACCGCCGCTACCGACGTGACCTGGAACCCGACGAGCGCATGTTGATGGCGGGTTCGTTCGTACACCTCGGCTCGCAGAGAATCGAGCTGGGCCAGCAAGACCGTGATCCTGGTGCCGTCCCCGGGGGATTTCTCTGGATCGTTCACCAGCGTGGGCCTCCCAACCGAACCATCCTAATGAAGAGCCTGCCGGTTCGGCCCCGAGCGCGAGGGGCGATAGGGCCTTCCCCAACCCGAGGTTCCTCCATCTCCGGACGCGAGTGAGGGGGCCGAAGCCCCCTCACCGGAAAGATCGGGTGTTGCCCTAGATCGTGTAGACGAACGAGTAGTCGGCGGTCGCCTGCGGCGCTCCGGCCCAGTTGCAGACCACGAGCTGGTACGTCTTGCCCTTGGCGAGCGGAGCGACGATCTTCTCCTCGGGCGGTGCGCCGTCGGGCACCTGCGCCTGGTCGCCGCGGCCGATCGCGATGCCGGCGTCGTCGAACAGGTAGAGGTCCCAGTCACCCGTGAACCCGGACATCTCGAACGTAAGGGTGCCGGAGCCGGGGGCCTCGAGCGGGGTCGTGACCTTGTGGACGCCTTCCTCGCCGGCGCTGCAGCCCGGCATCGCCGTACCGGTGTGGCTCGAGAGGTTCGGGAACGGGAAAGCGGTCGCGGCGATCGTGTTCGAGATCGTCTTGGTCGCCTTCTTCTTCTTGCCGGCCAGGGCGGGCGCCGCCGTAAGGCTCGCGACGAGGCCGAGAGCGATGATCGAAACGACTGCCTTGCGCATGATGGTCTCTCCAGGTCCGGGGTCTTCGTCCTGGCGAAGGGATTCGCCGCTCCCGGGGCCTCTCCTGCGGGCTTTTCCGAGTGTCAGACCCGAGGGTCCCACTTGGTCTTCGGGGCGATCGGCCGCAGGAGGATGCGGTCCTTGTACCGCTGGATCGTCTCGAGGAGGTCGCCCACGACCTCGTCCGTCAGCAGGTGCGCCTTCAAGCCGAGCTCGACCAGCTTGGTGTGGGCCGCGTTGTAGTAGTGCTCCTCGGCCTCAATGCGGGGGTCGACGAGGTGCTCGACGACCGCGTTGATCCCCTTGGAGGCGGCGACACGCTGCACGATCGTCGCGAGGTCGTTGACGGAGAACTGCTCCGTGAACTGGTTGAAGACCCGGTACTCGCCCGCCGCGGCGGGGTTCTCGACCGCGAGCCTCACGCACTGGATCGTGTCGACGATGTTGAGGAAGCCGCGGGTCTGACCGCCCTTGCCGTACACCGTCAGCGGGTGGCCGATGACGGCCTGGACGCAGAAGCGGTTGAGCGCGGTGCCCAGCACCTCGTCGTAGTCGAACCGCGTGCAGAGCCGCTCGTCGAGCTTCGTCTCGGCGGTGTGGATCCCGTAGACGACGCCCTGGTTGAGGTCCGTCGCGCGCACGCCCCAGATGCGGCACGCGAAGTGGATGTTGTGCGAGTCGTGCACCTTCGTCAGGTGGTACATCGAGCCGGGCAGCTTCGGGAACGGCAGCGTGTCGCTCCGCCCCTTGTGGTTGATCTCGATGAAGCCCTCTTCGATGTCGATGCCGGGAGTGCCGTACTCACCCATCGTCCCGAGCTTCACGAGGTGCGCGTCCGGCGTGATGTCGCGGATCGCGTACAGGACGTTCAGCGTCCCCTCGACGTTGTTGCGCTGGGTCGCGACCGCGTGGCGCCGGTCGATCATCGAGTACGGCGCGCTCGGCTGCTCGCCGTAGTGGACGACTGCGTCGGGGGTCGTGCGCGCGAAGACCTCGTCGACGAACTGCGGGTCGGTGAGGTCGCCGTGGAACGAAGCGATCTCGGCCCCCGAGACCTCCTTCCAGGCGCGGAGACGCTCCCCGAGCGACTGGACCGGGGTGAGCGAGTCGCTGCCGAGCTCGGTCGCCATGGCCCGGCGCAGGAAGTTGTCGACGACCGAGACCTCGTGGCCCGCCGCGGAGAGGTGCATCGCGGTCGGCCAGCCGAGGTACCCGTCGCCACCGAGGATGAGGATCTTCACGCCCGGCAGGATAATGGCCCGATGGACTCAGGCAAGACGATCGAGGCGCTCCTCGAGGAGCGCAGGACGTTCCGGCCCCCGGAGGACTTCACGGCTGAGGCGGTCTTCGCCGACGCAGCGGTCTACGCCGAGGCGGAGCGGGACCCCAAGGCATGGTGGGCGTCGCAGGCCGAGCGGCTCGACTGGTTCGAGCGGTGGGACAAGGTGATGGAGGGCGGGTTCCCGCGCCACTCCTGGTTCACCGGCGGGAAGCTCAACGCGGCGCACAACTGCCTCGACCGTCACCTCGAGTCGAACGGGGGCCGCGTCGCCTATCACTGGATCGGCGAGCCCGGCGAGACCAGGAC
>DASZDG010000068.1:0-4413 GCA_035942255.1 Actinomycetota bacterium | reverse complement strand
GCCCTGGGCCGGCGTCGACGAGAGCGGCAAGGGCGACTACTTCGGCCCGCTCGTGTCCGCGGCGGTGTGCGTCGATCCCGTCGACGCGGACCTCCTGATCGAGATCGGCGTCGCGGACTCCAAGCGCCTGTCGGACGGGCGCGTCGCGAAGCTCGCCCCGCAGGTGCGCGAGCTCGTGACCGCCGCGCTGACGGTGGTCGCCCCGCCGCGCTACAACGAGCTCTACGCGCAGCTCCGCAGCGAGGGCCGCCGGCTGAACGACCTGCTCGCGTGGGCGCACGCGCGCTCGATCGAGGACCTGCTCGCGGCCGGCGCCTCGCCCGCCTACGCGATCGTCGACCAGTTCGCCGACGCGCGGGTCGTGGAGGGTCGGCTGATGGCGGGCACGCGCGAGCGGGCGTTGCGCGTCGTGCAGTTCCCGCGCGCGGAGGCGGACGTCGCCGTCGCGGCCGCATCGGTTCTCGCGCGCGACGAGTTCCTGCGCCGGCTGGGATCCCTCCCGAAGGGCGGCGGCTCGCCGCAGGTCGTCGCCGCCGCACGCGAGCTCGTCGCACGCGGAGGCGAGGAGCTGCTCGGAAGTGTGGCGAAGCTCCACTTCGCGACGACCGCCCGGGTTCTGGGGCGTTCGATCGGGTAGGGGGCACGCATGGCCCGGAACCCCGATCCGATCACGATCTCCGACCTCGTCCGCCGAGCGGTCGAGGCAGTGGACCCCGACAACGACGATCCCGCCGTCGCCGAGTTCGAGCAGCGCTTCGAGGACGAGGACGCGCCGGTCACCGGCTTCGAGAACCTCGAGGAGCGCCTCGGCTTCGGCGCCGACGACGAGCCGGCTGTGACGATGGCCCAGGCGATCGTCCTCTACCTCGCCCACCGGCGCGACATGGTCGACGACGACCCGGCCGACGAGGAGCTCCTCGTCCTCGCCGCCCGAGCCGAGTTCTCGGGAGACCCGCCGCAGCCCGTCGCCGACTGGCTCAACGACCGGGGCGTCCGGGTGTAGGATCGTCGAATGCGCAGCCGCGGTCACGGCGGGGTGAGGGCTCCCGAGCCCGCGCCCACGGCGACCGCCCCGGTGAGACCGTCGCCGCTCCCGGCGCACGCGCTCCGTCTCCAGCGCGTGGTGGGCAACCGCGCGACGGCGGCGATGCTCCAGCGCACCGCGTTCCTCCAGCACGCGAAGGCCAACGCCGTCGGGGGAGGGACCCCGCTCGAGCTGATCATCCAGAAGGCCGCGCTCCACAGCTACCTGGTGGGCGAGGGCCACGACACCAAGTGGGTCGCCAAGCTGCTCGCCCCGCTGCACAGCGAGTGGCAGGGCAAGTTCACCGGGTTCGGCGGGGTCTGGAGGTACGACGGGCCGAAGGGCGCGAAACCGGATCCGGGCGAGATCGGGGAGATCATGAGGACGGTCGGCGACGTCGAGGCGGGCCGGATCAAGAGCGGCGTCGTCGACTACTCGGGCGACAACGTGCGCGACGGCGTCTACAAGCTCTGCACGCAGTCCTTCGTCGAGAAGCACGTCCTGCCCGAGAGCCACTTCGCGTCGGCGCAGAAGCAGGGGAAGCAGAGGATGGCCGGCCAGCGGGGCATCACGAAGAACTCGGTGATCCCGGCGAAGTCGATGGTCGGCTTCCAGGGCGAGGTGGCCAAGAAGCAGGGCGACTACGCCAAGGCGTTCGCGACGGCCGCGGAGGGCGCCCTGGCCGAGGGCAGCGTCGTCCGTCACATGGACTTCGTCACCGATGGCCGCTACGAGGTCGAGTCCTACGACTCGGAGACCGAGTCGGTGATCCCGCAGAACGGCAAGATCCGCTACAGCGTCGTGCAGATCGGCAAGGAGTACCTCGTCAACCACTTCGCGGGGGTCGCCTAGCCAACAGAAAACCCCGCCGGAGCGGGGCTTTCGAAGCGGCTGATGGGATTCGAACCCACGACCTTCTGCATGGCAAGCAGACGCTCTAGCCAACTGAGCTACAGCCGCATATGAGGCGCGGAGTATAGCCGCCGACCGGCGCCCTCAGTGCTTCGGGCAGGGCGCCGTTCGCTTCAGCGCGAAGACCATCTCGAGCTGCGTTCCGACCCCGTCGGGGCCCTCCTGGATCTCGAGGCGGTCGGAGAGGTTCGCGATGAGCGGGAGGCCGAGGCCGAGGCCCGGGCTGTCCGGTCGCGGCGTCATGCCCTGGCCCTGATCGACCACGGTGACGACGAACTCGCGCTCGTCGACGACCGACGCCTGGACGATGAGCGGGCCGACGTCGCCGGGCGGGTACGCGTGGACGACGACGTTGGCGCACGCCTCTCCCACGGCGAGCGCGACGTCGGTACGCACGGTGTCGTCGGCGCCCGCCACGGCCGCCAGGTCGACGATCGCGTGACGCAGCGGCGCGACGTTCTCCGGCACCGCCGGCACGGTCCGGCCGAAGGCAGACTGATGCCTGGCGTCCTCGAACCCCACGGAACCCATCTTCCACGACGGATCGGTCGGCAAACGCCGCGCAGCTAGGTGGCGGGCGCGGCGAAGCGGATCGTGATCCGCTCGAACCCGAGCCCGCGGAGCAGCCCCGTGAGCATCGAGCGCGTGTTGCGCTCGGCGAGCGCGAGGAGGGCGCGGTCCTGCCGCGCGGCCTCCTCGATCTTCCGCTGTGCGAGGAGCAGCAGCTGGCGCTCCTCGTTCGTGTCGTCGCTGAACGCGTCCCCGACGCGGTTGACGATCCCGCGGTCGGTGTCGACGATGCGCGACTTCGCGAGGTCCACCCGCGCCTCGGACAGCGTCGCCGGCGGCAGCACGATCTCGACCCCGCGCCGGTCGTCGCTGACCTTCACGGATCCACGCGAGCGCAGGGCGCGGAAGTCCACGCCCGCCTCGACCGTCCCCGCGGCGACGAGCAGCGACTTCTCGCCCGCGATGAAGCTCGGCAGCAGCCCGACGTCCTTCTCGATGTCGACGATCTCCTGCATGTTCGCCGTCGCGGCGCGGTACTCGCTCAGCGACTCGAGCGACTTCACGAGGACGGGCTGCGAGCGGTCCTTCGTCTCGGTCGCGAACGGGTTCAGCGACCAGCCGGCGATCGCGGAGACGAGCAGCCACACCGCAATCGCGCCGCCCACGACGAGCACGGCGAGCCGGACGGTGCTGCGGCGGGCGGCGAGCATGGCGAAGCGCAGGGTAGTCGCGGACCTAAACGCCCCACGAACGCCGGTCCGGCTCCGTCGCAGTGATCGCGACGGAGCCTCGCCTCAGGCGGCGTCAGTTGGAGACGCTGTCGACCTTCCAGTCGTCGCCTTCCTTGACGAACTCGACGGTGTTGTCGCCGTCCTCGTCCTTGAACCGCGCGGTGGCCTTGTCGCCGTCGACCTCGATCTTCAGGTCCTCGACGCCGTCGTCCTTGTCGGTCTTCTCCTCCTCGGCCGCCGCCTTCCTGCACTCCTCGCGCGAGACGCCGAGGTCGCTGATGAAGCGGTCGGTCGAGTTGTCGCAGATCGAGGCGGCGTCCTTCGTGCCGTCGTCGATGATCTGCTTGATCTTGTCCTCGTCGCTGTCGCCGCCGCACGCGGAGAACGCGAGCGCGGGGATGGCGAGGAGGAGAGCTGCCTTGCTCTTGAGCATCGGTGCGTCCTTAGGTTGGATCGGCGCACCATATTGCGGCACCGCGCGGAATGCGGGCCGGTCGCGGAGAGGCGCCGACCGGAATCGAACCGGTGTACACGGCTTTGCAGGCCGTTGCGTAGCCACTCCGCCACGGCGCCGGAAGGCGGGGCACATCCTAGCCCGGAGCTGGTCGAACCACCCTCCGCGCGTGCGCTAATCTAGGCCGCCTCCCGGGCGATTAGCTCAGCTGGGAGAGCGCCTGCTCGACAAGCAGGAGGTCACTGGTTCGAGCCCAGTATCGCCCACTCAAAGCCGCGTCCCGGGCAGACGGACGCGTAGGCTCGCGCCCATGAGCCGGATGACGGTCCTGCGCCTGCATGTCGAGGTCATCCCGCCGGAGGAAGGCGGGCGACAAGGTCCGGTTTGCGACGGGTATCGCGGCGCCATCTCGTTCGGCGAGAAGACCGATGACGGGATCCCCGTCGTCCATGACACGGTCCTCGTCTTCGAGTCGGTGGAGCAAGTACCGCCCGGCGGCTCCGCAGCTGCGAGGGCGTGGGTCGTCGCGCCCGAGGGTCTGCCCGGCGGCCTCGGACCGGGGTCCACGTTCAGCTACGTCGAGGGACGCCGGCCGGTCGCTCGCGCCCGTCTGGTGGAGATGTGCAGCGACTCGACGGAGTTCCCGGCCAAGGACATCGAGGACGCGAAGACCCGTCGGCTCGACCCGGCTTGACCGCCCTCGAGCTCGAACTGCCCCTCGTGCGCACCGGGCGTGTCCTCGCCGCCGACGATCGCGACGAGGCGCCGGATCTCGTCTGACG
>DASZDG010000067.1:0-1575 GCA_035942255.1 Actinomycetota bacterium | reverse complement strand
GATCGAAGGGGGCCGCGACTCCACCGGGGACCGCCACGCGATCATCGTCCACGAGGACGAGTGCCGCCTCTACGAGCTCTTCGCCCTGCGCCGGCGCGATGGACGATGGCGTGCGGGGTCCGGCGCGATCTGGGACCTCGGCTCGAACGAGCTCCGGCCGAAGGGCTGGACGTCGGCCGACGCCGCGGGGCTCCCGATCCTTCCGGGACTCGCGCGCTGGGACGAGGTGCGCAAGGGCGTGATCGACCACGCGCTCCGCTTCACCGTCAGCCGCAGCCGGCGCAAGTACGTCTATCCCGCGCGCCACTACGCGAGCGACTCCGACGACCGGGACCTTCCGCCGATGGGGCTGCGCCTGCGGCTCCGCAAGGGGTTCTCGCTCGAGGGCTACCCGCGGCAGGCGAGGGTCGTCCTGGTCGCGCTGAAGCGCTACGGGATGATCGTGGCGGACAACGGCTCCGACTGGTTCATCAGCGGCGCGCCGAACCGGCACTGGGACAACGACGCCCTTCAGGCGCTAGGCGACGTGAAGGGCTCGGACTTCGTAGTCGTCGACACGAGCGAGCTCCGCCCCTGGAAAGACTGAGGGCGGGTCTCGTAAGACCCCGCCCTCGTCCGTTCTAGCGGGGGCGCAAGCGCCCCCGCCATGTGCGGATTCTTCGTCGCCTAAGGTCGTCGCCTACGGCGACGGCTCAGCGGCTACCGGTGGCGGTGGGTCTTCGCCGCGGCCTGCGAGGCGAGGCAGTCGGTCTCGTTCGCCGCGTCGGTGTACGCCGTCGAGACGACTCGGTACTTGCCGGTCCGGTCGGGGACCTTCTTGCTGAAGTTGCCGTCCTCGTCCGTCGTCGTCGACGCGATCGTCTTGAACTTTCCGTTGATCATGCGCTGGACCTTGATCGGCGTCCCGACGCCGCAGACGCCGCCGTAGGGGGCCGCGCCCTCGCCCCCGATGACGTAGCCGCTCACCACCACGTGCCTCCTCAGCGAGAACACGATCGTGGGCTTGATCGGCTCGCCGCCGCAGTTCGGCTCACACCCGCCCGGCGCCGCCTGCCACTCGGCGCGGTCGTATCCGGTCTGGCTGACGGCCGTCAGCGCCGTCTCGGTGCCCCCCGGAGAGCCCGGCCGGATGTAGATGCGGCCCACCGATCCCACGGCGGTGCCCTGCTTCGTGAACGCGATCTTCGTCCCGTCCGGCGACCACGCCGGCTCGTAGTTGTAGTTGTCGTCGGAGGTGAGCTGGTCCTTGCCGGTGCCGTCCCAGCTCATCGTGAAGATCTGGTCGCGGCCGGCTGCGTCCTGGCTCGAGTAGGCGAGCATGTCGAAGCTCGGGTGCCAGTTCGGTCCGAAGTCCGGGACCGAGTTGTTCGTGAGGTTGGTCTTGCTGGTCCCCCCGGGCGTCATCGTCCAGATGTCGCTCTCGCTCTCACTGGTGGAGCCCTCGAGGCTGACGTACGCGATGAGGTCGCCGTGGCCCGTCCCGTCGTTACCGAACGCGGGCGCCCAGTCGTCGACCTCGTTGCTGGTGAGGTTGATCGGCCCCATCGACGGGTCCGTCAGGTCCCACATGTAGAT
>DASZDG010000066.1:0-20774 GCA_035942255.1 Actinomycetota bacterium | reverse complement strand
CCCTTTCCTGTGCCTACGAGGCTCGTTGGGTCTCGGACACCGTACCCAGCGCGCGGGCACGCGTCTTCTTCTTGCCGCCCTGCACCTCGCTCTGGACGAGCGCGCCGGTCGGGCAGCGCTCGACGCAGAGGTTGCACCGCGTGCAGGCGTTGTCGTCGATGATGAAGAGGATGTCGTCCCCGGTCATCTGGCGGGCGAGCTCGACGTTGCCGGACTCCTCGACCGCGGTCGGGTCGACCATGAAGATGCAATACCAGGGACAGATGTCGACGCAGCCCTCGCAGAGGATGCACTGCTCGGGGATGAAGTCGATGAAGCGCTTCGGCTTGACCGCGCCCTTGAGCCAGTCCTGGTCGACCATCTCCATCTCGTAGTCCGTACGGAAGATGGGCTTCTCGATGATCTCCATCTTCTTCGGCTCGGGGGCGCTGGGCATGGGCTCTTCCTACTTTCCCGGCATGTAGCCCTTGACGGGGTCCGACGGACCCTTGCCCCCGGTCCTCTTCTGCTTGCTCTTCTGCCAGAAGTAGGCGCCGGCCAGGAACATGATCAGGAAGGTGTTCTGCACTGCGTTGGCGACGACGTCGCGGACGATCGAGACCTGCTTGGCGTTGAGGCCCTCGTCGTTCACGCCCGGGATCTTCGTGGAGAACTCGATGATCTCGGCGACGTACTGGTCGAACTTGTAGATGATCAGCGAGGGGGCCTGGCCGAGCGTGAAGGTCGCTAGCACGAACAGGAACGTGCCCAGGACTATGGCTCTGGTCCAGGTCATGGGCGCGTCGGTCACTTTGTAGATGCGTTCGCGCATGGCCATCAGGGCGTCATATTAACGGCGCGGCCCTGGGCCGTCGGCACTAGTGGGAAAGTGAATTTATTCGGTACGAGCAGGCCTTATGCGTCGCCGGAGAGATCGTCGAGGCGGCGTTCGAGCCGCTTCTGTCGCGTCGCTATCGAGGCCATGTAGGCGCCGAGCGCGATCCACACCGCGGTGAAGGCGACGAAGAGCCAGGCGACGTCGCTCATTCGACTGCCCCTTGCGGGCTCGCGGAGGCCGGTATCCGCGCACGGGGGCGCGCCGCCGGCTCGGCCTCGGCCCTCGCCCGCGCCAACTCGAGCGCGTCGACCTCTCGCTCGAGGCGTCCCAGGCGGACCCTGGTGCCGAGCAGCCACGCGAACAGCAGCGTGAAGGCCGCGAGCGCCACCAGGAACGTGAGGACCTCCGGCCCCCCCAGCCCCGACGCCTCCGTCGGGTTCGCCAGCGTGGGCCCGCTCGGGTGCAGCGTGCGCCACCACTGGACCGAGAAGTGGACGATCGGCACGTTCACGAAGCCCGCGATCCCGACTACGGCGGCGAGGCGCCCCGTGCGGGCGGGCTCGGTCGACAGCGCCCTCAGGAACAGGTAACCGACGTAAGTGAGCCAGAGGACGAGGGCCGAGGTCAGCCGGGCGTCCCACTGCCACCACGTGCCCCAGACGGGCGCAGCCCAGATCGGGCCGGTGATCAGGACGAGCGTGCAGAAGACGACGCCGATCTCCGCGGCCCCCCCGGCGAGCAGGTCCCACTTCGAGCTCCCGGTCCTCAGGTACGCAATCGACGCGATGAACACGATCGCGAACGCGAGGTAGGCGATCCACGCCGACGGGACGTGGAAGTAGAAGATGCGCTGGAGCTCGCCGCCCATCGTGGCGTCGGCCTTCCGGGCGACGAAGAACACGAGCACGAGCGACAGCGCGATCGCGGCCCAGGCGGCGTAGCCGAGGAGGTCGAGCTTGCGGGAGCCGGCGGAGGTGTCGGGCATCGACCCTAGGTTACGGGTCCGGGGGATCTGCGGGGGCCGCGGTCAGGGGGTGATCAGCCGGCCGAGCTCGAAGTGCATCGGGTCGGGCCGCGACCACCGGCCCCCCCAGACGAAGCCCCACTTCTCGAAGATCGCGACGACCCTCGGGTCCATATCCCCTGCCGTCCCGAGCTGGTTCGTCGCCGTGTTGACGTCGATCGCGAGCCCGAACGCGTGCATCGACAGCGGCTTGCCGGGGTCTCGGTCGATGAAGCGCGGGACGTAGCACCCGTTGTACTGGTAGATCTCGCCGGCGAGGCCCTCGGCCTCGACCTCGGCGAGGGCCGCGTGGAGCTGCGGGAGCAGCAGCCGGTGGCAGGTGACCGAGCCGAGGATCGGGAGCGTCGCGGTCGCGATGTTCGCCGACACCCATTCGGGGTTCGGTCGGATGAACCCGTCCTCGAGGACCTCGAACGTCATCCTTCCGATCAGGCCGCCGGAGCTCTCGCCGACCACCTCGGGGGCGTCCGGCTCCAGCGGCGCGGGGACGTCGCCGAGCAGCTTCCTGATCTTCGCCCCCGGCAGCGCGGCCCGGAGAGCCTTGCCCGTGGCCGCGGCACGCGCGGGGTCCTTCACGCCGACCGCGATCAGGCGGGGGCCCGGGAGACCGGCGTCCTCGCCGGTGAAGTCCGCCACGAGGACGTCCGCGAGGTTCGGGACGCCGTTGTCGGCGACCGCACCGGCCCGCAGCGACGTACCGCCGACGGTGATGGCGCCGGACGAGGCGATGCCGAGGCTCGCGGCCGCGTCGAACGTCACGACGGCCTCGCCGGCTACGAGCGCGCTCCACACGAAGTCGGCGTCTTTCGTCGGCTCGGGAGCGAGGGCCCGGAAGAGCAGCGGGTCGACCGCGCCCACGCGGAACGTCGCGCGACCCGAGGGGCCCTTCACCTCCCGCTCCGCGAGCGAGATCGTCGCGGCCACGGCGACGCCGCGCGTGGCGGCGACCTCGGCTGCGCGCGTCGGCCCGACGGGGTGGTCGAACGCGATGAGGAACGCCGGGGTCGCTTGCACCGGTTCGGGAAGCGTGATCCCGCGCGCCGCGGCCATGGAGCGGTCGGGCAGCACCTCGGGCGCGTCGGCCCCTCCGCACGCAGCGAGCAGCACGAGCAGAAGCGATCCGGCGACGAGCCTTCGCATGGCGATCACTCCAGCACGTAGTCGAAGACGAGGGCGCCGGCGGTCGCGAAGACGACGTCGAACGCCGCGAGGATCCCGAACCACCCGCGGGCCGCGACCGCGTCGAAGCCGGCGCCGGCGAACAGCTCCGACGTCAGCTCGGTCGCCGCGATGAACACCGGCACGAGCGCGGGCAGCGCGAGCAGCGGGAGCATCAGCTCGCGCGACGACGTCTGCGCCGCGAGCGCCGCGAACAGGGTCCCGACGCACACGAACCCGACGTCGACGAGGAGCGCCACCACCACGAGCGCGACCCACCCGGCGCCGAGGTCGATGCCGAACATCAGCGCGTACGCGGGCAGCAGCAGCGCCTCGACGGTGACGACGAACACGAGGTTCGACAGGGCCTTTGCTGCGAAGAGCCCGGAGCGGTCGAGCGGGACCAGCAGGAGGACGTCCAGCGCGCCGCCCTCTCGCTCGACCTCGAACGAGCGCGCGAACCCGATCAGACCGGCGAAGAGGACCGTCACCCACAGGAACCCCGCGAGCACGTCGGCGAGAAGGAGCGACCCTCCGGTCGGGAGCCCCACCGGCCGGTCCAGCCGCGACGCGTCCGGCAGCGAGAACGCCAGCAGGAGGACGACCGCGAGCGTGAACGCGATCATCGGCGGGAGCGTGTCCCGCCCGCGCGCCTCGATCCTCAGGTCCTTGCGGACGAGCGCTCCGGTCTTCGCGACGAACCCGGCCGCGCTCACGGTGCCGCCGCCTCCGCGAGCTGCTGCGCGCCGCGCCGGTAGCTGATCACGCGGCCGCGCTTCAGGATGATCCCCGCGTCCGCGTACGCCTTCACCTTCTTCGCGCCGTGCGTCGCGATCACGCCGACGCGCTCCGGGGTGCGCCACGCGACGACGGCCGCGGACACGAGGTCCGACGCCTCGTCGTCGAGGTTCGCGTACGGCTCGTCGAGGAGGAGGATCGCCGGCTCGTGCAGCAACGCGCGCGCGACCGCGGCGCGCCGCTTGTACCCCGCGGACAGGGAGCGGACCGCCGTGTGCCTGCGGTCCCCGAGACCGAGCTGCTCGACCATCACGTCTACGCGACGTCCGGGAGCGTCGAAGAGTTTCGCCCACAGCTCGAGGTTCTCGGCGACCGTGAGCCCGGGGTAGAGGCCGGGCTCGTGTCCGGCGTAGCCGACGAGGCGCCGCCACTCCTCCCGCGACGCGGCCACCGGGGCGCCGCCGTACGTCGCGGCCCCCGCCGTGGGCCGCGTCAGCCCCGCGAGCACCGACAGCAGCGTCGACTTGCCCGAGCCGTTCGGGCCGAAGAGCCCGGTGACGCCCGGCCCCAGCTCCAGCGACACCCCGTGGAGCGCGAGCGTCCGCCCGAACGCGACCTCGACGTCCCGCAGCGCCAGCGCGGGCGTCATGCCGTCACCTCGGGAGAGCTCATGCGCTCGAGGCGTCGCTTCAGGTCGGCTCGCCGCGGCCCCCACTCGTCCTCGCTTACGAGGCCCTGCTCCTTGGCGAGGTCCAGCCGCGCGATCGCCTCCACGAGCTCCTCGCGTGACGGCCCCGCTGTGCGCGGCCGCCGCCGGCGGAGCAGCACGACGAGCCCGGCGGCGAGGACGAGGACCGCGGCTATGCCGCCCCCGATCGCGAGGAGGTTCGACGCCGACGCCTCGGCGACCGCGATCATCTGCAGCCGGTCGCCCGCCTCGATCGTCTCGCCGCTCTCGTAGAAGTCGTAGGTCTTGCCCTGGACGTCCCGCGTGCCGGACGGAGCGACGCGGTTGCCGTCGATCGTCAGCGGGTCCGCGGCGTAGACGCCGAGCTCGAGCGTCGGGTAGACCGCGGGCCGCGTGAGGTCGTACGTCCCGCCTTCGCCCGACAGCTCGTACGAGTAGACGATCCGCCTGTTGCCGGGCGGGATCGCGATGGTGGCGGCGAAGCCGAACGACGTCTCGACGATCTCCGGGATGTCGATGTCGGAGTCGACGATCGGCGACGGGGGCAGCTCGGCCCCCGCCGGCACCGGGAAGCCGAGGCTGGGGACCGCCCCGTCGTCCTCCGCCCCCATATCGAGCCCGCGCCCGATGTACGCCTCGTCCGCGATGTTCGTCACCTGCACGGCCTCGATCACGCCGATGCCGTCGTCGCTCGGGACGATGAAGATGCTGTCGCGCCTGATCACGATCGCCTGCGGGTCCGTCGTCGTGTCCCACACGCGCAGCGTCGAGTCGATCACGGGAGGGCTCGTCGTGTTCGAGGGGATGCGGAGGACGCCGCCGGCGAACAGCCCCTGCTGGTAGCGCGCGTCGACGGCGTAGAAGCGGTCGGAACCCGTGCGCAGCGCCTCGAAGACGTAGCGGCCGCGCTCGTCGGTGGTCGTCATCTGTTCGGTGAGCTGGGAGCCGTCGTCTCGCGCGCTCGTCAGCGTGACGCGGACCCCGGGCTGAGGCTCACCGGTGCTCTCGTTGACGACGCGGCCCTTGATCGTGCCGCGGGTCGCGGCCGTCGCCGGCGCGGGCGCTATCGCTACCGCGGCGATCGCAAGGACGAGTGCTAGGTGCCTCAGGCGGTCTGGCACTGGGGGCACGTCCCCTCGGTGGAACGCAGGCCGCCGCAGCGCGGGCATTCGAGCCGGAGGCGCATCGCGGCGATCTCCTCTTCCAGCGCGCCGTCGTCGCCCGGCTCCTCCGACTGCGCGCGCAACGAGTCGAGCTCGACCAGCGCCCTCAGCGCCTCGGCCTCGTACTGCGCCCTCAGGACCTCGAAGTCCTCGTCGGAGAGCTTGCCGACGGAACGGTCGGCCTCGAGGTCGACGATCGCCGAGAGCGCGGACGTCTTCAGCGCGTCCAGCTCCCCCTCCCGTGAGGGCTCTACCTCTCTCTGCGCCCGGCGCGAGCCGAGTGGGAGCACGACGTACGCGAGCGCGACGCAGGCGAGCAGCGCGACCACGACGACGAGGATCACGATTCCCTCCTCAGCCGGTCGAGCTCCGCGTTGAGCCGAGCGCCGGCCTCCGCGGAGACGGGGGCGGCCGGAGCCGCTACGGCAGGAGCGCGTCTCGCCCACCTGCGCGCCAGCACGATTGCGAGGACGGCGCCGGCGAGCACCGCGACGCCGGGCAGCAACCATGCGAGCAGCCCCGATCCCTCCGCGGGCGGGAGCGCGCGGATCGACGGGCCGAACTCCGCCTCGAGACGGTCGAGTATCTGCTCCTTGGTCATGCCGTCCTCGGCCCACGCGACGATCTCGGCGCGCATCTCCTGCGCGGAGGACGACGGGCAGTCGTGGAGCGTGACGCCGGTGCAGTAGGGCGACATGACCTCCTGCGCGACGGTGTTCGCGACGTCCTCGGGCGCGGCGGCGGCCGCGGGGGCCGCGCTGAAGAGCACGAGGGCGACGAGTACCGGCAGGCGCCTCACTGTGTCGCCACCGCGGGCTCACGCACGGGCGCACGCCGCACCGCCGGCGACGGCCGCGGGGTACCACCCGAGAGGAGCACGACCATCCCGCCGAGCATCACCGCGGCCCCGGCCCAGATCCACCACGTCAGGGGGTTCACGAACGCGCGGATCTCGGCGTCGCCTCCGGCACCGAACCCCGTCACGACGACGTACAGGTCCTCGACCGGCGTGGAGCGGATCGCGACCTCCGACTGCGGCTGGTTCTGCGCGAGGTGCAGGTTGCGTTGCGGGTAGAGCTCGCCGACGCGATCGTCCCCGCGGAACACGCCGATCGTCGCCTGGTAGACGTTCTTCTCGTCGGTCGTGGCGGAGTCGAAGCCCTCGTAGACCAGCCGGTAGTCGCCGACGCGCATCGCCTCGCCGCGGTCCAGGATCGCGTTCCGCTCGACCTTCCCCGCGGACCCCGCGAAGCCGATCACGATCAGCACGACGCCGAGGTGCACGACGTAGCCTCCGTAACGCCGCCGGTTCCGGAGCACGGCCCGCGCGAGGGCGAGGTGCCGCGGAAGCCCCTCGCGCGTCCGGTAGATGCGGCTCCCCCTCCCGAACTCCGCGGCGATCGCGACGGTCGTGAACGCGCACAGGGAGAACGCGAGCAGGGCGCCCGTGCTGTCGACGCCGGCGACCCACAGCGCGACCGCAGTGACCGCGCCCGCGCCGAGCGGCGCTCGCACCATGCGGGCGAACGCGCCCCGGCTCATCCGGCGCCACGAGATCAGCGGCCCGATCCCGGTCAGGAGCAGTAGCGCAAGGCCGATCGGGACGAAGACCGAGTTGAAGAAGGGGGGGCCGACCGCGAGACGGTCGCCGGTGACGATCTCGGCGACGATCGGATAGATCGTCCCCCACAGCACGGTGAACGCGGCGGCGAGGAACAGCACGTTGTTCGCGAGGAAGGCGGACTCGCGCGAGAGCAGCGCGTCAAAGCGGTTCTCGCCGCGCAGCGAGTCGAGCCTCCACGCGACGATCCCGAGGCCCCCGATCAGCATCAGCGCGAGGAACGGCAGGAACCACTTGCCGATCGGGCCTTCGGTGAACGTGTGGATGCTCGACAGGATCCCGGACCGCGTCAGGAACGTCCCGAAGATCGCGAGCACGTACGTGAGCACGATCAGCGACACGTTCCAGACCTTGAACATGCGCCGCTTCTCCTGGATCACGACGGAGTGCAGGAACGCGGTCGCGGTCAGCCAGGGCATGAACGACGCGTTCTCGACCGGGTCCCACGCCCAGTAGCCGCCCCACCCGAGCTCGGTGTAGGCCCACGCGCCGCCGAGCACGATGCCGATCGAGAGCGCGCTCCAGGCGAACAGCGTCCAGCGCCTCGTCGACGTGAACCAGGAGTCGTCGGAGCGGCCCGCGAGCAGCGCGGCTATCGCGAACGCGAACGGGATCGAGAACCCGACGAAGCCGGTGTAGAGCAGCGGCGGGTGGATGACCATGCCGGGGGACTGCAGCAGGGGGTTGAGGCCGTTGCCGTCGGGCGGGATCGAGCTCATCTTCGTGAACGGGTCCGCGGGGAGCACCAGGAGCAGGAGGAAGAACACGCTGACGCCGGCGAGCACCGCCCCGGCCCACGCGGCGAGGCGCGAGCTGGACCGCCGCGCGCTGCGGACCGCGAGGGCCGAGAACGCGCTCAGCAGCAGGGTCCAGAACAGCAGCGACCCCTCCATGCCCCCCCACAGCGCGGAGAAGAGGTAGCCGCCGCTCAGCGACTCCGACGAGTAGTTGACGACGTACTCGACCGAGAAGTCGTGGAGCATCAGCGCGTGCACGAGCGCCACGGCCGCGAGGGCCGTGAAGCCCGCCGTCGCGTAGAGGGCGCGAGTGCCGGCGAGCGCGAGATCGTCCCGCCGCCGGTGGGCGCCGAGCGCGCAGAGCACGAGCGCGACTGCGGCGAACGCGAGGGCCGCGATCAGAGACGGATGGCCGAGCCCGGCGAGGGACCGCATGAGCTAGGGCCCCGCCAGGGGGCTCAGGCTTCGGCCTTGAACTTCGAAGGACACTTCGCGAGGACCTGCGTCGCCGTGAACTTGTCGCCGTCGTAGCGGCCCTGGGCGATGACCTCGACTCGTGACGACCCGGCGCTCATCGCCGTCCAAAACGCGTCGGGGAGGGTCTCGGTCGTGTCAACCGTGACGGCGGTCTTCCCGTCGGTGATGTCGAACGTCGTCCGGAGGCCGTCCTCGACGACCGACTCCGGGATCACGTTCCCCTTCACCCGGTACTCGTCGGCCCCCGCGGCGACGGGCCCCGACTGCAGCTCCGACGTCGTGTAATAGAAGGAGGTCGCGTTCTGGCGGGTCATCGCCCAGAGGACTAGACCTACCAGGGCCAAGAAGATGATCCCGCCCCCGACGACGAACTTGGCCCGCCGTTTCGGCGAGGCCGCGGTGGGAGACTCCATGTAGATGGGCAAGATTACCGAACCCCCGTCATTCGGCTCCCCGCCCGCCCCAGGCGCGCCCGAGCGCGCCGCCCGCCCCCGCCGCGGACGCCGGGACGCGCTGGCGGGCGCCCTGAGGATCGAGGCCCTCAGCCTCTCCTACAACGTCGTCGAGGCGGGGATCGGGATCGCCGCGGGGTTGGCCGCCGGGTCCGTCGCCCTCGTCGGCTTCGGCCTCGACGCCGTCGTCGAGTCCGCTTCCGCGGGCGTCCTGCTCTGGCGCCTCGGGACCGAGCGCCGGGGCCGCCGGACGGCGGAGGAGGCGGAGCGGAGGGCCGTGAGGCTCGTCGCCGTCGCGTTCGGCGCCCTGGCCCTCTACGTAGGTGTCCGCGCGGTCCTCGACCTGGCGGCCGCCACGAGGCCCGACGAGAGCACGATCGGGATCGTCCTCGCGGTCGTCTCGCTGATCGTGATGCCGGCGCTCGCCCGCGCGAAGCGGCGGGCCGCACGGGAGCTCGACAGCCGCTCGCTCGAGGGCGACTCCGCGCAGACGATCCTGTGCACCTACATGTCCGCCGCTCTCCTCGGCGGTCTCCTCGCGAACTCGCTGCTCGGGTGGTGGTGGGCCGACCCGATCGCGGGGCTCGTCATCGCCGCGCTCGCCGCCAAGGAGGCGCGCGAGCTGTGGGTGACCGAGGACTTCTGCTGCGCTTGAGCTCGTTCGAGATCCGCCCGATGGACCAGGCGGAGGCCGAGGCGGTCGCGGACTGGAGCTACGAGCCCCCGTACGACTTCTACGACTTCCGCAAGGACCCCGAGGACTTAGCAGAGCTCTTCAACGCCGACGTGAGGGCCGGTGACTACCACTCCGTCTATCGCGACGGGGACCTCGTCGGCTTCTTCTCGTT
The DNA here is from genome assembly GCA_035942255.1 of Actinomycetota bacterium. Taxonomy (GTDB): domain Bacteria; phylum Actinomycetota; class CADDZG01; order CADDZG01; family WHSQ01; genus JALZEG01. The sequence continues at coordinate 11,051 of DASZDG010000066.1, read as the reverse complement.
CAAGGTCCGCGACGACGTCGTGGAGCTGGGGCTGGGGCTGCGGCCCGACCTGACCGGCGCGGGCCTGGGGGCCGAGTTCGTCCGCGCCGGCATCGACCATGCGGTACGCGCCTTCCGGCCGCGGGAGCTGATGCTCGACGTAGCGACGTTCAACGACCGGGCGCGAAAGGTCTACGAGCGGGCCGGTTTCCTCCCGAGCCACGTATGGACGCACACGTCGGGCCAGGGCCCGGTGGAGTTCCTGAGGATGACGCGCCCGGCCTAGCGCGCCACGTACAGCGTCAGGAAGACCAGCACCCAGACGCCGTCTACGAAGTGCCAGTAGTACGCGGCCCCCTCGGCGGGGCCAGTCTTGTCTCCGTAACGGCCCAGGCGCAGCCACACCGTCACCAGCATCACGAGCCCGATCGCCACGTGCAGGCCGTGGAAGCCCGTGATCGTGAAGAACAGGGTCGAGAACACGTCGCTCGACGCCGCGAAGCCCTCGCGCGCCAGCTCGGCGTACTCGTATAGCTGCCCGGCGAGGAAGACAGTCCCGAGGACGATCGTGGCGCCGAGCCACCGGGCGGCGGCCTCGCGACGCCCTGCCGCGAACGCGGCGACTCCCGCGTGGACGGTCCCCGACGACGCGAGCAGGCACGCGGTCATCGCCCCCGGCAGCAGCAGCGACGTCTCGATACTGCCGGACGGCGGCCACGGCTCGGTCGTCCCGCGCAGCATGAAGTACGACGCGAACAGCGCCCCGAAGAACATGACCTCGGACGACACGAACAGCGTCATCCCGAGCAGCGACGGGGGCACCCTCGACGAGGCCGCGGCGGTCGTCACGATGCCGCCTCGGCCGCGAGCAGGTCCTCTATCCGCGCCTCGAGCTCCTCGGCCTCTATGTCGCCGAGCACTACGCCGCCGGCCCCGCCCCCGACCTCGGCCCCCGCGCTCGACGCGAGGAACGAGCCGTCGCCGTCGACGAAGAACGTCTGGGGGAGCCGGCACTCGATGCCGAGCTGGTCCGCGAGGTCCTGGTCCGGATCGCGCACGACGTCGTACGTGATGCCGAACTCCTCGACGAAGTCCTCCGCCGCGGGCTCGAGGTCGCACACGTTGACGCCGACGAAACGCACGCCCTGCGGCTCGTACCGTTCCCACGCGGCCTGGAACGTCCTCGCCTCGCGGCGGCACGGCCCGCACCACGACGCCCAGAAGTTCAGGACGACCGGTGACCCGTCCAGATCGGACGCGTCGAGCGCGCCGTCCCGCGTCAGGTACGCAAGCTCGAACTCCGGCAGACGGTCCGCGGCGAGGTCGTCGCGCGGCGCCGGACGAAGCAGAAGAGTGCTAAGCGCGGCGACCGCCATCGCTAGTGCGATTGAGAAGGCAACCACGCGCAACCGCTTGCGGTTCGGGTGATAGTCCTCGAGCTCGTCTACGGGTACCACTGGGCTCAGCGTATCGGGGCGGTCATATATATTGCGCTCGTCTTGGAACAGACGTGCGGGGCACCCCAGGGGCAATCCACCAGCCGCCGGACCAAGCGTGCGCGGTTGGCGGCGTCCCTTTCCCTATTCGCTCTGCTGCTGGCGAGCTGCGCGAACCAGAAGCCGCAGGACACCCTCTCCCCCGAAGGCCCCGTCGCGCGCGAGCAGGACAAGCTCTGGGACCTCACGTTCCTCATCGCAGTCGTCATCTTCTTCATCGTCGAGCTGCTGCTCGTGTACGCGCTGGTCAAGTTCCGCGACCGTCCGGGCCGCCGGGCCGCGCAGTTCCACGGCAACACCAAGCTCGAGGTCGTCCTCACCGTGATCCCGTCGCTGATCCTGGCGGGGATCGCGGTCCCCACCGTCCAGACGATCTTCGACCAGGCTAAGACGCCCGACGACGCCCTCCACGTCAACGTCGTCGGGCGCCAGTTCTGGTGGGAGTACGAGTACGTCGACGCCGGCGTGGTGACCGCGAACGAGCTCCACATCCCGACGGACCAGCCCGTCCACCTGACGCTCGACGGCGTCGCGACCGAGATCGACGGACGGCGCGGCGTCATCCACAGCTTCTGGGTCCCGCGCCTGTCGGGAGCGCAGGACATGATCCCCGGCCGCACGACCAGCATGAACCTCCAGGCGGACGAGCCCGGCGAGTACGAGGGGCAGTGCAAGGAGTTCTGCGGGCTCAGCCACGCGAACATGCGCCTGCGCGTGATCGCGCACGAGCCCGCCGACTTCGCGACGTGGCTCGCCGAGCAGCAGGAGGAGGCCGCGGAGCCCGCGGGGTCGCTCGCCGCCGAGGGCCAGGAGATCTTCACCGCGAACTGCGCTTCGTGCCACGCGATCCAGGGGCTGACCGAGGCGACGCGCAACGTCGGGCCCGACCTCACCCATTTCGCCAGCCGCGAGACGTTCGCCGGCGCGATGTTCGAGAACAACGAGGCGAACCTCGCAGCATGGATCGACGACCCGCGGGCCGTGAAGCCCGGGTCGCTGATGCCCGACTACGACCTGAGCCCCGAGCAGATCGACGCCGTCGTCGAATACCTGATGGGGCTCGAGTGACGATGCTGAAGAACCCGGAGAGTGAGGCCTGATGGCAACCGTAGCCGCCCCGCGACGGGGCCTTCTCGACCGCCCCACCGCGAAGACGGGGGTCTGGGCGTGGATGACGACGGTCGACCACAAGAAGATCGGGATCCTCTACGGGGCGACCGCGTTCCTCTTCTTCATCATCGGGGGCCTCGAGGCGATCGCGATCCGCCTCCAGCTCGCGCAGCCGAACGGCGACGTGCTGAGCGCGGAGGCGTACAACCAGTTCTTCACGATGCACGGCCTCACGATGATCTTCCTCGTCGTGATGCCGTTCGGCGTCGCGTTGATGAACTACTTCATCCCGTTGATGATCGGCGCCCGAGACGTGGCGTTCCCGCGGCTGAACGCGTTCTCCTACTGGTGCTTCGCGCTCGGCGGCGTCTTCCTGTACTCGAGCTTCTTCCTCGGCGGGGCGCCGGACGGCGGCTGGTTCGGGTACGCGCCGCTGTCGACGTCTCTGCCCGGCAACGGCATGACGTACTACTCGCTGGGCCTGCAGATCCTGGGCATCGCGTCGCTCGCCGGCGCCGTGAACTTCATCGTCACGATCCTGAACATGCGCGCTCCGGGAATGACGCTGATGAGGATGCCGGTGTTCATCTGGATGGTCCTCGTCACCTCGTTTCTGCTGCTGTTCGCGATGCCGGTGATCGCCGTCGCGCTGTTCCAGCTGATGTTCGACCGGGTCTTCCTGGCGAACTTCTTCAACCCGGCCGCGGGAGGCGACCCGCTGCTGTGGCAGCACCTCTTCTGGCTGTTCGGCCATCCCGAGGTCTACATCATGATCCTGCCGGCCATGGGGATCGTGTCCGACATCCTGCCGACGTTCGCGCGCAAGCCGATCTTCGGCTACGCGGCGATCGTGTTCGCGGGGGCCGCCATCGGCTTCATGGGCTGGGGCGTGTGGGCGCACCACATGTTCGCCACCGGGCTCGGCCCCGTCGCGAACTCCGCGTTCGCATTGACGACGATGTTCATCGCGGTGCCGACCGGCGTGAAGATCTTCAACTGGCTCGGGACGCTGTGGGGCGGGGCGATCAGGTTCACGACCCCTCTGCTGTTCGCGGTCGGCTTCGTCGCGATGTTCATCATCGGCGGCCTTTCGGGCGTGACGCACGCGATCGTCCCGCACGACAGCCAGCAGACCGACACCTACTACATCGTCGCCCACTTCCACTACGTGCTGTTCGGCGGGGCGATCTTCGGGATCTTCTCCGGCCTCTACTACTGGTGGCCGAAGATGTTCGGACGGCTCCTGTCGGAGCGGCTCGGCAAGCTCCACTTCTGGCTGATGTTCATCGGCTTCAACCTCACGTTCGGGCCGATGCACATCGTGGGCCTCCAGGGGATGCCGCGCCGCACCTACACGTATCCGGACGGCATGGGATGGAACCTCATGAACATGATCGAGACCGTCGGCTCGATCGTCATCGCGGTGTCGATCCTCGTGTTCATGTTCAACGTGCTCGTGACACGACGCCGGGGCGAGATCGCCACGGCCGACCCGTGGGACGCGCGCACCCTCGAGTGGTCGATCCCCTCACCGCCGCCCGAGTACAACTTCGCGGAGATCCCGCTCGTCAAGGAGCGCGACGACTGGTGGCACCGTAAGTACGCCCCCACGCCCGAGGGTGAGCCGGTGCCCGTGCACGCGGGCGGCGCAGACGCCGAGGAGGACCTGGGCGAGGGGCACGGGATCCACCTCCCTTCGCCGTCGTACTTCCCGCTCGTGGCGTCGGCCGGCTTGCCGGTCATGGGATGGGGCGTGGTCTACGCGAACTGGCCCGTCGTCGTCGCCGGCGGTCTCGTGACGCTGCTCGGCCTCTTCGGGTGGGCGTTCGAGCCTTCGGCGGAGGAGCACTAATGGCGACGCACGAGGCGGCCGTGGCCGCGCACGACGACCACCAGACCAGCACCGGGCTCGACAACACGAAGCTCGCGATGTGGGCGTTCCTGGGATCGGAGTGCCTGTTCTTCGGCTCGATGATCTCGACGTACCTGCTGTACCGGAACCGGGTCCTCGAGGGCCCGACGCCGCACGAGATCTACGACATCCCGTACACGTCGGTGTCGTCGTTCGTGCTGCTGATGTCGAGCCTCACGATGGTGCTCGCGCTCAACGCGATCCAGCGGCGCGACCAGAAGGCGCTCCGCTCGTGGCTGCTGGCGACGGCGTTCCTCGGCCTGACGTTCATCGGCGGCCAGATCTACGAGTTCACGACGTTCGTGGAAGAGGGCCTGACGCTCTCGACGAGCACGTTCGGCAGCGCGTTCTTCGTGCTGACCGGGTTCCACGGCGCGCACGTCACCGTCGGGATCCTCATGCTGCTCGCGCTCTACGGGCTGTCGCTCGCCGGCAAGCTCGAGGCCCCCGAGGGCGCGCGGCCGGTCGAGTTCATCGGCCTCTACTGGCACTTCGTCGACATCGTGTGGATCGTGATCTTCTTCGTCGTCTACCTGATACCTACGAACTGATGGAAGCCCTTCACCCCGCACCCAGAGAGCAAGAGGAGCTCGCGCACCACCCGAGCCCCCGCAAGTACGTCGGGATCGCCCTCATCCTGGCGATCGTCACCGCGCTCGAGGTCGCCGTCTACTACATCCCCGCGGTCGAGGGGATCCTCGTCCCGATCCTGCTCGCGATGGCGGTCGTGAAGTTCATCATGGTCGCGCTGTACTTCATGCACCTGAAGTTCGACAGCCGCGTCTTCCGCCGGTTCTTCCTCATCGGGATCGTCCTCGCGATCGTCATCTTCGGAGTCGTGCTGTGGATGTTCTTCACCGCGATGAACGGCCCGGCTCCGTCCATCGAGGCCTGACCCACCGCCGTGCCCGCGCTCGCCCACGGAACCGCCGGCGCAGCCTTCGAGTTCCACCCGCATCCCGACGTCTGGCTGCTGATCGCCGTCCTGCTCGGCGGCTACTTCGCGGCGCTGAAGTACCTCGGCCCGAAGAGGGTGCCGCCCGGCCGAGAGATCGTGACGTCCCGCCAGCGCAACCTCTACCTGCTCGGCGTCGGGCTGCTGTGGATCGGCGCCGACTGGCCCGTCCACGACCTCTCCGAGGGGTACCTGTTCTCGGTGCACATGGTCCAGCACACGATCTTCACGTTCATCGCGCCGCCGCTGATGCTGATGGGCGTCCCGCAGTGGCTGCTCCGGACGCTGCTCGCGCCGCCGCGGCTCTACGCCGCGGTGCGGTGGCTCACGCGGCCCCTGATCGCGTTCGCGATCTTCAACGTCCTCGTCGCCGTGACGCACTGGGGTGCGGTCGTGGACGCGTCCGTGCGGTCCGGGCCGGTGCACCTCGGTGTCCACACGCTGCTCGTGACGTCGGCATTCCTGATGTGGTGGCCGGTCGTCGCGCCGCTCCCGGAGATGTCGAGGCTGTCGGTCCCCGGCAAGATGCTGTACCTGTTCGGGCAGTCGATCCTGCCGACGGTGCCGGCGTCGTTCCTCACGTTCGCGACCGAGCCGATCTACCGCGCGTACGAGGAGTTCCCGCGGCTGTGGGGTATAGGCGTCGTGACCGACCAGAGGGTCGCGGGACTGATCATGAAGGTCGGAGGCGGACTGCTACTGTGGACGATCATCGCCGTGATGTTCTTCAGGTGGAGCAGCGCGCAGGAAAACCGGGAGGTCGAGGAGATCACCTGGGACGACTTCGAGAGAGAGCTAGAGGCCTGGGAGCTGAGGAAGTGAGGGAATGAGCACTCCGGACGACTCGCTTCGACCCGACCTGACGACCGAGGTGCGGTTCAAGGTCCCGCTTCCACTGGTCATACCGCTCGGCGCGCTGGCGGTCATCGCCGTCGTCGCGATCGGCTTCTCGAAAGTCCTCCTGGCCGTCCCCAAGGAAGCCGCGACGATGCTCGCGATCGTGGCCGCGACGAACGTGCTCGGCGCGTTCGCCTATGCGGCGCTCAGGCCGCGTATGCAGCCGGTCACGATGGCCGAGCTCGCGATCATCGTGCTCTACCCGGTGATCATCGGCGTCGCGATCGCGCAGTTCGACGCGTTCGGAGGCGCCGGGCACCACGACACCGCACTGGCCGAGGAGGCGGGGGCCGGCGCCGGCGCGGAGGAGGGGGCTCCGCCCGAGGGGCCGACCACGGCGATCGCCGCGGAGGGCAACGCGTTCGGCCTCACGACGATGCTGTTCGAGGCGAAGAAGCCGGTGTCGCTCGAGTTCGAGAACAACGACCCGGTCCAGCACAACGTCGCGATCTACGAGGACGACTCCGCGGCCGTCAGCCTGTTCAAGGGCGACATCATCGAGGGCGGTGACTCGACGACGTACGAGTTCGACGCGCCACCGAAGGGCGAGTACTACTTCCGCTGCGACGTCCACCCGGACATGGACGGGACCGTTGTAGTCGAGTAATCCCGCTTCGCCCGGCTAGGCTCTTGTTAGTCGTTTGTCGACCTATCGAGGGGAATCAACCTGATGAAGATCCTGCGCCTGACCGCGCTCGCACTCGCTCTGATGCTGTTCGCCGCCGCGTGCGGCGGGGGTGACGACGACACCGACACGGATGCCGGCGCGCAGGCGTCGGCCGACCCCCATGCCGAGCACATGGCGTTCTGCGAGTCCGTGGTGGCGGCCGAGACGGCCGTCCTGGAGGCGGCGTCCGGCGGCGACCCGGCCCCCGTCGAGGGGCTCGTCGCGAAGGTCGAAGAGACGGCGCCGGAGGAGCTCCAGGAGCAGATCACGGTCGTAGTCGCAGGGGTGCGCGAGGCGCTCGAGACGAAGGACGACTCGGCGTTCCAGACCGAGGAGTTCTCGCGGAACGAGGAAGAGGTCGACCAGTGGGTGTCGGGGAACTGCGGCTTCGAGTCCGTCCCGGTGACCGCGGTCGACTACGCGTTCGAGGGCGTCCCCGAGACGCTGCCGGCGGGGTTCACCGCGTTCAACTTCACGAACGCCGGCGAAGAGGTCCACGAGATGATCATGGTCCGCTACAAGGACGAGAGCCTCACGATCGACGACCTCATGAAGCTCTCCGACAAGGAGGCCGAGGAGAAGCTGGTCTTCCTGGGTGCGTCCTTCGGCCCCCCGGGTGCATCCGACACCGAGATCAAGGAGCTCGAGCCCGGCAAGTACGCGCTCGTGTGCTTCGTCCCCGTCGGCTCCACGAGCGAGAAGGCCTCGCGGAAGGCGGACGGCCCCCCCCACGTCGCGCGCGGGATGTCGGCCGAGTTCACCGTCGAGTAGCGCACCTCCGGCGGTGACGGCCGCGGCATGACCGGCTCCGTGCTCGCGCACGGGGACGTCCCCGCGGCCCCCACCCTTGCCGGCGTGCTGACGGCGTGGGCGTTCGAGCCCCTCGTGTGGGTCGCGGTCGCCGGCGCAGCCGTCCTCTACCGGCGCGGCGTACGCGCGGTCGCGGGATGGCCGCGCGGCCGGTCGTGGTGTGCCGCGGGCGGGCTCGCGGCCCTGCTCGTCGCCCTCGGCGGACCTCCGGCCGTCTACGAGGACTTGCTGTTCTGGGTCCACATGGTCCAGCACCTGCTGATCGTGCTCGTCGCCGCGCCGTTGCTCGTATACGCGGCTCCGGTCACGCTGGCGCTGCGGGCCGCGGCCCCCCCGGCGCGGGGCCGGCTCCTGCGCGTCGTCCACTCGCGCCCCGCTCGCGCCGCGGCCCACCCGGTCGTCGCGTGGGCCTCGTTCGGAGCGGTGATGTGGGCGAGCCACTACTCGCCGCTCTACGACGCCGCGCTGGAGGCGCCGGCGCTGCACGCGGCCGAGCACGTGCTCTACCTGGGGGCCGCGCTGCTGTTCTGGGCGCCGGTGGCGGGGGCCGACCCGGTGCGGAGGATCGCGCGTCCGCTGCGCGTCGCCTATCTGCTGGCCGCCCTGCCGGTTCAGTCGTTCCTCGGGCTCGCGGTGTACTCCGCGGACGAGCCCCTGTACGACCACTACGAAGGCCTCGGTCGCATCTGGGGGCCGGGCGTGATGGACGACCAGGAGCTCGCGGGGATCGTCATGTGGATCGGCGGCGACGTCCTGCTGCTCGCGTGGGTGGGAGTCGCCGCGGCCGCATGGCTCCGGGCGGAGTCGCGGGAGGAGGAGCGGGTGGACCGGAGGCTGGGGGCCGGACGCGAGAAGGCGCCGCCCCCTTAGGAGCGGCGCCTCGAAGATCTCGTCGCGCTACGGCTGGATGAGCTCCCTGATCGGGTCGATCCACCCGCAACAGCCGAACGGGCCCTCTTCGCAGCACGCGTGCGTCGTGTTGAAGTCGTCCTTGATGTCCGGGAGGGGGTCCCCGCCACCCACTACCGACTGCAGCTCGTCGATGAACAGCTCGCGCATCGTTGCGCTCCTCTCTAGAAAAAACCCGCCTAGTACTCGATGAGCTCGCGGATCTCGCGGACGACGCAGCAGAGGTCGACAGGACCCTCCTCGCAGCACGCGTCGGTCGTCACGCAGTTGATCGGACAGGGGGCGCCCCCGCCCGTGACCTGCGCCAGCTCGTCGATGAACAGCTCTCTCATCCGTATGCCTCCTTGCTTCGCGCGGTGACGCCGCCCGAAGGCGGCGTCATACGCGCGACAGACCTCGTCAGGGGTCGATCACGATCGGTGGGTCCGTGATCTGCTGCCACCAGTTGCAGCAGCCGTCGAACGGCCCCTCCTCGCAGCAGGCCATCGTCGTGTTCCAGCACTCCGGACACGGACCGCCGCCACCCGTCACGGTCGCCAGCTCCTCCACGAAAAGCTCTCTCATCTCCCCCCCTTCGTCTTGCTCGGTTCCCGCCCGTCTGCCCGCGCTACGGGCGGATGAGGTCTTCGACTACGTCCTTGATGGCCTCGCCGTACCAGCAGCAGCCGTCGAACGGCCCCTCCTCACAGCAGGCCAGCGTCGTGTTCACACACGCCGGACACTGGCTTCCACCCGTCACGGTCGCCAGCTCCTCCACGAAAAGCTCTCGCATCTCCCCTCCTTCTAAAATGAGTCGCAGCCCGCCTGGATGCCCCCTATCAGGGGCCGATCAGCTTCTCGATGGCCTCGCCGTACCAGCAGCACCCGTCGAACGGGCCCTCCTCGCAGCAGGCCTCGGTCGTCGGGCCGATGGGCCCGCCCTGGGCGCCGCCGGTGATCGCCGTCAGCTCCTCGATGAACAGCTCCCGCATGTCCGGTGTCCTTTCGCGATTGCCGGTCTTGCGACGAATTCGCCGTATTGTGCCGTGCTCCCTTGCATCGCTCAAGTTTCGGGTAACAAAAAGAGGCGCTGCCACTGGCGGGCAACGCCTCTCTTAGGTACAGGGGTGCGGCTAGATCGGCTCGGTGACTACCTCGCCACAGCAGCCGAACGGGCCCTCCTCGCAGCACGCGAGCGTCGTGGCGGTCGGGGGTGCTCCGGGGACGCCCCCGCGGGCCCCGCCCGTTACCTCGGCTAGCTCCTCGATGAACAGCTCCTGCATGTCCACTCCCTCCCTCTCGTCGGACGGCGGGATTGTGTCGCGGGCTGTCACTGCCCCACAAGGGGGTTGTAACAAGACGCGAAAAAAAGATCGGTCACAGCGGAGTGTCCCCGGTCTTCCCCCACGCGGTGACCCGAACCCGTGTGCCGTCGGCGGGCTTCACGCGCCACTCACCCTCGGTCTCGCGCCACACGGTGAAGTCCGACGTCCCGTCCCGCGTGTAGTCGCCGGCGACGGGGTGGTCGGCGAGGGAGCGGTCGCCCCATTCGACCTCGTAGGAGTCGTCGCCGTTGGACGGCTTGATCTTCCAGACGCTTCCATGGGCGTCCCAGACCGCGTAGTCGAAGCGCCCGTCGCCGTCGTAGTCGCCCGGGACGGGATGCGGCCCGTCCTCGGGGTCGCCCCACCGGACGTCGACGGGCCCGCTCGTGCTGAGCCAGACGTTCCAGTCCCCGGTGCTCGACCGGTAGTAGGCGACGTCGTCCTTGCCGTCGCCGTCGTAGTCGCCCGGAACCGGGATGTCGCCGTGCACGCTGTCGCCGAAGGGCTCGTCCGGGAGGGAGACCTGGCCACCGCTGCTCGGCCTCACGATCCACCCCCCGTCGTGTGCCTCGAACAGCGCGAGGTCGGTGATTCCGTCGCCGTCGTAGTCCGCGGGCGCGGGGAAGTCTCCATGGTCCCCGAGCGGGATCACGCGGTCCTTGCCGGTCGACGACCGGATGTACCAGGTGCCGTTGGAGGGCCGCCAGGTGGCGAAGTCGGCCTTGCCGTCGCCGTCGTAGTCGCCCGGCACCGGGATGTCCGTGCCCTCCTGCTTGCGCCAGGAGACGATCGCGTCTTCACCGGGGGCCGCGTAGCGCACGTGCCACGTCGCCGTGTCCGTGCGGAACAGGGCGAGGTCGGCCGCTTGGTCTCCGTCGAAGTCGTTGAGCGCGACGGCCGCGTGCCAGTACGGGACCGTGGCCTTGGGCTTCGGCGCGCTAACGCAGGTGGGGTCGGGACGGTCGCGTCCGTCTTTGCTCCGCACCTTCACCTTCGGCTCAGGGGTGGGGCT
>DASZDG010000065.1:0-2922 GCA_035942255.1 Actinomycetota bacterium | reverse complement strand
TGGGACGTCGGCCCCGGCGGCTACCAGGTCGGCAACTTCCCGGTCCTGTGGTCGGAGTGGAACGGGATGTACCGCGACGTCGTGCGCGACTTCTGGCGCGGCCAGTCCCCGGTCAACGAGTTCGCCGCGCGGTTCACCGGCTCGAGCGACCTCTACGAGGACGACGGCCGCACGCCGTTCGCGTCGGTCAACTTCGTCACCGCGCACGACGGCTTCACGCTGCGCGACCTCGTCTCCTACAACGAGAAGCACAACGAGGCCAACCTCGAGGACGGGCGCGACGGGACCGACGACAACCGGTCGTGGAACCACGGCGTCGAGGGCGAGACCGACGACCTGATGATCCACCGGCTGCGCGCCCGCCAGCAGCGCAACTTCCTCGCGACGCTCTTCCTCTCGCTCGGCACGCCGATGCTGCTCGGCGGCGACGAGATGGGCCGCAGCCAGCGCGGCAACAACAACGCGTGGTGCCAGGACTCCGACATCTCCTGGTTCGACTGGGAGCTGGAGGGAGAGCAGGAGGACCTGCTCGCCTTCACGCGCCGCCTCATCAAGCTCCGCCAGGACCATCCGGCGTTCCGGCGCACGCGCTTCCTCAAGGGCGAGGAGGTGCGCGGGACGGGCCTCCCCGACGTGTGGTGGTTCCGCCCCGACGGCCGCCGCATGACGACGCCGGACTGGACGCGGCCCGACGCCCACGTCCTCGGCGTCTTCCTCAACGGCGACGAGCTGCTCGAGCGCGACGCCCGCGGCGAGCTCGTCACCGACGACTCGTTCCTGCTGCTGTTCAACGCACACCACGAGGACGTCGAGTTCCTGCTGCCCAACGAGCGCTTCGGCAAGCGCTGGGTGGTCGAGCTGACGACGGCCGACAAGGAGGAGCGCCACCGCGGCAAGGAGCAGGACGCGCGCGGGCCGGTCGCGGTCATGGAGCGATCGCTGCTGCTGCTGAGGCGCGTCGCGTGACGGAGCTGCGGTGCACGTACCGGCTGCAGCTCGGGCCGGGGCTCGGCTTCACCGAGGCGCGCGAGCTCGTCCCGTACCTGCGCGACCTGGGCGTCTCGCACCTCTACCTGCCGCCGTCGTTCCAGGCGCGCGCGGGCTCGACGCACGGCTACGACGTCGTGGACCCGACGTCGATCTCCTCGGAGCTGGGCGGGGAGGAGGCGTTCCGCGCGCTCGTCGGCGCCGCGCGCGAGGCCGGCCTCGGCGTGATCCTGGACATCGTCCCGAACCACATGGCGGTCGACGACGCGAACCGCTACTGGGCGGACCCCGCGTTGCGCGAGAAGTTCTTCGACATCGACCCGGAGACCGGCCGCCACCGGCGGTTCTTCGACATCGACCATCTCGCCGGCGTGCGGCAGGAGGACCCGGAGGTCTTCGAGGAGACGCACCGCCTCGCGCTCGCGCTCGTGCGTGAAGGCGTGGTGGACGGGCTGCGGATCGACCACCCGGACGGCATGGCGGATCCCGCCGGCTACCTGCGGCGGCTCGCCGAAGCGGGCGTCGAGCGGGTGTGGGTGGAGAAGATCCTCGACCCCGGCGAGCACCTGCGCGACTGGCCGGTGGAGGGGACGGTCGGCTACGAGTTCCTCAACGACGTGCAGGCGCTGTTTGTCGACCCCGTAGGCGAGGCGGCGCTCTCCTCGCTCGACTCGCGCGCCTTCGGCGACCTCGCCTTCGACGCCAAGCTCGAGCAGGCCTCGACGACCTTCCAGCCCGAGGTCGAGCGGCTGAACCGCGTCGCGCGCGTGCAGGGGGTGGAGCGGCTGCTCGCCTCGCTCCCGGTGTACCGGACCTACGACGGAGGGCAGTCGGCGGAGGATCGAGCGGTCCTCGAGGAGGCGGGGCTCGCGGACCTCTACGCGGGCAGGCCGGCGGAGTGGGTCACGCGCTTTCAGCAGACGACGCCGCCGGTCATGGCCAAGGGCGTCGAGGACACCGCGTTCTACCGCTACGTCCGCCTGCTCGCGCTGAACGACGTCGGCGGCGATCCGTCCCGCTTCGGCATCACCGTCGAGCAGTTCCACGAGGCGAACCTCGTTCGCCAGGAGCGCTTCCCGCGCAACCTGCTCATCACCCAGACGCACGACACGAAGCGCTCCGGCGACGTCCGCGCGCGGATCGGCGCGCTCGCGGGCATGGCCGACGAGTACGTCGCGCTCGCGCGGGAGTGGCTGCGTCCGGGGCCCCCCGACGAGCTGGAGCAGCTCTTCGTCTTCCAGACAATGCTCGGCGCGTGGCCCATCTCCGAGGAGCGGGTGCGGGCGTACTTCGAGAAGGCGCTGCGCGAGGCCAAGCGCAACTCGAACTGGATCGAGCCCGACGAGGACTACGAGCGGCGCGTCGCCGACTTCGCGCTCGAGGTGCCGTCGTTCGCCGGGTTCGAGGCCTTCGCCGCGAAGGTCGCGGAGGCGGGTCATCGGTCGGCGATGGCGCAGACGCTCCTGAAGCTCACCGCGCCGGGCGTGCCCGACATCTACCAGGGCGACGAGCTGGTGACGCTCAACCTCGTCGACCCCGACAACCGCCGGCAGGTCGACTGGGCGAAGCGGCGGGCGATGCTCGACGGCGAGGCGGGAGACCCGCGCGACCGCGAGAAGCTCGACCTGATCCGCGACGCGCTGCGGCTGCGGGCCGAGCGGCCGGAGGCGTTCGCCGGCTCCTACGAGCCGCTCCCCGCCGGACCGGACGTCTGCGCGTACCTGCGCGGTGGGTCGGTCCTCGTCGTGGCGGTGGTGCGCGAAGCGGGCCAGGACGCCGCGATCGAGGGCCACAGCTCTGTGAGGGACGTCACTGACGGCCGCTCGTACGCGCTCGTCGCCCGATAGCCTCCGCCTCGCCGTGGGGGCCCGTGTGCTGATCCTGTCGTGGGAGTTCCCGCCCATCGTGGAAGGGGGGCTGGCGCGCCACGTCCGC
>DASZDG010000064.1:0-20005 GCA_035942255.1 Actinomycetota bacterium | reverse complement strand
CGGGGTCGTCGCCTTCGGCGACGGTTCTGCGGTCGCAATCGACCCCGCCCTATGTGGACTCACCGGGCGCGCGGTGTCGTCGCCTTCGGCGACGGTTCTGGGGTCGCAAGCGACCCCGCCCTATGTGGACTCACCGGGCGCGCGGTGTCGTCGCCTTCGACGACGGCTGTCTCCGCGGGTTCGCTGGGGTTCGGCGGCGGTTCTGCGCGGTTTACGTATTTGGCTCGGCCCCCGTTTCCCCGACGATGACCAGGCGCGGCTCCAGGCAACTCGCCGCGTTGGTCACGTCCCGTGCCGAAAGGGGTCTTCCGATGTCACGTCCTTACACGCGGCGCAGGTCTGCGCGCCTCGCCCTCGCGCTCGCTCTTGCGGTTCCGGCCGCGCTCTCACTCGCGAGCCCCGCGCTCGCAGCGGACTCGGACGGTGACGGCATGCCGAACGCGTGGGAGAGCGCGAACAAGCTCAACCCCGACGTGAAGGACGCGGCGAAGGACCCCGACAAGGACGGGCTCACGAACATCCAGGAGTTCAAGAAGGGCACGAAGCCCCAGGTCGCGGACACCGACGGCGACGGGCTCACCGACGGCGACGAGGTCAACGTCCACAAGACCAAGCCGAAGAAGAAGGACACCGACGGCGACACGATCAAGGACGGCCTCGAGGTCACGCAGTACCACACGAACCCGCTGAAGGCCGACACCGACGGCGACGGGATGGACGACGACTTCGAGGTGCTCGACTGCAACGCGCCGGACGACGCGACGCCGGACGAGGACCTCGACGCGTGCACCGATCCGCTCGATCCCGACACCGACGACGACGGGCTCGACGACGGTCTGGAGAGCTACTGGGGCTGGGACCCGACCGTGACCGACACGGACGGCGACGGCGTCCTGGACGGCGACGAGGACACCGACGGGGACACGATCCCCGACAAGCAGGACACCGTCGACAACACCGACCCGTGTGAGGTCGACGCGGAGAGCGCCGAGTGCGAGGAGTACCTCGGCGAAGGGGAGTACGAGGACGAGTAGCAGCCAAGTCGAGTCATCGAAGGGGGCGGTCCCGCCGGGGCCGCCCCCTTCTCGCGTCTGAGTCGTCCGGTTCGTGTGTGAACGCGCGGCGCGCAACACGTGCGACCCCATGGCGCGACCGCGCCGCGCTGTTGTTCACTGGTATTGCTGCGGCCCTCCCGAGGGGGTCAGATGTCGCCGAGGTCCGTCACAGTCCGCACGACGTCGTTGCTGTGGGCGCTCGTCTTTGCTTCGGCGGCGGCGGTTGCGCCGGCTGCCGCGCAGGAGGGGCCGTTCCCCACGCGGCTCACGCTCGTCCCTACCGAGGACACGGCGTCGGCCGGCACGTGCAACGAGTTCACGGCGCGGGTCACCGGCGGCGAGATCGAAGGACCCGTCCAGGGTGTGACCGTGGACGTGCGACAGGTCCTGGCCGACCCGGGGACCGAGCCGGACGAGACGCGGGAGCTCTCGTTCTGTGACCCCGTGGGGGGCTCGGGCGCCAACCCCACCGGCCAGGGCGGCACGGCCTTCGGGAACGTCTCCGGCAACAACCCCGGGAGCACCGCGGGTGGCACAGGCCGGAACACCACTGTGCACGGAGAGGTGGGCCCGACGAACGCCAACGGCGAGGTCACGTTCGGGATCTCGATCACGTCCGGCCCCGGGACCGTGACCGTGAGCGCGTGGGTCGACTCGTCCGAGGCGGACGACTTCTGGAGCGAGGGTGAGCCGGGCGACACGTCCACGAAGACGTGGACGATCGCGGAGGTCGTCGCGGTGACGGCGGTCGACGCGGCCCCCGAGGCGGTGACGAACCCGAACGGCTCGACGCACCAGGTCTCGGTGACGATGACGTCCAACGCGGGCCCCGTCCAGGGAGTCGTCCCCAACAGCGTCATCGTCGCGAACGGGGGCGGCCGGCCCGCGGGCGACGTGGCGAACGAGCTGGCGGGGCCGAGCCCGAACCAGGGCCCGGGGCCCAACGTCTACGCGTGCACCGCTTCGGACGCGGCAGGGGTCTCGACGTGCACGTTCTCGGATCCACCGGGCACGCCCCCCGGGACCGACACGGTCGTCTTCTACGTCAACCAGGCGGGAGGCGGGACGGCCGATCCCGACGCAGGCGAGCCGCAGGACGCGGTTCAGGTGACGTGGCAGAACCCGCCTCCGGGGCCGAACCCGACGCCGCCCCCGGGGGGCCCGCCCGAGCCACGCAACATCCAGCTGTGCCACGGCGCGGACACCGGAGCAGCGTGCGTCACGGCGACACAGCAGCTCGCGATCGGGGACGACCACACCCTGTCGGCGCGAGTCACCGGCGCGCAAGGCAACCCCATGCAGGGCGTCCCGGTCGAGTTCCGTGAGACCGGCCCGGCGACCTTCCCCGGCGGCGGGAGCTTGCTGGTCGTATCGACCGACTCCGCGGGCGTCGCACGGGCGTCGATGTCGACCGACGTGGCCGGGACCTCCGTGGTCGTCGCCGAGATCAGTCCCCCGGCATTGCCGGGCAGCGTCCGCGGCCCGGGCGCGTCCGACGACGAGTGCGAGCAGCCGGCGGGGCCGGGCGGGACGCCGGGGGCCGGGAACTGCACCGCGTCGGTCTCGACGGTGTGGACGACGGCGCCGCACCCCGAGCCCGAGTGCGACGACGACCTGGACAACGACAACGACGGTCTCATCGACGACGCGGACCCGGGGTGCATCGACGGGACCGAAGCCCCGTTCGGGCCCGAGCCGCGGTTCCACGACCGGCGGATCAACATGCGGTTCCGTGACTGGGTCGGTCCGGGTGACGAGGGCCTCGCGATCTTCGGCAGGCTCCGCCTCTCCGACGAGAACGACAACTTCCGCGCGTGCACCGCAGGGCGCCCCGTCGAGATCCAGCGCCGCCTGGACGGTGAGTGGGTGACGAAGAAGTTCACGACGACGAACCAGAAGGGCCGCTACGCGGGCGTGCTGTTCGACGTCACCGGCGAGCACCGCGCGGTAGCCCCGCGGGTCCAGGTGATCGACGGCGACGGGGTGGCGCACGTCTGCAGGAGGGCCCAGAGGGTCAAGACCCACCACCACCGCAGGTAGGGGCGCGGCGGGGTCGCGTTGCGCGATCCCGCCGGGATAATGACCGGCGTGTCCGTCTTCAGGAGGGTTGCCGGGTTCGCGTGCGCGCTGTCGCTCGCGCTACCGCTCGCGGCATGCGACGAACGCCCGGCGCCCGCGGGACCTCTGGAACCCGACCCCGAGCCCCCGAACATCCTGCTCGTCATCACCGACGACCAGCGCGCGAGCGCGAGCATGCAGGCGCTCCCGGCGGTGCGCAGGCTGTTCGGCCGCGGGGGCCGGACGTTCACGAACGCGTTCGCGACCACGCCGCTGTGCTGTCCCTCGCGGGCTTCGATCGTCAGCGGCCGGTACGCGCACAACCACGGCGTCCACACGAACGACGACGGGATGGGGCTCGACCACGACGCGACGCTCCAGCGTTACCTGCAGGACGCGGGGTATCGCACCGCGGTCGTCGGCAAGTACCTCAACCGCTGGGACCACGGCTTCGACCCGCCGCACTTCGACAAGTGGGCGGTCTGGCTGCGCGGGATCTACCGCCACTCGAGCTTCCGCTTCAACGGGAGGGTCCGCCGGCCGGAGGGCTACACCACGACGCTGATGACGTCGATGGCCGAGCGGTTCCTGCGCGGCTTCGAGCGGAACGACGAGGATCCCTGGTACCTGTGGCTCGGGCCGAACGCGCCGCACTCGCCTTATGCGGCCGAGCATCGCTACAAGGGCGCGAAGACGAAGGGCTGGGACGGCAACCCGGCGACGCGGGACCGGGACGTCTCCGACGAGCCCCCGTTCATCCGGTCGTCGCAGAGCTCGCCCGAGGAGGCCCGCAAGGTGAGGCGGAAGCAGCTCCGGACGCTCTACTCCGTCGACGACCAGGTGCAGCAGGTCTTCGCCCTGCTCGAGGAGCTGGACGAGGAACGCGACACGCTCGCGATCTTCATGTCGGACAACGGCTTCCTGTGGGGCGAGCACGGCATCACCGGCAAGCGGTACGCGTACACGCAGTCGATCGAGATCCCGCTGATGATCAGGTGGCCGGGCGAGATCGAGGCGGGCTCGACCGACGACCGGCTGGCCGCGAACCTCGACCTGGCGCCGACGCTCCTCGAGGCCGCCGGCGTGGAGGCACCAGTAGAGCTGGACGGACGTTCGCTGCTGGGGGCCGGGACGCGCCGGCGCCTGCTGGTCGAGCAGTGGGGGGACGAGGAGACATACGTCCCCACGATGGCCTCCTTGCGCACGAACGCCTACCAGTACGTCGAGTACTACGGCCGGGACAAGCGCGTGATGGCGCGCCAGTACTACGACTTGGAGGTCGACCCCTGGCAGCGGCGCAACCTGCTGGGCGACGACGACGAGTCGAACGACCCGAACGTCGCGCGCCTGTCGCGCCGTCTGAGAGCGGACCGGAGGTGCTCGGGGGCGGAATGCCCCTGAGCACCAAGACCGGCTAGACGCAGGCTTCGGCGTCCGCGACGAAGTCGTTGCCGCGGATCGTGATCGTGCCGTCGGGGTTCATCGTCGCGTAGTAGAGCCAGAATCCATCCCAGACGGTGAAGCCGTTAATGCAGGCGACAACGGGGTCGAGCGTGTCGCCCCTGACACACAAGTGGTACTGGTATGTCTGGTTCCAGACGGCGAGGGCGAAGTCGACCACCGCGGGGGGGTCCGACGCGCCGTTCGGATTGACGGTGACGTTGAACCCGTCGGCGGTCACGAAGGTCTGACCGACGCCTCCGGGGCTCCCGGGAGGAGGCGGAAGACAGCCCACCGGGTCGCCCGGGCCCGCGTGGGCAGGCGTTGCCCCCAGAACGCTTCCAGTCACCATCACAGACGCGACTAGACCAACTACTGCTCGTCTCATGTCATCCCCTTCGGTCGTCCGCCGCGTCCGCCCACGCGCCGTGGTTGCAATGCTTACGGTGCGACGGTTTCGACGCGCCGGAGCGGGACTCCTCTCCTGGGAAGGTGGTGACTTCTGCTCTTAAGTGCCGCTCGGAGGCGGTGTCTGAATGCAACCTTTGAGCCCCCACCGTCGTTAGAGTTAACGTTAGTGTTGGTCTGATTCGCCCGATTTCAATTTCCTGCCAATTGGCATCCCAGAGGGGGCAACGTGGATACGAGAGTCAGAGAAGGCCGCACCGCACTGGCCGTCACGGTGCTTCTGATCGCGACGTTGACCGTGCCCGCCCTCCTGTTCGGCAACGGCGCGTTCGGCCTCGCCCAGGCGCAGCAGTCGCCCTCGCCTTCCGGGACGGCTCCGCAGATCGAGCTGCTGAACCCGTCGAGCCACAGCAACGTGGTCTCGGACAAGGACTCGGACCCCTCCGCGGCCACCGACCCGACGGACACGCAGTACCACTTCAACGCGTGGGCCCGGAACATCCCGCCGAACCCTCTGGTGGAGTTCTTCATCCAGCAGGGGGACACGGTGATTCAGCTCGGCTCGTCGACGCTCAAGGGCTTCGACACCTTCGACCTGTTCGCCGACATCCCCGACGGGCTTACCGAGACGACGCTCGACGCCCAGGGACAGCCGACGATGAACACCGCGACTGTGCGCGCGATCCTCTACTCGAACAACGGCGCCACGGAGGTCGACCGTGACGAGCAGACGGTCGTGGTCAACCAGGCCGACGCGACGGGCCCCACGCAGCCCCCGGCGAGCCCGGAGAACCAGAACAACGCGGCTGAGACGATCGAGATGACGTACCCGGTCAACACCGGTGGCATGGGGTTCTTCACGCAGCAGGGCCAGCAGCCGGTTGGAACCGTCGACGTCACGTCGAGCGCGAGCACCGATCGGGTAACCGCGTTCTACACCACCGCTCCTGTGGGGACCGAGCCCGCGTGGGACGAGTGCAGCGCCGCCGCAAGCGGGATTCCTTCCCGGACCGGCGAGACGCGCGCGAACTCGGCCGACGGCGTGCGATGCACCCTCGATTCGGGCGTGCGCCCCGACCAGGTGACCGCGATGGCGGTGGTCTCCATGGACGAGGAAGGCGCTCCGGGTGCCGCGACGGGCTCGGTGAAGCAGGCCGGCGACGCGCATCGCGCCAATGGGTTCGAGCAGGACCCCTCCGCCATCTTCGTCAGCAGCCACACGGCGCCGGCCGGCGACTGCAGCCCCGTCGTTACGGTCAGGGTCCGGGACAGCTCGGGCCACGACGTCTCGAACGCGCAGGTCGACGTCCACGCGCAGGGGCCGAACGACAACGTCGCCTTCAACACCGACAACGCCGACACCGACGCGAGCGGCGATCCGGACTCGAACGACCCGCCCGAGAACCACACCACCGAGAGCGGCCGCGACTGCAGCGATGAGGGCTTCGGCGGCACTCAGGGGAACCACGCGGTCGGAGGCGGTCTCGACCGCAAGCACATCGAGTCGACCGATCGCACCGACGACAACGGCGAGTTCACGTTCGAGATGTACAGCGCGGTCGCCGGCGGCACGACGATGACCGCGTTCGTCGACCGTGACGACGACGACCGGTTCTGCGCCACCGAGCGCAGCGGCAGCGGGACGATCACTTGGGGCTCCGGCGGGCCGGCCGCGCCAAGCCCAGAGGGCCCCGAGGTCCAGACCTGCTTCGCCAGCCCGAGCGGCTCGCCCAGCTCCGGCAGCCCGACGACGACCTCCTCGACCACCACGTCGAGCCCGACGCAGACGTCGAGCCCGACCAGCACGGCTTCGCAGACGTCGAGCCCGACCAGCACCGCGTCGCAGACCACCAGCCCCACGAGCACCGCGTCGCAGACCGGAACGCCGACCGGCACCGGCACCACCACGACGACCGGCGGCGGCACCACGACGACGACGACCGGAACCGGTGGGCAGTCTGCCGTCGAGGTGACGCTCGAGGCGTCGCAGACGCGCAAGACGTTCGGCAAGTCGTTCACGCTCAGCGGGTCCGTGACGTCGGACAACCCCGCGTGCACCGACCTCGTGAACGTGCGGATCCTCCGGGACGTCGTCGGGGGTGCCGACTCGTTCGAGCTGTGGGCGCAGGAGCAGACCGACTCGAACGGCGCCTACTCCGTGACCGACCGGGCCGACCGCAGCGCGAACTACATCGCGCAGGTGTCGGAGACCTCCGCGTGCGACGACGCGAGCTCGAGCCCCCAGACCGTCCTCGTGAAGGTGAAGGTCTCGCTCTCGCTGTCGGACGACTCCGTGGAGAGGGGTCAGCGCGTCCGCTTCCGCATCAAGACCGCGCCGTGTCCCGAGACGGCACGTGACAGGGTCCTCTTGTTCCGGGCCATCCAGGGTGAGTTCGGCAAGTCCGGTCGCAAGCGGACCAACCAGAGCTGTGCGGCGACGATCGTGCGCCGCGTGAACCAGAGCTCGGTCTTCCAGGCACGCTGGCCGAAGCAGAGCCCGCAGTTCCTGGCAGGCAAGTCGAGGTCGAAGGCAGTGAGGGTCGTCCGGTAGCAACGAGCGGGCACTAGCTCTCGTTCAAGTGGAGGGGCGGCTTTCGGGTCGCCCCTCTATCCGTCTCCGCCCCTGCGGGCGCGGCGGATACAGTTGGGGGAGGCGCGGCAGCGACTTGCCGCAGATCTAGGGGGGCTGCGGGATGACGGAACGACTCGGCGGTGGCGACACCCGGCGCGGTGTCGCGCGGATAACCCTGGGACTTCTGGTCGCGGCGACGGCGATCCTCGGTCTGACGACCGTCTACTCGCCGCTGCGGAACGCGTCCGCGCAGGGGGCCGAGCCCACCGAGACGCGCACTGCGTCCGGCGGCGCGACGAGTCCGGGCTCCCCCTCGTCGCCCACGGGCACGCAGATCCAGTTCCTGAACCCGTCGAAGTATGCGTCGCCGGAGTACGTCTCGATCAAGCCCGACGCAGACGGGACGTACCACCTCGTCGCGTGGGTCCACAACCCGCCGCCGAACCCTCAGGTCGAGTTCGAGATCCAGTCGGGCAGCAGCCCCGCGCAGCCGATCGGCGCAGCGACGCGCGTGAGCGTCGACACGTTCGAGTTCCACTGGAACCTCGCGCCCGTGGACAACGGCAACTACACGCTGATCGCGAACCTTTACTCGGGCGGGACGGCCAGCCCGTCCCCCTCGGGGTCCTCTCCCTCTCCGTCGCCCAGCGGCGACGCCCGCAACCCGGTCGCTACCGACTCCGAGAACGTCACGGTCGACAAGAGCCGCGAGACCGTCGAGATCCTCGAGCCGGCCAACGCCGGCGAGCTGGGGCGGTACGACCCCGACGGCGACGACGGGCCGCGCCGGCCCGGCTTCGCGATCGAGGTGGCGAAGAGCGAGGACGCCGACGACATCCGCGTCTACTACTCGACCTCGCCTCCGGGCACGGAGCCGTCGTGGGTGACCTGCAACCAGCAGATCACCGTCGCCTACTCCGACGACTCGAACCGCATCGGCTGCACGTTCCCCGAGAGCACCGGCTCGATCACGGCAGTGGCGGCGGTCGCCGTCGAGGACGTCCCGCAATCGGGCCTGACCCCCAACGGGGTCTGCCAGAGTCCTCTGTGCTCGCCGGCCTCGACCCGTACCGAGTCCGGCGACGCACACCGCGTCACGCAATACACCGTGAACCCCTCGACGCTGACGCTGACGCCCGAGTCGACCTCGGCGCCGCGCGAGTCTTGCGTCGAGTTCACCGCGACCGTTCGGGACGACCGCAACCGGTTCGTCTGGCGCGCGAACGTCGACGTGCACGGGACCGGCCCCGGCGACACCTTGCAGTTCGCCGAGACCGACAACACCGACCCGTTCGAGGCCCCCGAGTCCGGCAACCACAGCGGCACGGAGCCGACCTACGACTGCGACGCGGACGCGGACAGCGGCAGCGAGGAGCAGGCGGAGCACTCCCGCTTCCAGGCCCCGGACGAAAAGCACATCGAGTCCGAGGCCAGCACCGGCTCGGACCCGCGACCCGAGCAGGCAACGCAGGAAGGCACCGACCTAGAGGGCGAGTTCGTGTTCGCGCTCCGGTCGCCCGTCGCCGGCTCCACGACCGTCCTCGCCTGGGCGGACGAGGACGACGACGACATCAACGACAACCAGACCGCGGCGGGCCAGACCGACCCGGCGCTCGATCCGCAGGACACCTCCAGCATCGTCTGGACGCAGCAGCCGTCCCCGTCGTTCAGCCCCTCGACCTCGGCCAGCTCGTCGCCGAGCGCGACGCAGACGACGAGCTCCAGCCCCAGCGGCTCGCCGTCCACGACGCCGAGCAGCCCCTCGTCGGCGTCGTCCGGGCCCGCGCAGACGCTGAACTGCGAGCCCGAGAGCGACACGAACCCCGTCGGATCGACGCACAACCTCGTCTGTAGCGTCTCGCAGGGCTCGGCGCCTCAGTCCGGCGTGCGGATCGACGTCGAAGCGACCGGTGCAAACGACTTCGACGGCGACAGCCGCAACAGCCCCGACTTCACGTGCACCACGAGCGGCGAGAGCGGCAGCTGCACGATCCCGCACGGCCCCGGAGGCTCCGGTTCCACGAGCAACACCGGCACGACCACCTACCGCGCTTGGATCGACGCCGACAACAGCGACGCCCGCGCCGAGGACGACCAGGGCGAGGGCATCAACGAGTTCCAGCAGCCGGGGAACAACCCCACCGAGCCCGACAACACCGACCTCGTCGAGAAGATCTGGCGCCGAGCGCCGCTCGACTGCACGCCGGAGCAGGACGGGAACCCGACCGGCACGTCGCACACGATCACGTGCCGGGCCTCGAGCCCGAACGGCGGCGTTGTGCCGATCGGCACCCGGATCCACGCCGAGGCAACCGGCCCGAACGACCCGGACTCGACCGAGTCGCTCGACACGCCCGACTTCCAGTGCCAGACGAACCAGCAGGGCGAGTGCTCGTTCACGCACGGCCCGGGGGGGAACGGCACGACGAACTTCGAGGGGGTCACGCGCTACCGCATCTGGATCGACGCCGACAGCAGCGCCGCGAACGCCGAGGCCGACCGTACCGAGGGCCGCGACGAAGGCACTGAGCCGGGAACGGTCCCCGAGTCCGACGAGACCGACGTCGTTCACAAGACGTGGGTGCGTGAGCCCCGGACGCTGACGGTCGAGCCCCCGACCGACTCCGCGTCCGTCGGCACGTGCAACCCGTACACGATCACGGTGCTCGCCGAGAACGGTCAGGCGGTCTCCGGCGTGCTCATCGACGTCGAGCAGCGCCACGAGCGTGCGAACAACCAGACGAGCAACGACGAGCCCCGCGTCGCGTTCTGCAGGCCGAACGTGACCGAGGGACCGAACCCGTCCGGCGTCGACCAGACGCAGAGCGACCTAGACCCGCCCGACGAGAACCCGGACAACGCCGGCACGGCCGGCGGCGAGACGCTCCAGCCCACGGACTCTTCCGGCCGCGTCACGATCGGGATCACCGTCGAGCCGCTGAACGGCAGCGACGGGAGCGGGACCGTCACGCTGACCGCGTTCTTCGAGACCGACGACGACCAGGACCCCGAGGCCGGCGAGCCGCAGGACTCGTCGACGAAGTCGTGGGTCGTCTCGGAGGGCCGCACGATCCAGTGCGTGCCGGAGACGGCGACGAACCCGGTCAACACGCAGCACACGGTCACGTGCACGGTGCGCGACCGGTTCAACGACCCGGTCGAGGGCGAGGGCGTCACGTTCACGGAGGACGGCCCGGGTGACTTCGTCTCCCGCGGCTCCCGCACGGACTCGAACGGCCAGATCCGGGCGGTCACGACGTCGAGCACCGGGGGCACCCAGACGATCACCGCGACGCTCGACCGTGACCTGTTCGGGGCCGAGCCCGGCGAGGTCGACGAGTGCGACCGTCCGGCCGGCAGCCCGGACAACGCCCCGCAGGGCGCGTGCTCGGACAGCGTCTCGAAGACGTGGGTCGGCGGGACCTCGACGACGATCTCCCAGTTCGGACGAGACGTGACTCTCGAGGCCCAGAAGGGCAGGGTCGTCTTCAACAAGAACGTGACGCTCAGCGGGACGGTCGAGGCGGACGCCGGGGCCCCCGCGGCGTGCACCGACTTCGTCGCCGTCAACATCCTGCGCGACGTGGTCGGCGGCGAGAGCGAGTTCGAGCTGTTCGCGACCGAGCAGACCGACTCGAGCGGAGCGTTCAGCCACAGCTTCAAGGGCGACGTGGGCGCCAACTACGTCGCGGAGGTCGAGGAGGTCGCGGAGTGCGACGCCGCCACATCCGACGCGCAGCCCGTGCTGGTGAAGGTGAAGGTCTCGCTGCGGGTCTCGGACACGAAGGTGCCAAGGGGCACCCGGGTCCGCTTCACCGTCAAGACGGCCCCGTGTCCCGAGACGGCCCGTGACCGCGTGCTCCTGTTCCGTGCGATCCAGGGCGAGTTCGGCAAGGTGGGCTCCAAGCGCACGAACGACAACTGCGTGAAGAGCTTCCGGTACAGGATCAAGACGGAGTGGGTCGCCCTGGGCCGCTGGCCCAAGCAGGCCGAGGAGTACCTCGCCGGCAAGTCGAGGCCCAAGACCGTGACCGTGACGAGGAGGCGTTAGCCCTACGTAGTGCCTGGAGCGGCCCCCGGCGCACCGCCGGGGGCCGCGTCGCGTCCCGGACAAAATTCCCCGAACCCCGGCGACAATTCCACCGCATTCGGTCAGACTTCCATGCAACCTTTGGCAGACCAAGCAGCGTCTGTGTCGGTTACGAAGCCGGGACGTGCCCGGCGCGGTTCTGGGGGAGGTACGGATGCTCTTCAGTCTTGGCGGCCGGGCTAGGTCGGTCGCGTTGGTACTCACTTCACTCGTGTTCCTCGCGGTGATGGTCCCGCTGGCGGCACCCGCCGCCGCGAACCATCCCAACGCGTGTCTGGACCTCACTCCGGAGACGTCGACGAACCCCGCGGGGACGTCCCATACGGTCACCGCGACGCTGCGGGTGATATCCACCGGCTGCACGGGGGCCGCGCTCACCCCCAACAGCGGAGGCGGCGGTGGCGGCCCGGTCAACATCGACTTCGAGATTGCCGGTCCCAACGATGCCGACGGCAACAGCCCCGACACGCCGGACATGTCGTGCAACGTCGCGGTGAACCAGTCGGATTGCTCCGTCACCTACACCGGGCCCGCCACCGGCACCGACACGATCCGCGGTTGGATCGACCATGACGGGCTGACGCCGGCGCAAGGCGGTGCCACGGAGGCCGACCTCACCGAGGGACAGGCCGGCGAGGACGCCGACACGACCGACGTCGTGGTGAAGTCGTGGACCTCGGGCGCGGCCGCCGAGGTCGACTGTGACGACCAGACCGGGCCCGACCACGAGCGCGAGACGAACCCTTCACTGAGCGGTGCCGCGAGCAACGAGGTGTACACGTGCCGCGTCACCGACGCGGCCGGCAACGGCATCTCGGGGACGGTCGTGAGAGGCGAGGTCACGAACGCGCCGAACGACCCGGACGCGACGAACGGCGCCTCGTACGACACACCCGACTACACGTGCACGACGGCCGCGAACGCCACCTGCCAGGTCACCGTGACCCAGGTCGAGGGCCAGACGGGGACCGCGATCATCTGCTTCTGGATCGGTACGGCGGCGCAGGGGCAGACCGCTTGCGGCACCGAGCCGGTCGACGAGGCGGCCGCCGCCAACGGCTCGGACGAGCCGAACGACGCGGCCGACGGCGTGCACAAGACGTGGGAGGCGCGCAGCGCTGCGACGGGTGGCGTCGACGCGGAGCCGGAGACCGACACGAACAACCTCGGCGAGACCCACACGATCACCGCCACGGTCTACGACCAGTTCGGCGCCCCCTTCCAGGGGAACACCACCGTTCGCTTCGAGTTCTTCGCCGGGTCACCCAGCGATCCCGCGAACGACGGCGGCAACACGACCGCGACTCCCGACCGC
This sequence comes from Actinomycetota bacterium, assembly GCA_035942255.1. Lineage (GTDB taxonomy): Bacteria > Actinomycetota > CADDZG01 > CADDZG01 > WHSQ01 > JALZEG01. Next base: position 7,067 of record DASZDG010000064.1, on the reverse strand, counting down.
ACGTGCACGACGGTCAACGCCGCCACGTGCTCGGTGTCGTACACGCAGAGCAACACCCCCGGGACCGACCTCATCTGCGTGTGGACGAACGCGGCCCCCGCGGTCGTGAACACCAACACGAACGGGACCTGCGGGGGCGAGGGCCTCACCGATGCGGACGACGCCGCGGGATCCGCCGACGCACCGGCGCCGGCGAACGACGACATGGACGTCGTGCAGAAGGTGTGGACGAACCCGAACGCGCCGTCGCGCCTCGACTGCACGCCCGAGACCGACTCGAACCCGACCGGGACCGCCCACACCGTCACGTGCACGGTGACGAACGCCTTCGGCGCGCCGTCCGCGAACGTGAACGTCGACGTCGAGGCGACGGGGCCGAACGACCCCGACGGCACGAACACGCCCCTGGTGCCGGACTTCACGTGCACGACGGCGGCCGGCGGGACGTGCTCGTTCACGCACGGCCCCGGCGGAACCGGCGGCACCCCGACCGCCGGGACGACCTCTTACCGCGCGTGGATCGACGCCGACAACAGCAACGCGACGAACGACGCAGACACGACCGAGGCCCGTGACGAGGTCGCTACGCCAGGCGCGACGGCCGAGCCCGACGACACCGACGTGGTGAACAAGACGTGGGTCGGGCCGCCTGCCGCGGTCGCCGTCAGCCCCGCGAACGACACCGCGTCCGTCGGCACGTGCAACGCCTTCACGTTCACCGTCCGCGACTCGGCGGGTAACCCGGTCTCGGGAGTGCGCCTGGACGTCGAGCAGCGGCACCACACGGCGAACGACGCGACGGCCAACAACGAACCGGCCGTGTCGTTCTGCGCCCCGGCTGCGGGCGAGAACGTCTCGGGTGTCGACGAGAACGCCGGCGACCTCAGGCCGCCGAGCGAGGCTCCCGACAACGCCGGGACCGCCGGAGGAGAGACGACCGGCACGACCAATGCCGCCGGCCAGATCACGATCGGGATCGCCGTCGCGCCGGCGAACGGCTCGAACGGCACCGGTACCGTCTTCGTCACCGGGTTCCACGAGACCAGCGACAACGACGACCGTGACTCGAACGAGCCGGTCGCGAACGCGACGAAGACGTGGATCGTTCCGGAGGGCCGCACGATCGACTGCGAGCCCGAGACGGTGTCCAACCGGACCGGCGTGACGCAGACGGTCGTCTGCCTCGTGCGCGATCGCTTCGGCGAGCCGGCGCCGGGCGAAAGCGTCACGTTCACCACCAGTGGACCCGGCACCCTCACGAGCGCGACGACCGTGACGACGGACGCGCAGGGACGTGCGACCGTGTCGGCGACTTCGCTGCAGCCGGGGGTTCAGACGGTCACCGGGACGATCGCCGACGACCTTGCCGGCAACGAGCCGGGTGAGGTCGACGATTGCGACCGCGCGGCGAACGATCCTGCCGGTTCGCCCGCCGGCGTCTGTGCCGACGCGGTCACGCTGACGTGGACGCAGGCGACGCCGTTCTCGGTCACGGTGGACCCGGAGGAGGCCTGGAACGACCCGGGCACCCCGCACACGTACCTGGCGACCGTCCGCGACCAGGCCGGCAACCCGGTCGCAGGCGTGACGCTGACGTGGGTCACGGAAGGCGCCGGCGGGTTCTCCTCGACGGAGGTGACGACCGACGCGGCCGGCCAGGCCGAGGCGATCGCGACGTCGAACCAGCGCGGCGACCAGACGATCACCGTGTCGACGACGGCGTGCGCCACCGGCGGCGACTGCAGCGACACCGCGGTCAAGCACTGGGGCCCGGACTTCTGCACGATCTACGGGACCGAGGGGCCGGACAGCCTCATCGGCACGCCGGGTGACGACGTCATCTGCGGCTTCGACGGCAACGACGAGATCTCGGGTGGCGGGGGCAACGACCTCATCCTGGGCCACGGCGGCAACGACTTCGTCGTCGGCGGGTCCGGCAGGGACACGCTCCAGGGAGGGTCCGGGAAGGACGACCTCCTGGGCTCGGACGGGCCCGACTTCGTCCGGGGCGGTCGCGGTGACGACGTGATCAGGGGCGGCAAGGGCGCCGACTTCCTGAGCGGCGGAGCCGGCAACGACTTCATCGGAGGAGGCTCCGGGGGCGACACGCTGCTCGGCCGTGGAGGCAACGACTTCCTCAACGGCGGCGCCGGACGCGACGGGTGCTCCGGGGGCCGCGGCCGCGACAGGGTGAGAAAGTGCGAGCTGAAGGTGACCGTCAGCCGCAACTAGCGACGCGAGCACAACGGGGGCCGGCGTCCGCGCCGGCCCCCTTTCGCGTCCCCGGGCGCCGCCGGGGATACTTCTAGGCCATGAGCCGCCGTCTCCTGATCGTCCTGATCGTGGCGTTCGTCGCCACCCGCGGTGTCACGGCGTTCCTGGCCGACCACCCGGAGCACTACGCCCCCTCGACGAGCGAGGTCACCGGCGATCCGGGCGCGTACGAGAACTGGGCGAACCAGATCCTCTGGTACCACCTCAACCCCTACTCCGAGATCCGCATCGAGTACCCCCCGGGGTCGCTCCCGTTCGTCATCGGACCCGGCGTCGAGAAATCGGTCACGGAGGCCTACCGGACCCGGTTCGTGCTGCTCATGCTCGCGGTCGACCTCGTGGGTTTCCTCGCGCTGCTGGTGCTCGCGCGCCGGTGGGGGTCGATGCTCGGCCCCTGGGTGTGGATCGCGGCCATCCCGCTGCTCGGCCCGATCACGTACAACCGGCTGGACCTCGTCCCGGCCGTCGCGACGATCCTGGCCGTGGAACGGTTCTCCGCCCGGTCGTGGTTCGGCGGCGGCGCATGGCTCGGCTACGGGGCGGTCGCCAAGCTGTACCCGGCGATGTTCCTGCCGATCGCGTTGATGGCGTCCCGGCGCAAGCAGATCGTCGCCGGCGCGGCCGTCGTGGCCGGCTTGTTCGTCCTCCCCTACCTGGGCTTCCTCGACGAGCTCACCGAGAGCGTCCTCGGCTACCACACCGAGCGCGGGATCCAGCTGGAGAGCCTCTGGTCGTTCATGCTCCTGCTCGCGTCCAAGTTCGGCCACTCGATCGGCATCAACTACAGCTTCGGCGCCCTCCACGTCGACTCCGACCTGGCGCCTGCGATGAAGGCGACGTCCCAGGTTCTCTCGGTGGCGATCGTCGCCGCCGGGATCTGGCTCGCCCACCGGCTACGCCGTTCGGGAGGCGACGCGTCGGCGCCTGCGACGGCCGGGATCATGTTCATGACGATGGCGGGGACGATGGCCGTCGGCAGCGTCTTCTCGCCGCAGTTCATGGTGTGGCTGGCGGCCTTCGCGGCGGTCGTGCTGTGCGAGCGCGGGACATGGCTGATGGTCCCGGCCCTGACTGTGCTGCCGGTCTCGTTGCTGACGCAGCTCGTGTACCCGTTCTTCTACGGACGCCTGATCGCCACCGAGCCCGCGGCCCTCGTCCTCCTGGCGAGCCGCAACTTCCTGGTCCTGTTCGTGGCGATCGAGGCGTTCCTGGCGCTGAAGGCCCGCACCACGTCCTCCGCGGAGATCGACCCGACCGCGGCCCCCCAACCCCAAGCCGCGACCTAGCCCCACCAACCGGGCGGGGGGCGGTCCCGCCCGTCGCCGAAGGCGACGAAGCCCAGAGCCGAGGAATCCGCGACGGGGCCGGTCCCGACCGTCGCCGAAGGCGACGAAGCCAAGAGCCGAGGAACCCGCATAGGGCGGGATCGCTTGCGATCCCGCTAGAAAGAAAGAGCCGGCTCCGAGGGAACCGGCTCTGGGAGGTCTTCGCCTCGTCCGAGGCGCTAATCGCGTCCTATTTCGCGGCGTCGCGGAGGCCCTGGACGGCGCCCTTGACCTTGTCCACGCCCTCCTGGACCTTCTGTTTCGTGTCCTCCGATGCCTTCTGCGTACGGCCCTCGGACTCGAGCCTCTCGTTGCCCGTGAGCTTCCCGCCTACCTCTTTGACTTTTCCTTCCAGCTGATCTCCGCGGTCTGGCATTTTCCACCTCGCTCGTCTATGGTGCGGGGACATTTCCCGTACCCCTGCGTCCCTACCCATGGGGCCGGTCAGGAAACGGCCCTTGAGACCGAGGGGCCGCGGCGTCTCAGCCGACTGCACCTCGCGGAGGACGCGGGTACCGGAATACCCCGGAGCCGGCGGTCGTTTACGCAGGTGTCCGGGAGGACATAGAAGGAGCGCCGCGGGCGCATCTGTGAGCGTTTCGACGCGATTGGAGGGATTTTCCGTGTCCTTGCTGGACACCGCCACCGAGAAGCTGGACTGGCAGGAGGAAGCCGCCTGCCGGCCCTTCGACAACCTGACCTTTTTCGGTGAAGAGGGCGAGTCCGAGCTCGAGAAGCAGGCCCGCGAGAGCCGCGCGAAGGCCGTCTGCCGGACCTGTCCCGTGGCCGAGCCGTGCCTCGAGTTCGCCATGGAGACCAACCAGAAGTACGGGATCTGGGGTGGGCTGACCGACAAGGAGCGTGCGTCGCTGAAGCGCCGCCGCGCCCGCGCCCGCCGCGCCTCCTAGGGCCACCCGCCGCCGGCTGTGCCGGCCGAATCGTCACTGCGGAGCAACTGCGACCCCCCTTTGCTCGTTTACGTGAAAGGGGGGGAAACGCGGCATCCTTAGGTGCTAGCGTTCGGGACGGCGTTCTCAGCTTGGGAAGGGGATAACTGTATGGCTCGCACAGGCAAGTGGCCCGCGCGGATCTCACTGGCGCTGAGCGTTGCGATGATCGCCGCGCTCTTCAGCGTCATCAGCGCGTCCGGGCAACAGTCGTCGACCGCCGGCCTTCCCACGATCGGCGTCGACGTGCAGTCCGCGAGCATCACCCAGGCCACGTACCAGTTCGTCGTACGGAACCAGGGCACGGCTCCCTCCACCAACGTGAGGGTGCGGGCGCAGGTCCCGACGACCATGACGTTCGAGTCGAGCGATCCGGACCCAACGACGACCACGAGCCCCGGGTCGGGCGCCCAGTCGTGCGACGACGCGGGGATCCGCGAGACCGAGGGGACCACGTGCGAGTGGAGCCTGGGGACCCTGAACCCCGGCGAGAGCCGCACGATCCTCGCGATCTACAACATCCCCCAGACGAACCTCGCCTCCGACCGGTTCGAGCTCACCGCGACCGTCAGCGACGGTGAGGGCCGCAGCAACACCGACACCGACGAGTCGCTCGTGCGCCAGCAGGCCGTGATCTCCGACGACACGTGGGTCGACGACGGCGAGACCCCGGGGACGAACCACGGCGGCTGCACGTTCATGAGGGTCCTGCAGAGCAACACCGCCACGTCGTTCGTGGACGCCGACGACCTCGGGACTCCTCCTACCTCCCAGCAGGCGACGCAGAGCATCGAGACCGTCTACGGGGCTCAGCTCCGGCTCGAGGTGCTGGACACGACGTACTCGGTGGGTAGCCCCGGCACGATCGGCGCCCACCGGATCACGTCCGGCGAGTGGACCGAGGGCACCGGCAGCTGCCAGGGCACGGTCAGCACGACGACGACGGACGCGCGCACGGGCGCCGAGCCGACCTCGGCCGGCACGCCGACCGGTACGACCGAGGTCAGCGCGGCCGCGCAGGTCGTGAACTTCGACGTCACGGGCGACCTCGACACCACGGGCGAGCGCGGCAGCTTCCAGGGCTGGGAGCTGCGAGACGAGACGACCGGCAACACGAACTCCACTCGGTTCCACACGACCGAGGCGTCGGACTCCGAAGACCCGCGCCTGTTCATCGTGTACACCACGGCCGAGGCCGCCACGTGCATCGACTCCGATCCCGACGACGCGATCCGGGCCCCCGGGTCCGAGCACCTGATGACCGCGTTCGTCACCGACGGGAACAAGACCCCCACCGGGAACTTCCAGGGCTCGGGCACGGGTCCCGGCGGCGACGCGTGCAACGGCTCGCCGGTGGCGACCCCTGTCGAGTGGGTGATCGAGGACGACACCCCCGACATCTACTTCTCCAGCCAGGAAGGCGTGCCGATCCAGAAGGTCATCAGCGGCAGCAACGCCGGTCCCAACTCGATCGTGACGACCGCCGACGGCAACGGCTTGACGGACGCCGGCGTCCGCCTCGAGGGGACGCCGAGTGCGTCCGACTCCTCGAACCGCATCGAGGCCCGAATCCAGGGTGCCACCGGCGACCCGGACCCGGCCTCCCCCGGCCCGACCGAGGGCACCTGTGGGCCGGCGACGATCCCGCAGGGCAAGAACTGCTCCGGCGAGGCCGCGCAGTTCGACGACATGACGGTCACGTGGAACGCATCCGGGGCGTCGTCGAACCCGAGCACCACGACGTCGACGACGAGCTCGAGCCCCACGTCGAGCGGCAGCACCTCGCCGTCCTCGAGCGGCAGCACCTCGCCGTCCTCGAGCAGCCCCTCGTCGACGAGCCCGTCGAGCTCGACGACCGGCGGCACCGCGAGCGGGTCCACGAGCAGCCAGGCGCAGAGCTCCCGGACCGTCTCGCTGTTCGCCTCGTCGAACGAGGTGGTGTTCCCGGCTCAGGTGACGCTGTCGGGCCAGATCATCTCGCCCGACCAGTCGTGTGACGACGCCGGCGAGTTCGTCAGGATCCAGCGCCGGCTGCTCGGCGAGAGCCAGTTCACGGACTTCGAGAGCCGCAACACCGACGCCGACGGTCGCTACGAGGTCAGCTTCCAGGCCAGCGAGAGCGCCGAGTACGTCGCGGTCGCCCCGCGGCACGACCAGTGCGCGGACGCGACGTCGGAGGCCGAGACCGTCCTGGTGAAGGTCAAGGTCACCGGTCGCGCGGGCCGGCGCTCGGTCCCGAGAGGCTCCAACGTCGGGATCGTCGGGCGTGTCCAGCCGGACCACGACGGCACGTCGGTCGTCCTCCAGCGCAAGAAGGGTCGCCGGTTCGTGAACGTCGACCGCGCCGACCTGAACTCGAGGTCCCGCTACCGGTTCGTCGTGAAGGCGAACTGGAGGGGCAAGAGGGTCTTCCGAGTCCTCTGGAAGAAGCAGGACGAGAACCACGAGGCGAACCGGAGCAAGAACATCGTCATCCGGTCCACCCGCCCGTGACGATCTGACGCAGTAAGCAGAAGAGGCC
>DASZDG010000063.1:0-36627 GCA_035942255.1 Actinomycetota bacterium | reverse complement strand
GCAGTAGGGGGGGCCGCGCCGGCCGGGACCGACATGGGGCACGTCCACCTCCAGGTCGCCGACGTCGACCGGACCGTGGCCTTCTACGCGGACGAGCTCGAGCTCGACCTGACCGCGCGCATGGGGGCCGAGGCCGGCTTCTTCTCGTCGAACGGCTACCACCACCACCTCGGGGCGAACTCGTGGCAGTCGCGGGGCTCCTCGCCCGCGCCGCGCGACCGCGCCGGCCTCGATCGCATCGTGTTCGCCGTCGCAGACGCAGAGCAGCTGGAGCGAGTGCGACTGCGGTTGACCGAGCGCGGCCGGGTGACCGAGGGCGAGCCGAACCGGTCGCTGATCGTGCACGACCCCGACGGCATCGAGCTCGTGTTCGAGGTCGCGTCCTAGCCCTTCTCCAGCACCAGCTCGGTCTCGGCCCCCAGCACGCGGCCGAGACCGGCGACCTCGGCCTCCAGGCCGGCCCTTTGGACGCGCGTGAGCCGCGCTAACGGGACCACGCGCACGAGCGCGCGCTTCGTCTTGCGCTCGAGCTTCCATCCGGCTCGCACCCGTCCGTCGACGAGCACCGCCGGCAGCGACCACACCGCGATGGGCTTGACCGTGTAGACGCGGTCTGCGAACGCGGCGTCGACGACCGCGTCCTTGTGCGGAGCGCTCATCACGAGCAGCTGGTCGAACGACGGCAGCAGGCGTACCCCCTCGGGGAGCCGGGCCCGCTTGAGCGCCGCCCGGTCGCGGGCGAGCAGCCACCTCGACGCCCCGCCGACCACCACCTCGGTCAGCTCGTCGCCGAGCAGCCGCATCACCCGGCGCGCCTCCGGGGGCCGGACGCCCCACCAGCGCGCGGCCTCCTCGACGGTCCCGGGGCCGTAGGTCCCGAACCACCGGCGGAACGCTTCGCACAGCGCCTCCTCCGGGTCGCGCTCCTTCCAGCCTCCGATCCACTGGTCGGGACGCACGAACGTGACGTTGCGGCCGGTGCCGGGCCCGAAGCACAGCAGGCCCCGGAACGCGGCGGGCTTCAGAAGCTCGCCCCAGCCGGACAGCAGCCGTTCCTCGAGGTGCGGCCTCTTGGTGATCTGGAGGATCTCCCGCGCCAGCTCGTCGCGCGACAGCCGCCGTCCGTCGAGCGCCTCCGGCACGGCGTCCAGCACCGCAGCCACGTCGGCTTCCTCGAGGCCGAAGTACCTGAGGAACGACGGGTTCCGGTACTGGTCGCGCGTGTGCTGGGCCGCGGCGTAGAGCGAGACGTCGCCGGCGGCGAAGACGTGCAGCGTCCCGCGCATCGCCCACGTCTTGACCAGCTCGGCGTCCTCGATCGCCTGCTCGACGCGCTCCTGCGTGAGGCGGGCGATGCGGGCGGACAGCGCGAGCGGCACCGTCGACATGATCTGCGCGTGCGCTCCGCAGATCCGCTCGACCACGGGCACGAGCTTCCCCGCCGCGACGCGCCGCGTGAGGTGTGATCGCGCGAGACGCCACGCGGTCACCTGCTCCCACGTCACCTGCACGCGCGGTGGCGCCTACCTGAAGGAGTAGCGCTCGGAGCCGAACGCCTTGAGTGCGGCGAGGTAGAACTGCGCGTGGGTCGGCACGTGCGGCTGTCCCGAGATCGTGACGACCTCCCGCTTGCGCGTGACCCACCCTTCGCCGAGGACGTGAGTTCCCGAAGAGGCCGGCACCCGCGCCACCCACGAGAGGCCGCTCCGCACCCGCTTGAGGTCCCGGGCGCTGTTCCCCCACGCGTACGCGTTGCCGAGCAGCGCCTTGACCTCCTGGCCCCCCTGCTCGTTGCGGCCTCGCATCGACCGCGAGACGTACCGGAAGTTGATCTCGGCCTGCGCGTCCGCCTGCTCCGACCCGTACCTGAGGAACCGAACCGGCCACAGCAGCGTGCCGCCGACGTCCGGATCGGTCGTGTAGCAGTTGCAGCTCTCGTCGAAGAAGCGCGTGCGGATCGCGCTCCCCAGCTCCTGCCGCCGCGCCGCCCAGCGCGCGGCGTTCGCCTCCGAATCGGGCGTCCCGAGGACGTTCGCCGCCTCGACCGCGGCCCCCAATCCAAGCCATACGGCCTCGGCGCCGACGAGCGTCTGCGTCGCCGCCGGGTTGTCCCTCTCGGACGCGAGGCACTGCAGCCCGGTCGTGACGTCCCTGCAGACGTCGGTGAGGTACTGCGCGGCGCGCTGGATCGCCTCGTACACCTGACGGCTCGTCAGGTAGCCGCGGTCCTCGGTGATGTCGTAATGGTCGTAGAGCGTCCAGATCCCGAGCCCGGTCTCGTCCACCTCGTACGGGATCGGGCCTCCGACGACGCCGTCCGCGTAGTAGTTCTGCGCCCAGTTGCCCGACGGCGTCGACGCCGACGCGCCGCGCGGCCTGCTCGTGGTCGTGACCTGGAGCTCCGCGTACCGGAAGTTGTGAGCGCGGACCATCTCGGGATGTCCGGCCGCGTGCAGCGCGCGGTTGACGTACGCGCCGTGCCTGATCCAGTCGAGGCCGAGCGGGGGTTGCGTCGCGATCGACGCGACGATCAGCCCGCCGTCCGCCCCCGCGGGTGCGGGGTCGGTCGCCTGGCGCATGACGATCAGCGAGCGCTTCGCCACCGCCACGACGGGACGCGGCGCGTCCTTGGGGAGCCGCGCCCGCGCCAGCCACGACCGCCACCAGCGCGCCTTCGCCGCCTCGACCGTCTGCGGCGAGCGGTCCCGCGCCGCCTCGAGCAGCGACAGCGACTCCTTCGGCGTGAACGCCGCCGCGATCGCGAGCGTCGTCGTTGCCGCGCGGCTGCGCGTCAGCGAGAGCTGGTCGAGCAAGGCGGCATCCGCCTGGCCGGGGGCGGTCCGGTTCCCGCGCAGCTTGCCGTCGCGCGCGTCGTCGTAAGCGCTGGTCCCGTCCGCGCCCTGGTAGGTGTCGGCCCCGACCTGGTGCCCGTCCGAACGGCCGAGGAAGCCCATCGTGAGCGCGGCCCCCGAGGGCGCCTGCGTCGACTCGTCGGTGCCGGAGCGCGCGTGGACGATCGCGTCCGCGTCCTTGTTGTAAGACGCGCCGTCGTCGTTGTCCTCCTCGGTGCACCAGTCCTGGTGCGGGACCTGCGGGGTCTTACCGAAGACGGGGTTGAAGTTGGCGAAACCGACGACGCGCACCGTTCGCACGCGTGACTTAGGAGTGCGGTCCACCGTCACGCGCCGGAACAGCACGTCGCTGTCGTGCGCGACGACGTCCCTGACCGTCACGGTCAGCCCGAGGGCCGCGCGCCGGAACCTCGTGACGACCACGTCGCCGTCGTCGTCCGCCCACCGCTGGGAGGACGGCCACTGCCGCAGCCACTCGAAGTCCCACTTCGCCGCGGCCCCCTTCCGCCACGCGAGGCCGAGGAGCGCGCCCTCGTTCGGCAGCGCGCCGAGACGGAGCTCGCCGCGGTCGCTCGTCCGGTACTTGATCTGGTCGTAGAACGACGGCGACGGCCACTTCAGGACCGTGAGCGTCGCCTTCTCGTTGAAGCCCGCCGAGAGCGCCTGGTTGCCCGACGTCGCATTGATGTCCGTCGGCCCGTACTCCTCCGGCTCGTTCGCGCCCGCGCAGTTGCTTCCGGTCTGGGCGCGCAGCGGGCCCGGCGCCCCCAGCAGGGACGCCCCGGCGACCACGGCGACGAACGCGGCCGCCACCGGCCGCAGGAACGAGCTGCCCACCACGCCTCCAGGATAGGGAGTCGGGAAACATGTCACACCCCGTCATTACGGTCAACGCCATGGACGTCCTCGTGGTTGGCGTTGCCTTTGCCGTGGGTGCGTGTGCCGCCGCCGTGGCGCTGCGAGCGCAGCGGGCTGGAGAGCCCGCGGCCGGCGTCGAGCGGGCGGTGGCACGCCTGGAGGCGCGCCTGAGCTCCGACTCGTCGCTGCTCGTCCAGCGTCTGGAGGGGATCGACACCCGGATCGCCCGCTCCCAGTCCGCCAGCACCGACCTGGCGCAGGGGATCTTCGAGGCCCTCGGTGACGTGCGGCGGGCGACGGCGGTGGTGGCCGAGCAGGCACGGGAGTTCTCCTCGCTGCAGGACCTGCTGCGCGCGCCGAAGGCGCGCGGGGGCCTCGGCGAGGCGATGCTCGAGGAGCTCCTGCGCCAGGTGCTCCCACCGCGGGCGTTCTCGACCCAGCATCGCTTCTCGACCGGCGCGATCGTGGACGCGGTCGTGCGGGCCGGCGGGAAGCTCGTCTGCATCGACTCGAAGTTCCCGCTCGCGAACTACCGTGTCCTCTGTGACGCGCCCGCGGGGGCCGAGCGCGCCGCGGCCGAGCGCGCCTTCGCCTCCGACGTGGCGCGGCACGTGGACGCCATCGCGACGCGCTACGTGCTTCCCGACGAAGGAACGTTCGACTTCGCGGTCATGTACGTCCCGGCGGAGGGCGTGTACGCGGAGGTGCTACGCCTCGCGCACGCGGGACGGCCGCTGTTCGAGCGCGCGCTCGAGTCGAAGGTCGTTCCGATGAGCCCACTCACGCTGTACGGGTACCTGCAGACGGTGCTGATGGGGCTGAACTGCCTGCAGATCGAGGCGAACGCCGGACGCATACTCGACTACTGCGGCCGTCTCCAGGGTGACGTCGAACGCTTCGCCTCCGAGTACGACACGTTGGGCGTGCACCTGACGAACGCGCGCAACAGGCACGAGGAGGGATCGCGCCGTCTGGCGCGCTTCAGAGAGTCGCTGGACCGCGTGGCCGACCTCGAGGAGCCGGGCGGTCGGCGTGAGGGAGGACCGTCGCTGGAGGTCGTGGGCGACGCCTAGCGCGCCTAGGTCCCGATCTCCACGACGATCTTGCCGAACTGCCCGCCCTCGTCGAGGCGCCGGAGGGCCGCGGGGGCCTCGTCCAGCGAGACGGTGGTGTCGACGATCGGGCGCAGCTTCGTGCCCGCGACGAGCCTCAGCATGTCGGAGACGTCCCGGACGGATCCCATCGTCGAACCGATGACCGAGAGCTGGTTCCAGAAGAGACGGCGCACGTCGAGCTCGGGGTTCGTCCCGGCGGTCGCGCCCGCGATCACGAGCCGCCCTCCCTTGCGCAGGGACCGCAGGGCGCCGTCGAGCGACGGGCCCGCGGCCGAGTCGACCGCGAGGTCTACGCCGCGCTTGCCGGTGAGGCGGCGGACCGCGCGCCCGACGTCCTCCTCGCGGTAGTTGACGCCGGCGTCGGCGCCGAGCTCCTCCGCGCGCCGGAGCTTCTCGTTCGCCGACGACGTGACGACGACCTTTCCGGCCGTGAGCCTCGCCAGCTGGAACAGCGAGAGCGCGAGCCCGCCTCCGATGCCGGTGACGAGCACCCACTCGCCGGGGCGCATCCCCCCGCGGGTGAAGAGCATCCGGTAGGCCGTGATGAACGTCACGCCCAGCGCGGCGGCCTCGGCGAAACCCAGGTGCTCGGGGATCGGGAAGACGTTCCCCGCGGGCACCTTCACGACCTCCGCGACGGTGCCGGGCTCGTGCTCGCCGAGCATGCGGAAGTCGCCGCACTCCGACTGCTCGCCGGCGCGGCATCGCTCGCACACGCCGCACGAGAGCGCGGGGTTGATCAGCACGCGGTCGCCCGGCCGGAAGCCGCGGGCGACGCCCTCACCGGCCGCCTCGACGAGCCCGGCTCCGTCGGCCCCGAGGACGTGGGGGAATCGGTGCTCGATCTTGAGAGCACCGCGGAGCGTCCACAGGTCGAGGTGGTTGAAGGCCGCGGCCCTCACGGAGACGGTGACCTCGCCGGGGCCCGGTTCCGGCCGAGGGACGTCCCTGACGGCGACGTTGTCCAGCCCGTACCCGTCGATCGTCAGCGCGCGCATCGTGGCCTCACCTTCCCTCGGACTCGCACGGCGACTGGATAACCCACGGCGCCCTTTCTGTCACACGCCCTCCCTATCGTCTTCCCCGAGCCGCACTCCCGGGCCAGGAGGTGAGCGACATGGCAGCTCCGAAGTCCCGGAAACCCAAGGCAGGCGCGCGCCCGGGCCCCCGGTGCCGCACCTGCGGCAAGACGATCGACGTCCCCGAGGGATGGAGCCACGGCCCCGCCGTCCGGCGCCACTACTGGGCCGAGCACCGCGACGTGATGACCACGGCGCCGAAGAAGGGGGCCGAGTGAGCGACGTCGCGGACGGCGCCGGCACGTGTGAAGCGCCGCGGATCCCCGACCTCGGCGACCTCGTCGTGGTCCTGCTCGCGGGCACCCTCGCGGGGTTGCGGGACCGGCTCGCCCAGGACGGGTTCGATCCGGCTGCCGAGCTCGTGGCCGATCTCGTGGAGATCGCCGACGACTACCTCACGCGGATTGCCGCTTAGGCGGGCGTCGCGACGGCCGAGCGCACGGCCGCGGCGACGGCTTCGGTGGCCAGGGGGCCAAGGAGGTCGAGGTCCGCCGGGGGAGCGCCCTCGGCGGGCGGGGCGGCCACCCCGAAGACGACGTCGCCGTCGTAGCGGGTGTGGGCGGGCTTCACGGCCACCGTGATCCCGTCCGAGCCCCGGCTCGCGAGCCACCGGACCTCGCGCTTGTCGAGCGCGCCTTCGACCGCGACCAGCGCGAGAACGGTGTTCGCGGGCAGCGGCGTCTCCGGGCGCGGCATCGACCGCGGGGTTCCCGCGGGGGCCGAGGTGCCGGCGAGGACCGACCCGTCGGCGGCCAGGACGTCGCCGACGGCGTTCACCACGGCCACGGCGGCGGCGCGCGTCCCTCCCTCCTCGGCGACCCCGAAGCCGAAGCCTCCGGGGGCCGCGTGCTCGAGGCCCGCCCACTTCCCGACGGTCGCTCCGGCTCCGGCGCCCACGGCGCCCGTCTCCGGCGTGCCGCCGACTGCGGCGTCGCAGGCCAGCCGCCCCTGCTCGGCCCCCGGCCGGACGTCGGCGCGGCCGGCGCCGAGGTCGAAGACCACTGCGGCCGGGACTATCGGGACGGGCGTCACGCGCGTCTGGTAGCCGATGCCGCGCTCGGCGAGCCACGACATGACGCCGTCGGCCGCGGCGAGCCCGAACGCGCTGCCACCCGTGAGGAGCACGGCGTGCACCTCTGTCAGGCGGCGGTCGGGATCGAGGAGCGTGAGCTCGCGGCTGCTGGGAGACGACCCCCGGATGTCGCACGAGCAGACGTTGCCGGGGGGTGGGAGGACGACGGTGCAGCCGGTCCGGGCCTCGGGGTCGGTCCAGTGCCCGATCTTCCAGCCGCGCCCCAGCCCCTCGCTCATGGGCGCCATATTGCGGTACGGGAGGGAAAGCCCGCGCGCCGGCACGGATGATGCGCTTCAGGAAAACGGGAAAGCCGCCGAAGGGGGAGAGGTACCGCGGGCGCGGGGCCGTGGGGGCCGCGGGCGGGCGGGTGTCCCGGCCCCGCGCCAGCGGGATCTACGCCACCGGTACCTTCTGACTGCCGTCGTTGGTGACGATCACGATCTCGTCGGGCCGCTCGGAGACCTCGAACGCGCACGTCACGCCGTACGGGAACAGCCCCGCGAACGGCGCCATGCGGCCCGTGACCTGGAACTCGGGGGGCCACGGCCCGGGGCGGCGGTCGATGCCCACGTTGGTGACGCCGCCTTCGTGACCCGAGGCGTGGACGACCAGCGCGGCGTTGGCCCACCGCGCGACCACGGTGTCCGGCGTCAGGACGAGCTCGTTCAAGCGAAGAATCCTCCAGCCTCCTTGGCTTGGGTTAAGCAAATCATAAAAGAACGTAAAGAAAACCGTAAACGAAGTCACGGGCTTCCGCGCACACGACCCGCCTGCGGCGGATTTGCCCGCAGCGCTGGTAACTTCCCGGGCATGGGAGCCCATCCACGCCACCGGCGCGCCGCGGGGCTGGCAGCCGTCGCCGTGCTCGCCCTGTCGACGAGCGCCTGCGGCGGCGAGGACGACCAACCGGACGTCGCCGCCCACGCGCACGACCACGACCACTCGCACGACGCGCCCGCGGCGGGCTTCGCGTTCGGAGCCCCCGGCGACCCCGCCGACGCCACCCGGACCGTCGAGGTAGCCGCCACGGCGCCCTTCCGTTTCGACCCGGAGGACCTCGAGCTGAACACCGGCGAGACCGTGACGTTCGTGATCTCGAACGACGACGACGTCGTTCACGAGTTCGTGCTCGGGGACCGCGACTATCAGGACGCGCACGAGGAGGAGATGGCCGCCGGCGCGATGCACCACGAAGGCAACGCCGTGACGGTCGCGCCGGGCGACACCGAGGAGCTCACGTGGACGTTCCCCGCCGCGGGCGAGGTCCTGTACGGCTGTCACGTCGCCGGGCACTACGACCAGGGGATGGTCGGGACGATCGACGTCTCGGCGTAGGGCCGGGCGCGGAGAGATGCGCGCGTTGCCGGCTTCGGGGGAGAGCCGAGAGCGCGCCCGCACGGTCGGGAGCGCGGCCGGGATCGCCGCGTTCGGGCTGCTCGCCGCGCTGGCCGCCGGCGCAGTCGCAACCGCCGGCGCAGAGCTGCTCCTCCCGGGCTCGCTGGACATCGATTCCGCGACCGGTGCCTTGCGTCGAGCGGCCGGGTTCGGCCTCGCCTCGTTGCTCGTGGACGTCCCCTCGGCAGACGTCGTCGGGGGCGCCGCGCCGTTGACCGGCGGCCTCGCCGCGTTCGTCGCGATCGGGTCGTCGGTCAGGACCCGCGCGTGGCCCTCGGGCCGACCTACACGTCTGGCGGTGGCGGCAGTGACTGCGACGTGCGGCGCGCTCTGCGCGCTCGCCGCGGTGCTGACGACGGACGCCGGCGTGGGCGCGTCACCGGTAATCGCGGCGGCGAACGGGCTCATCCTGGGACTCGCCGCGTCGACCGCGGGCGCGGGCGCGGCGGAGAGAGACGCGCGGCCCCCGTCGGACCCAGCCGCTCACATGGCCGCGCGGGCGAGGGCGCGGTCGCTGCGGGCTCTCGTCGCGGTCCCCGTGGTGCTCGTCGCGGCGTGGCTCCTAGTGGCGGGCGCGGCCGCGCTGGTGACGGGGTCGCTCGGCCCGAAGGCCTTCGTCGGAGCGGCTCTGGTCACCGTGGCGTTCGCGCCGAACATCATCGCAGCGCTCGTTGCGCTGGGGTGCGGGGGCCGCGTCGAGCTCGCGTTCGCGGCGGACGGGTCGTCACCGGCGCTCGTCGAGGGGGCCGCGCTGTGGGATTGGCACGGCGGGGTCGCGCCCCCGTACGTCCTCGCGCTCGTCCTCGTGCCGCTCGTCGCTACGGTCGCGGCCGCGGCCGCGGCCGCGTCGCCGGACCAGCCGCCGCTGCGGAGGGGGCTGCGTAACGGGATCATGCTCGGCATTGGCCTGTTCGTGCTGGGATCGGTGGGTTCCTACGAGACCGCGGCCCCCGGAGCCGGAGCCACGCGCGTCCGGTTCGGCGTCGACGCCGCCGCGGCGGGTCTCCTCGGCCTCGCGTGGGGCGTTGCCGGGTCGTTCGTCGAGCGATGGCTCCGCCACGCGTTCCCCCGACCTAGGGTGGAACGACGATGACGAAGACGTTGCTCGCGCACTTCGTGGTGGGCCCGCTCGGGTGCAACTGCTACGTCGTCGGCGACCCGGAGACGAAGGAGGCGGTCGTCGTCGACCCCGGCGGCGACGCGGCTCACCTGACTGCGGAGCTCGACCGGCTCGGCGTGACGGTAACGGCGATCGTGGCGACCCACGCGCACTTCGACCATCTGATCGCGGGCGAGGCCGTGCGCGCCCACACCGGCGCGCCGTTCTACCTCCACCCGTCGGACCGGTTCCTGCTCGACTGGTGGCACGAGTCGGGGCGCCTGTTCCTCGGCATCGAGCTGCCTCCGCCGCCGGAGATCGACGCCGACGCGACCGACGGGCTCGTGCTCCCCGCGGGAGCGACGAAGCTCGAGATCCTCCACACGCCCGGTCACTCCCCGGGGTCGATCTCGCTCGTCTCCGACGACGCGCTCTACTCCGGCGACGCGCTGTTCGCGCGCTCGGTGGGCCGCACGGATCTGCCGGGAGGCGACACGAAGGTCCTGGTCGACGCGATCAAGTCGAAGCTGTTCGCGTTCGACGACGCGACGCCGGTGCTGCCGGGGCACGGGGAGACGACGACGATCGGGGAGGAGAAGGAGCTCAACCCGTTCGTGGGCCGGTCTGCGCGGCCCTTCTAATAGTCGAAGTCGTCTTCGCCCGAACCCTCGCCCGAGCCGCCGCCGCCGGAGCCACCTCCGCCGGTCCCGCCCGACCCTACGACTATCCGGCCGTTCATCTGGCCGGGGTGGAAGCGGCAGATGAACTCGACGACCGTGTCCTCGTCGGGGGCCTGGAAGCCGGCGAGCGCGGTGCCCCCGATGTCGGCGGTGACGTCGACCTGGACGGCCGACGCGGTGAACGTGTGCGCGACGTTGCCGGCGTTCACGAGCTCGATCGAGACGTCGTCACCGGGTTCGACCGAGAGCTCGTCGGGATCGAAGCTGAAGTCCGA
The DNA here is from genome assembly GCA_035942255.1 of Actinomycetota bacterium. GTDB lineage: Bacteria > Actinomycetota > CADDZG01 > CADDZG01 > WHSQ01 > JALZEG01. The sequence goes on along the minus strand of DASZDG010000063.1, from coordinate 26,199 downwards.
CGCCCTTATCGAGAGGGCGCCCGCGGCGTCTTCCTCGGCCCCCCCGCCGGCGTCCTCGTCGCGCGGGGGCGGGTCGGGCTCGTCCTGTGAGGAACCGCCGCAGGCCGCTGCGGAGAGCACCGCAACGGCGAGCACTGCAAGGAGGCGACGCGGCATGGCCCTAGAGGAGGTAGGGGGGGACCGGCGGAAGCGGAACGCCCGGGTACCGGTCGACCTCCCGCTCGAGCGTGACCCTGACCTGGTCCTCGCGTGCGGCGAGACGCCGGTCGACCTCCCTGAAGCCGAGCTTCTGGAGCCGCTTCAGCTCGCCCGCGTGGCTCTTGCGGGGCTTCGCGTCGGGCGCGGTCAGGAAGACGTCGAGGGTGATGCGCTGCGTGACTTTCTTCTGCTTTCCTTCAGCCATCGGGCGAGATTAACACCGGGCCGCCTCGGCCCTAGATCCACTCCCGTCGCTTCAGGAAGACGTAGAGGCCGATCGCGCTGCTCGCCATCAACGCGAGCGCGAACCAGAAGCCGAAGATCTCGGCCTCCTCCGGGACGAGCTGGAAGTTCATCCCGTAGACGCTCGCGATGAACGTCGGGACGGCGATGACCGCGGCCCATCCGGTGAGGCGCTTCGTCACCTCGTTCAACGAGTAGGCCTGCTCGGCGCGCGTGAGGTCGAGGACGGCCTGGGTCAGGTCGTCGGCGTTGCGGATCTGGTCGCCGATCCGCAGCGTGTGGTCGTGCACGTCCTGGAAGTGCATGAAGATGTCGCCCGGCACGCGGTCGTGCCTCTTCACGTCCTCGAGCACGCGCGCCACCGGCAGCGCGTAGCGGCGCAGGCGCGAGATCTTCTGCTTGACCGAGTAGAGCTGGCGCGACACGGGCGCGCCGGGGTGGGTCAGCACGAGGTCCTCGAGCTCCTCGACGCGGATCTCGAGGTCGTCGGCGATCTGCTGGTAGTCGTCGACGACGGAGTCGAGCAGCGTGTGCAGCAGGTACGCCGGGCCCTGCCCGAGCTCGCGCTGCGCCCGCGTCCAGCGTCGCTTCGCCTCCTCGATGCTGCGCGTGGCGCCGGCGTGCAACGTCAGGACGTACCGGTCGCCGATGAAGCACGCGATCTGCGTCGCCTCGAGCTGGTCGTCGACGTGGTCCAGCTGGTCGACGACGACGAAGATGTGATCGTCGTACGACTCGATCTTCGGACGCTGCCGTGCGTGGATCGCGTCCTCCACCGCGAGCGGGTGCAGCCCGAACTCCTCGGCGATCGTCGCGACGTCGGTTTCCGTGAGCGTCGCCACGTCGGTCTCGGCCCACAGCAGGGTGCCGGGGTCGGTCCGCAGATCGGAGACGCGAGCGAGGTCCTCGACCTCCGCCCATCCGTCTTCTGCCGAGTGGCAGATGGCCATGAGCATGTTTAGACGATACGGCCAAACATCCCTGCGGGCCGCCGTCTACGCTTGCCGGGATGACCCACAGCGGCAAGACCGCGCGTGCCGAAGCGATCCTGCGCGAGGAGACGAAGCGCTTCGAGGAGAGGACGCCGCGCTCGCGGGAGCTGTTCGAGCGCGCGGCGAGGTCGATGCCGTTCGGCGTGACGTCGTCGTTCCAGGCCGGCGACCCCTATCCGATCTACCTGACCGGGGGCCGCGGGAGCAAGGTCACCGACGTCGACGGCCACGAGTACGTCGACTTCCACAACGGCTTCGGCACGATGGCGGTCGGCCACGCGCATCCGAAGGTGCGCGCCGCGATCGAACGCGCCGCCGCGACCGGCACGCACTTCGCGGCGACGACCGAGAACGCGATCCTGCTCGCGGAGGAGCTGAAGCGGCGGTTCGGCATCGACAAGGTGCGCTTCACGAACTCGGGGACCGAGGCGACGATGGACGCGGTGCGCCTCGGCCGCGCCGCGGCCGGCAAGGACGTGCTGCTGAAGATCGAGGGGAGCTACCACGGGCACCACGACGCGGTCATGTTCTCGGTCGTCCCCACGCTCGACTCCAGCGGCCCGACCGAGCGCCCGTGGTCGGTCCCGTTCTCGCGCGGCATCCCCGCGGACACGTCGCGGGACACGATGATCGTGCCGTTCAACGACGTGCCCGCGCTCGAGGAGACGCTGCGGGACAACGGGGACCGGATCGGCGCTCTGATCATGGAGCCGGTGATGATGAACATCGGCATCGTGCTCCCGCAGCCGGGCTACCTCGAGAAGGTGCGCGAGCTCTGCACGCGCCACGGCGTCGTGCTGATCTTCGACGAGGTGAAGACCGGCTGCACGATCGCGGCGGGCGGCGCGACCGAGATGTTCGGCGTGCAGCCGGACCTCGTATGCCTCGCGAAGGCGATCGGCGGAGGCACACCGATCGGCGCGTTCGGGGGCCGCGCCGAGATCATGGACGAGATCGAGAACGGGGTCGCCGCGCTCGGAACGTTCAACGGCAACCCTCTGTCGATGGGGGCCGCGCTCGCGACGCTGACCGAGGTGCTGGACGACGCGGCCTACGAGCATCTCCGCTCGCTGGGGACGATGCTCGCGACGGGATGCCAGAAGGCGCTGGACACCGCGGGCATCGAGGCCGTGACGACCGACCTCGGGTGCAAGGGGTCGATCACGTTCCGGGACCGCCCGGTCGAGCGGTACCGCGACTTCCAGGCCGTCGACGACTCGCTGTTCGAGGCCTACTGGTGGTGGCTCGTCAACCGGGACATCTTCCAGACGCCCGGCAAGGAAGAGCAGTGGACGCTGTCGGTCCAGCACACCGAGGCCGACGTCGAGCGTTTCCTCGAGGTCTTCAACGGCTACTGCGAGGCCGTGGCCGGGGGCTGAGCCTCAGTCGCATCCCGGCGGGCTCTCGTCCAGCGGCCATCGCTCCGTGTCGTCCGGATAGACGAGGTAGACGAAGGCGTCGTCGCCCGGCACCATCCAGAGCTGCGTCGAACCGTGCTGGCGCAGCCACGTGTCGCGGGCGTCCGGGGGCAGCGCGGTGTCCTCACGGAACGCCGCGCTCGTGGCCGCGTCGCCGAACCGGTTACGGGGGTCGCGGACGTAGATCCTGGCGTCGTCTTCGCTGCTGCTCCCGAGCGGCCACCCGAGCAGGAGGTCCGCGGTCTCGTCGCCGTAACAGCCACCTGTGCGCGTCATCGCGACGTCGAGGCGGACGTCGCACCCGTCGGCCGTCTGCCAGCGCTGCAGGTAGTCGGCGGAGTAGTCGGGCTCCTGTGAGACGTCGGTCGCCGCCTCGTTCTCGCAAGACACGGTCGTGACCGGCTCACGGAACCGGATCGACCGCACGACCTTGCGCGCCGCGGCCCGATCCTCCGGTGTCGAGTCGGCGCCGAGCCATACGTTGAGCCCGAAGTTCGACTGGCCGCGCAGGCACAGCGTCTGCCACAGGCGCGGAGGCGATCCGTACGCACCGCGGACGACCTCCGAGTCAGCGAGACTCAACGGAGTCTCGGTCGTCTTCCGGCAGACGTGCACGAGCCTGATGACCTGCGACAGCTCGACGACGACGGCGTGGCTCGGGACGCGCCGGAAGTCCCACGCGCTCGTGCGCTCTCCCGCGCCCAGTTCCGGGTAGTCGAAGCGGTGCCGGACGTTCGACACGACCGCGCCCTCGTGCGTGGCGAGGCCGACCGTTCTGTCGAACGTCTGCACGCGCCAGCCGCGCGGGTGGCGCCACGACCACGGCTGCCCCGGGTGCGTGAACTCCTCCCATCCGTCCGCGGGCGACGCCGGCGGCCGTGCCCGGGGCCGCGCTTCGGGTCGGGGCGGAACACTCTCCTCGGCGCATGCGGCTGCGGCGAGCGCGAGGCAGATCAACACGACCGACGATTTCCCCACGACACCCATTCTGCTGGACGCGCTCGATTAGCCCCTCGCCGCGCGGCGGCGGAAGTCCGCACGGCCGAAGCGTTCTACGCGGTCGGGCAGCCCCCGCCGGATCGAGTCCTCGTCGAACGGGATGGCCGGCGCCAGGTCCTCCGGCAGCGGGTCGGGCGCGTTCGTCGCCTCGACCAGCTCTTCTTCCAGGATTTTCACCTGCGCCCTCGCGATGAGCGGAACCGCCATTAAGGCTTCGCTGATGCGCGCGAGGAGGTAGTGGAACGCGATCGGCGCGCGCACGAAGAGCCGCTTCTTGCCGATGACCCGCGCTACGAGGCGCGCGGCGTCGTCGAACGAGAGCTCGGTCGGGCCGGCGATCGGGACCGTCTGCCGCGTGAGCCGGCGTCCCACGAGCGCCGCCTCCAGGACCCTCACGGCGTCGTCGATCGCGAGCGGGCGAACGCGCCGGTTTCCGACTCCGACGTAGATCGGGAACGTCGACAGTGCCTTGCTCAGGTGGTCCAGCATGTGGTCGCCGCGCCCGTACATCATCCCGGGCTTCAGCACCGTCCACTCCAGGTCCGACGACCGCACGATGTCCTCGGCGACCCACTTCGAGTCGTGGTAGGCGGAGGCCGGATGCGGCCTCGCCCTCAGGAAGCTGACGATCGAGAACCGCCGTACCCCCGCGGACTCGGCCGCGCGCACTGCGTTCCTCGTCCCGTCGACGTGGACGGCCTGGTATGTCGCCGTCCCGATCTCCCGGTTGATCCCCGCGCAGTGCGCCACGGCCTCGCAGCCGGTGAAGGCCTGGCCGAGGCGACCGGCGTCGTCCAGCCCTGCCCGGAATTGCGAGACGCCGGGCAGAGCGAGGACCTCTTGCGCCCAGGGGCGGCGGTCGACGCCGCGGGCGACGAGGACGACCTCGTGACCGGCGCGGGACAGCGCGACGGCGAGATGACCTCCGACGAACCCGGTGCCGCCCGTGACTGCGACCCTCACGCGCGGAACGCCCGTTCCCGCCCCCGCACCACCGACACGACGACGTAGACGACGCCGAGGGCGAAGATCAGGGTCCCCATCACGTTCACCTGGGGCGGCACCCCGATGCGGGACGCCCCGAAGACCCACAGCGGGAACGTGATCGTCCCGCCCGCGTTGAAGCTCGTGATCACGTAGTCGTCGATCGACAGCACGAACGCCAGGAGCGCGGCCGCCAGCACCCCCGGGAAGATCAGCGGGAACGTCACCGTCCAGAACGTCGTCCACGGCGTCGCGCCGAGGTCCTGCGCCGCGTCCTCGAGGCTGTGGTCGAGCCCGCCGAGGCGCGCCCTCACCGTGACGACGACGTAGGAGATGGAGAACAGGATGTGCGCGATCACGATCGTCGCGAAGCCGCGGGCGACGCCCAGCGTCACGAAGAGCGACAGCAACGACACGCCCAGCACGATCTCGGGCGTCGCCATCGGCAGGAAGATGAACACGTTCAGAGCGCTGCGCCCCCGCATCCGGTAGCGGCTCAGCGCCAGCGCGATCAACGTCCCGAGGATCGTTGCGACGAGCGTGCTGAGGCCCGCGATCAGCAGGGAGTTCTTCAGCGCGGTCGTGAGCTCGGGGATGTCGAACAGCTCCCGGTACCAGCGCAGCGTGAAGCCCTGCCACGCGAAGTTGAACCGGCCCCGCGGGTCGTTGAAGCCGAACAGGACCATCACGACGATCGGCACGAAGAGGTACGCGATGACGGCGCCGGTGTAGACGGGAAGCAGGCGGGATCGTCTCACTAGACCGACAGCTCCTCGGTCCCCAGCGCGCGCACGTATGCCCACACGCCGAGCAGGATCCCCGCCATCAGCAGGAACGAGATCGCGGCCCCCTCGGGATAGTCGTTGTTCGTGAGGAACTCCCGCTGGATGACGTTGCCGATCATCGTCGTGTTCACCCCGCCGAGGAACGTCGCGTTGACGAAGTCGCCGGTCGCCGGGATGAACGTCAGCAGCGAGCCGGCGAACACGCCCGGCAGCGACAGCGGGAGCGTGACCTTGAAGAATGCGGCGCGCCGCGTCGAGTACAGGTCGGAGGCGGCGTCGAGCAGCGCGGGGTCGAGCCTCTCGAGCGAGACGTACAGGGGGAGCGCCATGAACGGCAGGAAGTTGTAGATCATCCCGGCGACGACCGCAGTCGACGTCGCCAGCACCTGGTAGGAGTCGCCGAGCAGCCCCCAGTCCTTCAGCGCCCCGAGGAAGATGCCCTCGTCGGCGAGGATGAACTTCCACGACAACGTGCGGATGATGAACGGCGTGAAGAACGGCAGCAGGATCAGCAGCAGGTACAGGTTCTTGCGCCGGCCCCCTCGCAGCGCGATCCAGTACGCCATCGGGTAGCTCACGAGCAGCGTCACGATCGTGACGACCAGCCCGTACCACAGCGACCGGATCAGCTGCGTGTCGAACTTCCCGAGCGCGTCCGTGTACGTCTGCCAGTGGCCGGTGAAGACGTAGCCCTTCTCCAGCGACCCCTCCTGCAGCGACACCGACAGCATCGTCACCATCGGCACGAGGAAGAAGACCGCGAGCCACAGGGCTCCCGGCAGCGTCAGGAGATAGGGGACGAGCTTGCGGCGGCTCAAGCTGTGCGAGTGCGCGTCACCCCTGGATGACCTCGCCGAACAGGTCGTTCCAGACCTCTTCGTCCTCCTCGTCGAGGTCCTTGTAGTGGTAGAGGAGCGACTCCATCTCCGGCGTCGGGAACACCAGCGGGCTCTTCGAGACCTGGCGCGTGAACTTGTCGTCGGCCTCGGCCAGGATCTCCTGCGCCTCCGGCACCGGGCAGATGTAGTTGACCCACGCGGTGATCTGCGCGGCGACCTCCGGCTGGTACACGAAGTCCATGAACTTCATCGCGTCGATCGGGTTCTCGGCGTTCTGCGGGACCGCCATGTTGTCGACCCAGAGGATCCCGCCTTCCTCGGGGACGACGAACTCGAGCTCGGGCTTGTCGAACTGGAGCTGGAAGACGTCGCCCGACCACGCCATCGTGATCCACAGGTCCTCGCGCACGAGCGCGTCGGCGTACTCGTTGCCGTAGTAGTTGCGGACGATCCCTTTCTCGCGCTGCTCGACGAGCTTCTCCGCCGCGAGGGCCGCGTCGTCGTTGGTCGCCTGCTGCGGGTCGATGCCGAGCCCGAGCAGCGTGAGGTTCATCGTGTCGCGCATCTCCTTGAACATCCCGACCTTGCCCTCGAACGCGGGGTCGAAGAGGTCGTCGAAGCTCTTGATCTTGCGCCCGGTGAGGCGCGGGTTGTAGCCGATCCCGGTGATGCCGGACTGCCACGGGACGCTGTGCGCGTTGCCGGGGTCGTACGACGGGTCCTTGTAGACCTGTCCGGCGTGTGCCTCGAAGTTCGGGATCAGCGACTCGTCGAGCTGCTCGAGGTACCCGAGGCGTGCCATCTTCGCGATCAGCCAGTCGGTGACGACGATGAGGTCCCATCCCGTGGACTGCCCGTTCGCGAGCGGCTCCCGGATCGTCCCGAAGAAGCTCTCGTTGTCGTCGATGACCTCCTTGTAGTCGACCTTGATCCCGGTCTCCTTCTCGAAGTCGTCGAGCGTCGGCCTGCGGCCCTTCGCGCGGTCGATGTAGAGGGGCCAGTTGGCGAAGTTGAGCTGCCCGTTCTCCTCGGTCGTCGTCAGGCCCTCGTCCTCGGCGCTCTCGCCTCCGCCGCCACCGTCGTCCTCGGTCCCCGAGACGCCGCACGCGGTGAGCCACGCCCCGAGCGAGAGGGCGCCGGCCCCCGCGCCGATGTGCCGCAGCATGTCCCTGCGCGTGACGCGCCGCCGCGGCGCCGATGCGAGCAGCCTCGCCATCTCCCGCTCGTAGTCAGTCATCGAGCCGTCTCCTCTCTTTGAGTTTGCGAAGCGACTGCAAACGTGTGCTCCGGTTCCCAGCTCAACGTGACGGCGGTGCCGGGGCCCAGGGTCGAGCCGCCACCGCTCGCGTTCTGCACGTACACGACCAGCTTCGCGCCGCCGGCCGTCGTGCACTCGAACGACGTGCTGACGCCGGTGTAGGTCGACGCCGTGACGGTGGCGCGCACCGCGTTGCGCCTCTCGCCGCCGGCTCCCGCCGGCGCGATGTGCAGCTTCTCCGGCCGCACGCCCACGCGCACCCGCGGCCCCCGCGGCAGGCGAGCGGGCGGCAGCAACACGATCTCTCCCTCGGACAGCCGCACCTTCGCCATGTCGCCGCCGGAGGACTCGACCTCGCCGTCGAGGAGGTTCGAGGCGCCGAGGAACCCCGCGACGAACTCCGTCGCCGGGTGCTCGTAGACGTCTTCGGGGGCGCCGACCTGCTCCATCCTCCCGGCATTCATCACCGCGATCCGGTCGGACATCGTCATGGCCTCGTCCTGGTCGTGCGTGACGTAGATGAACGTGATGCCGACGTCGCCCTGGATCCGCTTCAGCTCGAGCTGCATGCTCTTGCGCAGCTTCAGGTCGAGCGCGCCGAGAGGCTCGTCGAGGAGGAGCACCTGAGGCCGGTTGATCAACGCGCGGGCGAGCGCCACGCGCTGCTGCTGTCCGCCCGAGAGCTGGTTGCTCCGCCGGCCCCCGAGGCCCGGGAGGTCGACGAGCTCGAGCATCTCCTCGACCCGCGGGCGAACCTCGCCTTTCGGGACGCGGCGCCGCTTGAGGCCGAAAGCGACGTTCTCGAACACGTCGAGGTGGGGGAACAGCGCGTACGACTGGAAGACCGTGTTGACGTCCCGTTTGTATGCGGGGAGGTCCGTCACGTCGTTGCCGCCGAGGTAGACGCGGCCCGCGGTGGGCTCCTCGAACCCCCCGATCATCCGCAGCGTCGTGGTCTTGCCGCAACCGGACGGTCCCAGCAGCGAGAAGAACTCGCCGGACGCGATCGTGATCGACACGTCCTCGACCGCAGTCGTGTCCTTGAAGACCTTCGTGACCCCCTGGAGCCTGACCTCGCCCACGGCTAGCCCGGCGCGGTCCCGTGCTCGGCCTGGTGCGCGGCGTACTCCGCGTACGGGTACCACCACGACTTCGCGTCCATCTTCGTGTCGATGTGCACGTGCTTCGTCTGCCGGAAGTCGTCGAGGCCCTCTGGGCCGAGCTCGCGGCCGTTGCCCGACGACTTCATGCCGCCGAACGGAGCGGCCTCGTTGTCGGTCAGTGGGTCGTTGAACCACACGGTGCCGGCCTCGATCTCCTCCATCGCCTTCGTCATGTAGTCGAGCCGCCGCGTGTAGACGTTCGCGCCGAGGCCGTACTCGCTCGCGTTCGTCCGCGTGATTGCCTCGTCTAGGTCCGCGACGCGAGCGATCGGTGCGACGGGGCCGAACGTCTCGCGGCGCATGAGGTCCATCGTCTCGTCCACGTCGACGACGACCGCCGGGGTGAGGAAGAAGCCCCTGTCGAAGCTTCCGCGATCGCCGCCGAAGACAACGCGCGCGCCGGAGTCGCGGGCCGCGGCGAGCTGCGCCTCGACCCGGTCGCGCTGCACGGCCCGCACGAGCGGGCCCACGTCGGTTGCCTCGTCCATCGGGTCCCCGACGACGACCTTGCCGGCCTCGGCCACGAACGCGCCCACGAAGTCGTCGTAGACCTGAGGGAGGACGTAGAAGCGCTCCGCGGACGTGCAGACCTGCCCCGTGTTCAGGTAGGCCGCCCACACCGCGCCGCGGGCCGCGACCTCGAGGTCGACGTCGTCGCACACGATGAACGCGTCCTTGCCGCCGAGCTCGAGGTGCACCTTCTTCAGCTGCTCGGCCGCTCCGGCCATGACCTTCTTGCCGGTCTCGACCGAGCCGGTGAACGCGACGAGCGAGACGTCGTGCGACCCGACGAGAGCGGCCCCCGCCTCGGCCTCGCCGGTGACGACGTTGACGACGCCCGGCGGGAACAGCGACGCGAACGCGTCGCACAGCTCGAGCGTCGAGAGCGGCGTGTACGGCGAGGGCTTGACGACGACGGTGTTGCCGGCCGCGAGCGCGGGCGCGAGCTTCCACACCAGCAGCAGGATCGGGTAGTTCCACGGGACGATCGCCGCGACGACGCCGTACGGCTCCTTCAGGACCAGCGACAGCTGCCCGGCCTCGCCCGACGGCACGACCCGCCCGCGCTCGAGGCGCCCGATCTCGGCGTAGAAGTCGAGGCACGACGCGCTCCAGCCCATCTCGTCGCGGTTCTCGACGAGCGGCTTCCCGCCCTCGCGCGTCAGCGTGACCGCGAGCGATTCCGCGTGCTCGCGTATCCAGGTCGCGAGCGCGTGCAGCATCTCGCCGCGCTCGGGCGCCGGGGTGCGCTTCCAGTCCGGGAACGCGCCGCGGGCGGACTTGACGGCGCTCTCGATCTGTCCGGCGCTCGCCGACCGGACCTGCGCGACGACCTCTTCGGTCGTGGGGTTCAGGACGTCGACGGGGGCCGCGGCCCCCTCGACCACCTCTCCTCCGATCAGCACCTCAAGCCACTCCCTTGTTCGCCCACTCGAGCGCGTCCACGAGCACGTCGAGCCCCTCGTGCAGGTCCTCGTCCGAGATCACGAGCGGAGCGAGGAGGCGCACGACGTTGTCGTAGGTCCCGGCCTTCAGTATGAGCACTCCGTTGTCGTGGCAGCGCTTCACGACCGCCGCGGTCGCCACCGTCGCCGGCTCCTTCGTGACCTCGTCGGTGACGAGCTCCACGCCCACCATCGGCCCGAGCCCCCTCACCTCGCCGACGAGGCCGAGCGCGTCCTCCAGCGGGTCGAGACGTGACCGGATGATCTCGCCCTGTCGCTGCGCGCTCTCGAGGAGGTCGGTGCCGGTGAGCTCCTCGATCACCGCGAGCGCGGCCGCGCACGCGACCGGGTTGCCTCCGTAGGTACCGCCGAGGCCCCCCACGTGCGGCGCGTCCATGACGTCCGCGGGTCCGGTCACACCCGATATGGGCAGCCCGGCCCCGAGCGACTTCGCAGTGGTGACGACGTCCGGGACGACGCCGTAGTGCTCCGCCGCGAACATGCGGCCGGTCCGCCCCATCCCGCTCTGGATCTCGTCGTCGACGAGCAGGATGTCGCGTTCCGTGCAGATCGCCCTCAGCGCGGGGAGGTAGTCGTCGGGCGCGACGACGAAGCCGCCTTCGCCCTGGACGGGCTCGACGACCATGCACGCGACCGATCCCGCGCCGATCTGCGAGTCGATCGCGTCGGCCGCGAACTCCGCGCAGGCCATCCCGCAGGAAGGGTGCTCGAGCCCGAACGGGCAGCGGTAGCAGTACGCGAACGGGAGCCGGTGGACCTCCGGCGCGAAGGGGCCGAAGCCGCGCTTGTACGGCATCTCCTTCGCGGTCAGCGTCATCCCGAGCAGGGTGCGTCCGTGGAACCCGTTCGTGAACGAGACGACGCCGTCGCGGCCCGTCGCGTGCCGCGCGATCTTCACCGCGTTCTCGACGGCCTCGGCCCCTGAGTTCGCGAGCATCGTCTTCTTCGGTCCGTCTCCGGGCGTGATGCGGTTGAGTGCCTCCGCGAGCTCCACGTAGCCCTCGTACATCGCGACGTGGAAGCACTCGTGCAGGAACGCGTCGGCCTGCTTGTGCACGGCCTCCAGCACCCGCGCGTTGCCGCGGCCGACGTTCAGGACACCGAGGCCGCCGGCGAGGTCGATGAACCGGTTCCCGTCGACGTCGAGGATCGAGGCCCCGTCACCCGAGGCGACGAAGACCGGGAGGGTGTTGAAGACGGCGCGGGGGATCGCGGCGTCCCTGCGCTCCGTCAGCCGGCTTGAGTTAGCGCCCGGGATGGGCTCGTCCATGGCGCCGACGGTATCCCCGGGGACGAGCGGTTCGACCGTGCACCACGGCAAGTTTGGAAGGCCCGGTTTGTACACTCTGGAAGATGCCCATGACCGTGCGGGACCTGCTCGGCCTCCCGGGTCTCGGCCTCACGGTCGTCGCCGGAGAAGCCGGACTGGATCGGCCGATCCGCTGGGCGCACACGTCCGAGCTCCAGGACCCGACCCCGTGGTTGTCCGGCGGCGAGCTGCTGTTGACGACGGGGATGGGGCTGACGGGGTCCGCCGCACTGCAGCGGGCATACGTCAGGAGGCTGACGGGAGCGGGGTTGGCGGGCCTCGGTTTCGGCGTGGGGTTCGGGGCGGACGAGGTCCCGGCCGCGATCAAGAGGGCCGCCGACGCCGAGGGCTTTCCCGTCGTCGAGGTGCCGTATCCCGTCCCGTTCATCGCGATCGCCGAGGCCGTATCGAGCGCGCTTGCCGAGGACCGGCTGCGCGAGGCGCGCATGTCCGTCGAGGTGCACGAGCGGCTCGCCGCGCTGGTGTCGGACGGAGCCGGCCCGGCAGACGTGCTGGAGGAGGCCGTCGACATCGCCGGGGGGTGGGCGGTCCTGTTCGACGTGCGCGGGGGAGTGATCGCCCGGGCCGGGGCGCCCGGCGCCCGCGTTCCCGACGAGACCGAGCTGTGGAAGTCGCTGCCGCGTGGCGCCGACGCGCCCGGTATGTCGTCGGAGCAGGGGCCGGGCGGTGCTCGGGTCGCGCTCGCGGTCGAGGCGGCGGGGCGCCGCGAGGCGTGGGCCGTGTTCGGCAAGGACCACCGCATCGAGCCGCGCGACCGGATCGCGGCCCGGCACGCCGCGACCGTGCTCGGGCTTCTGCTCGCGTCCCGCCGCGCGGTCGTCGACGCGGAGCGCCGCATAGCGGGCGACGTGCTGACGGAGGCGATCGCGGGCCGGCTGGCGGGGGACGAGCTGGCGCGGAGGCTCGAGCTCGTCGGCTTCCCCGGAGGCGAGCGGGTCGTCGTGCTGGTGACGGATCTGGGTGAGGTCGCTGGGGGCCGCGTGCTCGACGAGGCCGCGTGGATGGTCGACGCGGCCCTCGGGGTTCGTCAGGTCCCGGCGCGCACGACCCTCATCGAGGGACGGATCGCAACGCTCGTTGCCCATCCCGAGCCGGAGAAGCTGGCGGGGCTCCTGCTGGAGGAGGCGAGCTCGTGGCCGCGGGGGCCGGGCTCGGGCTCGGGCTCTGGCTCTGGCGAGGTCCGCATCGGTGTGGGAGGCATGTGGCCGCCGGTGGACCTGCGGCGGTCGTACCTGGAGGCGACGTTCGCGCTGAGGGCGGCGGGGCCGGGTATCTCGATCGCGTCGCCGCGCGACCTGGGCTCGTACGCGGTGCTGTTAGGCGGGCAGCCGCGCGAGGCCCTGGAGGGATTCGTGCGCTCGGTGCTGGGGCCGCTGATCGACCGCGATCATGCTCGGTCGTCCGACCTGGTGGCGTCGGTGCGCGCGTTCATCGAATCGGGCGGACGCTGGGAGCCGGGGGCCGAGAGCCTGGCCATCCACCGCCACACGCTGCGCTACCGAGTGCGCCAGGCGGAAGAGCTACTGGGCCGCGACCTATCGAGCGCAGAAGACCGGATGGAGCTATGGCTGGCCCTAAAGGCGATGGAGGTCCTGGAGCGGTAGCCGCAAGCCGTACCGGTCTCTATGATTCAAGTCTCTTTGCGATTGCTGCACGGGCAAGAGCGAGGATCGTGTGGGATGTATTTGCAAAGCGGAAGCCCGAGAAGAACGCCTCTTTGCCGATCTCTGCGGCAAGCTTACCGATCGCTTCGTCGGCAAACGAGCTGCTGATCATCGGGGCGTCGGAGAAATCGATCGTTACCGGGAGGTCGGGCGCAGCGTCCCTGATATTCAGAATTTTCAAACGGAGCGACTTACCGTCTTTTCGCGACCCAAGCCCGTCAACCTCATCGACTACGCGGAAGGTGGAGGAATCTCCGCTCGGACGCAAGCCATCTAGCTCTGCCATGGGGACGAAGGACGGCAGCTTCAGGACTCCGGGAAGATCGATCTCTCGCGCCGTATTGAATTGCAGTTCCACGATTGTGCCCGTGTGCCTGGCAGCGGTTGGGCCGTAGATCTTGGTCTGATGATCCATTTGCAACGAGCCCGAGTGCGACCAGATCGTGAATACTCCGTTATTCGCCTCAATGATCTTCGCGCATCCGCCCAACCCGTTGCCTTGACCAATCTTGCGGTCTCGCGTCACTCCGAGCTCGACCGCTTCTCGTATCGCCTGGTGATCCTTTTCGAGATCGGGATATGCGGGGCGCAACGAATTCAGGATTCCAATTCCGCCGTCGACTACGACAAAATTTAGCTGCTTCCGTTGGTAGAACGAGACCGCCTGGAACCAAGATGGACCAGTCGCGCACGCGTGCAGGAGGGCGTTCTCCAGGACCTCCCACATCGTCCAGTACAAAGCGTCCGGAAGCCATCTAGCGAATCGTGTTTGTGACACGAGGACATCGACGGCCCGAACACACAGCTCGTTGGCCTCGGATTGGCTCGAGAATGGCATTGCTGGGACAAATGATCGTGTCCTACCCGGAAGCGGGCGGCCTCGAGTCGGGTCGCCTTCAAGAAAGCAGTCCCAGTGCATTCCTTTGAAGAGCTCATATGTTTCGGTCCGCTTAGGAGGAACCCACTGGATCGTTACATGGAGCTCGCGGAGCCCGGTGACCAGCTGGATGATCGGAAGCATGCCATCCGCGTATGCGACGCGGCAAGCGCTGAAGTCCAACATCAGCTGGTCGGGGCCTTTGGCTCGATCTAGCGCCGCTATCAGCCCGGCATACGCCTCAAGGTTGATGATCTCAGGGCTGATGAGGCGGCCTCTAGTGTCCTTCCAATCGAGTACGCGGTTTAGTCGTCGCGGTTTCGCGGTGCGTACACCCATCAAACAATCCTATGGCGAGCGGGACCAGTAATAGACGGGTATCGCGAGGCCGCGGGGGAGCGCCGAGGTGAGCGGCCCCCTCAGTCCCCCAGGCCCGTCACCACTACTTTCTTCGGGTCCCAGGGGGACAGCCCTCGCCCCCGTTCGATCAGCTCCACGTCCAACCCCGACACCTCTATCAGCGAGTAGCCGAAGTTGTCGCGCTCGTTGGTCTCGTCGATCGTCCCGTCGACGTCGGCCTCCACCTGGACCACGTAGAGCCCGTCCGCGTTCAGCCCGAAGTCCACGTAGTTGTCGCTCAGTCCCGCGGTGTAGATGTCGCCCCACCCCGCGGACAGCCCGATGCGTATCGCCGGCGACGTCGGGTTCGTGAACGTGAAGTTGCAGTCGGTCCCGCTGTCGGCCAGGTGCTGGGGCTCCTGGAAGAAACGGTCGAAGTCCACGAACGCGATGTCGTGCGCGCAGGCCCCCCGCTTCGCCACGTCCGCGACCGGCTCCATCTTTCCGGTCTCCTCGTCGACCACCCTCAGCAGCTGTGCGCCGAAGACGTTGTCGTAGTGGAAGTGACCGTGGATCTCGTGGTACGTCGCGCGGCCCGAGTCGCGCTCTACGAACTCGTTGTCGGAGTAGTCCCACGGCGTCGCATCCGACAGGTAGACCCTCTGCCGGACCGGCACGCTGCGCGTCACCGGATCGAACTCTCCGAAGCGCAGGTCCAGCGCGCCGTCACCTGCGTTCTGGTAGCCGAAGGAGAACCTCAAGCAACGGACCGCCTGGTCCTCGGCGGTCTCGTCCGGCGCGCAGAACGGCGGCACCGGCGTGCCGAAGCACCCGGCCCCGACGAGCTGACACGCCGCCTCGGGGTACGAGAACGTGAAGTCGTAGCCCGCCTCGGCCCGCAGGTTCGGGAGCAGCGGCCTCCCCACGACGGCGCGTGGCTTGCGTTCGAGCTTCGCCCTCACGCGGAACGTCTCCACGTCGGTCGTGCCGCCGAGCACCCGGATCTCCCAGAGCCCCGCAGCCGGCTCGTTGACGAAGACCTCGTGATCTGCGGAGGCGACCACGCGACCCTCGGGATCGATGACCCTGATGTCGAACGCATTGGTGGTCGACGGATCGTCCACCGCGACCCGCAGACGGGCCCCGCCGCTCGCGAGCGGGAGCCAGT
Organism: Actinomycetota bacterium; assembly: GCA_035942255.1. Taxonomy (GTDB): domain Bacteria; phylum Actinomycetota; class CADDZG01; order CADDZG01; family WHSQ01; genus JALZEG01. The sequence goes on along the minus strand of DASZDG010000063.1, from coordinate 10,476 downwards.
ACTCCCTGCTCTCGTCCGCGGACCCTTCCCAAAAACGCTGTTCGCCCGGACGCATCCCCGGCTCGCTCGCGCGAGCCGCGGGGAACAACCCGGCCCCCACGAGCACCGTGGCCGCCAGGAGGATCGTTCTCACTCGGAGCGCGGCCATCATTACTCCGTTGGGGCCTTGTCGGTCTTGCGCGGGTCCGCCCAGTCCCACTCGACAGTCGTCCCGCCCTTGCCGAAGTGCACGGTGTTCTCGGCCTGTCCCGCCGTCGTGGCTGCCAGGATCCCCGACGGGTTGTAGCACCCGCCCCGGTAATCGGAGAAGCAGTAGGAGTTGCCGGCGGAGCGGCGCGAGTCCTGGCTGGCGACGAGCAGCGCGACCTTGTGGCCCTTCTCCACTACGACGGCGGTGGGCATGAGGTTGATCGTCCACTCGTACGGCTTGCCGGGCTCGATCTCGGTCCACTGGTCCTCGGCCTTCCAGCTGTGCGAGTCGGCGTACCCGTGGCTGATGCGCTCCCACGACCCGTCGGGTGCGACGTCGAGGAGGTACGCGACCCACTTCGTCGAGGTCTCGGAGCTGGCCGCCTTGAGGTGCAGCTTCGGAGCACCGTTCACGAGCATGTCCTTCTTCAGCGGCGCCGTCTCGAACGCGACGTGCGCGTCGGTCCACGTGCCGCGGCTCGCGCCCATGCGGTCGAGGTACGTGACGGTGCCGGGCTCCCCAGGGCGGGCCGTGAGCGCGCCCTCCCCGGTGCCCATCGACACGTGGTGCGACTGCTCGAGCGGCCAGTCGTGGCCCTCGTGCCATGTCCCCTTACTGTCCTCGACGAGCACCCGCGGCTCGGCGCCGAGCCCGTTCTCCCTCTCGAAGAGCAACGCGTCCATCCACCGGTGCCGGACGAACGAGAAGTCGGCGGCCGCGTGTCCCGTCATGTCGGGGTGCCCGTGGTACCACCAGCCGAAGATCGCGTACTTCGGGTAGTCGTCGGGCAGGGCGTCCCAGTAGAGCTGGCTGTGGTCGGGGTGGACGTTGAGGTCGACGAAGCCGTGCGTGAGGAGGATCGGCTTCTTCTCCGGCGGCGTGAAGCGCGAGAGGTCCCGGTCGGCCCACAGGTCCGTGAACGGCCCCTCGTACGTCGAGTAGTCGGTCGTCGTTTTGCCCGTGCAAGTCGCGCCCTGCGCGGTCGCCGCGTTGGGATCGGCGAACTCAGGGGGGAGCGGCGGCGCCAGCTCGATCCCTTGATACGCGGCGCCGTTGAACTGGTCCTCGAACTTCGCCCCCTGCAGCCACTCGTCCTGGTAGTAGGAGACGACCGGTGCATGGGTGAGCGCACCGGTGAGCCCGGGGATCGCGGCGTGCGCCACGACCGATCCCATCCCGGGGTGGCTCACGCCGTCGGTGACGATGCGCCCGTTGCTCCACGGCTGGCTGCGGATCCACTCCGCGAACACCTTCGCGTCGGACCGGTCGGCGCTGCCCCCGAAGTCGAGGCAGCCCTCGCTCCCGCCGGTGCCGCGCTCGTCGGCCTCGACGTACGCCGCGCCCCTGAGCACGAAGAACTCGTAGTCGGTGTACCCGCCGGCGGCCTGGTCGATCGGCCGGTACGGCGTCATCTGCATCAGCGTCGGGACCTTGGCTCCGCGGGGGAGCCCCGCCGGGAGGTGGACGGTCAGCGACAGCTGCGTCCCGTCCTCGGCCTCGATGTAGTGCGTCGAGACGTCGACGCCCGAGTACTTCGGCTGCGACAGCGTCTGCTTCCACCGTTCGGTGGACCACCGCTTCTTCTTTTTCGCAGCAGTGGCGGGCGACGCCGCGGCGGCCGCGCCGAGGAGCAGCAGGACGAGCGTGAGCGCGGCAAAGCGGCGGTATCGCATGGAAGGGGGATTCGGCGGAAAAGGGGCGGTCCCTCTCTCCGGCGACCGACGCTATGCGGCGGGTTTGGGCGCCCGAGGACGCCTCGATCCCCAGGCGCAGAAGGCGATCGCCGCCGCCGAGAGCGCGAGGCTCGGCAGGGACTCGTGGAACACGATCGCGTCGGTCACGGTCGACCATTCGACGCCCTGGGGGCGGAGGATCGGGTCACCGCTGACCTGGAGGTCCCCGGCGAAGCAGCCCTCCGGCGCGTACGTCAGCGTCCTCCCGTCGACGACCTCCCCGTAGCAGCGCTCGTCGTCGGTGAGGGCGAGGCTGAGCACGGCACCGCCGGCGCAGATCGTCGCCACGAGCGCGAGTAGCAGCGTCGGGACGCGGCCCCCCTCGCCGCCGCCGGAGGAGGCGACGAAGTAGAAGAACGCCGGAAGGAGCAGGAGCGGGATCCCGAGGAACCCGAGCGTGAAAGTCGCGGTCGCCGCGACGCCGAGAGCGAGCGCGACTACGCCTGCGACCTTCAACAGCCACGGCTTCCCGCGGTACCCGAGGATTGCGATCACGTGCGGGAGCGCGAGCAGCGCGAGCGCCGCCAGGACCGCGAGTTGCTGCTCGAGCGTCGGGAACGGGTCGTTCCCGTCGATCCGGGGCCATAGCAGCCGCAGCGCGATCTCGAATGCCACGACCGCGGCCACGACGATCGCCGCGCGCTTCAGGATCCTGCCCGCCATGTGCCTATCTTCGCGCTCAGGCGGGATTGCCGGAGGCGGGCGCCTGCCAGCTGTTCCAGTCGACGTGGAAGACCTTCGGGTCCCCGCGGTCGACAAGGACGTTGACCGTGGAACCGGGGATCAACAGCGCGAGCTTCGCCCGCTCCATCACGATGCGGTCGGACGCCTCGAACGTGCGTCCCTCGGACTCGATCCGGAACTCGATCTGGACCTGCGGAGCCTCGTTCACGGTCCAGCCGGTGTCGCTCGCCCGGAGGATCGTCGCCGTTCCGGCCGCGCCGTAGCCCTGCCGGAGCCGCTGCTGCCGGAGCGGCCCCGAGGGGTCGAGCTGGAGCGAGAGCCCCATCAGCGCCAGGTAGATCGCGCCGGTTATGAAGAACGGCTTCGTCCAGGACTCGAACGCGATCGTCTCGCCGCCGAAGCCGTTCGTGACGCTGGTGACCAGGAGCAACACACCCACGATGGCGAGGAGCCGGCCCCGCCGCGCTGCTGTGCGCCGGAGCTCGGGAGTGAGCGTCCTCCGCTGTGCCCCCGCGATGCGGACGAGCCCCCTGATCGCGAGCAGCGCGAGCGCCGCGCCGACGACACCGAGCACGATCCGCCATACGTCGGCGCCGAAGACCGCTTTGCCGGAGGCGAACCCCTCGTCGACCGCGAGCGCCAGTGCAACACCGCCGATCGCCAGGTGCAGGAGCCCGAGGAAGAACCCCCACGCCCCCGCCGCGGGCATGACGACCGCTTCGTCTGGCTGAGATGGGACGGCCGTGCCGCTGTCGAAGCCGCTCATGGACCAATTAGGCACCGCACGGCTTGCGCAAGGCAAGCAGGGCCGAGGGGTGGGAGTATCACCGGCCATGACGAACGAATCGGACGCATACATCTACGACCCTGCTTCCGCCGACGAGCGCCGGCGCCTCGAGCTGCTCGAGCGTCTCAACGACCCGGCGACGATCGCCCATCTCGAGGAGATCGGAGTGGGCGCGGGATGGCGCTGCCTCGAGATCGGGGGCGGCGGCGGATCGATCACGAGATGGCTCTGCGAGCGCGTGGGGAGCGGGGGCCGCGTCGTGGCGACGGACCTCGACACGCGCTTCCTCGACGAGATCGGCGCACCCAACCTCGAGGTCCGCAAGCACGACATCCTCGAGGACGCGCTGGACGAAGGCGCCTTCGACCTCGTCCACTCGCGCTTCCTCCTGGAGCACCTCCCGCGCTACCGCGACGCGCTCGCCCGGATGATCGACGCGCTCGCGCCCGGCGGCTGGATCCTCGTCGAGGACGTCGACTTCGCCGGCGCGCTGCTCGCCGACCCCGCACAGCGTCCCGGCTACCCGCGCGAGACGATCCCGATTGCGGCCGAGGTCGCACAGCGGCTCCTTGCCGTCGCGCCCGTGCGCGGCATCCAGCCGGAGCTCGGGCGGCGTCTCCCGGAGCTGCTCGCGGAGGCGGGGCTCGAGGACGTCGGCGGCGAGGGCCGGATGAGCTGGCTGTGGACGGGGACGGAGGAGGCGGAGCTCGGCCGCCTGTCACTGGAGCGCGTGACGAAGCTGGCAGCCGACGCCGGCGCGATCACGCAGGAGGAGCGGGAGCGGTACATGGCGGTGGTGACGGAGCCGGGGATCGGGTCGTTCACGCCGTTGCGTTTCGGGGCTTGGGGGCGCAAGCCCGGCTGATCCGTCTACGCACTCAATGCCGGTGGAGGCGCGCCGCGGAGGTGACCGCGCTGCAGCGGTGCCAACGACCGCCGACCTTCTTGACGACGGAATCGGCGCTTACGCGGAACCGGCGGGAGGGCGTGTCCCAGGTCGAAAGGCGGTAACGGCCCCGGCGACCGGTCGCGGAGGCCCCGGACGGGTACCACCACCCCGCGTCGTTCTTCTCCTCGACGACGACCCGCCTGCCCCGCGAGCAGGCGTCGAACCCGCCGGCCGTCCGGAGCCGGCCCTTCAGCCGTAGGTAGTCGTCTTTGTGGCGCAGGCGCACGGTCACGCGCGTCCGGTGGAGCGGCGCACGGCCCAGTGGCCGCAGGCGCGTCACGACGCCGTCCTGCCCGAACCGCTTCTTCTGGCTCGCCGACACGAGTGGATAGTCGCCTTGCGTGTAGCCGGCTACGTATACGGCTCGACCTTTCGCGGCGACGGCAACGAGGGCCTCGTCTTCGGCCGCTCCGTCCCACGGCTTGACGCCTCCCACGTAGGTGGAGAACCGCAGCCGCCCGGCGCGCGAGAAGGTCGCGACGAAGCCGTCGTAGTAGTCGTGCAGGAGTGGTTGGAACGACCATCGCTGAGGCAGCGTGTGCGCCGACGTCCGGCCGACGACGTGTGCGTTTCCCTTCCGATCCAGCGCGACGTCGTACCCGTTGTCGTGACCGCCGGCCCCGAAGAGCGTCGAGAAGACGAGGCCGCTGCCCCGGCCGTTCAGCTTGGTCACGAAGGTCTCCTTCAACTGAACGTCGTGATGGTGGCGTTGCCACGGCCGTTTGAGCGGGAAGGCGCGGCTCTCGGTTGCTCCGGTCACCACCGCACGTCCGCGCGAGTCCACCGCGATGCCGCCACCGTTCTCGTCGTGCAGGTGGGCCCTGCGACCGCGTCCGCCGACGTATGTGGAGTAGTCGAGGCGCGACGGGTCTCTCCCGAACTTCGCGACGAAGGTGTCGGTCTGGTTGTCGACCGCCTTGGTCTGGAACGCGCCCCGCGTGGTCGGGAAGTGCCGATGCTCCTCGAGGTCGTAGTCGCTCGTGTACGCGGTGCCGGTCACGTAGACGCGGCCCCCGTGGAGCGCGAGGTCCCAGATCGTCTCGTCACCCGAACCGCCGAGATACGTCGAATACCCGAGCGTCCGCCCCGACGGGTCGACTCTCGTGAGGAAGCCATCGCTGCGCGAGTTCCCGGCGTATGTCGCTTGGAACGCATCCACCGTCGGGAAGTCCGGCGAGTACGTGGTGCCCCCGACCCATGCCGATCCGTCGGGCGCGACCCCGATCGTGGTGCCCGAGTCGTTCTGCGCGCCACCGAGGAACGTCGAGTAGACGAGGGAAGACCCGTCGCGGCTGAGCTTGGCCACGAACGCATCTTGCGTATGCGCTCCGGTTCCGCCTCCTCTCAGCTCGGATTGGAAGGCGTTCTTCACCGGGAAGTCGTCGGAAGTGGTGGTGCCGGCAATCAACGCGTGACCGTCGTGAACGGCGACTTCGGACGAGGAGTCGTCGCCTCCCGCGTCGAGGTGGTTCGGTGACCCGCCCAGGAGCGTCGAGTACACGAGCTTGCCGCTGCGCGAGAACTTCGTCACGAACGCGTCGTGATCCGGCTTGAACGTGCGTTGGAACGCGCCCTTCGTCGTGGGGAAGCCGGGCCCCTGGGTGAACCCCGTCACGTAGACGCTGCCGCGGCCGTCGACGGCGATCCCGGTTGCCCAATCGGCGCCGTCGCCGCCGAGGAACGTCGAGAACGCGATGACGGGGTCGATCACGAGGGGGAGCGACGGGTCGTAGGTCCCGACTCCGATCGTCGCGGCGGCCCCCTCGGTCTCGTACCAGGCGGTCACCCGGGCACGCCGCCCGTCGCGGACCTGGTAGGCGACGGGCCGGGCCTGACTCAACAGGAGGCCCCCCGAGCGCGCGACGAGGCTCCCGTCACGCGCGACGGAGAGCGCGGTGCGCCGGTCGAAGACCAGGCGGATCTTCTGAGGATCGGCGCCGGGGCGGACCTGGAAGTCGTACTCGGGTGCTCCGTCACGGGAGTGGAAGAGCGCGTCGATGCCCGGATAGAGCCCCGGATACCGGACCGAGTCGAAGATGCGCGCGCGCCTTACGGGATCCGGCCCCAGCAGATAGCTCAGACGTCCCGGGCGGGCGGCTTCCCCCCGCAGGGCCGATGCGCCGGACCCCGCGAACGTCATTCGGATCGTGTCTCGGCCGTCGGTGACCGCGAAGCCGTGGCGGTCGAACGACCACGACCCGGAGCCGTGGCGGGCCACGAACTCGACCCCGCGCGGCCCCTGGCCCCGGTTCTCCTGGAACACGAGCCGCGAGGGAGCCGGGGGCGGCGGGACCTCAGCCGCGCGGCCCGCTTCTCGTCCACCGGCCGGCACGAGCAACGACAACGTCAGACCGAACAGGATCCCCACCCGCCGCATCGGCAAGTTCTACCAAGGCTGCCGCCGCGGTGCTCGGGACGTTGCGCCATCGCGTACAACGTCACGCCGTCGGTTGGGCCGCCTCGTCGGGACCGTCCCCGGCCCCCGTCGGTAGCATCGGCCTCGGGTCGTCTACGAGGAGGCATCACATGTACGCGAACGGGATGTTCATCGCCGGGGAGTTCTGCGAGGCGGCCTCCGGCCGGACCGACGAGATCCTCAACCCCGCGACGGAGGAGGTCTGCGGCACCGTCCCGCGCGCCGCAGCCGAGGACGTCGACCGCGCGGTGCAGGCGGCGCGCGAGGCCTTCGAGGACGGGCGGTGGTCCGAGCTCGGCCCCGGCGAGCGCGCCGCTGTCCTCTGGAAGATGGGCGAGCTCGTCGAGGAGAGGGCGGAGCAGCTGGTCCCGCTCGAGATCGCGCCGTCCGGCAAGACGATGAAGCTCGTCGCCGACGGCGACGTACCGATGGCGGCCGACCAGCTGAAGTACTTCGGCGGAATAGCACGCGCACTCGCGGGGGCCGCGGCCGGCGAGTACCTCCCCGGCTACACGTCCTGGCTCCGGCGCGAGCCGGTGGGGGTCGTCGCGCAGGTGACGCCCTGGAACTACCCGCTGATGATGGCGGTCTGGAAGATCGGCCCCGCGCTCGCGGCCGGCAACACGATCGTTCTGAAGCCCGCGCCGTGGACGCCCTTCACGACGCTCGAGCTCGCTCGCATCGCGAAGGAGGCGGGGCTTCCGGACGGCGTGCTGAACGTCGTGACGGGGCGCGGGGGAGAGTGCGGGGGGCCCCTTGTGAGCCATCCCGAGGTCGACATGGTCTCGCTCACGGGCTCGACCGACACGGCGACGAGCATCATGGAAGCGGCCGCGCCGACCATCAAGCGGCTCCACTTCGAGCTCGGGGGCAAGGCGCCGTTCATCGTCTACGACGATGCCGACCTCGAGGCCGCCGCGCAGGGCTGCATCGTCGGGTCGTTCATCAACACGGGCCAGGACTGCACGGCGGCGACGCGCATCTACGTCCAGCGCGCGGTGTGGGACGAGTTCGTGGCGCGCGTCTCCGACCTCACCGCCGAGATCCGCCTCGGCGACCCGATGGAACGCACGAACGACATGGGCCCGCTGATCAACGGGGCGCAGCGCGAGCGCGTCGAGGGCTTCGTCGAACGGGCGCGTGCACAGGGGGCGAAGGTTCTCATGGGCGGCGGGCGCCCCGAGGGATTCGACAAGGGTTACTGGTTCGAGCCGACGCTGATCTCCGGCGCGGACCAGCAGGCGGAGATCGTCCAGCACGAGGTCTTCGGCCCCGCCCCGACGCTGCTCCCGTTCGAGACCGAGGACGAGGTGCTGGCGAAGGCGAACGATGTGAAGTACGGCCTCGCCGCGAGCGTGTGGACGCGGGACTCGTTCAAGTCGCTGCGCGCCGCGAAGGCGCTGCGCTTCGGCACCGTGTGGATCAACGACCACATCCCGCTGACGCCGGAGATGCCGCACGGCGGTTTCAAGCAGTCCGGCTTCGGCAAGGACATGAGCCTGGAGTCGCTCGAGGAGTACACGGTGACGAAGCACGTGATGGCGGAGCTCTCCGGAGTGCCGCGCAAGGACTGGTACTACGTCGTGGCGGGGGACGAGTAGCGGTGGGTGAGCGCAAGCCGTTCCTGGTAGCGGGGGAGTGGCGCGAGGGCTCCGGCGGCTTCGACGTCAAGAGCCCCTACGACGGCGCGACGGTCGCGTCGGTGTCGTCCCCCGAGCCTGCCGACGTCGAGGACGCGGTGGCTGCGGCCGCGGCCGCGTTCGGAGAGACCAGGATTCTTCCGCTGCACCGCCGCGCGGAGGCGCTCGCGCACATCTCCCGGCGGCTCACCGAGCGCGCGGACGAGGTCGCGGAGCTGATCGCGCGCGAGGGTGGCAAGCCGCTGAAGTGGGCGAAGGTCGAGGCGGCGCGGGCCGCGTCGACGTTCCGCTGGGCGGCCGAGGAGTGCAGGCGCGACGGCGGCGAGCTCATGCGCTTCGACTCCGAGGCCGCGCTCGGCTCCCGCGCCGGGATCGTCCGGCGCTTCCCGCTCGGCCCGGTCCTCGCGATCACTCCGTTCAACTTCCCCGTGAACCTCGTCGCGCACAAGGTGGCGCCGGCGCTCGCCGTGGGCGCGCCGATCGTGGTCAAGCCGGCGACGAAGACGCCGCTCGGCGCGTTGCTGCTCGGCGAGCTGTTCTGCGAGACCGACCTGCCGGCGGGAATGCTGTCGGTGCTGCCGATCGGCGGGAGCGAGGCGGGCGAGCTGGCGAAGGACCGCCGCTTCGCGAAGCTGTCGTTCACCGGCTCGTCCGAGGTCGGCTGGAACCTCACGTCCGCGGACCCGCGCAAGGTCGTGACGCTCGAGCTCGGCGGCAACGCCGGCGTCATCGTCCACTCCGACGCCGATCTCGACCTCGCCGCGCAGCGGATCGCGTTCGGCGGCTACTACCAGGCGGGCCAGTCGTGCATCTCGGTGCAGCGCGTGCTCGTGCAGGAGGACGTGGCGGACGGCTTCACCGAAAGGCTCGTGCGCGAGGTGGCGAAGCTCAAGACGGGCGACCCGCTCGACCCCGAGACCGAGGTCGGCCCCCTCATCGACCACGACGCCCTCGAGCGCGTGACCGCGTGGGTGGACGAGGCCGTGCAGGCGGGGGCCGAGGTGCTCGTAGGTGGGAAACGCGAGGACCCGTTCTACGCGCCGACGGTCCTCGCACGCACGCGGCCCGACATGAAGGTGCGGTGCGAGGAGATCTTCGGCCCGGTCACGACCGTCTCGACCTACGGCGACTTCGAGCAAGCGATCGCGGAGGTCAACGAGTCCAAGTACGGGCTGCAGGCCGGCGTGTTCACGAAGGACGTCGACCGGCTCTTCCTCGCGTTCCGCGACATCGAGGCCGGAGGCGTCGTCGCGAACGACGTGTCGGCGTTCCGCGCCGACCAGATGCCGTACGGCGGGACGAAGGACTCGGGTTCCGGCCGGGAGGGGCTCAGATGGGCGATGCAGGAGATGACCGAGCCGCGCGTCCTCGTTCTGTCCGGGATACCGCTGTAGCGCGCGCGGCCCGGCTGCTGTGGGCCGCTCCCGCGTCGCTCGCCGGGTTGTTGCTGTCGCCGTTGTTCCGCGCCCGCTACGTAACGCGTGGGATCGTGTTGTGTGAGGGCGCCGCGTGGCCGCGGCGGCTGGGCTGGCGCTTCCGCGCGATCACGTTCGGCCATGTGGTCCTGTCGGTGGACGAGCTGGACGAGAAGACGCTCGAGCACGAGCTCGTGCACGTGCGTCAGTACGAGACGTGGGGGCCGCTCCTGTGGCCGGCGTACGTCGCCGCGTCGCTCTGGGCACGTTTGCGCGGCGGCGCCGCATACTGGGACAACCACTTCGAGCGACAGGCGAGGGGGCACCGGTGAGGAGATCCGTCGTGGCGGCCGTCGCGTTCACGTGTGCCGCGGGGCTCTGGAGCCCGTCCGGTGGCGCGGCCCCCCTGCCCGCGGCCCCCGACTGCCGCATCTTCCCCGAGAGCAACGTCTGGAACCGGCGCGTCGACCGGCTTCCCGTCCACGGCCGCTCGCGCGCGATCATCCGCAGCATCGGACGGGGCGAGGGCCTCCACGCGGACTTTGGCTCCGGCCTCTATCAGGGACGGCCTATCGGGATCCCGATCACGGTCGTAGGAGACGGGCAGCGCAAGTCGCGCGTTCGCTTCCAGTACGCCGACGAGAGCGACCGCGGCCCGTACC
>DASZDG010000062.1:0-16362 GCA_035942255.1 Actinomycetota bacterium | reverse complement strand
CGGCCGCGATCCCGAGGATCGAGAGGATGCCGATCAAGAACGGCGAGCGCTCGCGGAAGGTCTTGACGCTCACGGCAGCCCGTCCACGAGTCCGGTGCACCTCTCCGTCTGGAGCTCGGGGCAGAGGTTCACGACGTACAGGGTCCACCACTTCCCGTAGGACTGGCTCCGGGCCGTGGCGAGCAGGACCTCCTTCAGGTTCTTGGCGACCTTGTCGAGGGGGCCGAGGTTCTCGTCGACGATCGACAGCAGGACGTTGAGGTCGGAGAGCTCCTGGTCGAGGTTCGACCGGTTCCGCGCGACGAGCCCGCCGAACCGGCCCGACGCGTCGTTCAGCTGGTCGACGACGCGCTCGATCGTCGGAGTCACGTCCGCCAGCGACTCCATCAGCTCCGTGAAGCGGTCGAGCGAGACCCTGATGTTCGACTTCTGCCCGTTGAGGACCTTCGTGAGGTCGTTGAGGTCGACGATGAGGTTCGCCAGCCGCTGGTCCCGATCGGCCAGCGTCGACGTGATCTCGCCGATGTTCCCTAGCGTCGCGGCGAAGTCGTCCTCGCGCCCCTTGAAGACCTTCAGGATCGCGCGGGCGACCGTGTTGATGTCCTCGGGGTTCGTCGACTGGATCAGCGGCCGGAGGTTGTTGAAGACCAGCGCGAGGTCGAGCGCCGGCTTCGTGTTCTCGACCGGGATGGTCCCGCCGTCGCCGAGCGCCTCCGTCGACGGGTCGTCGGGCCGCATGAGGTTGATCGTCCGCTGGCCGAGCAGGTTGCGGTACTTCACGTCCGCCCCGACGTTCTCGGGGAGCTCCACGTCGCCCTCGACCTCGAGCGTGACGATCGCCTGTCCGCGCTCGACCTCGAAGCCCGTGACCTTGCCGACCGTCACGCCGGCGATCTTGACGGGGTCGCCGACGAGGATGCCGGTCGCGTCCGAGAACACCGCGTTCACCGAGTACACGTCCTTGAACGGCGACAGGTTGCCGATGATCGACGCGAGGTAGAACGTGATGAAGATCGTGAAGACGGTGAAGACGCCGAGCTTGATCCCGGTGTTCCTCATCGGCCGCCGTCCTTACGCGGGCCGGGGAGCCTGTCCAGCAGCGGGTCGATCGCCGGGGTGTACAGCAGCTGCCCGAGGTCGGACGGCGCCTCGAGCCCCGCGGCCTCGAAGTCCTCGACGGTCGCGGTGCGCGGCTGAGGCCCGTCGCCGGGACCGTACGCGCCCTGGCTGTGCGAGACGATGTTGTGGACGCGCCAGCAGCGTCCCGGCACGCGATCGCCGACCTCGCGCCCCGGCTCCGTCGTCGTCTGTCGGTAACGGCAGACCGGCGTGAGGTTGCGGATCCACTTCGAGTTGAACTGCGGGAGGACCGTCAGCAGCTTCTCGAGGTCGTCGGTGCGGGAAGAGATCAGGCCGATGACCGTCGCGCCGCGGTCGACCAGCTTCGTGAGGTCGCCGAAGCGCGTCTCGAACAGGACCGAGAGCTCGTCGAGCAGCAGCGGCGCGCGCTCGAGGTTCTCGTCGATGAGGCGCTGGTTCTCGATGGTGAACTCGTTGACCTCGTCGAGGTTCGCCATCGCCTCGAGCAGGTCTTCGTCGACGTCGTTCAGCACGTCGGACGACTGGTCGAGCTGCGCGATGCCCCCCTCCAGGAGGTCCCGGTTCTCGTTCAGGGGGCGCAGGGCGCGGATCCCGTCGCGGATCGACGCGATCACGTCGCCCTCCTGCCCCTCGAACCCTTCGCTCAGCGCCTCGAGCGCGGCGGACAGGTTCTCGGGGTCGATCGCCTCGAGCAACGGCAGGCCGGTGTTCAGGATCGTCTCGACCTCGATCGGGTCGAGGGTCCGGTCCTTCGGGATCAGGTCACCCGCCGCGAGCCGCGCCTCGGAAGGGTCGTCGGGGTACACGAGCTCCAGCCACTTCTCGCCGAAGACGGTCTTGGCACGGATCTCGGCCCCCGCGTTCGCGGGGATCTGCGACATCGAGTCGGGGAACAGGTCGAGGCGGACGCGGCAGTCGCCGCCCTCGATCCGCTCGAGGGGGCCGAGCCGTCCGACGAGCACCCCGCGCAGCTTTACGTCGCCTCCCTCGCGGAGGCCCTGCCCGCAGTTCTCGAACTCCGCGTAGGCCTTCTTCGCGTTGGAGCCGATGCTGCCCGTGAGGGTGAGCCCGGTGAAGGCGACCGCGGCGCCCATCAAGCAGAGCGCCAGCAGCCCGGTCAATACGTGCCGCAGCCTGGTTATCTCGTTCCTCCTGAAAGAAGCGCTCCCCCCTGTCAAGGGTTCTGCGCGGGATGTCTCTTAACCTGCGATGCGAACCGTGTCGGTGACCCCCCACATGAACGACGACATCATCAGGTTCAGGATGTTCACCGCCACGATCGACGCCCGGATCGCCTTGCCCACCGCGATCCCGACCCCCGCCGGACCGCCCGACGCGTTGAAGCCGTAGTAGCAGTGGATGAGCGCGACCGTGACCGCGAACACCGCTGCCTTTATCAACGAGTAGAAGACGTCCTCCGGCGGCAGGAACAGCGAGAAATAGTGCGCGTACGTGCCGCCCGACAGCCCGAGGAGCTTCGTCACGACGAGCTCGGTCGCGATGTAAGAGGAGAACAGCGAGATCAGGTACAGGGGGGTGATCGCGACGAGGGCCGCGATGATCCGCGTCGACACGAGGTAGGGGACCGGACGTACCGCCATCACCTCGAGGGCGTCGATCTCCTCGTTCACGCGCATCGCGCCTAGCTCGGCAGTGAAGCCGGCCCCGACCTGAGCGGCCAGCGTCACGCCGGCGATCAGCGGCGTGATCTCGCGGGTGTTGGCGAACGCGGAGACGAACCCGGTGAACGCCTCGGCGCCGATGAGCTGGAGGCCCTTGAAGCCCTCGAGCCCCACTTGGGTGCCGGTGAAGAACGCCATGAAGAAGATGACACCCGCCGTCCCCGCGCCCACGATCAGCGCGCCGGACCCGAGCGTGATCTCCGAGATCAGGCGCGCGGTCTCTCCGGTGTGGCGGAGGGCGAAGATCATGTCCCAGAGCGACTTCGCCATGAACGTGAGCTGCTCTCCGATGTTGGCGAGGCCGTCGATGCCGCGGTTGAGGATGCGTCCGGGCGTCCCGAACGTCCTCGCTATGCGGCCAGCCTGCGTAGCCATGCCTCTCCTATCCGAACTTCTGAGGGACGATCGCGAAGTACAGGGCCGTGAGGATGAAGTTCACGAAGAAGATCAGCATGAACGTCACGACCACGGCGCGGTTGACCGCGTCGCCGACGCCCTTCGGCCCGCCCTTCGCGTAGAACCCGAAATAGACGGCGACCATCGCCGCGACGAGGCCGAAGACCCCCGCTTTGAGGATCGCGACCACGAGGTCCGCCGTCTGCGCCAGCAACGAGAACGAGGCGAGATACGCACCGGGCGTACCTCCTTGGATGATGACGTTGAAGAAGTAGCCGCCGAGGATCCCGGCGACCGAGACGAACCCGTCGAGGAGCATCGCCACGAACACGGCGGCCCAGATGCGCGGCACCACGAGCGTCGCGATGGGATTGACGGCGAGGACCTCCATCGCCGCGATCTCGTCGCGGATCTTGCGGCTCCCGATGTCGGCGCACATCGCCGACCCGCCGGCGCCGGCGATCAGCAGCGCGGCGACGATCGGCGCGGCCTCCCGGACCACCGCGAGGACCATCGCGGCCCCCGTCTGCGACTCGGCCCCGAGCTGGCGCGCGACGTTGCCGACCTGCAGGGCGATCGTGGCGCCGAACGCGATCGAGACGAGCACGGCCGGGATCATCGAGACGCTCGCGATGAACCACGACTGGCGCACGAACTCGCGCCACGGGTAAGGGGGCTTCCACATGATGCGGAACGCCTCGAGCGTGATTGCGAACATGTTGCCCGTCTCGACGACGAGCGTGCGCATCGGCCCCACCGTTAGACGCTCTTCCTCCGTACGCCCGCGGCCTGGCGCCCGACTCCGGGGCCTTGGTCGGGAGCGGTCTCGCTCTCGTTCCCTCTCCCGCCGCCCGCCCCCTCCTCCGGGGCGCCCGCGGAGCGTTCCATCTCCTCGGTCTCCGCGGCGGTCATCCCCGACGAGCTCGTGACGCCCTTCGTCGCGTCCTTCTCCTCCGACATCCCGATCGGCCCCTCGGTGTCGCCGGAGAGGAACTGGCGGACGACGGGGATCTCGGACTCGAACATCTCGCGGGCCGGGCCGAACCGCACGAGGTTGCGCCGGTACAGCATCCCGATGAAGTCGGAGACCTTGCGAGCGGTGGCGATGTCGTGCGTGACGACGATGAACGTCGCCTTCAGCTGGCGGTTCAGGTCCATCGTGAGCTCGTTGAGGAACGCTGTCCGGACGGGATCGAGGCCGGAGTCCGGCTCGTCGAACAGGACGATCTCGGGGTCGAGGACGAGGGCCCTCGCAAGCCCCGCCCGCTTCTTCATGCCGCCGGAGATCTCACCCGGGAGCTTCTTCTCGGCCCCCGTGAGCCCGACCATCCCGAGCTTCTCGTCGACGATCTGCTTGATCTCCGACTCCTTCTTCCGCGTGTGCTGCCTCAGCGGGAAGGCGACGTTGTCGAAGATGTTCATCGAGCCGAACAGCGCACCGTCCTGGAACAGGACGCCGAACTTGCGCCGGACCTCGAAGAGCTCCTTCTCGTTCAGGGAGGGGACGTTCTTGCCGTCGATCCAGATCTCGCCGCGGTCGGGCTTCAGCAGGCCGACGAGGTGCTTCAGGAAGACCGATTTGCCCGTTCCCGACGGGCCGAGCATCAGCGTGATCTTGCCCTTGGGGATGTCGAGGGTGATGTCCTCGAGCACGGTCTGGGGGCCGAACGACTTGGTGAGGTTCTTGATGCTGATCTCGGTCTCGAGCATGTCCTCCACCCGTGTCACCTCGCGGGCGACAGAGGTCCCCCCGAGAGAGAGCAATGGCCGCCACCCGCGGCCGGAGGGAGAGCCTACTCCCGATGGCCGCTTGACTCACTTGGTTTCCACCCTTTTCCTGGGGTTTCTCGGGTTCGGGGCCGTCGCCGCGCCACCTAAGATGCCGCCGTGGATTTCCGCGACACCCTCTCCGAGGCCGCGTTCCGTGCGGAGCTGCGCGCGTGGATGGACGCGAACCTCCCCGAGGACTGGGCGAACCGCGGCCCGTCCAGCGGACGCGGCCACGAGGAGACGTCGCGGGCGTGGGCGCGCAAGCTCTTCGAGGGCGGCTACGCGGGGCTGACGTGGCCGAAGGAGTACGGCGGCGCGGGCGCGCCGTACACGCACCAGGCGATCTTCCTCGAGGAGGTCGCGCGGGCGGAGGCGCCGGAGCACATCGGCATCATCGGCCTCGGCATGGCCGGGCCCACGATCATCGTCCACGGGACCGAGGAGCAGAAGGCGCGCTACCTCCCGAAGATCCTCTCGGGTGAGGAGGTCTGGTGCCAGGGCTTCTCGGAGCCCGGCTCGGGCTCCGACCTCGCGTCGCTGCGTACGAGGGCCGAGCGCGACGGCGACGACTTCGTCGTCAACGGGCAGAAGGTGTGGTCGTCGTTCGCCCACATCGCAGACCACTGCATCCTGATGGTGCGCACGGATTCGTCCGCGCCGAAGCACCAGGGGATCACCTATCTCCTCGCGGACATGCATGCGCCGGGGGTCGAGGTGCGGCCGCTGCGGCAGATCACGGGCGACCCGGAGTTCAACGAGATCTTCTTCACCGACGTGCGCGTGCCCGCCGCCAACGTCCTGGGCGAGGTCAACGGGGGCTGGGGCGTCGCGATGACGACGCTCATGCACGAGCGCGGGACGCTCGGCTTCGCGTTGACCGCGCGCCTCGAGGTCGCCGTCAAGAACCTCGTCGCGCTGGCGAAGGAGGTCCGGACGAACGGCCGCGTAGCGTCGGAGGACCCGCTGTTCCGCGACCGCATCGCGCGGCAGTGGATCGAGCTGCAGGAGCTGCGCTTCACGAACTACCGCGCGCTGACGGGGCTCGTGAAGACGGGGGTGCCGGGCCCGGAGGGGAGCATCGCGAAGCTCCACTGGTCCGAGTCGAACCAGCGCCTAACCAAGCTCGCGCTCGAGATCCTCGGCCCCCGCGCGGGGCTCGAGGGTGCGGAAGGGCCGTGGAACGGCTACTGGCAGTACCAGCAGCTGCGCAGCCGCGGCAACACGATCGAGGCGGGGACCTCGGAGGTCCTGCGCAACATCATCGCCGAGCGCGTCCTCGGCCTGCCGAGGAGCCGCTAGTGGACTTCGCCTTCTCCGAAGAGCAGCAGATGCTCCGCGACGGCGTCGCGGCGTGGCTCAAGGACCGGCTCCCCGAGGGCCGCGTTGCCGAACTCGCGACGAGCGACGAGGGCTGGGACCCCGGCTCGTTGCGCGAGATGGCCGGGCTCGGATGGACGGGCCTCGCGCTGCCCGCGGAGGTCGGCGGGTCCGGGATGGGCTTCCTCGACGAGGTCGTCGTGATCGAGGAGCTCGGCAAGGCCCTGTACCCGGGCCCGTTCCTGACGTCGATCACGCTCGGGGGCCTCGCGCTCAGGCGTGCCCCCGACTACCAGAAGCGGATCGCGGAGGGCGAGGGGACGACGCTCGCGTGGGCCGAGCCGGACGGGCCGTGGCTGTTCGCCGACCTGGAGTCCGTCGGGACTAAGGCCGCGTCCAACGGCGACGGCTGGTCGCTGACCGGTGTGAAGGACCTCGTGCCCGACCTCGCGGCGTGCGCGTTCGTCGTCGTCGCGGCCCGCTCCGCGGACGGGTTGGGATTGTGGGTCGTCGAGACGCCGGCGCCGGGCGTCGAGGTGTCGAACGTCCCGACCGTCGACGCGACGCGCCGTCTCGGCCGGCTCACGCTGTCGGACGCGCCGGCGCAGCCCGTGGTTCCGCCGGGGCGCGCGACCGACGTGCTGAGGGGGATACGGCTGCGCACTCTCGCCGCGCTCGCGGTCGAAGCCGTCGGCGTGGCGTCGACCGCCGTCGACCTCGCGCGCGCGTACGTGAGCGAACGCAAGCAGTTCGACAAGCCCATCGGCGCGTATCAGGCGGTGGCGCATCAGGTGGCCGACGCGTACATGGCCGTCGAGCTCGCGCGCTCCCTTGCCTACTGGGCCGCGTGGTGCGTCGACGAGCACGACCCCCACGCCCCCGTCGCGGTCGCGGCGGCGAAGGCCGCGGCGGGAGAGGCCGCGGTCACGGCGTGCGAGAAGGCGATCCAGGTGCACGGTGGGATCGGCTTCACGTGGGAGCACGTGCTGCACCGCTACTACAAGCGCGCGCAGTGGATCGACACCTTCGAGGGGGCCGGAGCGAGGCACCGCGAGGCAGTGGCCGCGGCGCTGCTCGACTAGAGCGCGGCACCTCCTGCGAAGACGGTTCCGGGCTCGATCCGCACGAGCCGCGCCCACACGTTCTCGACCTTCGTGTGGAACGACTCGGCGGCTGCGCGCGCCGTTGCCTCCAGGGCCCGCGCCATGACGTCGTCGGGACGCGGCGCCAGCAGGAGGTCGACGTACAGGATCGCTTCGTCCTCCTCGGGCACGCGTTCGCCGATGCTCGTGGCCGCAAGGCCTTCGAACGTGCACCAGACTTCGTGAACCGGACAGTCGACCGCGGTGGCGGTCGCCGTCGCGATACGACCCAACGTCGCGCGGGTCGCGCGGCTCGCTCTGCTCTGGGTTCCGCGGACGTGGACGATCGGCATGACGTCTTCCCTTCGGTGGGACGGATACGCGTCGGCAGCGTACGCGCGGCTTATTGTTCCAGGGTGCCCGCCACGCGAACCGCAGCGCTGATCGAGTCGCTCCCGGGGCGGCTGCGCGGGGCGGAGCTCCCGGCGGGAGCGCGCTACCGGCTCCGGATCGGGCGCACGGTTCGCGACGTCACGTTCTCCCGTTCGAAGTGCGCGGTGTCGCGGCCCGAAGGCGACGCCGACGTCGAGATCGTCACCGACGCGGTCACGTGGGCCGACATCGACGCGGGCCGCCTGTCCGGCATCGAGGCGTTCGCCGAACGCCGGCTCGTCGTGCGCGGCAGCATCGATAAGTCGCTGCTCTTCGAGCCGTTGTTCACGCGTCCGAGCGCGGGCGGGCTGGAGTACGAGGTCCACGAGGTGCGCGTCGGCCGGCTCAAGTTCTCGACGCTGAGCTGCGGTCCCGCCGACGCGCCGCCGGTGCTGCTCATCCACGGCCTCGGTGCGTCGAAGGCGTCATGGCTGACGGTCGTCCCCCAACTGGCGCGGCATCACAGAGTGGTTGCGATCGACCTCCCGGGCTTCGGCGCGACGTCGAAGCCGCGCGGCCGCTACGACGCGCCGTGGTTCGCGAAGCACGTGCTCTCGTTCATGGAGGTCACCGACCTGCGCGACGTGCTCGTAGCCGGGAACTCGATGGGGGGCCGCGTAGCGATGGAGATCGCGATGCGCGAGCCCCGCATGGTCCGCGCGATCGCCTGCCTCTGCCCCGTGGCCGCTTTCTACGAGCGGCCTTTTCTGTGGGCGGCGCGGTTCGCGCGGCCCGAGGCCGGCATCTTCGCGATGCGGCTCCCGCGCGCGTACCTCGCCCAGCAGCTCCGCCACCTGTTCGCCGACCCCAGGCGGCTCCACGACGACTGGTACGAGGCGGCGATCGACGACTTCCTCCAGACGTGGCGGCGGCCGACCGCGCGGATGGCATTCCTCGCGTCCCTGAAGAACATCTACGTCGAGGAGCCCTCCGGGGAGTCTGGGTTCTGGGCCAGGCTCGGCAAGCTCCGGGTCCCGGCGCTGTACGTCTACGGCCGTGAGGACGTGCTGATCTCGCCCCGTTTCGGGGGCCGCGTGGCCAAGGCTCTACCTGCAGCGAAGGTAGAGGTCTGGGACGACTGCGGCCACGCCCCCCAGCTCGAGCACCCCGAGAGGACCGCCGAGACGATGCTGGAGTTCTTCGCGACCGTCGAGTCGCGCCAGAAGGCGGGCTGACCGGCCGCTAAAGCCCCAGCTCCCGCGCGATGACCCGCTGGTGGATCTCGCCCGTCCCCTCGACGATCGCGAAGTAGCGGGCGTCCCGGTAGTAGCGCTCGATCGGGTACTCGCGCATGTACCCGTAGCCCCCGAAGACCCTGATCGCCGCGTCGGTGACGAACAGGGCCGCCTCGGCCGCGAGCAGCTTCGCCGTCGACGTCTCCAGCACCGGGTTCCGGCCCTCGTCGAACAGCCACGCCGCCTTGTACGTCGCGAGCCGCGCGCCCTCGATCGCGGCGTGCGCCCGCGCTAGCGGGAACGACACTCCCTGGTACTCGCCGATGCGGTGGCCGAACGCTGTCCTGTCGTTCGCGTAGGCGACCGCGCCGTCGAGGGCCGCGCGCGCGACGCCGATCGCCCCGCCCGATACCAGCACGCGGCCGACGTTCAGCGTCTGCATCACCTTCTTGAACGCGCCGCGCTCTCCGCCGAGGCACGCGTCGGCCGGCACCTCGACGTCGTCCAGCACGACCTCTCCGATCTCCGACGACAGGTTGCCCATCTTCGAGATGCGGTTGACCGACACCCCTTGCGCGGGCAGGTCCACGATGAACAGCGCCATCCCGTCGATCCCCGCGCTCGGGTCCGTGTACGCGACGACGATCATGAAGTCCGCGATCGGTGCATTCGTTATGAACGTCTTGCGGCCGCTCAGGACCCAGCCCTCGCCGGAGCGGACCGCGCGTGTCTTGATAGCGCGTACGTCCGACCCGGCATCGGGCTCCGTGAGCGCGAACGCGCTGACCTTCTCGCCGCTCAGAGCGCCGCGGAGATAGCGGTCCTGCTGCTCCGGCGTCCCGAACGCGTGGATCGGGTACGTCCCGAGGTGCGACGACACCGACAGAGCGGCCCCCAGCCCCGAGCAGACGTAGCCGATCTCCTCCCGCAGGATCGTCTCCGCGAGGCACGTCGCGGCCGACCCGCCGACGGCCTCCGGATAGCGGATCCCGAGGAACCCGGCGGCGCCCGCCGCCCGGAACAGCTCCCGCGGCGTCCGTTCCGTGCGCTCGGCCTCGTCGACACGAGGAGCGACCTCCCGCCGGACGAACTCCCTCGCCGCGTCGCGGAAGGCGACCAGCTCCTCGGGGAGGTCGAAGTCCATCGCCGGAGGATAGAAGATGGGCCTATGGAGCCAGACGTGCTGTCGTACGCCGACCGCTCGGGCCGCGGGAAGCTGCGGTTCACCGGGCCGCAGCGCGCGTGGTTCCTCCACCAGATCATGACGCAGGCGTTCGAGGACATGGCTCCCGGTGAGGCGCGCGACACCGCGATGATCACCGCGCACGGACGGATGGTCGGCTACCTCGAGGTCGTCGCGACGGAGGACGCTCTGCTCGCGCACTTCGAGGCGTCGCTTCTGGAGTCGCTCCCCGACGCCATCCGCCGGTACGTGTTCGCGACGCAGGTCGAGGTCGAAGACGTCTCGTCGGAGATGGGCCTGGTGCTCGTCACCGGACCGGGATGGGACGAAGCGGCCGCCCGCGTGGCCGACGCGGTCGTCCACCCGACCGCGTCGCTGGGGGTCCCCGCCGCGTACCTGTGGGTCCGCGCCGACGAGGTCGCCGCGGCGGTGACGGAGCTGGAGGCCGCGGGTGCGCAGCCAGTGTCGGAGGAAGTGCTCGAAGAGGTCCGGATCGCGCATCGCGTGCCGCGGTGGGGCTACGAGATGGACCTGAAGACGTTCCCGCAGGAAGCCGGGATCGAGGACCGGGCCGTGCACTTCGACAAGGGCTGCTACGTGGGGCAGGAAGCCATGGCGAAGATCCACTTCAGGGGGAAGGTCAACAGAAGGCTGGCGCTCATCCAGTCGGACGGAGACCTCGAGCCCGGGGAAGACGTGGTGGCGGAGGGGACGCGGGTGGGCGTCGTAACGAGCGCGGCCGGGGGCCGCGGTCTCGCCATCGTGAAGCGGACGGTCGAGCCGGACGCCGTCGTTTCGGTGGGCGACGCGCCCGCGCGGGTCGTGGGGTGATCGTGGGCCATCACTACGAGGGCGACGACCTGATCGTCCGCAAGATCGGCGTCGGGAGCATGGGCAACAACGTGTACGTGCTCGAGTGTCCCGAAACGCACGACGCGTTCATCGTCGACGGTTGCTTCGAGCCCGACACGATCGTCGCGGGAACGGATGGCGCGAACGTCGTCGGGATCCTCCAGACGCACGGGCACATGGACCACGTGCAGGCGTTGCCGGACCTCGTGGAGCGTCTGCGCGTCCCGGTGCACGCGCACCGAGGCGACAGTTACCCGGTGCCGGTGGACGTCGAGCTCGAGGACGGGATGACGCTGAGCTTCGGCAACCGCGAGCTGACGGTGCTGTACACGCCCGGCCACACGCCGGGCGGCGTCTGCTTCCACTCCGGCCGCCATCTCGTCTCGGGCGACACGCTGTTCCCGGGGGGGCCGGGGAACACCTGGGGCGACGCGGCGGCGTTCGCGCAGATCATCGACGCGATCGAGACGAAGCTGTTCGTCCTCCCCGACGACACCTTCGTCTACCCCGGCCACGGCGACGACGCGACCATCGGTACGGAGCGGCCGCACCTCCAGGAGTGGAAGGACCGCGGCTGGTAGAACGAACGTGCAAGTGGTTGGGCCGGGGGGTCGCGAGTGGACGGCAGGCTCAGCTTCATGATCGTCGGAACGCCACGCTCCGGTACGACGCTGGTGCAGCGGCTCGCGTGTGAGATCCCGGGC
Source organism: Actinomycetota bacterium (assembly GCA_035942255.1). Classification (GTDB taxonomy): domain Bacteria; phylum Actinomycetota; class CADDZG01; order CADDZG01; family WHSQ01; genus JALZEG01. Next base: position 4,668 of record DASZDG010000062.1, on the reverse strand, counting down.
GTCGCGGTCCCGCCCGAGACCCACTTCCTCTACTTCTTCGCCGCCGACCTCTACCGGCGGCGCTCGTTCCCGCTGGACGCGGCGGCGATCCGCGACGAGATCGAGCTGTACCTGGAGCTCGACAACTCGCGGGACCTCGACGTCGATCCCGCCGCCGTGGCGGCCGACCTCCACGGCGAGTGCCGGAGCATCCTCGACCTCTTCGCCGCGCTCGTGCGGCATCTCGCCGGACCCGCCGAGGTGTACGGGGAGAAGACGCCCGCGCACGTCGTCTGGTGGGAGAAGCTCGCGGCGGCGGCCCCCTGGATGAAGTTCGTGGCGGTCGTGCGGCATCCGGCTGCGGTCGTCGCGTCGTGGGTCGAGGCGTGGCCGCGCGAATCGTGGGCCGCGGCCGCGGAACGCTGGCGGCTCGATCAAGTGCGCGTTGCGGACATGGCGCGGACGCTCGGAGCGGCGCGCGCCCTGGTGGTGCGCTTCGAGGACGTGATGGCGGACCCCGACGCGGCGCGGGCGCGGCTCGCGTTGTTTCTCGGGCGTGACGCGCCGCCGGTGCCGGCTGCGCCGAAGCGGCCGCTCTACCTGCCGTGGGAGACGTGGAAGCGCCGGTCGCTGGAGTGCGTGGATCCGGGTCGTGCCGACGCGTGGCGCGACGTGCTCAGCCCCCGGCAGGTCGCTCACGTCGAGCACGTGTGTCGCGCGGGGATGGACGCGTTCGGGTACGGCGCACGCGCGCCGGCGCGCGCCGCGAGCGAACGAGCGGAACGCGCCCACGTCGCGGACGTCGAGCGCTGCCGCCTGGAGCGGGAGACGAAGCTACGGGAGGCCCTCGAGACCCCCGTCGACTGACTCGCTCTCCGGCAGCGGATGCCCGGGCTCCCACTCGAGGCCCGCGTCGAGAGCCGCCCTGACGACGGCACGCGCCTCGGACGCAGGCGCGATGCCGCGGCTCTCCAGCAACGGCGCGGACAGCAGCTCGTAGAGGCCGGCGGCCGCGCGGAAAGCCTCGAGCGCCTCGACGCGGTCGGGGCCGCCGAGGGTCTTGCGAAAGGCGGGGGCGAGATCGCGCGTCAGCGACTCGGCGCGCCGCGCTGCCGCCGGGCGGACGCCGCGGGACGCCGCGAGCAACGGGAACAACACCCGTGCGCGCAGGTACGCCAGCATGTCGAGAGCCTCGTGGACCTCCCCGCGCAGCACCTTCGTCTGTCCATACCAGAGCCACGTCCAGACGCGCCGCTCGAACCACTCGACGTCGACGACGCTGTCCTCGACGCGCTCGGCGATCCGGCTCGTGAGCGCGTCTCCTCGCTCCCACAACACTGCGACGTGGGTCTCGCTCGACTCCGCCGCCAAGCCCGCCAGTGGGAGCACGAGGAAGTCGACGTGGACGAGGTCGTCGTACAGAACGATGAACAGGTGGTCGAACCCGAGGTGGTCGCCAGGGAAGAACGCGACGACGTTCCCGGCGGCGCGCGCCAGGGCCTCCACTCCGGCGGCGACGGCGGGGGCCGCGGAGTCCTCCACTACGAGCTTCAGGTCCACGTCCGAGTAGACGTCGGGAGCGCCGCCCGCGAACGACCCGCCGATGCACATCCCGAGCACCCGCTCGTCGCTCTGCGCGCGCCGGCACGCCGCGACGGCCTTCGCCCGCTGGAGGGGGAGCCCGTCGAACGACGACGGGATCGTCAGGTCCATCGCAGGATTATCCCCGCGGCGTCCCGCGGCCCGGTGGGGCAGGATGTGCGGCGATGCAGACGTCGGTGATCAGCTCGAGCGGAGGGTTGGGCAGGGACAGGCGCCACATGCGCCAGCTCCGCGCCGGCCTTCTGGTCCTTGCAGCGACGGCGCTGTTGCCCGGCGTGTGGGGGACGCTGTGGCCGCGCTCGTTCTTCGACGACTTCCCGGGTGCCGGCAACGCGTGGGTGGCCGCCTTCCCGCCGTACAACGAGCACCTGGTGCGCGACGTCGGGTCCTTCTACCTCGGCTACGGGGTCCTGTTGCTGGGGGCCGCGTTCGTGGCCCGCCGGAGGCTGGTCCAGGTCGCCCTCGTCGCGTGGTTCGTCGCCACCGTCCCGCACGCGGTCTTCCACCTCCGTCACCTCGACGAGCTGCCGGGAAGCCACGCCTTCCTCCAGACGGGGGTGTTCGCGGTGATGACGCTCCTGCCGCTGTGGCTGCTCGTGCTGACGGTGCGGATGCCGTGGAGGACCTGGAGCCAGACCAGGTGACGGAGGGTGCGGCGCCTTCGTGTCCGGCCGGCTAGCCTTCGGCGAGGTTCGTGGCCAGCGAGATGACCGCCGCAAACGCCGCTGCTATGGCTGCTCTACCCACCTGATCGCCGAACTTGAGCAACGCGTCGCCAGTCAACTCGACGAGCTGGGCTCCGCCCAACGTGCCCACGAGGTGCTGAGCGAACTGCGATCCAGCCTTCGCGAACGGCGTCTTCGCGTTCGTCGGGGGAAACGCCGCTTGGACGGCCGCCAGGACCGCGGCAAGCAGGGCGCCGACCAACACGATTCCCACCTGCGACGCGCCCGTACGCCAGTCCGTGAGGAAGTCGACGGTTTGGAGCGAGGTCAGGCCGCCCGCCGCCGACATGAGGAACGTTCGGACGAACTTCGCCTTGACTGAGTGTTTGCCGCCTTCCGCCATCTTCCCGCCTCCCACTCGACCCCCGCGATGGCAACAGGTTACGTCGTGTTAACTGGCGGAACAAGAGGCGTGGCCGCCGTCCCTTGCGACCGGGCATCGCGCCCGCGCGTTAGCCTGGCCGGGTGAGCTCCGACCGGCTGATCGAGACCATCCGCGCGTCCGTCATCGGCGACGACGAGGTCCTCGTCGGCCCCTACGGCCCCCGCCGCGTGACCTACGCCGACTACACCGCGTCCGGCCGCGCCCTGACGTTCGTCGAGCAGTTCATCCACGACGCCGTCCTTCCGCTGTACGCGAACACGCACACGGAGACGTCGGGAACGGGCCTGCAGACGACGCGCTTCCGGGAGGAGGCGCGAGCGATCATCTGCGACGCCGTCGGCGCGAGCGAAGAGCACGCGGTGATCTTCTGCGGTTCCGGCTCCACCGGTGCGATCGACAAGCTGGTCTCGATCCTCAACCTCCGCCTCCCCGCGGACCTGGACCGTCGCTACGGGCTGGCGGCGCACATCCCGCGGGACGAGCGGCCGGTTGTGTTCATCGGGCCGTACGAGCACCATTCGAACGAGCTGCCGTGGCGCGAGTCGATCGCGGACGTGGTCGTGATCGGCGAGGACTCGAACGGGATGATCGACCAGAGCCGGTTGCGGGACGAGCTCGAGCGCCACGCTCAGCGCCCGCTGCTGATCGGCAGCTTCTCGGCCGCGTCGAACGTCACCGGCATCGTCTCCGACACGAAGGGCATCTCCGACCTGCTGCACGAGCACGGCGCGCTCTCGTTCTGGGACTTCGCCGCCGCCGCTCCGTACGTGGACGTGGAGATGGGGTCGAAGGACGGGGGCCGGAGCTACAAGGACGCGGTCTTCATCTCGCCGCACAAGATGATCGGGGGGCCGGGGACGCCGGGGGTGCTGGTGGCGCGGCGGGAGCTCCTGACCAACAGCGTTCCCGTGGTTCCCGGGGGCGGCACCGTCGCCTACGTCAACCCGTCGGAGCACCGGTACCTCGACGACCCCGAGCACCGCGAGGAGGGGGGCACGCCCGCGATCGTCGAGTCGATCCGCGCCGGCCTCGTCTTCGACCTGAAGCGGGCGGTGGGGACGGACGAGATCCAGCGGCGCGAGGAATCCTTCATCGAGCGCGCGATCGCGTCCTGGGCCTCGAACCCGAACATCCACATCCTCGGGAGCCACGACGCGCGGCGTCTCTCGATCGTCTCGTTCACCGTGCGGCACGGCGAGCGCTACCTCCACCACAACTTCGTCGTCGCGCTTCTGAACGATCTCTTCGGGATCCAGGCGCGCGGCGGTTGCTCATGCGCGGGGCCGTACGGCCACCGGCTCCTAGGGATCGACATCGAGACGTCGCACGAGTTCGAGCGCGAGATCGCCCGCGGGTGCGAGGGCATCAAGCCGGGCTGGGTGCGGCTGAACTTCAACTACTTCATCTCGGAGCGGGTGTTCGAGTTCATCCTCGAGGCCGTCCATATGGTCGCGAACGACGGGTGGAGGCTCCTGCCGCACTACGACTTCGAGCCCGAGACCGGGCTGTGGACGAACCAGGAGGGCGTCGCGGAGCCGCCGATGAGCCTGCGGTCGCTGTCGTACGAGGACGGGCAGCCGGTGATCAGCCTGCACCGCGCGACGGAGCCGGAGGACGTCCTCGCGGACTACTTGAAGTACGCGAAGCACATCTTCGCGGAGCCGGAGGTCCGCGGGGCGTTGCCCAAGCACGAGCTCAGCGAGGACTTCGAGCACCTGCGCTGGTTCCCGCTGCCCGAGGACGTCACCGCCTGACGCAGAGATGATCCGCGGGATCGCGTTGCTGTTGCTCCTGACGGTCGCCGGCGCGTTCGCCGGGTCGGCGGTCGCCGAGTGGTACCTCGACTGGAAGAACGCCGAGCCGGACCTCGACGCCGAGATCTTCCACGTCGCCGGAGGGGTAGTGGGCGCGGGGGCCGCGCTCGCGCTCGGCATCGCGATCGCCTACTTCGTCGGGAAGAACGAGGCCGAGAAAGAC
>DASZDG010000061.1:0-6860 GCA_035942255.1 Actinomycetota bacterium | reverse complement strand
GAGCCGCTTCGTCCGCTGCGCCGATGTCTTGCCGAGGAAGTCGAAGTCCGGGTGGTACGTGAGCATGCGCTGCACGTAGTCGACGAAGTACGGCGCGGGGTACTCGTCCTTCTCCTTCGTCGGCTGGAGCCCGAGCCCCTTCGCCGCCGCGGCGCCGGCCTGCGCATCGGTTATGTGGCCGAGCGCGGCCATCTGGCGCAGCACGACGTCGCGCCGCCTCTTCGCCGCCTTCCCGCTCTGGTACGGGTCGTAGTCGCCGGGGGCCTTGATCAGGCCGGCGAGCAGCGCGGCCTCGCGCAGCTTGAGGTTCCACACCGACTTCCCGAAGAAGACCTTCGACGCGGCCTGCACGCCGTACGCCCCCTGGCCGAAGTAGACGGTGTTCAGGTAGCGCTCGAGGATCTCCTCCTTGCTGAGCTTCTTCTCGATCTGGCGCGCGAGCGCCGCCTCCTGGAGCTTGCGGTCGAGCGTCTGCTCGGCGATCTCGTTGGGCGAGATGATCACGTTCTTCACGTACTGCTGCGTGATCGTCGAGCCGCCCTGCTCGATGTTGCCGCTCGCGGCGTTGGCGAGCGCCGCGCGGATGATCGCCTTTAGGTCGACGCCGCCGTGCTCGTAGAAGCGCTCGTCCTCGATGCTGATCACCGCGTCCTGGAGGAACTGCGGGATCTGGTCGAGCGTCACGTTCGTGCGGTTCTGCCCCCGGTGCAACGTCGTGATGAGGCGGCCCTTCGCGTCGAAGATCTTCGACGACTGCGCGAGCTTGAACTCGAGGTCCTCGGGCTGGAGCCGCGGCAGGTCGTCCAGCCGCGCGCAGGCCCCGGTCAGCAGGGCCACCAGGAGGAACAGCGCGGGAACACGGCGCCGGGGGGTCGGGGGCATAGGCCTCGATTGTATCGGCGCCGCCCGCCGTGCCCCCGGTCGAGCGTCGTCTAGCATCGCCCGCACATGGACGACACCCTGAGGCAGCGCCTCGACCGCCTGACGCGCCATGCCGAGCACGTCGTCCCGTCCGACGACCTCGCCGCCCGGCTCGAGGAGGGGCGGCCGCTCAGGGTCAAGCTCGGCCTCGACCCCACTGCCAGGGCGGTGACGCTCGGATGGGCCGTACCGTTGCGGAAGCTCCGCGCGTTCCAGGACGACGGCCACACCGCCGTCCTCATAGTCGGCGACTTCACCGCGCGCATCGGCGATCCCTCGGGGAAGTCGCAGACGCGCCCCCAGCTCTCGAAGGAAGACGTCGGGGCGAACGCGCAGGCCGTCCTCGATCAGTTCCGCGACATCCTCTCGGAGGACAACCTCGAGATCCGCTACAACTCGGAGTGGCTCGAGGGCATGAACCTCCCCGACCTGCTCGGCCTCACGGCTCGCTACACGGTCGCGCAGATGCTGGAGCGCGACGACTTCGCCAAGCGTTACGCGGAGCAGCGCCCGATCTCGATCATCGAGCTCATGTACCCGCTGCTCCAGGGTTACGACTCCGTCGCGGTGCACGCCGACGTGGAGCTCGGTGGCACCGACCAGCTCTTCAACCTCCTGGTGGGGCGCGATCTGCAGAAGGCGTACGGCCAGCGTCCACAGGTCGCGCTGACGATGCCGTTGCTGGTGGGGACCGACGGTGTCCAGAAGATGTCGCAGTCGCTCGGCAACTACATCGGTATCCGGGACGACGCGAGCGACATGTTCGGCAAGCTGATGAGCGTCCCCGACGCGCTCTTGCCGAGTTACGCCGCGCTCGCCGCGGGACTCGGCGACGAGGGGATCGCGGAGGTCGAGCGAGCAATAACGGCCGGGGGCCCCGGAGCGGGCGAGGCCAAGCGACGCGTCGCGCAGGCCGCCGTCGCGCTGTACCACGGCGACGACGCGGCCCGGTCGGCCGAAGCCGCGTTCGACCGGCTCTTCCGCGAGCACGCGGCCCCCGACGACGTCCCCGAGGCCGGCATCCCCGCCGACGCGATCTCGGGCGCGGTCGTCTACCTCCCGGCGCTGCTCGCGGGGCTGTCCCTGGCGTCGTCGCGTTCGGAGGCGCGCAGGCTGATCGCGCAGGGAGGCGTGAAGGCCGACGGCGCGCCGGTCGCGTCGGAGGAGGTCGCGCTCGCCGACCTCAAGGGCGCCTTGCTCCAGGTGGGGAAGCGGAGGTTCGTCCGGCTCCTCGGCTAGCAGGCGCGGTTGCGGTCGTTCGCGGTCCGCGCCGCGGGCTGCGCGTCGACGCCGTCGAGCGTTCGCATCCACAGCAGGGAGCCGTCCCCGCCGTCGAGCGCGGCGACGTACCGCCCGCGCCGAGCGGTGATGGAGACGACGACGTCCGCGCAGCGGTCGCGGTCGAGGAGCGCGGCCACCACGTCGACCGGCACCCGGCCCGGCTCGGCCGCGGGGCCCACCGAGACGACCGAGTCCCACAGCGCCGCACCCGTCGCCGTCGCGCCGGAGACCTCGACGACCCCGTCACGCCACCGCGCCATCGCCACGTCCGCGCCGTGCAGATCCAGCGAGGTCCCCAGGGGGAACAGCTCGTCGCCGGATACGAGGGAGCGCTTGCCCGTCTTGCCGTCCACGAGGTACCGCTCGGAGGTCTCCGTTCCGGGGTCGTGGCTGACGTGGGTCATCACGTAGCTGTCCTTGACCCCGTCCGGCTGGAGGTCGCCCGCAGAGCCGAAGCCGGCGCCGGCGCCGGAGGAGCAGCCCGCGGCGCAGGTGAGGGGTCCGTCCGTGCGCAGGACGTAGCTGCGCTTCCACAGCGTCTTCCCCGAGGGGCTGTACGCCCACAGCCTCACGGTTACGGTCTTCAGCCCGCGCCCGAACAGAACGTCGCGTGCGACGACGTCGTCCTCGCCGTTCCCGTTCACGTCGCCCGGGACGTACGGCCACGACCCGGGGCGCTTCCAGCGAGGCCCCCCGGACGCGCCGTCGACGAGGTAGAGGTCCCACTCGCTGTCGCGTCCTTCCTCGCGTATCCACGCGGACAACGTGACGTCCGAGCGCGGGTTCCCGACGACGTCGCGGATGGGGAACGCCCACACCACGAGCGCGTCGGAGAAGTCGTACCCCCCGCGCTCCCAGACGAGATCGCCGTTCGTTCCGACACGCCCTCGCACGACGCCGCCCGGCTCGAGCGACTCCTCTCCCTGTGCGGCCTGGGGCATCGGGTTGACGAAGACGTAGTCGTCGAAGCCGTCCCCGGAGAGGTCGCCGGTCACCCACGGCGCCGGCAACACGTTACCGACGCCGACCTCGTGTGCGGGGTGCTGGGTCTCGGCACCGGTCGTCCCCTCCACCGCGACTGCATGGATGTCGGCCACCCACGCCACGCCGGCGACCGCGATGTTGCCGAGCCCCACGAGGTAGTCGGTCGCGCGCCCATCGTCCGCGTCGAACGCGCCGAGCGTGACCGGGACGTTGGCGTAACCGTAGAAGGGGAACTGGTCGACCGTCACCGCGTCCCACGTCCGCGACCACACCCGTTTGCCCGCGCCCGTGAGCGTCCGGATCGTGAACCGCCTCTGCTGGACCTGGCCCAGCGCGCCGTCGTAGACCAGCAGCGCGAAGCCGTTGCGGCCCGCCTCGCCCACCTGCGCCTCGACGACCTCCATGTAGCCGTTCTTGAAGCGAGCGCGCTTCGTCCACATGACGTCACCGGTCGAGCCGTCGAGCGCGCGGATCACCACCCGTGTCTCGTACTCGATCGTCGGGAACACAACCCCCGAGTCGATCGTGAGATCGATCGTGGTGTCGAGCGAGAGGACGTCGTCGCGCGCGTCTCCGCTGACGTCGTGGACCGGCGCCGCGTACACGAAGCGGAACGTGCTCGTCTCCTCCGCCTGGACGAGCGCGTCCAGGAAGCGGTCCGCGTAGGGGCGGCCGCGATACGACGTGAGCGTGGCTGCGGCTGCGGGGTCGAGCCCTTCGCCGGTGAGCAGGGCGCGCGTGAGGGGGCCGGGGACGGGTTCCGCCCCGGGGGCGAACGCGGAGGCGGGCAGAGATGCCGCGAGCAGCACACCCGAGACGGCTGCGATCAGGCCCGGCTTGATCGTCCTCATGGATCCCCTTTTCGTCTGCTCAAGGGTTTCGCCGCCGGTGGCCTCTCGCCCTCCCCGCGGCAGGTGGCCGGAATGACGACAAGTGATCGGAGGTCCGCCCGCTGGGCGGTGGAAATCCTCTGTGATGGTCAACAGAGGCAGGAGGTCGCGGTGCGCGGCCGTGACTGCGGTTGCGATCGCGGCGCTCGCGGCCCCCGCGGGCGCGGCCCCCGAGCCGCGCTGCACCCGCTCCGTCGAGCGCGTGGAGCACGGGACGTGGACGACGACGCCGGTCGACGGCATCGAAGGCGCCTACCCCGGGTGGCGGATGGCCGCCGACCCGCACGACCCGAGGCTGGTGGTGGTCGCCGACAGCGCCGGCGTGCTCGTCACGCGCGACGGGGGCTGCCGGTGGACCCGCGGCGTCCTCTACGACGACGTCGCGCCCGAGTGGTCGCTCCTGCCGGCGGGGGCCGCGGTAGCGCGCGGCCCCCGCGGCCGCACGCTGCACGTCCTCGCGCTCGACGTCGCCACGCGCCGGGCGTTCCTGCTCTCGAGCGACGACGACGGCCGCGCCTGGTCCGTGACCGAGCCGCCGCTCGAGGCGACGGGTGGATCGCCTGCGGCCGCCGCGCTGGCGGCCGAGCCGTCGCGGAGCGGCCGCCTCTACCTGCACCTCCAGCACCGCACGACGTCCGGCGCGCTGCTCGCGACGGACGACTCCGGCGCGACCTGGGAATGGAGCGCGCTCACGACCTTCGGCGGCCCGTCCGGGATCTGCGCCGCACCGGCTCCGTGCACGGCGCCGCCGCTGTTGCAGGCCGAGGCCGCGGGGGCGGGGGCCGTCTGGGGGGTCGCCGCCGCGTCGGACGGCGAGGCGCGGCGACTTGTCCGCTCGGGCGATGCAGGGGTGTCGTGGGAGGACGTGCGCGCCCCCGTCATGACCGGCGGACCGTCCCACATCGACGTCGTGCCGGGCGGCGTTCCGACGGTGTTGCTGCTCGGCGACCGGGGCGACTTCGCCGTGTCGCGGGACGGCGGGGCGTCGTGGGAGGTGGGGAAGCTCCGCGAGCTCTCGGAAGGAGGGCAGATCAGCTCGGAAACGCATGACGCCGCTCATCTCGCCGGCGGGCGAGCGTTCGCGGCTCTGGCCGGCACCGGACCGGGACCGTGGAGCGGCAACGTGATGCTGTTCGACGGACGGGAATGGGAGAACGTCGCGCCGGAGGCGTACGCGGGGTTCGACCGCAAGGACGGCGAGGGACGGCCGCTGTTCTTCACGGAGCTCACCGGGAGCCGCGGGTCGTTCGCGATGCTGTCGTCGCGGGGCCTCCTCGCGACGTTCCGGCCCGGCCGCTAACGCGTCCGGACCCGCGTCCCTCCCTCGTATGCGCCCTTGGACCCGTCGGTCGGATGGAAGTAGAGGTCGAGGCTCATCCACAACGTCCTCGAGTACGGGAAGAACACGATCGGCAGCAGCCCGTTCGTGACCACGGCGAACACCAGCAGCAGCGGCCAGTTGACGTCCGGCATCGTCGCGAGCAGCGTCCCGACGAACAGGAGGAAGAACCAGGCCTCGCACGCGGCGATGTTGACGGTCATCGCGCCGGTCCAGTAGCCGGGCTCCCGCAGGAACGCGTACCCGCAGACCGAGCACGCGTCGTTCATCTTGAAGTACGTCCGGAAGACCTTCCCCTGCCCGCAGCGGGCGCACCGCTTCCGGAGCCCCCGCGACAGCGCGGCCCCCGCGGTCGCCGCGCCCCACTGAGGCTGTGCCTGTCCCATGCCCCTCCTATTACCCTTCGGGGGAGGGGCAAACGGAGGGCGCTCAAGGTGCCGGCCGGCCCTGCCGATCTTCCGGGGCGCGGCCCGATCCCGGAATGTCCCGAGGGCCGCGCGGGTTAGCATCTCGTGAGCGGGAAATCTTTCCCGCACGGGTGGTTGCCGGACCCTCCGGGGGCTGGTAAATTACACAGGCTGTACTGACAGAGGAACGTTGTCATGCTCGCCCTACGGGTGGGCCCGAGAGGATAGGGAGACGCCTATCAGCACCTGAGCCTCACGAAGGTCTCGGTTGCTTGGCTGCTCGCCGGTTCTCTCGGACCGGCGTTTTTGTTTGCCCGTACGGCGGAAGTCGCTCCTTGAGAACTGAACAGTGTGCCTGCCGAGAGATCTCCCTCGGCACCGGTGGCTTAGGCCACCGCGACCTGGAGAGATCGATCGGATAAACCAGTGCGACCTCGTCAAGAGGAAGCGAGCTCTTCGGAGCGAGCTGAGTCTTAGACGGACGTACAGAGGTGACGCGTTCGCGCGTCACACTCCAATAATGAATCCGGCTACACGCTTTCGAGACACTTCGAGAGTAGTCAGCCGTTCATGATCAGCATCAAACTTTTGTCACCTCGAGGGGACGACTCACGGTCGTCCGCGCGGAGGCGGTCCTCGGATCGCCGAAGCAGCTCGGGTGCCGAAATCTCTACGGAGAGTTTGATCCTGGCTCAGGACGAACGCTGGCGGCGTGCTTAATACATGCAAGTCGAGCGACGAAAGGAGAAGGGGTAACCCTTCTCCCTGAAAGCGGCGAACGGGTGAGTAACACGTGGGTAACGTGCCCCGAACTCCGGGATAACAACGGGAAACCGTTGCTAATACCGGATGACCCCTGCGTACCGCATGGCATGCAGGGCAAAGTTTTTCGGTTCGGGATCGGCCCGCGGTGTATCAGCTTGTTGGTGGGGTAACGGCCTACCAAGGCTTTGACGCATAGCTGGCGTGAGAGCGCGACCAGCCACACTGGGACTGAGACACGGCCCAGACTCCTACGGGAGGCAGCAGTAGGGAATC
>DASZDG010000060.1:0-3596 GCA_035942255.1 Actinomycetota bacterium | reverse complement strand
AGCATGGGGGCCGCTGCGTTGCGGGACTCTCCTTGGACGCGCCGCGTTTCGTTCGACCTGTGGGTGAAGCGCCTCATACGGAGCTGCACATCCGGCACTGTGGCGTCGAGGGTCGTCAGCCGCGGTTGTTCGAGGTCGTCGAGTTTGAGCACTTGGGGCACGACGGCGACGTCGCGCAGCCGGAGAACGTGCTGCTCGCCGAACAACCATGGAGGCTGCTGGGCCGGATGCCGGGAGACGAGGCGCTGTCGCGGCTTCGCGCGGTCCGGCACGCCCCGCCCCGGATCTTCGGGAACTTCGGCAAGGCGGTTCACGTGGACGACGCCGCGGACGGCGTCGATGCTTCGCTCGCGGTCGTCGAGCCCCACGATCTCGAGTTCGAGCACCGCGCGGATGCGACGGCACGCGTGCACTTCATACACGCCGGCCGCACATGGGATCTTGGGCTCACCGACTTTCCGATCCACAAGGCCGTGATGGAAGCTGACGTCGGCAGGCATCGTCCCTCCGATCTGGGCCTTCCGCGGACGATCTTGCTGACGTTGTCGCTCGGCACGGCCTTCGGTGAGTTCCACCATAAGCTCGTCGCGGCGGTTCTGCCGTTCGAGTGAGCCTGGCCGGCGTGTAGCGACGACGACCCACGGGAAAGGCGTGTCGGTGCGCGCGGGCCGCGAACTTCCCTGGGAGGAACCGCTGGGAGCGATCCCGCAGGACGCTGGCGGTGTCACCTTCCGCATCTGGGCGCCGCGGGCGGAACGGGTTGTCGTCCGCGTTGACGGCGCGGAACATCCCATGGAGGAGGGTGGGTTCGGCGTCTGGGAGGCGACCGCGGAGGGCGATCGGTACGAGTTCATCCTCGACGGCGGCGGGCCGTTTCCCGATCCGTGCTCGCGGTGGCAGCCGGAGGGGCTGCGAGGGCCTTCGCGCGTGTGGCGCGGCGGCGTCGGGACGGGGCCGGGGATCGATCTGCGCGAGGCGGTCCTCTATGAGCTCCACGTCGGGACGTTCACGCGCGAGGGGACGTTCGATGCCGCCATCGAGCACCTCGCGCCGCTCGCGGAGTTGGGTGTCACGGCCGTCGAGGTCATGCCGGTCGCCGAGTTCCCCGGCAGGCACGGCTGGGGGTACGACGGCGTCTACCTGAGCGCGGCGCACTCCGCGTACGGCGGGCCGGAGGGGTTCGCTCGCTTCGTCGAGGCGGCGCATGCGGAGGGTCTGGGTGTGGTGCTCGACGTCGTCTACAACCACGTCGGCGCGAGCGGCGTCAAGGCGCTCGAGGCGTTCGGCCCCTACTTCACCGACAAGCACGAGACGTTCTGGGGCAAGGCGATCAACTTCGACGACGAGGACTGCGGCGGCACGCGGGAGTGGGTGCTGCAGAGCGCCGAGTTCTGGGTCGGGCGGATGGGCGTCGACGGGCTCCGGGTCGATGCGATCCACGCCATCAAGGACGACGGTGCGCGGCATGTGCTGCCTGAGCTCGCGGAGCGGGTGCACGCCCAGAACCCGAAGGCGGTCGTCATCGCCGAGAGTGCGCTGAACGATCCGAAGGTGATCCACCCGGACGGGCACGGCCACGACGCCCAGTGGGCCGACGACTTCCACCACTGCGTCCGAACGCTGCTGACGGGCGAGAAGGAGGGCTACTACTCCGAGTACGGCGAGCTGTGGCAGCTCGCCAAGGCCTTCCACCGCCCCTTCGTGTGGGACGGCACGTACTCCCCGCATCGCCGCCGCCGTTTCGGGGCGAAGGCCGACGACCGCGACCCGCACCAGTTCGTCGTCTTCACCCAGAACCACGACCACGTCGGCAATCGCGCCCTCGGCGACCGGCTGCCCGAGGACGTCCAGCCGCTGGCCGCGTTCTGCGTCCTACTGTCTCCGTTCGTGCCGATGCTCTTCCAGGGCGAGGAATACGGCGAGCCCGCGCCCTTTCAGTTCTTCAGCGACCACATCGACGAGGAGATCGCGAACGCGACCCGCGACGGGCGCCGGCGCGAGTTCGCCCAGTTCGAGGCGTTCGCGGGCCAGGTCCCCGACCCGCAGGACCCCGCGACGTTCGAGCGCTCGAAGCTCACGAGGCAGGAGCGGCCGGGCGTGCGCGACCTCTACGCGCGGCTGATCGCCGAACGGAAGACGTTGGGGGAGGTGCGGCGCGTGGACTTCGACGAGAACGCGAAGTGGCTGCGCGTCGAGCGCGAAGGCGGCACGCTCGTCATGAACTTCGCCGCGGAGCCGCTTCACACCGATGGGCAGGAAGTGCCGCCGCTGTCCGGCGCCCTCATCAGATGAGGCAGGTGTGGCCGGGCCGCGCCTTCCCGCTCGGACCGACGTGGGACGGCGAGGGGACGAACTTCTCGCTGTTCAGCGAGCACGCCGAGCGCGTCGAGCTGTGCCTGTTCGACGACGACGACGTGGAGGAGCGCGTCGAGGTCACGCAGCGCACCGCGTTCAACTGGCACTGCTACCTCCCCGGCGTGGGGCCCGGCACCCGCTACGCCTACCGCGTCCACGGGCCGTACGCGCCCCACGAGGGACACCGCTTCAACCCGCACAAGCTGCTCATCGACCCGTACGCGAAGGCGATCGAGGGCCCGATCCGGTGGGACCGCGCGAACGTCCTGCCCTACGTGCCGGCGGCCGACGGCGACGCGCCCGACGCCGACCTCGAGCCCGACGACGAGGACAGCGCCCCGGCGATCCCCAAGTCGATCGTCGTCGACCGCCACTTCGACTGGGAGGACGACCGCCTGCCCGCGCGCCCCTGGAGCGAGACCGTCATCTACGAGACGCACGTCAAGGGCTTCACGATGAAGCACCCCGGCGTCCGCGACGACCTGCGCGGCACGTACGCGGGCCTGGCGTCCGACGCCGCGATCGAGCACCTGCACGAGCTGGGCGTGACCGCGGTCGAGCTGCTCCCGGTCCACCACATCGCCGACGAGCACTTCCTCGTCGAGAAGGGCCTCACGAACTACTGGGGCTACTCGTCGATCGGCTACTTCGCGCCGCACGCGGCGTACAGCGCGAGCGGCACGCGCGGCGAGCAGGTCCGCGAGTTCAAGGGGATGGTCAAGGCGCTGCACCGCGCGGGGATCGAGGTGATCCTCGACGTCGTCTACAACCACACCGCGGAGGGCAACCACCTCGGCCCGATGCTCGCCTTCAAGGGCGTCGACAACAACAGCTACTACCGGCTCGTCCCCGACGACCCGCGTCACTACATGGACTACACGGGAACGGGGAACACGCTCGACGCGCGCGTCCCGAGCGTCCTGCGGCTGATCATGGACTCGCTGCGCTACTGGGTCAGCGAGTGCCACGTCGACGGCTTCCGCTTCGACCTCGCGAGCGCGCTCGCCCGCGAGCTGTACGACGTCGATCGCCTGAGCGCGTTCTTCGACGTCATCCACCAGGACCCGATCCTGTCCCAGGTGAAGCTGATCGCCGAGCCATGGGACGTCGGCCCCGGCGGCTACCAGGTCGGCAACTTCCCGGTCCTGTGGTCGGAGTGGAACGGGATGTACCGCGACGTCGTGCGCGACTTCTGGCGCGGCCAGTCCCCGGTCAACGAGTTCGCCGCGCGGTTCACCGGC
>DASZDG010000059.1:0-8377 GCA_035942255.1 Actinomycetota bacterium | reverse complement strand
GCGGAGGCGTCGTGGGCGGCTCATGGCTCATCGGCGCGCTCGACGCGCTCGAGTCCGAGACCGGCTGGAGCCCCGCGAGCGCCGACCTCATCAGCGGCACCTCCGCCGGCTCGGTCATCGGCGCGCTGACGGCGGCCGGCGTCGACGCCTCGCTGATGGCCGCGTACGCCAGCGGCGGCGCGGGCGACGAGCTCGCCGAGGCCGTGGAGCGTGGCGGCGAGGCGCTCGAGGCGGGCCTCGGCGACATGCCGTACCGGTTGCAGCGCGCGCTGCCGCCGCTCGGGCCGGGCTCGTGGCGGATGGCGGTGTCGACGCTCCTGCGCCCGATGAGCCACGCGCCGACCGCGCTGATGGCGGGCTGGATGCCGCGCGGGTTCATCTCGACGCGCCCGATCAGCGACCTCGTCGGCCGGTTCGTCGAGGGTGAGTGGCCCGACGGCCCGGGCCGCTACTGGGCCGTGGCGGCCGACTACGTGACCGGCAGGCGCACGGTCTTCGGGCGCGACGGCGCGCCGGACGCCGACGTGCGCGACGCGGTCGCCGCGTCGTGCGCGATCCCCGGCTTCTACCACCCGGTGAAGATCGGCGGGAGGCGCTATATCGACGGCGGCATCTGCTCGGCCTCGAACCTCGACCTGCTGTGCGACGAGGGCCTCGACCTCGTCGTCTGCCTCAACCCGATGTCCTCGCTCGCGCGCATAACGCCGCGCAGCGCCGGTGAGCGCTTCGCGGCGCGGATGCGCGAGCAGACGGGTCGGCGCCTCGGGCACGAGGCGAAGAAGCTGCGCGAGCGCGGCACGGAGGTCCTGATCCTCCAGCCGACGGCCGACGACCTCGCGGTGATGGGCACGAACTTCATGGCCCGCGACCGGCGCGAGCAGGTCATCGAACGCGCGGTCCGCACCACCGCCCGGCAGCTGCGCCGCCGCCGCGACCGCCCCGGCGTGACCTTCCCGAAGCGCACCCCGACACGCCGCCGCCAGACCCGCCCGGCAGCGGAACGCAGCGTCGCCTGATTCGTC
Source organism: Actinomycetota bacterium (assembly GCA_035942255.1). Taxonomy (GTDB): domain Bacteria; phylum Actinomycetota; class CADDZG01; order CADDZG01; family WHSQ01; genus JALZEG01. Next base: position 7,355 of record DASZDG010000059.1, on the reverse strand, counting down.
CGAATCGGGAGATACACTGACCCCGAGCTTGCTCGGGGGAGTGAGTCAACGGCTAAGCGCATGGTCTCCAAAACCATGAATCCGGGTTCGAATCCCGGCTCCCCCGCTCGTTTCGCATAATCGGTCCGGCACGCTTGAGATCTTTTGCGCATGCACAGCGCGGAGGAGATGAATCGCGTCCGGCGGTTGCTCTCGGAGGGGTTCTCCGCGCGCTGCGTCGCGGAGGAGACGGGGGTGCCGTTCGGCACCGTCGTCCGTTGGAAACAGGGGCGAACGAGGACTTTCGGCGCCGGGCCGCCGCTCGCACCATGGCGGCCGCCCCACGACAGGACGTACGCGTACCTGCTCGGGCTATACCTCGGCGACGGCCACATCTACGTCACGCCGCGCGCGTGCTTCCTGCGCGTCCACCTCGACGGCACCTATCCCGGCATCGTCGACGAATGCCGGGTCGCCGTCGGTCTCGCGACGCTCGGCGGCCGAACGCAGATCCTGCTGAGGCGTGGCAGTCGCATCAACACGGTTCAGTCGGCGTGGAAGCGCTGGCCGGAGGCGTTCCCCCAGCATGGGCCGGGTCGGAAGCACGAGCGGCCGATCGTGCTCGTCGACTGGCAGCGCGAGATCGTCGACGCGCATCCGGCGCAGTTCGTCCGCGGCCTGATCCATTCCGACGGCTGCCGGACCGTGAACCGGTTCACGACGAAGCTTCCGAGCGGGCGGGTCGCCGAATACGCGTATCCGCGCTACTTCTTCTCGAACCTGTCGGCGGACATCCGCGGGCTGTTCTGCGAGGCGTGCGAGGCGCTCGGGATCCGGTGGACGCTGTCGAACCCGCGGAACGTCTCGGTCTCGCACCGCAAGAGCGTCGCGATCCTCGAGGAGATCGTCGGGCCGAAGGCCTAGGCCTTCGCCTTCTCCTTGCCCTTGGACTTCGACGAGCCGCCGCTCTTCGACTTCCCGTCGCCGTCCCCGCCGCCGCGCGCGGCCTCGAGCGACTCGCGCAGCGCGGCCATGAGGTCGGGCACGGCGGCCGGGACCTCGGGCTCCGCCGGCGCCTTGATCGTCTTGCCCTTCTTCTTGTCGCGGATGATCTTCAGCAGCCGCTCGCGGTGGCGGTCCTTGTAGTTCGAGGGGTCCCAGTCGACGCTGAGCTCCTCGATGAGCGCGACCGCGTGGTCGACCTCCTTCTTCGACGGCTGGTCCTTCTTGCCGGGGAGGTTCAGGCCGTCCGGGGAGCGGATCTCGTCGGCGAAGCGCATCGTCACGAGCGACAGCAGGCCGTCGCGCACGCGCAGCGCGACGAGGTACTCCTTCGTCCGCATCACGAAGCGCCCGACGGCGACGCGGTCGGTCTTCTCCATCACCCCGACGAGCAGCTTGTACGCGCGCAGCGCGCCCTCGCCCTCCGCGTTCGGCACGAGGAAGTACGGGTGGTCGAAGTAGATCGGGTCGATCTCGTGGAGGTCGACGAACTCGGAGATGTCGATCGTGCGCGTCTTCTCCGGCTGCGCGGCCTCGAGCTCGAGGTCGGTGAGCATCACGTACCCGTCGCCGTCGGAGCGCGGGTAGCCGGACGCCACCTCCTCGTACGGGATCGGGACGTCCTCCTCCTTGCAGTACCGCTCGACGTGCAGCCGCGTCCCGTTCTTCTCGTCGAGCCGGTTGAAGTGGACGTCCTTGTCCTGGACGGCGGACACGAGGGCGACGGGCACGTTGACGAGCCCGAACGACAGCGAGCCGCTCCACAGCGAGCGCGGCATCAGCCCTTGCTCGCCTTCAACGACGCTTCGAGGGCGGCCATGAGGTCGTCGCGGTCCTCGGGCGCCTCCGGCTCGGGCAGCGTGATCTGCTCGCCCTTCTCCTTCGCCTTCACGACGGCCAGGACGCGCTCGCGGTACGTGTCCTCGTACCGGTCCGGCTCGAACTTCGCGGCGAGCGTCTCGACCAGCATCCCCGCCATGTCGATCTCCCGCTTGCCGGGCTTCTTCGACGGCTCGTCGACGTCGAGCTTGTCGGCGTCGACGAGCTCGTCGGCGAAGCGCATCACCTGCATCCGCAGCACCCCGTCGACCGGTCGTATGCTCACGAGCTGCTGACGCTGGCGCAGCGACACGGTCCCGATCCCCACGCGGCCCGCGCGGTCGAGCGCCTTGACGAGGAGCGCGTAGGCGTCCTCGGCGCCGCTCTGCGGCGCGAGCAGGTACGGCTTGCCGTAGAAGACCGGGTCGATCTGCTCGGCGGGCACGAAGTCCGACAGCTCGATCGCCTTGCGCGCGGGCTGGTCCGCGGCCTTGATCTCGTCGTTGGAGAGCACGACGTACTCCTCGTTGCCGATGTCGTAGCCCTTGACGACGCGCTCCTTCGGGACCTCCTTGCCGTCGTTGCCGACGAGCCGGTGGCCGACCTCGCTGCCGTCCTTGGAGTGCAGCTCGCGGAAGCGGATCGCCTTGTCCTCGATCGCGCCGAACACCTTGATGGGGACGTTGACCGCGCCGAACGCGACTGCGCCGTTCCAGATCGAGCGGGGAGCCATGACGGCTCCAACCTACCCGGAAAGCGCGGCTTTACGAGGCTTCGAGCTCGCCGCTGGCGAGCAGGCGCTGCACGGCGAAGATGAAGCGCGCGAGGCGCTCCCGGTCGGCCACCGGCAGGTCGGTGAACTCGACCGCCGTGATCTCGATCGTCCCGCGCACGATCCGCCCGTGGCAGGCGATCGCCGGCTGGTGATCGGGGACGTCGACCTCGAGGCCGACGACCTCGTCCGGCTCGCCGAAGCCGCCGCCCGCGAGCGAGAGGCCGACGGCGGAGACGTCGAGGGTGCGGCCGTGGACGCGCTCCCCCGCGGGGGTCAGGACCGTCACGTCGAGCGGGATGCGCAGCCGCGACGCCGAGCGCTGCTGCGGCACCTGGACGCCGTCGCGCACGGCGAAGCGCAGGTCGTCCTCCTCGATGCCCCAGCTCGCGCGGCCCTTCAGGGCGACGAGGCTGCCGCGGTGGCCGAAGATGAGCGACGCGGCGCCCTCGAGCTCCTGGCGGCTGACGCGGGGGGCGGTGAACGGCTTCAGGGCGGCCTCGTCCGAGTTGACCGCGACCACGCGACAGCGCAGCTGCGTCGCACCGACGAGCAGCGTCACGTCCTGCTGCTCGCGGAGCCGCCTCACATCACGACCATCGGCAGCCGTCGCCGGATCTTGAGCTTCCGGCTAGAGGCCTGGCCAGTGCCTGGCCACGTAGCCGCCCGTCGGGCGCATCTCGTTCGTGAAGCGCGAGCCGGTCTTGCCCCGGTTCGCGGCGCTCGTGTCGAAGCGAACGCCGGCAACGACCATGAACACGTGGCCGGGGTTCGTGTAGATCGTCAGCCACTTGCCCTTGCCCGGCGCGCCCCACTTCATCAGCGGGCCCGACGCGAGCGGCCCGTTGAGCAGCCCGGCGGCGGCCAGCGCGTAGGAGACGGAGCCGGAGCAGTCGTAGCCGGTGTCCTGCCACTTGCCGTGGCCGCCGCCCCACTTGTAGGGCGTGCGGGCGATCGTGTTGCCGGCCTCGATCGCGGCCCGGACCTCGGGCGGTGCCTCGAGCGGCGGCAGCGCGACGCCGTTGTCGAGCACCTCCGCCCGCGTGACCGCGTCGTCGTCGGAGGGCTCGGGGAGCGGCGGAGGCTCCGGTGGCGGCGGAGCCTCGGCGGGCTCCTCCTGGGCGGGCTCCGGCCGCGGCTGCTTGACGGTCTCGCGGCGCTCGGGCTCCGGCGGCGGGGTGGGCGGCTCGGAGCGCGGCGCCCAGCGCCAGTCGTCGATCGAGGCTCGCGGCGGCTCCGCGTCCGTCCCGTCGGAGCTCGTCGCGTACGCGGCCACGCCGCCGCCGGCCCCGCCGAGGGCCAGCACGGCGATCAGCGGCCACTTCAGACGCGACACGGCGCTCAGGATGGCACGTCCTCTACCGTGCTCCGCCGCTCATGGACGCGTTCCAGGCCATCGTGCTCGGCATCGTGCAGGGACTCACGGAGTTCCTGCCGATCTCCTCCTCCGGACACCTCCGGATCGTTCCCGCGTTCGCCGGGTGGGAGGATCCCGGCGCGGCGTTCACCGCGGTGACCCAGCTCGGCACGGTCGCCGCCGTCCTCCTGTACTTCCGCCACGACCTGATGAACATCGCGCGTGCGTGGCTGGCGTCGCTGCGCGACCCGACGCGACGCGGCGAGCTGGACGCGCGGATGGGCTGGTACCTGATCCTCGGCACGGTCCCGATCGTGATCCTCGGCTTCGCGTTCGACGACGCGATCGAGGACGAGGCGCGGAACCTCACGCTGATCGGGATCACGCTGATCGCGCTCGGGCTCCTGCTGCTCCTCGCCGAGCGGGTCGCCGACCACGACCGCGAGATCTCGACGGTCGGCCGGCGGGACGCTCTCGTCATCGGGCTCGCGCAGGCCGCTGCGCTGGTCCCCGGCGTGTCGCGCAGCGGCGCGACGATCACCGCCGGGCTGTTCCTCGGCTTCGACCGCGCCGCCGCGGCGCGGTTCTCGTTCCTCCTCTCCGTGCCCGCCGTCGTGCTGTCCGGCATCTACCAGCTCGGCGACATCGGGGGCGAGGGCGCGGTGGGCTTCCTCCCGACGACGATCGCGACGCTCTTCGCGTTCGTCTCGGGCTACGCGGCGATCGCGTTCCTCCTGAAGTTCCTCGTGTCGCACACGACGGCGGTGTTCGTCGCGTACCGGGTCCTGCTCGGGATCGTGGTGCTCGCCCTCGTGGGCACCGATGTGATCGACTGACGGCGTGCTCGTCGAGTGCGCGGTGTACGAGGACGGTCGGCGCAAGGCCGGGGACCTGCCCCTCGAGCACGCCTGCGAGGCGGGGCAGGAGGACGGCGCCTTCGTCTGGGTCGGGCTCTTCGAGCCGACGGCCGAGGAGTTCGAGGAGCTGCGCAGGGAGTTCAACCTGCACGACCTCGCGGTGGAGGACGCGCTCAGCGCCCACCAGCGGCCGAAGATCGAGCGCTACGGCGACATGACGTTCGTCGTGTTGAAGACCGCGCGGTACGTCGACGAGAGCGAGGAGGTCCTGTTCGGACAGGTCATGGTGTTCGTCGGGGAGTCGTACGTGATCACCGTGCGGCATGGGGACGTCAACGACCTGTCGGAGGTGCGACGGCGGGTCGAGGAGGACGAGGCGCACCTGCGCCGCGGCCCGAGCGGGGCGCTGCACGCGATCATCGACTCGGTCGTCGACGCCTACGAGCCGGTGGCGGCCGGGCTGCAGACCGACGTCGACCAGGCCGAGGAGGAGCTGTTCGGCGGGTCCGCGGGCCCCTCCGTGACCGTGCGCATCTACAAGCTCGGCCGGCAGGTCCTCGGGTTCTCGCGCGTCGTGGGACCGTTGATCCCCGCGGTGGACCAGCTCGTGCGGGGCGGCGTCCACGGCATGGAGGACGGCATGAAGTCGTACTTCCGCGACGTGCTCGACCACCTGATCCGCGTCAACCAGCACGTCGACTCGATGCACGAGCTGCTGTCGAACATGCTCCAGGCGAACCTGACGCAGGTCAGCGTCCGCCAGAACGAGGACATGCGGAAGATCTCGGCATGGGTCGCGATCCTCGCCGTTCCCACGATGATCGCCGGGATCTACGGGATGAACTTCGAGCACATGCCGGAGCTGCGGTGGGAGCTCGGGTATCCGGCGGTGCTGCTCGTGATCGCCGTCGCGTGCTCGTTCCTGTACACGCGTTTCAAGCGGGCGGGGTGGCTGTGAGCTCGCGCGTGTTCGCCTCCGGACTGCTCGCGGGGCGGGTCGCCGTGGTGACGGGCGGCGGGACGGGGCTCGGGAAGGCTTCGGCCCGCGAGCTTCTGGAGTGCGGTGCTCGCGTGGTGATCGCGGGGCGGCGGGAGGAGGTGCTCGCGGATGCGGCGTCGGAGCTCGGATGCTCGTACTGCGCCGGGGACATCCGGGACCCGTCCTCCGCCGCCTCGATCGCCGCGGCGGCCGGCGACCGGATCGACATCCTCGTCAACAACGCGGGTGGGCAGTACTTCGTCCCCGCCGAGTCGATCGCTTTGAAGGGATGGAACGCGGTGTGGCGGCTGAACGTCGGCGGGACGATGACGATGACCCGCGCCTGCGCGCCGCTGTTCTCGCGCGACGCCGTCGTCATGAACGTGACCTTCTCGCCGCACCACGGGCTGCCGGGGATGACGCACAGCGGCTCGGCCCGCGCGGCGGTCGAGGCGCTCACGCGCTCCCTGGCGGTCGAGCTGGACCCGGTGACGGTCGTGGCGCTCGCCGCCGGCCACTTCCGCACCGAGGCGATCAAGAAGTACCCGGCCGGGATCGCGGAGGCCGCGGCCCGCACGGTCCCGCTGCAGCGGCTGGGGGACGAGCAGGAGCACGCCTGGCTCGTCGCGCTGCTCGCGTCACCGCTCGGCCGCTGCTTCAGCGGCAGCGTCGTGACGCTCGACGGCGCCCGCGACAACTGGTACGGCGCATGGCCGCCGCCGGGGCTCGTGGGGGAGGGCGAGGAGGTTCCGACCGAGGAGCGGCGCCCGGCGGCTCGCCGGAACTAGGCGCCGGGCGCAAGCGGGTGGCGGGAATCGAACCCGTCTCTTTCAGCTTGGAAGGCTGACGTGCGAGCCACTACACCACACCCGCGGCGCGCCGAAGTCTAGAGGTGGATCCGCCCGCCGATCCGGGCGAATTGTCGTCCGGGTCGCACCGTACCCTTGTCGGATGCGTCGGTGCAGTCGGTGTGGACTCGAGAAACCACTCGACGACTTCGCCTAGCACCGTCGCGACAAGGGGCAGCGCCAGCACCATTGCCGGTCGTGCCAGGCGGAGTACCGGCGCGAGCACTACGTGCGGAACCGCCGCCGCTACATCGAGCGTTCCCAGCGGCGCAAGCAGGAGCTCTGGGCCGAGCGCACGCAGTTGCTGCTCGACTACTTCGTCGACCACCCGTGCACCGATTGCGGCGAGACCGACCCAGTGGTCCTCGAGTTCGATCACCTTCGCGACAAGCGCTTCAACATCGGGCCGAAGCTCGCGACCCACGCGTGGGAGGACATCCTCGACGAGATCGCGAAGTGCGACGTCGTCTGCGCGAACTGCCACCGCCGGCGGACAGCGCGACGGCGGGGTTCGAATCGCGCGCGGCTGGCGGGGCTCGAGGCCCCCGACGTCGTCCGTTAGGCGCGGACGCAGCAGCTAGGATCTGCGACCACGGGGAGTGGCGCAGTCTGGTAGCGCACCCGGCTGGGGGCCGGGCGGTCGCAGGTTCAAATCCTGTCTCCCCGATTGACCGTAAGGCCCGTGTGTGCGGGCGCTTTCTCCAACCAGAGATGGTCCAAGGAACGGTCAGGGGTCCATTTG
>DASZDG010000058.1:0-3488 GCA_035942255.1 Actinomycetota bacterium | reverse complement strand
GAGGTCGAGCGAGTCGACCTGCAGCGGCAGGACGCCCATGCCGACGAGGTTCGAGCGGTGGATGCGCTCGAAGGACTCCGCGATGACGACCCGCACGCCGAGGAGCTTCGTGCCCTTCGCCGCCCAGTCGCGCGACGAGCCCGAGCCGTACTCCTTGCCCGCGAGCACGACGAGCGGCACGCCCTCCTCCTGGTAGCGCATCGCCGCGTCGTAGATCGGCATGTCTTCGCCGTCCGGGAGGTGCCGAGTGACGCCGCCCTCGGTTCCCGGCGCGAGCTGATTGCGCAGGCGGATGTTCGCGAACGTGCCGCGCATCATCACCTCGTGGTTGCCGCGCCGCTAGCCGTACGAGTTGAACTCGCGCGGCGCGACGCCGTGCTCCTGGAGGTAGCGACCCGCAGGCGAGTCCTTCTTGATCGCGCCCGCCGGGGAGATGTGGTCGGTGGTGACCGAGTCGCCGAGCTTGGCGAGCACGCGCGCGCCGGTGATGTCGGTGACCGGCTCGGGCTCGGCCGGCAGCCCCTCGAAGAACGGCGGGCGCCGCACGTAGGTGGAGTCCTCGGCCCACTCGAAGCGGTCGCCCTCCGGCACCTCGAGCGCGTTCCAGCGCTCGTCGCCCGCGAAGACCTCGGCGTAGCTGTCGCGGAACATCTGCTCGTGGACGGCGGACTCGATCGTCTCGGCGACCTCCTGCGACGTCGGCCAGATGTCCTTGAGCATCACGTCGCTGCCGGGGATCGGCTCGTTGAACGGGTCCCAGTCCATCGTGCCCGCGAGCGCGTAGGCGACGACGAGCGGCGGCGACGCGAGGTAGTTCATCTTCACGTCCGGGTTGATGCGGCCCTCGAAGTTGCGGTTCCCCGAGAGCACGGAGACGACGGCGAGGTCGTGCTCGTTGACCGCCTCGGAGATCTCGTCGGGCAGCGGGCCGGAGTTGCCGATGCAGGTCGTGCAGCCGTAGCCGACGAGCTGGAAGCCGAGCTGGTCGAGCGGCTCGTTGAGGCCGGACCGCTCGTAGTACTCCGTGACGACCATCGAGCCCGGCGCGAGCGAGGTCTTGACCCACGGCTTGGTCGTCAGGCCCTTCTCGACCGCCTTCTTCGCGAGCAGCCCCGCGCCGAGCATGACCGACGGGTTCGACGTGTTCGTGCACGACGTGATCGCGGCGATGACGACGTCGCCGTCGTCGAGCTCGGTGTCGGTGCCGTCGGAGAGCGTGACCGGGACAGTGTTCCTCGCGGGCGCGGCGACGCTCGCGTGGTCGTGCCCGTCGTGGCTGAGCGGCGCGCCGCCGTGCTCGCCGGGGTCCATCGTCGACGGCGGGTCGCTCGCGGGGAACGACTCCGTCACGTCGTCCTCGGCGGCGCTGCGCTGCGGCGGCACGCCGGGCTTGCGGTCTGCGTCGGGCGCGTCGTCCTCCGGGCCGCCCGTGAACTCCTGGAGCGCCTCGCGGAACTCGGTCTGGATCTCGGTGAGCGCCGAGCGGTCCTGCGGCCGGCGCGGGCCGGCGACCGACGGCACGACGTCGCCGAGGTCGAGTTCCAGCAGGTCGGAGAACGTCGGGTCCTCGCTGCGCTCGTCGTGCCAGAGGCCCTGCTCCTTCGCGTACGCCTCGACGAGCGCGCGCTGCTCCTCCGAGCGCCCCGTGAACTCGAGGTAGCGGAGCGTCTCGGCGTCGATCGGAAAGATCGCGCACGTCGAGCCGAACTCCGGGCTCATGTTGCCGATCGTCGCGCGGTCGGCGAGCGGCAGGTTCGCGAGCCCGTGGCCGTAGAACTCGACGAACTTCCCGACGACGCCCTTCTCGCGCAGCATCTGCGTGACGGTGAGGACGAGGTCGGTGGCGGTCGCGCCCTCGGGCAGCTCGCCGCTGAGCCTGAAGCCGATGACCTGCGGGATGAGCATCGGCATCGGCTGGCCGAGCATGGCCGCCTCCGCCTCGATGCCGCCGACGCCCCAGCCGAGCACGCCGAGGCCGTTGACCATCGTCGTGTGGCTGTCGGTCCCGACGAGCGTGTCGGGGTACGCCTGGCCGGTCTTCTCGTTCGGGAAGACCACGCGCGCGAGGTACTCGATGTTGACCTGGTGGACGATGCCGGTGCCGGGCGGGACGACCGAGAAGTCGTCGAACGCGCCCTGGCCCCAGCGCAGGAACTGGTAGCGCTCCCGGTTGCGCTCGAACTCCCGCTCGACGTTGCGCTCGAAGGCCTCGCGGGTGCCGAAGAAGTCGACCTGCACCGAGTGGTCGATGACGAGCTCCGCCGGGACGAGCGGGTTGATCGCGTCCGGGTCGCCGTCGAGCTCGTCGCTCATCGCGTCGCGCATCGCGGCGAGGTCGACGACGGCGGGGACGCCGGTGAAGTCCTGCATGATCACGCGGGCGGGGCTGAACGCGATCTCTGCGGTCGGCTCGGCCTTCGCGTCCCACGTCGCCAGCGCCTCGACGTCCTCGCCGGTGACGGCCCCGTTGCCCTCGGTCCGCAGCAGGTTCTCGAGCAGGATCTTGAGCGAGAACGGCAGCCGCGCGACGTCGAACCTCGACTGCAGCGCATCCAGCCGGAAGATCTCGAAGGTGCGATCGCCGACCTTCAGGTCGGCCCGGGCGTCGAACGAGTTCGGATGGGCCATACCTGGAGGCTACGACGGCAGGGTTCGTCGTGCGGCCGGGGTCAACCGCGGTCGAAACGGCGGCGGCGGCGGTCGACCTCGAACCAGACGCGGCAGCCGGTCTCGGCGCGGTCGACGCCCCAGCGGCTGGCGAGCATGTCGAGCATCCGCAGGCCGTAGCCGCCGGCGCCGTGGCGGACGTCGGGGTCGAAGCCCGTCCCGGGGTCGCGGACCTCGACGCGCACGAACTCCGGCGTCATCCGCGCGGCGAGCACGATCCTGTCCCGCTCGCCCAGCCCCGCGTGTCGCACGGAGTTGGTCACCACCTCCGACGTGAGGAGGCAGACCGTGTGCTGGAGGTCGTCGTCGAGCCCCTCGCGCACGAGCGCGCGGCGCGCCGCGCCCACGGCCGCCGGTTGCGGGCGGAGGGCGAGTACGACGTCGTTAGCGACCTTCGATTGGGGCACAGTCATTGTGTAGCCGTTGCGTACCGGAATCATTCCTCGGTTTTCCGTTGGAACGAGCTGTCGCGTGAGCAGTCGCCCGAGCGGGAATCACCAGAGGTGAGCCACACGACGTTCCAACCCAAGAAGGGGAGATCCACGACATGGCCGAACGCTTCCGGCGCGAGGACGACGTTGTACCGACTTCGGGTGCACGCGGCGCCACCACCGTCACCGACGACGAGCAGACGCGCGTGCACGACACCGATCGCGACCGCGTCGAGCTGCCCGACCGCCTGCACGACCACGACGGCGACCGCCACGGCGCCGTCGACCGCGGCACGATGGCCGCGGTGCGCGAGCGCCAGCGCGAGCGGTTCGGCGGCATCAAGTGTGGCTCCGCGTGCTTCGGGTGGCTGACCGCGATCGGCCTCGGCG
>DASZDG010000057.1:0-2298 GCA_035942255.1 Actinomycetota bacterium | reverse complement strand
GCCCCTCGTCGATCGTGGTCAGGCCCGCGAGCAGCAGCAGGGCCATGAACGGCGTGGTCTTCCACACCTCCGCGAGGATGATCACCGTCAGCGCGCTGCTCTTCTCGCCGAACCACGCCTTGTCGTCGGGCGACAGGAACGTGTTGTTGACGAAGCCGGTGCCCGGGTCGAACGCGTAGAACCACGCGAACGCCGCGACGACGGTGACGATCCCGTACGGGATGAGCACGGAGGTTCGCACGGCGCCGCGCCCGAAGATCGCGCGGTGCATGACCAGCGCGATGATCATGCCAAGGATCAGCTCGATGATCACCGAGACGACGGTGATGAAGAACGTGTTGCCGACGACCTCCCACCACAGCCCCGACGTCAGGACGGTGATGTAGTTGTCGATCCCGGCGAAGCCGCCCTCGTCCGGGAAGCGCAGGTCCTTGTTCTGCAGCGACAGCACGACCGCGTAGCCGATGGGGTACGCGGTGACCAGCAGCATCACGAAGACCGCGGGCGCGCACAGGATCCACGCGAGCTTGCGCTCGGCCTTCGCGCGCTCGGTGATGCCGACCTTCTGCGGCTTCTTCGCGCCGGCGCCGACCTGAGGCGGTGCGGCGGTGCTCACAGCAGGCCCTCGCGCTTGACGGCCTGCTCGACGTAGTCCTTCAGCCGGTCGTAGCCCTTCTGCGGGTCGGTCAGCTCGGTGACCGGGTGGAGCCCGCGCTGGATGCCGAGCGAGAGGTCGGTGTAGGCGGGCGACTCGGACGGCCGCGGGCCGGCGAGGCGGATCGACTCGCGCATCACGTCGGCGAAGCCGGGATAGATCTTCTGCAGCGCCGGCTCGTCGTAGAGGTCCTCGCGGACGGGCGGCAGGCCGCCCAGCTCGGCGATGGTCAGCTGGTTCTCCGCCTTGATCATGCAGCGGATCGCCTCGTACGCGAGGTCCTTCTTCTTCGAGAAGGCGGAGACGCCGATGTTGATCCCGCCGAGCGGTGGCTTGGCGTCCTTGTCCTCGTCGACCTTCGGGTAGACGGCGGCGCCCATGTTCTCGAAGATCTTCGGCGCGTTCTCCTTGGCGGAGGCGTGGACGAAGGGGTAGTTGACCATGAAGATCGAGTCGCCGGTCTCGAACCCGAGGCGGGCCGAGTCCTCGTTCGACGTGTCGATGCCGACCGGCGCGGCGGTCGACGTCGCGAGCTTGCCCATGACCTCGAGCGCGCGCTTCGTCGGCTCCTCCTCGAGGGCCACCTCGGTCGGCCCGCTCACGAACTCCGTCCCCGCGGACTGGATCATCGCGTTGGCCCACACGACCAGGCCCTCGTAGCGGTTGGCCTGGACGTGGATCTTCATGTTCTCGCGCTCGGCGACCTCGATCATCTGGTCCCAGGTCGCGGGCGGCTCCTGGACCTTGTCCTTGCGGTACCAGAGCAGCTGGGTGTTCGACCAGATCGGCACCGTGTACAGGCGGTCCTCGAACTTGGCGGTCTCGAGCACGCTCTCGAAGACCATCGAGGAGGCGGGACCGACGACGTCGTCGGGCACCGGCTCGAGCCAGCCGGCGTTCGCGAACTCGCCGGTCCAGATGATGTCGAGGCCCATGAGGTCGATCGACTCGTCCTCGGCGCCGAGGCGGCGGACGAGCTGCTCGCGCTGCTGGTCGGCCTGCGACGGGAGGAACTGGAACTCGACCGTGTACCTGCCGCCGGACTCCTTCGAGCACTGGTCGGCGACCTTCTGAGGCCCGCCGCCCGGCTCGTTGAAGATGTAGAAGTTCAGCGTGTTCGCGCCGCCGCCCTCGTCGCCACCGCAGGCCGTCAGCCCCAGAGCGGAGAGGGCGAGCACTGCGGTGAGGAGCAAGACCCGGACCAGCAACCCGCTGAGGCAGTACCCCTAAGCGTTGGCGACGAACCCCTCCCCCGGGAGCAGCGCCGTGGGCGCGTTGCCGCTGCGGCCGTGGGTGTGGCGGGCGATCGTTCCGGCGACCGGTGAAGGCCGCTCCTCCGGGGCGAGGTTGAGCGCGACGACGTGCTCGCCCCGGCGGTACGCGACGACGCCCTCCGGCGCGTCGAGCAGCTCGAGTCCGGGCCCGAGCCCGCGGCGCAGCGCGACGAGGTCGCGGTAGAGGTGCAGCAGCGAGCCCGCGTCGCGCTCCTGCGCCGCGACCGATCCGCCCTCGACCGGCGTCGCCGGCAGCCACGGTTCGCCTGTCGTGAACCCGCCGTGCGGCTCGTCGTCCGTCCACCGCATCGGGTGGCGGTACGCGTCGCGGCCCCAGCGGTCCTGCGGCGGGTCGCCGCCGGGCCCGTT
>DASZDG010000056.1:0-69665 GCA_035942255.1 Actinomycetota bacterium | reverse complement strand
GCTCTACACCGCGACGGTTACGCTCGAAGTCCAGTCGTTTGGCTTCTCGGCAACCGGCGAGACCCAGATCACGCCGCAGGAAGGCATCCCTCCGGCCGAAGTCGAGGCCGCGCGTTCGGTGGACGTCGCGTCGCAGACCGCACAGGAGCTCGGCCAGAGCGACGGCGGCGCGTCGATCCTCGCGCGCCTCGGGGTATCGGCCGAGGAGAACACGGACCTGTTGCGGATGACGCTGACCGGCGAGGGATTGAACACCGTCGAGACGCTCGAGGCCTACGCGCGGAACTACGTCGAGTATCGCCAGGAGCAGGACGCGCTGAGGCTCGAGCGCGCTCTCGAGACGGTGAACGTCAGCATCGCGGAGGTGGGGCGCGAGCTGGGGCGGTTCTCGGAGCGTCTCGAGGCCGAGTCTGCCGCGGGCGGAGCGTCCCCCGAGACGCAGACGAAGTACAACACCGTCAGCGCGATATACCAGGAGCTGCTCCGCAAGAAGGAGCTCCTGCGGCTCGAGGCAAACCTCGCGGGCGACCAGGTCGAGGTCATCGGCTCGCCGATCGTCCAGCGCGTCGGGACGATCCCTGCCCGGACTCTGCGGACGCTCGCCGGGCCGCTCGTCGGCCTCCTGCTCGGGTCGGCCATCGCCGTCGCCGTCGGCGTCCTCCGGCCGCGCGTCAGCGGGCGCGACCGCACCGAGGAGCAGCTTGGCTACCCGGTGCTCGCGGTGATCCCCCGCGTCAAGAACCGCCGCATGGACAAGGACCCGCTGGTCGTTCAGCGCGCGTCGGGGTGGGGGGCCGAGGGCATACGGATGCTTCGCACCGAGCTCCAGCTCGTCGAGGAGCGCGGCGCCGACCTGAAGGTCGTCGTGGTCGCGAGCCCCGAGCCGCGCGACGGCAAGTCGACGGTCTCCAGCAACCTCGCGGCGTCGTACGCGACCGCCGGACGTAACGCCGTGCTCGTGCACGCCGACCTCCGGGCGGCGCGCCGCCACCGGCTGCAGGGGCCGGGCCTCACGGACTTCATTGCGGGCACCACCGCGGAGATCCCGGTGCAGCGCAGCCCCGGCGGGTTCGCCGAGGTCTTGCCGGGGTCGAACATGCAGCAGGGGGGCGCCGTGCAGGAGCGGCTGACGGAGGCCATCAGGGAGCTCCGCGGCTCCTACGACGTGGTCGTGGTCGACACGCCTCCGCTGCTCGCGTTCGCCGACGCGCTGCTGCTTGCGGCCGAGGCCGACGCGGTCGTGCTCGTCGTGCGCGACGGCAAGACGCTCGAGGACAAGGCGGCCGAGGCCCTCGAGGTGCTCGTGCGTCACGACGCGGCGGTCGCGGGCCTCGTGCTCAACGCCGCGCGCGTCGGCCGGCTCGAGCGCCGCCGCTACCGCCGTTACTACGGGTCGTGGACCGAGACCGACGGGGCGCCCGAAGCCGCGCCGTTCGAGCCGCCGCTGACCGGCGCGGGCGACCCGCCGGTCGAGCAGGTCGCGTCGTTCCGCCACGCCCCGGTCGAGGAGGCCCCCGAGCCGCGCGCTCTGTTCCGGCGCAAGCGCGGCGACGAGGTCATCGGCTCCGGCGGGTAGCTCCTAGCGGAACAGGGCGGCGGCCACCTCGGCCCCCCAGCGCTCCGGCGACAGCTTCTCCTCCCACGTGCGCGCGGCCCCGGCGGCCAACCGCCGCGCGAGGCCGGGATCGTCGCGCAGCCCCCGCATGGCGGCCGCGAGCGCCGCGGCGTCTCCGGGCGGGACGAGCAGGCCGTTGACACCATCGTCGACGTACTCCTCGAACGAGCCCACGCGTGACGCGATCACCGGGCGTCCCGAGCGGAACGCCGTCGCCAGCACGCCCGACTGGTTCGCCCGCTCGTACGGGAGCAACATCGCGCTGCAACTGCCGATGAGGCCGCGCAGCTCCTCGTCGGGCAGCTCGCCCGGCCGCACGTCGACCGAGCCGAGCGACGGCGGGATCAGCTCGTGCCTGACGCCGTCGCCCGCCACGACGACCGGCAGGCCGCGGCCCCCGGGAAGCGCGAGTGCGGCGAGGAGGACGCCGAGGCCCTTGTACGGGTGAAGGCGTCCGGCGAAGACGAGGGGGCCGGCGGGGTCGTACTCGTCGCTGGTCACGAGCTGATCGGGGACGAACCCGTGGGGTACGACCAGGACCTCCTGGGCGGGAAGCCCGAGCTCGCTGACGTGGCGGGTGAACGCGGAGCCGTGCAGCACGACGACGCCGAGCCGCTTGGTCAGCAGCCGGTAGTAGAGCTCGTGCAGCCGCCGCGTGCGAGGGGTCGCCGCGTCGAGGATCGGGTCGTGCCACACGAAGCCGCCACGCCACCCGGTGAGCCCGAGCAACAGCGGGATCGACCAGTGCGGTGACGTCACGAGCACGCGCGTCTCGTCGCGCTCGCGCCGCCGCGCCCGCCACCACCGGGAGAGGACCACGCCGGCGGTGTCTCCGGCCGCGGCGTCCACGATCTCGACGCGCGCGGTGGCGCTCAGGGCGTGAGCGAGCGCGTGCGTGTAGTGCGACATCCCGGTCGAGCGCGACGGCGACAGGACGAGGATCCGCCGGGCGCCGGCGTCAGTGACCGTTGCCGCCACGGCCGCGACGAACCGCTCTCGTCCCTCCTGCGGGTCCCCGGCCGGCACCATCTCGGCCACCGCGTCGATGCCGTCGGCGGAGACCTTCTCGCGGACGCGGTGAAACGCCCCGATGGTCGCGCGATAGAAGACGCCGTCCGGCGCGGCGGGGTCCTGGCCGCGTGCGGGGACGGCTGCGTCTGCGACGAGGCTGACGCGGGTGCCGAGCGTGTCGCTCGCGGTCGCGAAGAACAGCTGCCGCGTCCTCGCACCCGTGTGCGGCTTGCCGAGGTCCCACCGCGCCACCATGGCTCGCGCCGCGGCGGCCGCGAAGCGCCCCGGCCTCAGCTCGTCGAGGACGCGGGGGGGCACCGCGGCCCCCGCCCACGCGCGCGCCAGTCGCAGGACCTGGCCCCCGCCGGTACGGAAGCGCCACCGGTTCAGCCGCCGCACGACGCGGTCCCAGTCCAGCTCGTCCGGAGCGACCCCGATGACCGCGCGGATGTCCAGGACCCATACGAGCCGGTCGCAACCGTGCATCGCCGCATGGAGGAGCAGGTGCGCGAGCTCGTCCTCTCGGCGCAGGACCGCAGCTGGTGCGTCACCGAGCCGCGTCTCTTCCGTGGCGTCCCAGATCTCCTCCGGGCCCATCGCCAGCGTGCGCCGCTGACGGGAGCCGTTCACGAGGTGCCAGTGGAGCTCGATCATCGCCCCCGCGGGGCTCATGAGGTGGACCTGGCCGCGCAGGTCCTCGACGAGGAACTCCCAGTTGCGGTCCTCGAGGAGATATCCCTCGCACTGCAACGTGTCCAGCGCGGCGGCGAAGTCCCGCGGGCGGACGAGGAGGTCGACGTCTCCGTAGGACCGCAGCGTCGGGTCGCGGTAGTAGCGCTCGACGAGCGCCGGGCCCTTGAGCACGACGGCCGGCGTCCCCCCCGCGTGTAGGAGCCCGCTCGCCGTCGCCGCCTCTCCGAGGAGCCGCTGGTGGTTCGCCGCGATCCGGAGCGCGGCCCCCTGGAGCGGGACCTGGAACGACGACGGGACGCCGGGGACGCCCCTGAGCGCCCGCGCCACCCAGCCCTGGACGCCGTGAGCCGTTGCGGCCGCGGCAAGTTGGGTCCAGCGCGGGTCGGTCGGCCCGGGAAGGTCCGCGGGCGCCTCACCTCTCGCCGCGGCGAGAAGCGCATGGTGGATCCAGGACTTGGTGGCGGGCATCCCGGGACGATACCGGCGGGAGCGGCCGCGACGGCGCTTCGTGCCTCTACGCCGAGCGTCGTAGACGAGCTCCGCGCAGCCCCTCTACCTGCGGGTTTGGAACCGGCCACCGCCTCCGGGAGGCCGGCGGAGCTACGCCGGGGGGCGTATCGTCGGCGCCGCCTCTCGTCCCTATCATGGGTCCCGAACCCAGACCAGGAGGAGCCCCATGGACGGAAACGACAAGAAGAGCCTCGAGCGCCGGGACTTCCTGCGCAAGGCCGCCCTCACGGGCGCTGCGGCGGCGTGGGCCGCTCCGGTGGTCCAGACGGTCGCCGCTACGCCGGCGTTCGCTCAGACGGGGACCACGCCCGCGACGTGCCACCACTCGCTCGGCGGCATCACCGGCGAGGGTTGCATGGGCGCTTGTAAGACGAGCGGCTCCTGCGGCCAGGCGTGCAACACGGCGTGCAACAACCTCTGCCCGGTGCAGCAGGGCGGCGGCAACGACCGTCTGTGCAACTGTGCGCAGGCATGCGACCCGGCGAAGTGGAGCAACTGCACCTACGCCGGCGCGATGTCCTGCTAAAAGCTTCAGGGATCGTAAGAAGGGCGGGCCTCCGGGCCCGCCTTTTCCTTATGCCAGCCTTTCCATCAGGAGGTCGGCCCGCTCGACCGGCGTCCCGCCCGACAAGCGGTACGCCTGTGCGTCGCCGCACATCTGCCCAAGCATCAGCACGCCGCGGTCGGCGTAGCGGTAGAGGTTCCGAGCGTTCCTCGCCAGGAGCCACGCTGCCTCCGAGGCCGGCACCGGCTCGAGCCGCGGCGGGCCCTCTCGGTCCTTCGTCGGGAACACCACCGCGCCGAGCGGAGCGGGGGCCGCGATCGACGAGTCGCAGTCCTCGGGACGGACGTATCTCTGCGTGAGGGTCTCCATGGCGCCGGCGCGGTCGCCGAGCCCCTCTTCGAGCCCCGGGAAGAAGGCGAGCGTCTCCTGGTCGAGCGTGATCCGCTTCGGATAGGGATAGACGTTGCGGGTGACGGGATCGAGCGCGCCGAGCTCGTCCGAGAGGTACCGCGCGCCGGCGCGCAGGAGCGCAGTCACCGTCGTCGACTTCCCCGTGTCCATCTCGGCGGGCACCAGCACCGCCCTGTCGCCGATCGTGACGGCGCCGGAATGGATCAGCAGGAAGTCCCGCACCCATACCGGCACGAGGTCGTGGACGTCCCAGAAGAGCCAGTCGAGCGTGCCGCGCCGGGACCCGCGGAACTGCTCCTTCAGGTTGCGGACGTATACGTGGTCGTCTCGACCGGGATCGTCTTCCGCCGGCTCCGTGTAGATCTGGAGCGGTATCGACCCCGTCTCGTATGCCGGGGTCTGGAACGGCTCGAGGTACCAGCGGAGCGCGTCGAGGATCCCGCGGTCGGTGGACCGGACGTCCAGCGGCGCGGAGAGGAGCCTGAAGAACTGTTCGTCGACCCAACCTGGGTCGAAGTCGTCGCCTCAGCCCCCGGACAGCGGGTCTTCCTCGAGAAGCTCGTCGCTCATGTCACCTCCCGAGCACGGTCGGCGCGGCCCCCGCCAAGGCGTCGGCCGCCTCCTGCGGGGACGAGATCGCGAGCCGCGACACCGACGCCTCTTCCAGGAGCCTGCGCAGGAAGAGGAGGCCGCGCTCGCGCCACACGTGCATGTTGAGGGTCGCGTTCGTCAGCGCGAACACGAGAGCCGCGCCCGACGCCGGCTCGAGCACCGTGTCCGCGGCGCCGAACTCGGGGACGACGATCCACCTGACCGGCGCGGGCTCCGCGATGGCACCGCCGAGCGCCGCGACGCGCACCGGGCGCCGCGGCGTCATCCCCTCGACGCGGCTCGAGCGGCGGCGCGGCGGGTCGAGCGGCACCTCGGGGAAGGCACCGACGTCGAGCTCGTCGACCAGGATCGGCAACGGCATCGGGTACGCGGTGTTGAGGACGGGCTCTACCCTCACGAGCTCGTCGCCGAGGTAGCCGAACCCCCTCTTGACCAACAGCCCGGCGAACCCCGGAAGCCGCGGCTCGGGCTGGGGGCTCGCCACGAGGATCGCGGAGCCGTCGAGCGTGACGCCCGTCCCGCGCATCCGGACGAACTCGTTCTGTGGCGCGACGACGAGGTCGCGCATGCCGGAGATCATGCGGCCGGCCATCTCCTGGAGGCCGCGCCCGCGGAACACGCGCAGCGCGCCCAGGTACAGCGACGACACCCCATGGGCGACCTTTCCCCCTGCGAGCATCTTGTCCGATCCGACGATCGCCGAGAAGCGATAGACGGCCGCGTCCTCGTCCGGCGCGGCAGCGCGGGCCTCGGGCAACAGGGAGTCCACGAGCGCGAGGAATTCGGGCGCGGTGCTGCGCACCTGGAACGCGGTGTCGCCGAAGGAAAAGGTGTTCTCGCCGACCCAGACCTGGGCCTCCAGCTCCTCCTCTCAGGGGGAGAGCGGGCGCGTGCTTTGTTCCACAGGGACCTCCGGGGATGGTGGAAGAAGGGAAGACGATCGGGCTCTTACTATATCGGCGTGACGTTGAGGCTCCTTGTGGCGCATCCCGAAGCGTTCTTCCGGGAGTGCCTTGCCGGAGCGTTCGCAGCGGACGGCGAGGCGGAGGTCGCGGGCGCCACCGGTGACGAGACGGAAGCCGCCGCCCTCGCGGCCGAGCTCGCCCCGGACGTCGTCCTCACTGCCGCCGCTCTCGAGCGCGGCTCCGGCCTCAGCCTCGCGCGGCGCGTCGGAGGCGCTACGCCGGTGGTGGTCCTGACCGCAGGGGACGAAGCCGACGTCCTGATGCCTGCGGTGCAGGCCGGTGCGTCGGGATGCCTCGCGCACGCGAGCGGGCTCGAACGCGTGATCGCGCTGGTCCGGACGGCGCGCCCGGGCCGGTTCGTCGTGGACCCCGACCGGCTCCACCATGCATTGAGGAAGATCGCGGGAGCGGGGGCGTCCCGAGCGCGAGCCTCTTCTCGGCTAGAAGGACTCTCCGCACGGGAGAGGGAGGTCCTCACGCTCGTCGCGCAGGGGCTGGACAACGACGCGATCGGCGGGCACCTCTACCTGAGCGCCAACACCGTGAGGACCCACGTCGGGAACATCCTGAAGAAGCTCGGCGTGCACTCGCGCGCCGAGGCGGCGCGCGTCGCGATCCGCGCCGGCCTGACGACCCCCGACGTCCATGTCGTCCGCATCTCTGGGCCCGACCTCCCGCCGCGGTGACGAACGCCGGGAGCGTGCTCGTCGTCTCGGGCGACCGGCTGTACGGCGAGGCCGCGGCCGCCGCGCTGGGGGCCGCGGGATGGGGAGAGACCTCGTACGCCGCGGACGCTCTCTCCGCGCTCGCGTCGATCGGCCGCCGGCTTCCGAGCGCGGTGCTCGTCGTCGGCGACGAGCTGCCGCGCCTCGCGGTGGAGCCGTTCGTGCAGCAGGTGCGGCGGCGGTGGCCCGACGTGATCGTTGTCGTCGTGGGGTCGAGGCGCGCGGCGGGTGCCGCCACGCTGCCCCCGGACTCGTCGATCGCGGACGTCGGCCGGGCGCTCGCCTTACCGTCCGACGACGCCGGCGGCGGGGCGACCGAAGAGGAGCCGGCAACCGAGGGCCGTAACGCGCTCGCGAACCTGACGCAACGGCAGCGCGTGGTGCTGCGCCTGCTCGTGGAGGGGCTCGACATGCGCGCGATCGGCCGCGAGCTCGGCGTCAGCGAGCACACGGTCCGGACGCACATGCAGAACCTCTACGCGCGGCTCGGATGCCACAGCCGGCTCGAGCTCGTCCGGTGGGCGACCTCGCAGGGGCTGCTCAGCGGCGAGAGCGGCTCGTCTTCCGGCTGAGGATCGAGTCGTACAGCTCGGCGGTCGCGCGCGTCGTGTACGCGGCGGAATAGAAGTCGTCGACGCGCGCTTTGGCGGCGCGTCCCATCTCCTCGCGCCGCGCCGGGTCGCGCAGGATCGCGGCCGTCCTCTGCGCGAGCGTCCGCCAGTCCCCGGCCGGGGCGAGGTGGCCCGTTACGCCCTCGGCCACGACCTCGCCGACGCCGCTGACGTCCGTCGACACCACCGGGACGCCCGCGGCGTGCGCTTCCAGCACGGTCCGCGGAAGGCCCTCCCAGGCCGACGCCAGCAGCATCACGTCGAGGGCCGCATAGACGGTCTCTACGTCGCCGCGGTGCCCGAGGATGCGGATGCGCGGCTCCCCCGCGGCCGCGGTGCGGCTTGCCTCGAGCAGGGGGCCGTCGCCCGCCATCACGAAGACCGCGTCCGGCACCTGCGCCACGATCGCGCGGGCCGCCGCGACCACCTGCTCCGGACGCTTCTGCTCGAAGTGCCGCCCGATCCACCCCGCCACCGGCGCGCCCGGATCGACGCCGAGCGCGGTCTTGGCCTCGCGCCGGTCGATCGGGCGCGCGAACCGGGAGACGTCGACGCCGCTCGGGATCACGACGATCTGCTCCGGGCGCGCGATGCGGAGCTCCGTCAGCTCCCGAGCGGTCGCACGGCTGACCGCGACGACGGAGTCGCAGGCGCGCGCCGCGACGCGCTCGGCTCCGATGAGGATCGCCCTCGTCGCGCGTCCCATGTCCGGCGTGACCGGGAGGCCGTGGCTCGTGTGCACGATCGCCGGGACGCCGGCGCGCCGTGCCGCGACCCGGCCGAGCACGCCGGCCTTCGACGAGTGCGTGTGCACGACGTCGAAGCCGCGCCGTAGCAGGTGCCTCATCTCGCCGTACGCGCGCGCGTCGCGCAGCGGTGACACGGGGCGGTAGAGATGCTGTAGCCGCACGACCTCGGCCCCCGAGGCGCGCACGCGCTCTTCCTCGGCACCGGGCCGCGCCGCGACCGTCACGTCGAACCCCGCGTCCGGCAGCCCCTCGGCGAGCAGGATCACGGTCTCCTGCGCCCCGCCGGGGTCGAGGTGCGTCACGACGAGGAGCACGCGGGGGCGGGACACCCGGCGGAGTCTAGTGGGCGGGCGGGGCGCGACCGGGTCCTCCGGGTAGCATCCCTGGTCCGTGCGACGAGACGACCCACTAGAGACACCGCGCATGGCGCGGGCGTCGGCCTCGCTGTTCGTCTCCGACGTCGCCGCCGCCCTCGCCTACTTCGCGTTCGCGCTGCTCGTGGCGCGCCTCGCGGGCCCGTCTGCGCGCGGCGCGGTCGCGTTCGTGACCGCGATCCCGCTGCTGCTGGGCTACGGGAGCACGCTCGGGCTCGATGCCGCGAACCTGTTCCACGGGGGGGCCGAGCCGGAGGAGCGTCCCGCGCTCGTCACGACCTCGGTGATCGTGGGGCTGCTGTCGGGGACCGCGTTCGCGGCCGCGACGTGGGGCGTCTTCGCCTGGCGCCCGGAGTGGGTGCCCGGCTCGGTGTCGGATGGCCTGCTGGCGGCGGGCCTCGCGATCACGGGCCTGATGACGGTGCAGATCGCGCTCGACGCCGCGCTCATCGGCAGCGGCCACGCGGCCCCCGCGAACGCGGTGAGGATCGTGATGCCGGTGACCGCGCTGGTCCTGTACGCGGGGGCCGCGGTCGTCACGGGCAGGACGGGCGCGACGATCGCGGTGACGGCGTGGGTCGTCAGCCGCGTCGCCGGCTTCTTTCTCTCCATAGGGCTGTCGGCGCGCCGGATCGGGGTCGCGGGCATCCGCCGGTTCCGGAGGACCGGGCCGCGCCTGTTGCGCTACGGGCTCCCGGCGCACGTCGGCGCGCTCGCCGACCTCCCGATCCGCAGGTTCGACACGCTGATGCTCGGCGCGAGCCGCGGGTCGACGGAGCTCGGCGTCTACACCGCGGCGGTCAACGGCGCCGAGGTGATGTTCTACCTGCCGACGTCGGTGTCGTCGGCGCTGCTCCCCGCGGCCGCTTCGCTCGACGGCCCCGCGGCGCGCTCCCTCACGCGCAAGGTGCTGATGATCGTGGTCGCCGCGACCGCGCTTGCCGCGGCGTTCGTGATCGCGTTCGCGCCGCTGCTCGTGCGGTTCCTCTTCGGTAGCGAGTTCGACGGATCGGTCCTGCCGCTGCGGATCCTCGCTCTCGCGCTCGTGGGGACTTCGATCCGGATCGTGCTCCGGAGCGCGCTGCTCTCGCAGCGGCGTCAGGGGCTGTCGTCGGCGATGACCGTGCTGACGCTCGTCACGATCGTCGGCCTCGACCTCCTTCTGATCCCGCGCTACGGCGCGACGGGAGCGGCGATCGCGTCGGCGGGCGCGTACTGGCTCGGCGCGATCTTCATGTACGCGGCGTTCCTGAGGGTCATGCCGCGCGGAGAGGGAGCGCCCGGGTTCGGCCAGGAGGCGCGGGAGGCGTGGGCGATGGTGACGTCGCTCGTGCGCCGCCACGAGGTGACGTCGGCGCTCAGCGGAGAGGCCCCCGCACCCGAGGTCGCCCCTCTCCCGCTCGCGACCCTGCCCGCGGAGCCGCTGGTCTCCGTCCTCGTCTCCAACTACAACTACGGGACCTACCTCGGCGGCGCGATCGAGAGCGTGCTGTCCCAGACCTACGGCCGTTTCGAGGTCGTCGTGTGCGACGACGGGTCGACGGACGGCTCCCGCGCGGTGATCGCTCGTTACGCGGAGGGCGACGAGCGCGTGGTCGCGGTGCTGAAGGAGAACGGGGGCCAGGCGTCCGCGCTCAACGCGGCGTTCCGCGCGAGCCGAGGTGACGTCGTGTGCTTCCTCGACGCCGACGACGAGCTGGACCCGCGCCGACTGGAGCTGCTCGTCGACGCGCTGCGCCGCGAGAGGGCGGGGGGCGCCGTCCATCCGCTCGCGGTCCACGACGAGGGCTGGGCCGAGCTCTACACGCTTCCGGTCGGCTATCGCCCGGAGGGCGGATGGCTCGGCTCCCGAGCCGCCGCGCGCGGCGGGAGGTGGTCGGTCGCGGCCGGCGGCGCGATCGCGTTCCGGCGCGAGGTCGCCGAGGTCGTGTTCCCGATCCCCGAGGACGTCTTCACCGGAGCCGACGCCGACGCGTTCCTGTTCACGCTGCTCCCCCTGTTGACCGAGGTGGCGTACGTCGGCGAGCCGCTGTACCGCTACCGGCTCCACGACGCGAACGAGGGCTTGCTGAGGTCGCTCGACGCGCCGTCCGTCGAGCGCCGCCTCGCGTTCATCGAGACGACGACGGCCGCGGTTAACGACCGGCTCGCGCGGCTCGACCCGCCGCGCGCGCCTCTCCGTCTCGAGGACAACCTCGGCTACGAGGAGCAACGTTTCTTCCTCGACGTGTTCGCGCCGGACGCGGACCGCAAGAGCCTGCGCGGGCGCTTCGGCGCGCTCGTCCGCAAGATCGTCTCGGACGACGTCTACACCGCGTCGCGCAAGATGGGCCTCCTGCTGCTCTACGCGACCGTCATGTTCGTGCCCGGGGGCGTCCGGCCGCGGGCGATCTCCGGCGTCCGGTGGCTGTCGTACCGCTCGCGGGCGCTCATGAGCCCCCGCTGGATCGTCGGCGCCGTCCTCGTGCCCCTCGGCGCGGCGGTCGCGGCGTGGGGGATCGGCCGGGAGAGCTTCTTCCTCGACGAGGTCGCGAGCGTGGCGTTCGCGCGCCTGGACACGCCGCGGCTGCTCGACGTCCTGCTCGAGCGCGAGGCGAACTCCAGCCTGTACTTCCTCTTGCTGCACCCGTGGGCCGCGGTGGCCGAGACCGAGGGGGCGGTGCGAGCGCTCTCGGCGCTGTTCGCGGTCGCCGCGATCCCGTTCACGTACCTGCTCGGCACGAAGCTGTTCGGCCGCGCCGCCGGCGTGGTCGCGGCCCTGCTGATGGTCGTGAACGCGCTGTGGGTGCGGTTCGCGCAGCAGGCGCGTGGTTACTCGCTGGTCCTGCTCGGCGTGACCGCCGGGACGTGGCTGCTCCTGGTCGCGCACGAGAGGAAGTCCCGCGGGCTATGGGCCGCGTACGCCGTGACGATGTCGCTCGCGGTCTACGCGCACTTCTTCGCCCTGTTCGTCGTGATCGCGCACGCGCTGACGCTGCTCTTCCGGGAGCGCCGCCTCGCGCCCCTGGTCCCGGTGTACGGCGCGATCGCGGTGCTGGTCTCGCCACTGCTCGTCTTCGCGTTGACGCGCGACAGCGGGCAGCTCAGCTGGATCCCACGGCCGTCGGTCGTGGACGTACCCGTCGTGCTGTCGCTGCTGGCCGGCGGCCGTACGACTGCGGGAGGAGCGGTGCTGCTGGTGCTCTACGGGGGCCTCGCCCTCGTCGCAATGAGGGGCGCGTGGCGCGAGAGGGAGTCGCCCGACGCGTGGAAGGTCGTGCTCCTCGCGGCCCTCGTCGCGGTGCCGGTCCTCGGCAGCTTCGCCGTGTCGCTGGTCAAGCCGATTTTCCAGTTCAACTACCTGATCGTCGCGCTGCCGGGACTGTTGCTCCTCGGCGTCGCGGGGCTCGCGCGGCTGCGGGGGCGGCTGGTCTACGTCGTGACGCTCGCGCTGCTGCTCGTGGTCGGGGCGCGGGAGGTCGCGGTGCAACATCGGGAGACGAACAACGAGGAATGGCGCGCCGTCGCCGCATACGTCTCCGGCCGCGCCGAGCCCGGCGACCGCGTCGCCTTTCTCGCGCCGTACGTCCGGCTGCCGTTCGGGTACTACGCGGCGCGGCACGAGAACGCGCCGGCACCGGCGGAGCGCGCCTTCTCCTGGTATCCCGCGGACACGGAGCGGGACCTCGTCACGGGGGCGCTCGCGATCTATCCGCGGCCCGAGGACGAGGGCGTGGCGGACCTCGAGCGACTGGCGTACGAACGCCTCTGGGTCGTGCTCAGCAGCGAGGAGCCGGAGCAGGCCGACGCGCTACGGGCACCGCTCGCCGGCTACGAGGTGGTGCTCGAGGAGAGCTTCGTGGACGTCGACGTCATCCTCCTCGAACGGACCTGACCGCGCGCCGCAGCCGCGCGTAGGTCCCCGAGGTCTTGAGCGCGAACAGCCACTGCGCGTCCCCGGCCTCGACCTGCACGCGCTCGAGCCCGAAGAGGTCGCCGGAGGGACGATTCACTGCGAACGCGGCGTCGAACCCCGCGGCCGCAGCCGCGGCCCGGACGGCGTCGTCGTGGCGGCCCCACGGGTAGGCGAGGTAACGGGGAGCGGTCCCCGTGATCTCAGTGAGAGCCTCCACGGATGCTTCGAGGTCGGTCCTCGCGGCCGCGGCCCCCACGGCGGTCAGGTCCACGTGCATGTGCCCGTGGCTGTGGACGTCGACGCCGCGCGCCGCCGCGGCAGCGACGGCCGCCGGGCTCATCAGCGCCACGTCGCACGTCGTTCCCTTGTCCCACGTGTTGCGGCCCCCGAGCCGGCCGCTCGGCGCGAAGAGCGTCACGGGGAACGCCTTGGCTTCGAGCACCTCGAGCGCGAGCGAGAAGCTCTCGTACGCGTCGTCGAACGTGAGCGCGACCGCGGGCCGGCGCGTCTCACGGCCGAGCACCGCGTCCTGCAGGGAGATCACGGACCGCCGCTGCTCGAGGTGGTCCATCTGCGCAGCGAGCTCGTCCTGGGTCACGAACATGCGGTGGAGCGGGTCCGAGCGCGGGCACGAGCCGACGCCGTGGTACACGAGCACGGTCGCGCGTCGCGCTATCTCTTGCCCCTGAACGTGCCGTTGGCCGACGTGGCGAGGTTGCCGGCCGCGTCGCGGCTCAGCACGCGGAAGTTGTACGTCGTCGTGCTGCGCAACCCTGTGATCGTCACGCTGTGCTGCGTGACGCGGGCGGCGTCCAGCGGTGTCACCGTGCCGTACGCGGTGGTCGTCCCGTACTCCACTTGCGAGTCCGACGGCTCATCCGTCGTCCACGTGATCCGCACGCTCGTCTTCGACGGGTATGCCACCCTCACACCCGAGATCACGGGCGGCGTCGTGTCGCCGGCAGTTGCCATCGTCGCGACGTAGCGGGCGTCCGAGGTCCCGGCGGTGATCGCGTGCTGGAGAGCGCCGCCGTCGGACCACGTCCCGAACGTGTAGCCCCCCTGCGGCGAGACCGCCGCGATCGTGTGCTGCGACCCCACGACCGAGCGCTTCGTGAACGGCGCGGTCACGCGGATCCCGTCGTAGACGACCTCGAGCCCCGACGGCGATGTGTCGAGCGTGATCGCGACCGTCCGCGGATGGACCGAGACGCCGGTGGTGGCGCTCGTTCCTCCCGAGTCCGTCGCCGTGAGCTCGATCCGGAAGTGGCTGTCGTCGCCGTGGTCGGGGACCGTGAAGGAGCCGCCGGGCCCGGCCGCCGTCGTGACCGAGTGGTCGTGGCAGTCGCCACCGGGACAATGGCGGAGCAGGACCCTCCACGCGAGCCCGCCGGCAGCCACCGTGCCGTCCTCGGGATCGGTTGCGGAGCCCGCGAACGAGATCGTGTCGCCGACGCGGTAGGTGAGGCTCGAAGACGGTGACGAGATCACCGGGACCGGCGCACTGTTGGGGGCCGCGCCGCCGGTCCACGACACCTGCGCGACCGCGTCCCAGCCGCTGTCGTAGTACTCCACGACGATCTCGTGCACGCCCGCGCTCAGCGTCCGCGTCGCGCGGTACGTCGTCGCCGACTGGTCCTTCCACGCGTCGATGACCGTGGTGCCGTCGACGTAGACGCGGATCCCGTCGTCGGCTCGTGCGGTGAACGTGTACTCGCCGCCCGAGAGCTCGTGCGTGCCCCGCCACCGGGCCGAGAAGTCGTCCGCGGGCACACCGGCGGCCGGCGCGGCCTCGCCCCAGTCGTGCGCGATCGCAGCCTCGCAGCGCGTTGCGAGCGGAGTGCCGCTCAGCGTCTGGTTGCCGAAGTACTGCGCGGAGAACCCCCCCGATGCGCATCCGCCCGAGCGCCACGACACTTGCGCGACGGCATCCCATCCGCTGTCGTAGTACTCGACCTTGATCTCGTGCAGCCCCGGCGCGAGCGAGCGGCGCGCCGAGAGGGTCGTAGCGGACTGGTCGCGCCACGCGTCGATCACGAGCGCTCCGTCGACCCACACCCTGATGCCGTCGTCGGCGCGTGCGGTGAACGTGTAGTCGCCCCCGGCGAAGTCCTTCGTCGCCGTCCAGCGCGCGGAGAAACCGTCCGCCGGCACGCCCGCGGCGGGCGCGGCCTCGCCCCAGTCGTTGTCGATCGCGGTCTCGCAGCGGGTCACCGACGGCGTCCCGCTCAGAGTGAGGTTGCCGAAGTAGTCGGCGGTGTACTCGCCCGCGGCGCAGCCCCCGGTGTAGCGGACCCTCCGGAGCTCACCGGTGCCGATCGCGAGGTACCAGAGGTTGCCGTCGGGGCCCATCTGGATGTCGACCGGGTTGCCGGCGTCCGTCGCGAAGCTCGTCGGGCCGGTGCCGGCGGTGTCGGACGACGTCGGTGTCAGGTACTTGAGGAACGAGTTCGCGTAGTCGCCGTAGAAGTACGCGCCCTGGTACTCCGCCGGGTAGGTGGTCCCGGTGTAGAAGACGCCTCCGGTCGACGCAGCGGAGCGCCCGTCGTGGTTCCACTCCGTCAGTGGCCCGGTGACCGCGGACGGCCCGCGCTGGTAGAGGGTCTGGCACGCGCTCTTCGGCTCGTACCCCGCTTGCCGTGCGGTCCCCTCGTAGCAGGGCCACCCGAGGTTCGCTCCGGGCCGCGCCACGTTGATCTCCTCCCACGTGCTCCACCCGACGTCGCCGAGGTAGGGGGTCGAGGTGCCGGGCCGGATCGTGAACCGGTACGGGTTGCGCATGCCGTACGCCCACACCTTGGAGCGGTTCGCGTCGGCGTTGCCGGTGAAGAACGGGTTGGTGGCGACGCCCTTCCCGTCGCGTGTGACGTGCAGCATCTTTCCGGCGAGGAGGTCGAGGTCCTGAGCGCGCAGTGCGTCGTCGGTGACCGTGTTGAAGCTCGCGCCGTCGCCGAGCGTGACGAACATCGTGCCGTCGGGCGCGAACTTGATGCCGCCCCCGGAGTGCGAGAGGGAGTCCGCGGGGATGCAGTCGGCGCCGCGGGCGAGGGCGTTGCACGACGCGGCCCCCACGCCGGCGGCACCGAGGATCACGCGCTCCGTCGCCGGCGACGCGGTGTCCCCCGTTGCCGTGTAGCGGCTGAGCACCGCGGTCTTCGGCCCCTCGTAACCGGCGGGGTCGTTCTCGTAGGTGTAAAGGAGATAGACGTAGCCGTTCGTTGCGAAGTCCGGGTCGGCGGCGACGCTCAGCAGGCCGCGGTCCCAGTAGTCGTTGACGCGTGCGCTGAGGTCTATGAACGGGACCGGGAGCAGCGCGCCGTCCTTCAGCACGCGCACGACGCCGTCCTGCTGCGCGATCAGCACGCGGCCCCCGGGGAGCTGCGCGAACGACGTCGGGTTGTTGAGCCCTCCGGCGACGCGGTCGAACGTGAACGGGCCGGAGAACACCGTGGCGCCGGGATAGCTTTCCTCCGGGCGCTCCGGCTGCGCCAGCGACTGCGCCGCCCGGTTCTCGATCCGCCCCCGGCCCCACGCGCACCCGCGCCCGTCGCGGCGCGCGGCGCGGGCGAGCCGCTTGAGTGCACGTGCCTCGCGGCCCTCACCGGTCGGGCGCGCCAGCCCCGTCTTCACCATCGCCCGGGCGAGCGACCTGCCGCCGCGGGTGTAGCCGTAGTAGAGCCGGCGCTCGCGGGAGTCGAACACCAGGCGGCGGTCCTCCTCGAGCACGACGCCGCTCGCGACCATCCCGCCGAGCCGCTGGCCCGCCGCGGCCCCACAGCGCGTGTTGCCCGAGGGGGCGTCGATGCCGATCAGCCCGACGCCGACGCGGTTCCCGCGGATCAGCGGCTCGATCGTGTCGCCGTCGATCGTCCGGACGTAGTCCCGCACGGTGATCGTCCCGCTGCCGGGGGGCGGCGGGCCGCCGGGCGGCACCCGGTGGATGCCCGTCTGCTGGGCGCGGGCGGCCGGGGCGGCGCCGAGGGTCCCGGCGACGCACGCGACCGCGAGGATCAGGGAGAGGGAGCGGGGGGTTGCCATGAATTTCCAATTCTGCCAGGTTGGTGGCTTAGGGTTCAATGCATAGTGGTGTATTGCCGTCACGGAGGGTAGATGAGTCGGCTCCGTAGTTTGTGCGTCGCGATCGCCCTCGCGGCGCTGTGTGCGGCCCCGCAGGGGGCCGTCCCCGCGGGGGCCGGGACCGTCCGCGCCCCCGAGAGGATCGTCCGGGGCGTCTACGGCCGCGACTCCACGACTTCAGGCGTGGGGCTGATCTCGGCGGCGGGGTTCGACTCGGTGACCGTCGGTCCGTGGAAGGAGGACCTCGACGCCTTACGGGACGCCGGCATGCGCGGGGTGGTGTGGCTGTGGGACTACGACGACGCCACCTGCTCGTTCGAGAAGGACGACGCGTGGGTGCGGCGGGTCGTGCGCTCGATCGCCGGGCACCCGGCGATCCTCGCCTACCAGGTCGCCGACGAGCCCAGCTTCGCCCGCGTCGAGCCGGGCTGCCCCCGCGTCCCCGAGCAGGTCCGAGCCCGGTCCGACTTGATCCACTCGCTCGACCCCGGCGTCCCGACGTACGTGGTGATCCCGACGTGGGACGGCCGCGAGGCGTACCCGTACCAGTACTTCGCCGGGACGACCGACGTCATGGGGCTCGACGTCTACCCGTGCTGGCACCAGGCGGACGAGTGCCAGATGGAGATCATCGACGACGCGATCGAGGAGGCCGACGAGGACGGCGTGCCGCGCTACTGGGCCGTTCTCCAGGACTTCGACGACGGCTGGTACCGGTCGCCGACCGCGGCCGAGCTCGACGCGCAGTTCGAGCGCTGGGCCGGCTCCCGCATGGAGGGGTACTTCGTCTACCACTGGAACGAGGGGGGCCTCGAGTCCAAGCCCGACCATCTGGCGGTGCTGGCGAAGAACAACCTCCTGAACGGAACGCTCCAGCCCGAGCGTTAGACCTACTGCGGCGCGAGGAGCCTTTTCTGTTCGCGGAGGTCCTCGGCCACGGCCATGATCGAGGCAACCACGGCGTCGACGAAGGAAGCTCCGCTAACGGGGAGGAAGGGCGCCGACAGCACGATTCCGGAATCCTCTCGCGCCAGCGCCACGGAGATGGGCGACGCGGTCCGCTCGAAATGCTCGACGGTCCTGTCGGCCGCGCCGGCCAGCACCTGCTCCTCTGTTTCGTCGACCTCCACGTAAGCCCACAGCGAGAGCTCATCCAGCTCGTCGACGCACCCGAAGAGGAACCTGCGACCGTCCTGCTCGACGATCCCCACCCGCGGGAAGTCGTAGCGGACGAAGGTCTCGACGAGGTGGGCGTCTTCGGTCGGCGTCCATGGCGCCGCCGCCTGCTGCACCTTTATGTGACCAGCCATGGCGTCCCGCTCACGTGCCCTCCGAAACACTCGTCGAACCGTTCCGCAATCCCATCGTCCCACGGAGCGCCGCAATCGACCTCGAGGTGCTCCGGAAACGAGGTCGTCGGCCTGCGGTGCACGCGGAACCCGGCGGCGGTCAGCACGCCGACGGTCGAATACCGGACCGCGTCGGTTGGGCGCACCACCCCGTTCCGGAACCGACAGACCAGTTGAGTAGCTCGCTCTCTCGACACGCGGCCGTGGATCAGGGAGACGCCCCTCTCGCCGCGCCGGGGCCTGTTCCTGAAGTGCAGCCGGCCGTGAACCACTCTCCCGTACTGGGTGACGTCGTCGCCGGGGGTGAGCGGGGCGAGATCGGGCATCGATCGAGCCTAGGAAGGGCGTGTGACAGGTTCTGGGCGGCCCCTAAAGGTCTCGCTCCGCACGCCGATGCTCTTTCTGTAGCACCAGAACGAAAAGGCAAACCTGCGGCAACGCAGGGACGCAAAGCCAGGGGCCCCATTCCGCACGGAGGGGTCGCCCAGCTGCCGAACCTGGGAGAAGTCGATGAACAAGAAGCTCTTCGCGAGCGTCGTCGGCGTTGCGCTGACGTGTGCACCACTGGTCCACCCCGCGACGGCCTCGGCCGCCACCCCTAGCTTCGTCCGCGGCGTCTACGGCCGCGACGCGAGCCCCACCGGCGTCACCACCCTGAAGGCGACGGGCTTCAACACCGTCACCGTGCAGCCGTGGCGCGACCACCTCGACGGCCTGCAGGTGCAGGGTCTCGGGGGCCTCGTGTGGCTGTTCGGCTACAACAACGAGACCTGCAGCTTCGACCGCGACGACGCGTGGATCCGCGAGACCGTCACCGCCATCCGCGGCCACGAGGCGATCGTCGCCTACAACGTCGCCGACGAGCCGAACTACCGGCAGTGCCCGGACTCGCCCGCCGAGATCGCGGCCCGGGCCCGGCTCGTGAAGTCGCTCGACCCCTCCAAGCCGACCTACGTCGTGGTCGCGGCGTGGGACGGGCGCGAGGGCTTCCCCTACCAGCACTTCGCGGGGACGACCGACATCATGGGCCTCGACATCTACCCGTGTGCGTACTCGTGGTCGACGTGCAAGTACTCCGACATCGGCGTCGCCGCCGAGGAGGCCGTCAAGGACGGGGTCACCCGCTACTGGGCGATCGTCCAGGACTTCGCCGACAACTGGTACCGCGTGCCGACGGCCGAGGAGCTCGAGCGCCAGTTCGACCACTGGAGCCGCACCGGCATGGAGGGCTACTTCGTCTACCACTGGAACGAGGGCCAGGTCGAGACGCGGCCCGACCATCTCGCGGTCCTGCGTGCGCAGAACTCCCGGACGTTCCGTGCGAGCGCTCCGTTGCCGGCTCCGTCGCCCACGCCGACCCCGGCTCCGTCTCCCACGCCGACGCCGACCGCGACTCCGACGCCCACGCCGACGGCCACCCCGACTCCGACCGTGAGCCCGGACCCGGCCCCCACCGAGGACCCGGCCCCCGCGCCCACCGCAACACCCGGCCCGACGCCGACCGCCGAAGCCTCACCCGCTCCGATCGCGGCCCCCCGCCCCGGAACCGCCCGCCCCGACAGGGCCCCGTTCTCCCGCCCGAAGAAGGCCGACCGCAACGCCCCGTCGGCCCCCCGCGACCTGCTGTCCGCAGTTCTGGACCGCGGTTCGTACCTCTGGTGGGGCGAGGCCCGCGACGACCGTGCGGTGAAGGGCTACATCGTGCGCCGCGACGGCAAGCGCATCGGCCGCACGAGGTCGACCGAGTTCCTCGACCCCAAGCAGCTCAACGGCCGCCACGTCTACACGGTGCTCGCATTCGACGGCGCCGGTAACCGCTCGAAGCCCGCGGTGCTGAAGGTGACGACGTGGCGCCGCGGCGAACGAGCGTCGTTCAGGTGCGTGCAGCCGGGCCGGCTCTTCCGAAGCTGCTAGGCCGGCGCCTCACGCCGAGCGCGGGCGGACGCGGCCGGCGCTCGAAACCGGCGGGAGCTCCCACCGGGGCCGGCGACGTCCCGCCCCTCATCCCGAGCGCCACGACCAGCCCGAAGAACAGCCACACGTGACGGAAGTGCAGGGTCTCGAGGCTCATCGCCGCCATGAGGATCACGACGACGCCGCCCGCCAGCGCCGCCGGCCGCCAGCCCTCGGCCGATAGGCGCTTGTCGAGCCCGACGCGGACCGACCACGCGGCCGCGACGACGAACAGGAAGAGGTTGCCCACGGCGCCGAGCAGCCCGCGCTCCAGCAGCCCCGCCATGTAGTCGTTGTGGATCTCGCCGGTTAGCGGCGCCCCCCGCTCGGCCAGCGACTCGTCCGTCGACGACGGCCCCACGCCGAGGATGATGCTGCTGCCGAACAGCTGGAAGGCCTCCTCCCACCGCTGCGCGCGGACGCTGAGGCTGGAGTTGCTGCGGCCGAGCGACTCGTCGAAGAGCTCGTTCTCACCGAGCGACGCCGTCACCTCGGTGGGGTCCGCGAGGAACGTCTGCGGCAGCACGACGACCGCCACGAGGGCCGCGGCCACGACGGCCATGACGGCGGCCACGACGGCCTCCCTCCGCGCTACGAACGCGATCGTCCCCGCCACGAGCACTCCGCCGGCGAGCGTCACCAGCGCGGTGATCGACTGCGTGACGTAGATCCCGAGCAGGAACGGCACCGTGAGGACGAGCTTGACGAGCACGTTGCGCGGGCGCGGCGCGGCCCACAGCACGAACAGTGACAGCACGAGGTAGTTCCCCGCCATGTTCGGATCGCGGAACGTCCCTTCTGATCGGCCCCACGGGTCCACGAGCGGGTACCCGAACAGCATCGGGACGTTGGTGGGATAGCCGAGCCAGGCCCCCCAGACGAGCAGCGCGACCGCGACGCCGACGAACCCCCACACGATCGCGACCCACCGGGTCGCCCGGCCCCCGCCGGATATCAGGAAGTTCACGACGATCACGAACCACACGAAGAGGTAGGCGTCCTGCACGACGGCGACGATCGACTCCTTCGGCACGATCGACTGCGTCACGGCGATGAGCCCACCGGTCAGGATCAGCAGGTAGCTCCCTCCCAGCGGGATCCGCATGCGGGCGCGCGTGCGGAGCAGCACCGCGGCCCCCAGCACGACGAACGCCGCGTTGAAGAAATCCGCCGGGACCGCGTTCGCCCCGATCGGCGGGAGCAGCAGAGGAACGGTCACCACGCTTGCGAACAGCAAGGGCGTGAGCAGCCGCCGCAGGTGGCGTGCACGCCTCCGTTCGTCTACCGGCAACGGCAGCCGGGCCGGCTGGACGAGCCGGCGGCGGAGCCGCGCCGAGCGCGGGGCGGAAGCGGTGGCCATGGCTCTGATTATGCAGCCGGGGGTGCTTCTTACCAATACCTGGCAGAAGCGCCCGACCGACATACCGGGCGGGCGTGCGTCCCGGCCTACGCTCTCCGTCGTAGATCCACGCTCGTCGGGGGCTCTAGCTGCGGCGATGCGCCGGCACCGGCCGCCGCCGCGCCGGGGAGACATACGCTGGCGGGCGTATCGTAGGGTCTGCGACGCAGGCCCTATCATGAAGCGGTCTGGCGAAAGGCTTACGCGCGCGTGCCCGGCATGCGGCGGAAGCAGTGGAAGCTTCGGAAGGAGACGAGATGCGGGGGCTGAGGGTGCCGGTCGTGATCGGGCTGCTCTTCGCAGTCCTCTGGATCGCGGGCACGGGCGCGAAGGCGCAGCCGTATCCGCCCCCGACTCCCACCGTGATCGCGAGCCTCTCGCCGTCGCCGTCGGCTCCGCCCCCCACGGGCACGCCGTCGACGCCGCCCACGGTCTTCCCGTCCCGCGGCCCCGAGCCGTCGACGCCTCCGGACATCCCGTTCACCGGTGCCGACCTCACGCGGTTCGTCCTGATCGGCGCCGGGCTCACGGTCCTCGGCACGGGCATCGTGCGTCTCGCCCGCCGGCCGTCGCGCCAGCGCTAGAACACCGGGTCCCTCCAGAACCCGACCAGGCCCTCCCACAGGGCCGACAGTCCGCTCCTGTCCGCGGGCCGCGCCTCGAACCGGAGCGTGCGATCTAGGGGCCCGCTGAACCGCAGCCGTCCCGGCTCCCGCTCGCCCTCTCCCTCCAGCGACCATCCGCGCGGGACGTCCAGCGCGATGCGCAGGCGGGCGTCGTGCGTGAGCGGCTGCGGGAGGACCTCGAGGGTGTAGCCGTCTCCCTCCAGCGGCAGGTCGTAGCGCACGGTCATCGTGCTCCGCTCGCCGGGGAGCGGCTCGAGGAACGCGCCGGCGACCTCGTGCCCATCCTGACGGTCGGGCTCCACCTCCGCACCCGTGCCGTCGAGCTCGACGGCACGCACCGTCGCCGCCTCCGGCACGTACACCTCGACGAGCTCCTCCAGCGCGCCGTAGGGCTTTCCGGCGACGTAGCGCGTGAGGCCCTCGGGCGCGCGGTTCGACAGCGTCACGGTCGTCGTGCAGGCCGCGGCCCCCTCGTCGACCGAGCACGAGTGCGTCACGCCCCGCCTGACCCAGTAGTCGAGCTTGTCGGCGCTGAAGTTCTGGGCCGCGACCAGCAGCGAGTCGCCGGGGGCCCCGTCGAGGTCACCGCTCGCGGCGAGTGCGTCCAGGACCTGCTGCTCGGCGGGGTCGAACGACACGATGCGGACGTGCCCGCCGGCGACCGCGCGGCCCGCGTCCTCCAGCGTCGCCCGTCCTGCGAGCCCTCCCGCGAGGATCGCCTCGAACGCGCCCTGCCCCAGCTCGAGCAGAGCGGTGCGGCGTCTCTCGGTCGCGCCGCCGAGGTCCTCGTACACGCCCGAGTAGGTGTAGCCGGGCAGGTCCGCCCGGCCCACGCTCACCCCGGTCCCGGCGATCGAGATCGCCGCGTCCTCCGGCATCAGCGCGGCGATGCCGCGCGGGTCGACGAGGATCGCGCCGTCGACCTTCTTGCCGGTCACCTTCTTGAACGCGCGCGCGGCCACGAGCGCGACGTCGGGGACGTCGGGCGAGAACGTGATGTTCGTCCAGAACGTCGTGTCGGCCTTGTAGAAGCCGAAGCGCCGGCGGAAGTCCGCGGGGGCCGCGACCTTCGGGTACGGACGGCGCGGCCCTCTCAGGTCGACCGTGTGCCGGAAGCGTCCCAGCCTCAGCCGGCCCTCGACGGCCTTCACGACCCCGGCGGCCGACGGGATGCCGCCGGCGCCCCGCAGCTCCGCGTTGTTGAGCATGACCACGAGGTACTTGCGGGGGCCGGCCTGGCCGAGCATCGGCCCCATCAGCCGGACGGCCTCCGCGCCGCGCCGGGCGCCGTCGCGGTAGCCCGAGGCCCGGCGCTCGAGGTCGTCCAGCGCGTCCCACAGCGGTGGCGGGATCCAGCCGGACCGGCGCTCGCGTGCGGCGGTGACGAGCCGTTCGAGCGCGTCGACCTGGCGGACGAGGGGGCCGCGCAGCGCACCCAGGAGGTCGGTCCTGATCGCCCCGTTCTCGACGACCTGGAGCCCCTCGATCGCGTCGAGCTTGCGCGTGAGCGCGTCGGCGGCGTCGAGGACGGGGAGCATGGTCTCGGTGACGTCCTCGACCGCCCTCACGCTGTGGCCGGCGACGGGGACCATCGACACGACGTTGGCGGCGACGCCGTCGAGGATCTCGTCGGCGCGGACGAGGTGCCGGCGGGCGCGGAGCAGGGCATCCCGGTCCAGGTCACCGGCCGGCCCTGCGAGCACGGACCTGGCCTCGTACAGCTCGGACCCCACGGCTACCGCCAGGTACGCCGAGAGGCCCACGACCGCCAGCAGGAAGACGACGGCGGCGAGGAACAGCTTCGTTCTCAAGGGGTCCCGACTCTACGGGGAGGGCGTGTGGCGCGCCGTCTCGTGGGTAAGGCGTCCGCCAGCGGGCTAACCAATGTCTATCGGCAGGTGACCGGACGGACTTTAGCGATTGGAGAGGATTTTTTCGGTGAGAGCTTTTCGGGCAAGGCAGGTCCCATTCGTGCTGCTCCTCGTGGGCTGCTTCCTCATGGCCACGGGGGTGCTGGCGATCGCGGCCGAACCCGGCAACCCGATCGCCGGGTGCGACGAGTCCCACCACTCCGACACGGGCCACGGCGCCAACCAGAGCGGCGCCTACGACTCCACGTGCGACGGGTCGCCGTCCCTCAACGGGAACGGCGGGGGTGAGGCGTCCGGCCGTCCCTGCGCGGGATGTGTCGGCAACGCGGACGACAAGAACCCGCCGGACCAGTACCCGGACGGCTCCGACCCGAACAACGGCTACGAGTGCGACGGCAACAGCGGGATCGGGAAGACGAACCCCGCCCACACCGGCTGCACGGCCGCGGCCCCCACGCCGGCCCCGCCCGGGATCGTGACGACCACGCCGCCCACCACCACGCCGACGCCCCCGGCGACGTTCCCGCCCCGCCCCCCGACGCCGACCCCGCCAGCCTCGACGCCGCCGGTGACGACGACGCCGCCCGCGTTCCCGCCGGGCCCACCCGCGACGCCCCCGGGCCTCGCGACCACTCCCACGCCGGCCCCTCCCGCCACCGTGACGGCGCCTCCCCCGACGACGCCGCCGGCCACCCCGCCGGCGTCGCCTCCCGGACGGCCGGACCGGCCTCCCCGTCCGCCCAGGGTCCTCCCGGCGACGGTGACCGCGCCTCCGGACAACCCGTCGACGCCGCAAGAGCGGCCGGCCCGGACCGCTCCGGCCGTCGCCGCCACCCAGCCGGCACGGCCGGGGACGCTCCCGTTCACGGGTTCCTCGGAGCACGCGGCCGCGCTGCTCGCCGCCGGCCTGCTGCTCGCGAGCGGCGGGGGGCTGATGCTGGTGACGGGAAAGGCGCGGGCCTAGCGGCGGACGCCGGCTCCGGAGCGGCTCTTCATCGACCCGAGACGCCGGCGCATCACGGCGATCTCCTTGATCGTCCGCGCGATGACCTTGGGCGTCGCGCCCTTCGGCCGTCCCGCGGCGCGCGGGTAGTGGGGGACCCCGACCTCGCGGATCGAGACCCCCGCCATCTGCGCGCGGATCAGCAGCTCGGGCGAGATGAACGCCGACCGCGACTCGAGGTCGGGACGGATCGGATCGAGCGCGGTCCGGTCGAGCAGCTTGAAGGCGCAGTCGACGTCGCGCACGCGCAGCCCGAAGACCGCCTTAAGCGCGGCGTGGTACACCCGGGCGACGAACAGCCGGTGCTTGGGGTCGTTGCGCTTGAGGCGGTAGCCGACGACGAACGGCGACGTCTCGTACGCCTCGAGCAGGCGTGCGATGTCGTCGAGGTGGAACTGCCGGTCGGCATCGGTGAAGAAGACGGCGTCGCCGCGGGCGGCGTTGAGCCCGGACCGGAGGGCTTCCCCGTATCCTCGGTTCACCTCATGCGTGACCAACCGGACCCGTTCGTCGCCGCGGGCGTAGTCGCTGACGACGTCGCCCGTGCGGTCGCTTGACCCGTCGTCGACGACTATGACCTCGAACTCGTCGGCGAAGCGCGGCAGGATCGCGAGCGCCTCCTCGAGAACGGCCGCGATGTTCTCCTCCTCGTTGAAGGCCGGGAAGAAGCACGACAGCGACCGCACGCGCCCCCGATCGACCCGGCCCTCGTCCGTCATCCTCGGCATTGTTGCACTGGTGGCCATACCGCGAGCCCTTCTGTTCGTCACCGGCCTCAGCTCGGCGGCGGGCTCCGCGGACGGAGACCTGTCGGCCGGGCTGAGCCGGATGTGGTTGCACTGGGACCCGGCCCACTACGTGCGGATCGCGGACGTCGGGTACCGGTCCTCCGGAGAGGACGCTCTCTTTATCGTCTTCTTCCCCCTGTTCCCTTTACTCGTGGCCGCGACGGGCGTCGTCGTCCGGAACCTCGTCGTCGCGTCGCTCGTAGTCACGACGCTCTCCTCCGTCGCCTCGGGGTGGCTGCTTCACCGGCTGACGGGCCTCGACCGGGGGGCCGAGGAGTCCTGGGGCGCGGCGATCGTGCTGTTCTCGTTCCCGACCGCGTACGCGCTGTTCGCCCCCTACTCGGAGTCGGTCTTCCTGATGTGCGTGCTCGCCTCGGTCTACGGCGCGCGTACGGGACGCTGGTGGCTCGCGGGGCTCGCGGGCCTCGGCGCGACCGCGACCCGGATGGTCGGGCTCGCGCTCGTGCCGGCGCTGCTCGTCGAGGCGCTCGTCGCGCAGCGAGGCGATCCCCGCGGCGCGGCCCGCAAGCTCGGCGCGATCGCGCTCGTCCCGCTCGGGTTCGTGTCGTACCTCGGGGTCAACCAGGTCGTCCACGGCGACCCGTTCCACTTCCTCGGGGTCCAGGACGAGCACTGGTTCCAGCACGCGGTCCCGCCCTGGGTGCCGGTGACCGATGCGCTCGAGTCGATGGCGGGGACGGACCTCACGATCGAGTCGTTCCTCGTCCACCCCGCGCGGCTCGTGGCGCTCGTGTTCGCGCTGGGCGTGCTCGCGTTCGGGTGGAGGTCGATGCGGTGGACCGACCGGACGTTCTCGGCCGTGACGATGCTCATGGTCCTGTCGGCGTCGTGGCTGATCAGCCTGCCCCGCTACCTCCTCGGGATCTACCCGTTGTTCACGACGCTGGGGCGGCTCGGGCGGAGGCCGTGGGCGCTGGCGGCCGTCGCCTCGGCCGGCATGGTGCTCCAGCTGCTGCTGTTCGCGCGCTTCGCCCGGGGCATGTGGGCGTTCTGACCTATCGTTTGCCGCCATGAGCGCCAGGAAGCCGTCTGCGGCCGAGACCTTGCTGAAGGCCGCTCGCTGGACCACCACGCCCGTAGGCGTCGCGACGATGTTCGCCACCGGGTTCCTGCTGCGGGTGCTGCTCGCGCGCGGCGGAGGCTTCCCCGCGGACACCGCGATCTTCCAGGGGTGGGCAGACCGCCTCGCCGACGTCGGCCCGGGGAGCTTCTACGCGGAGGACGTCTTCGCCGACTACCCGCCGGGGTTCCTCTACGTGCTCTGGCCGCTGGGCGAGCTCGCGCACGTCCTGTTCGACGGCGTAGTGCCGCCGTTCCTGCTGAAGCTGACCGCGATCGTCGCGGACGTCGCGCTGGCGTACGTCGTGATGCGTCTCGCGACGCACGTGGCGGCGGCGCGGGGTCTCGACCGCTGGTGGGTGGCGCCGGCGGCCGCCGCCGCGATCCTGTTCAACCCCCCGATCGTGTTCCTGTCATCGATCTGGGGCCAGGTCGACACCGTGGCCGCGCTGTACGTCCTCACCGCCATCCTCGTCGCGGTCAAGGAGGACGCGTCCCCCGTCGCGGAGGCCGGGGGGGCCGCGTTGCTCGCGCTCGCGTTCGCGACGAAGCCGCAGACCGCGTTCTTGTTCCCCGTGCTGGCGCTCGTGCTCGTGCTGCGCCATACGCGCGTCCGCCCCCTCGACCCCGGGGTGCTCGCAGTCCGCCTCGGGCTCCCCACCCTGACGTTCGTCGTCGTGTGGCTCGGGCTCGCGCTGCCGTTCTCGCTCGGCCCCGGGGAGCTCGTCTCCTTCTACGGCGAGGCCGGCGCGACGTACCCGTACACGAGCGTGTGGGCGTTCAACTTCTGGGGCGTCGCCGGGTTCTGGCGGCCCGACAGCGGCGCGGGCGCGTTCGAGCTGCTGGGGATGGCGGCCGCGGCGCTCGGGATGGTCGCGTTCGGCGCCGCCGCGTGCTACGTCCTCATCCGCGTCTTCGGCGAGGCCCGCGCTCGCCGTCCCGACGCGGAGACGGTCCTCGCCGGCGGAGCGGCGATCGTCTGCCTGTCGTTCGCGCTGCTGACGAGGATCCACGAGCGCTACCTGTTCCTCGCGCTCGCGTGCCTCGCGCCGCTGATCGTGTACCGGTACGCACGGATCGCGCTCGCCGTGCTCTCGGGGCTCTACATGCTGAACCTGTTCTTCCCGTGGGTGTACTACGTCGAGGAGGCCGGCCGCACGACGCTGAAGATCGGCTGGCTCTTCGACGCGGTCTACGGGACGGTGCAGGACAGCCCACAGAAGAAGCTGCTGAGCCTCGTCACCGCGATCGTCTGCGTCGCCATCGCGCTGAAGGTCTGGGACCTGCTGAAGGGAGCCCCCGCGCGCGCGGAGCGCGCACCGGAGCCGCCGGCGACCCGGCCGCAGCAGTGGACGTTCACGCTGCACCCGATCGGGAAGCGGGGGGCCGCGCTCGGCGGGATCGTCTTCCTCGTGCTCGTCCCGACGCGCCTCGCGGGGCTCGGCAGCCCTCAGGGCATGTACTTCGACGAGATCTATCACGCACGCACGGCGGGGGAGTACATCGCCGGCAAGAACGCATACGAGTACACGCACCCGCCGCTCGGCAAGGAGATCATGGCGCTCTCCACGCTCGCGTTCAGCGGGTGGGAGGCGCCCGCCGGCGGCGAGCCGCCTGCGGGCTTCGACGGCGGCATCGTCGACTCCGACGGGACGACCGCCGCGTGGGCCGCGGCGGCTCCGGGAGGTGGAGGCGCTCTGTGGACCGCTCCTCTAGCGGCCGGCTGCGCGATAAACGAGCCGTCCGCTCAGATCGCGCTGGACCTCGAACCCGAGCGCGTCGCCGTGGCGTCCACCGGCGGCGCGTTCGTGGCGGGGCAGTCGGAGCGCGGCCCCCTCCTCGCGCGGTACTCCGCCGCGGGCCTCACCTGGGAGACGCCGCTGGACTCTCCCGCCATCGACCTCGCGGGCGCGGGCGACTCCGTCTTCGTGGTCGACGAGGCCGGGGCGCTGTTGCTGCTCGACGCCGCCGGCGGCGTAACGACGGTCGCCGACGGCGCCGCGGCGGTCGCGCCGGACGCGGAGACGGGCGGGGCCTGGGCCTCGTTCCCCGACGGCCGGACGGCATCGGCATACGACGCCGCGGGAACCTCCCTTGCGGAGGTGCAGCTCTACGAGGGGGCCGAGCATCTGCTGGTCGTGCCCGAGGCCGACCGTGTCCTCGCGCTCGACACCGACAGCGGGCTGCTCGAGGCGATCGACAGCCAGCAGAGGATCTGGCTCGACCGCATGCCGACGGGAGCCGCGGCCCTCGCGGCCGCGCCGGTGAAGGGGCTCGCGTACGCGTTCGAGGGCCGCGCCGTCGAGGTCGTCGAGCCGCGCGGCCTGACCGTGATCGGCGAGACGACGTTGCCCCACGACGCGACCGCGCTCGTCCCCGTGGCGGCAGACGGCGCGGTGATGGCCGTGGGAGAAGACGAGCTCGCGTGCATCCGCGGGGACAACGAGTTCGCGTGGCGTCTGCCGGGAGCACTCGCCGGCGCGCTGATCCCGGCGCTCGTGTTCCTGCTGGCGCTCCGGCTGTCGGGGAACATGCTCGCAGCGGCGCTGGCGGCCGCGCTCATGGCGGTCGAGGGCCTCGCGTTCGCGATGTCCCGGATCGCGACGCTCGACAGTCAGGCGACCGCGCACATCGTCGGGGCGTGGCTGGCCGCAACGTCCGTGTGGTTCCACGCGGGGCGCGTCGCGGCGGGCAGGAAGGGGGGCACCCGGCGTCTCGGGCTCGCGTGGCTCGTCGGGACGGGTGTGTTCCTGGGGCTCGCCATAGCGACGAAGTGGGTCGGCGTGTACTCGTTCCTGGCGATCTCGTTCCTGATGGTCGCCGACGTGGCAGCGCGCCGCGAGCGGGGCATCGGCGCGCTCTTCCGCGCTCCGGGGGCCGCCCGGATCGCGATCGTCGCCGCGGTCGTCCTCCTGCCGCTCGGCATCTACGTCGCGTCGTACGTCCCGTACCTCGCGCTCGACCACTCGCCGATCGACCTCGTCCAGCTCCAGAAGGCGATGTACGACTACCACGCGACGCTGAAGGAGGGGCACCCGTATTCCTCGCCGTGGTACGGCTGGCCCGTAGGCCACCGCGCCGTCGCGCTGTACGGAAGCTCGTCGGGCACCGAGAACGCGGCGATCTGGGCGATCGCCAACCCCGTCGTGCTGATCGGCGGTCTCTGGGGGGTCCTGGCGGCGGCGCGCACCGCGTGGAAGAAGCGGCTCGTCGCCGTCGCGGTGCTCCCGCTCGTGGCGCTCGTGCAGTACCTCCCGTGGGTACTGGTGAGCCGCGCCGCGTTCCTCTACCACTACCTGCCGGTCGTGCCGTTCCTTGCGATCGCGCTGGCGTGGGCGGTGGCGAGCCAGGCGC
This sequence comes from Actinomycetota bacterium, assembly GCA_035942255.1. Classification (GTDB taxonomy): domain Bacteria; phylum Actinomycetota; class CADDZG01; order CADDZG01; family WHSQ01; genus JALZEG01. Next base: position 39,489 of record DASZDG010000056.1, on the reverse strand, counting down.
GGGGGTCGAGGGTGGGGAAGTACGAGGCGGGCATGGTGATGGGGGCCGCGGCCGTGGTGTTCGCGGTCATGCTCCCGGAGCTAGACGGGTGGTACGTCTCGCCGGAGTTCCACGGCAAATTAGAGACCTGGTTCCCGTGGCTTTTCTAGTCGGCGCCTGAACCCCACCGTCGCCGGAGGCGACGAAGCCAAGAGGCGAGGAATCCGCATAGGACGGGGCCGCTTGCGGCCCCGTTAGAACATCAGGGCGCCTGGACCGGCGTGGTGTCTACCTCGTAGGTCTCGGCGGTCTTGGTCCAGAACACCAGCGCCTGCTCGTCCACGCGGTCGGGCGCCACCGGGTACTGGGCCCCCTCGGGAGCGTCGGCGTCACTGACGATGTCGAACGGCTCCGACCAACCCTCCTCGGTCCTCACGACGTACGCGACCTCGCCGGCGGGCCAGAACTCGTCGGTCTGGAAGAACAGGTAGACGTACCCGTCGCCGGCGTTCGTCGACAGGGCGGGGAACTCGACCGCGGTCACCTCGGTCCCCTCGTGCGCGACCTCGGGCTGTGTCCATCCTTCGTTCTGCCTCTTGGTGAAGTACGTCAGCGCGAAGTTCGTGCTGTCGCGCAGCACGAGGTGAGCGGTCTTCTGCCGGTCGTAGACCACGTCGGCCGCTCCCACGAAAGCATCGAGCGGCACGACCTCCTCCTCGTGGAACGGCCACGTGCCGTCCTCAGCGCGTCCCTCGGAGTAGCGCGTGGTCCATCCGGTCGTCTGGTCGCCGCGCCGGAACGTGACGAGCAGCGACGAGCGTCCGTCGGCTGCGACGTTCGCGAGCACGGGCACGTCCATCCCCGGGTCCGCCAGGATCCCCTCTGCGGACCGGTGGATCCCGTCCTCGTTCGTCAGCGCCGCCCACGCGGGGGCCTCGCCCTCGTCGCTCTGCTGCACCCACACGACGTGTGCCGTCTGGTTCTGCTCGTCCCACGCGACGTCGACGTTCAGGCTCGTCGTCCCGTCGTCGAGCCGGATCACGCGGCTGGGCTTCCACGCGGTGGGCTTGTTCTTCAACCGCACGTAGTTGACGGATGCGCCGTCGCTGTAGGCGATGTGGAGTCGGTCCTTCGAGTCGACGTCGACCGACAGCGAGACCGGCTGCACCTCAGTGAACGAGAACGGCTCCCCCCACGACTCCCCGCCGTTCGTCTCGTCCTTCACCACGTTCAGCGCGTCCTCGGTCGGGTAGACGAACACGAGCGTGCCGTCGCTCAGCGTGACCGCGCGCTGCTGCCCGATCCACCGCCCGTGCGTCGCGTCGGGGGGCACGTTGGTTGCGACGGTCCTGATGAGCGGGTTGACCTCACCGGCGGGCTCGGTGTCCTCGGCGGTGTCCGAGTCGCGCAGGCTCATCACGCCGATGACGGCGAGGACGATCCCGAGCACGACCATGGAGAGCCCGATCCAGTTCCCGATCGGCCACGCGGCGACGCCCGTCCTCTCGACGTGGTCCGACTCCTCGGTGATGACGGTCGCGGACTCGTCGGAGAGGTACGCGTCGAAGACCTCCACCGGCTGCCCGGTCGCCGTCTCGACGATGACCGTCGCGGCGGTGTCATCCTCCGCCGTGGCCTCGTCGGTCTCCGGAGCGGGGGCGCCGTCGAGCGCCGCCTCGATCGCGGCGGGACCCTCGGCGCCGGCGTCGGTGACGTCTTCTTCGGGCTCGGGCTCGGCTTCGGGGGCCTCCGCCTCTGCTTCGGCCTCGGCTTCGGGGGCCTCGGCCTCGGCCTCGACTTCGACGTCGGGCTCCGCCTCGGGGGCCTCGATTTCCGGCTCGGCTTCGACCTCTGGTTCGGCCTCGGCCTCCGGCTGCATGGCTTCCGGCTCCGGCTCAGCCCCGGGCTCCTCGGCCTCCGGCTCGAGGACTATCTCCGCCTCGGGCGCCTCGGCGACGGCTCCGCCCAGCGCCGTGACGCCGGCGGCCCCCGCGGCGAAGACGCCGGCAAGGCGGTCGCCGAGCTCCGTCCGCAGGGCCTCAGTCGCAGTGTCGTCCGCCCCCTCGGGCAGCACGACGATGCATCGCTGGGAGGTGTTGAGCTCGGCCACGGGGTCGGACAGGCCGAAGAACGCGGCGTGTCGCTGCGTCAGGCCTCCGCCGGAGGCGGGGTCGACCCCGGCCTCCCGGAGCTTCGTCCCCGCCAGGCGCTCGATCCCGTCGAGCTGGCGGGCGATCTCGGCCGCGGCTGAGGCCGGCGCCTCGGCGAGGCCGACGACGAGCACGACGCCGCCGTCGCTCGTCAGCGTGAGTGCTCCGCCGGCCGCACCCGTCACGGGCACGGGGCCGGCACCGAGCAGGAACAGGCGCTCACCTAGAGCGCTGTCGCCGCTCTTGATCGATTCGACCAGGGCGCGCCACGCTTGTGTCAGCGCGTCGGGAGACGAGGGCGTGTCCATGTGGGAAGGAGCCGGAGCTACTTAGAGGGCTCTTTGTCGGCGGCGTCGTCGGTGACCATGTCGAGGAGCCACGGGCCCTCGTTCTCGAGCTCGGCCCCCGGCGCGTCGGACGACGCGGCCGCGGCAGGCGCCGCCTCCGCGGGCTCGGGCTCCATCGCCTGCTGCACGGGTGCCGCGTCCTTGTCCTCGGGGGCCGCGGCCTTCGTCGGCTTCCGGCCGCTCTTCGTCCCCGACGAGGAACCCGTGGCAGCCGCCGGCGCGGCCGCGCCCAGCTCGCTCTGGACCGCCTGAAGCGCACGCTCCACGCCCGCGATGCGGTCGCGCAGCTCTCGCTCGTGCGCGAGCAGGGCCTCGTGCCGCTTCGTGGCGTCCTCGAGGATCGCGCGCTGCTCCCTCTCGGCCTTGATCTTGATCTCCTGGTACTCGCGATCGGCCTGGCTGCGCATCTCCTGCGCGTACCGGTCGGCGTCGCTCCGGACCTGCGCGGCCTCGCGGTCGGCCTTGTTCCGCAGCTCCTGCGCGTACCGCTCGGCCTGGCTGCGCGCCTCGTTGGCGTCGCGGTCCGCCTTCGTCCGCGTCTCCGTCGAGTAGCGGTCGGCGTCCTGCGTCAGCTGCTCGGCCTTCTTCTTCGCGTTCTCGACGAGCGACGTCGCCTGGTCCTGGGCCTGCTTGCGGACCTCGATCGCCTTGTCGGCGGCGCGGCGGCGGATGCCCTCGGCCTCTTCCTCGGTCTTCTTCCGGAGGGCCTCGGCCGACTCCTTGGCCGTGCGGAGGACGGCGGTGACCTCCTCGCCCATCGCGGCGAACGGGTCGCCACCCCCGGCGGCCCGGCCCCCTCCACCGGCGCCCGCGCGGGCGAGAGCGGTGCGGTAGTCCTCCGCCAGCTCGATCAGGAAAGCGTCGACCTCCTCTTTGTCATAACCCCGGCGCAGGGTCATGTTGAAGGTCTTGCTTATCAAGTCGTCAGGCGTGATCGTCATGAACCGCTACCCCCGCTGCGTTGGTGAAAGCGTCGGTTTTCAGTATATGGGGCGGGCTCCCGCGACCTCCCGGTGATCGCGGCGCCACAGGCCGCCGATCGGGCGTGTTGCTGAGGGATCAGGCCTCGAAGGTCTCGATGCCCGGGATCTGCTCCGGCCCCCGGCCCTGGTAGCGCTCGCGGAACGCGTCGACGACCTCCTGCGAGACCTCCCGGCAGTGCTGTGCGGCCCCCCACGCCGTCATGGCGAAGTTGTACGACCCCTCGAGCTCGTCCCACGGGACGGCGATCGTCGCCACCGGCTCCTGCTCGACGACGGCCTCGATCAAGTCGAGCGTCTTCTGCGGGGCGTCCGGGTCGTACCAGAAGATGATCTGGCCGTGCTCCATGTTGTGGACGAGCGCGCCCGTGCGGACCGGCTCGTCGAAGAAGCCCGATTGCGCCGGCGTCTGCAGATGGTCGCCCGACGTCGGAGGGTTCGTCTGGTAGACGGGCTCAGTGTCGACGTGCTCGGCCCCCTCCTCCTCGTGCTCCTCGATCTCGGTGCAGCCGGCGGCCTTCGGGTCGACGCCCGCGGCGGCGACGTTCTGGCTCTCGCGGTCCCGGATCACGAGCGTGGCGATGATCGCGATGATCACGACCGCGATCAGGAGCGTGATGAGGTTGCGCTTGCGCGCGGCTTTCTGCTGCTCCCGGCGGCGCTCTTCCTCGGCCGCACGGCGCTGCTGCTTCTCGAGGAGCTTCTTGCTGGTGGGTTCGTCTGCCATAGTTGACGGAGGCTATCAGGACGTGACGATGTAGTCGTCGGCGTCCGCGGGCGGCCGCTCCCTCGGAACGTAGTCCGCCGCGGGGTACCCGACGAGCACGAGGGCCTGCGGCTCGACGGCCTCCGGAAGCGCCAGGTGAGCCCGCACGACGTCGCGGCAGAAGACGGGCGCCGAGATCCAGCACGACGCGATTCCCTCCTCGGCGAGAGCGACCATGTACACCTGCAGAGCGGCGCCGGTGGCGTGCGCGAACAGGCTCCACTCGGCGAGCCGCCTCCGCTCGTCGGGGTAGCTGTGGGCGCGGGACATGTCGGCGGAGCAGACGGTGAGGAGCGGCGTCGACGTCAGCAGCCCATGCGACCGCGACAGGATCGAGTCGACCTTCTCCGGCGGCAGGCCGTCGGAGGTGAGGTCGTCGCGCCACGCCGCACCCATCGCGCGCGAGAACGCGTCCTTGTCGGCGCGCTCCTCCACGAGCGAGAAGCGCCAGGGGGCCGAGTGATGGGGCGCGGGAGCCTGGACCGCCAGCGCGATCGCCCGCCGGACCGAGTCGCGCGGGACGGGGCGGTCTTCGAACGACCGGATGCTCCGCCGGGCCGCGACGGCCTCGGCGAACGTCACCGGAACAGGTCCTCGGACGGGGGCCGCACGATCTGCGTGGCGGCGCCGCGCCCGCGCACCACGCGGGCGCCTCTGACGATCGCGGCGCACACGCCGTCGCTCTTGCCCATGACGATCTCCGCGGCCCCCGCGATCTCGTCCGCGACGCAGATGCGCGTCGCGCTCATCTCACGGCCCTGCATGTCGGTCGTGCCGCGGTAGTCCACGAACGGGTCGATGCCGGCGACGCCAATGGCGACGTCCGTCTGCCCGAGCCGCCACGCGCGGCCGAACGTGTCGCTCACGATCACCGCGACGTCGACCCGCGCGGTCGCGGCGAGACTCGACCGGATCCGGCGCGCGGATGCGTCCGGGTCGAGGGGGAGGAGCACGACGTCGTCCCCGGGCACGTTCGACGCGTCGATCCCGGCGTTCGCGCACACGAACCCATGCGAGGTCTCGGCGATAACCATGTCGCCCGAACGCCGGAGCACGCGCTTCGCCTCTACGGCGACCGCGGCGGCGCGCTCCTCCGCGGGAACGATCCGCCCCTCGGCCTTCGAGACCACCTTCTGGGTCACGACGACGACGTCGCCGTCCTCGAGCGCCACGGCCCCCGCGATCAGCGACGCGAGGTCGTCGCCGGGCGCGATCTCCGGTAGCCCGGGGACCGGCAGCACCCGCAGCTCGGTCACCTGAGCCCCAGCACGTAGCGTGCGAGCTTCTCCGACGCCGTCCCGTCGGTCATGACCGTGTCGACCGCGGTGCAGGACATCCCGAGGGCCTCGACGGCCTCGACCTCGCCCGCGTCGCGCTGGTCGACGACGAAGTGGTCGCAGAGGTCCGCGTACAGGCGCGCCACCGCGGCCGCGCTCGAGTCGTGGCCGGTCGAGACGAGCATCCTGTCCGCCGGCCCCTTCAGCGCCGAGCCGCCGACGATGGGCGAGATCGCGACGACGAACGGGTGGGCCGCGACCGCGTCGCGGACGCCCGGCACCGCCAGCACCGGCGCCGTCGACACGAGCGGGTTCGACGGGCAGATCACGAGGACGTCCGCTCCGGAGATCGCGTCGAGCACGCCGGGGGCCGGACGCGCCGACTCGGCCCCCTCGAACGCCACGCCGGTCACCTCGGGGGCGCAACGCTCGCGCACGAAGTACTCCTGGAACGCGAGCGTCCGTCCGTCCGCGCACTCGACGCGCGTGCGCACGCGGTCGTCGGTCATCGGGAGCACGGCCGGGATCAGCCCGAGAGCGCGGGCTACGTGCGCGGTGGCGTCGCTGAGCGTCGCTCCCGACGAGAGCATCAGCGTCCGCAGCAGGCACGTCGCGAAGTCGCGGTCGCCGAGGTTGAACCACGCCTCGTCGCCGAGCTCGCGCAGGCCCTCGACGACGTTGAACGTGTCGCCGGCGATGCCCCATCCGCGCTGCGTGTCGGCGATCCCGGCGAGCCAGTAGGTGACGATGTCGACGTCGGGCGAGACGTGCACGCCGTAGATCACCTCGTCGTCGGCGGTGTTCACGACGGCGGTGAGGCCGGGGCCTCCGAGGGCGCGCCCGAAGCCGACGAGGAGCTTCGCCGCGCCGACTCCTCCGCTTATCGCAGTGACGTTCACCGCGACGCAGTCTAGTAACGTCCGCCGCTGGGAGCCTCCGGCACGTTCGTCACCGGCCGGAGGCGGTGGACGCGGAGGTCGACGTTGCCCGAATCGCGCTGGAAAACTTGGCACAAGGTCGTCTTCGGCACTTGTGTCTTGCTCTCGCTGGGGATCTGCGTACTGCCGAAGGAGCCGTCGGAGAAGACCGCCTCCCGTGAGGCTCCTGCACCCTCGTCCGCGCCCGAGAAAGCGACGCCCAAGCCGGAACGGCTTCCCGCTCAGTCCGACGACCAGGAAGACTTCCTCGACTGCACCTCGCCGCACCCACGGTTCGTGGATCAGTACATCGCCTCCGCGCTGAACGGCCGCCGGTTGGGTCCCGCTTTCGTCGCGCAATCGGAGGCATACCCGGGCGGCCCCGGCGCGCCCGTGTTCGCGTCGAACGAGGTGTGGTTCCTGTCGGGTGACATCGGCGGCAAAGGCATCGGCCTGTGGGCTACGACCACCGACCCGACGAGGCCTCCATCGGGAGCGATCGTCATCGTCGCAGCGAACGACGTTGCCGAGGCGGTCACGAAGATGGGGGTGGACCTCCCTCGGGAGAGCCGTCCGTCTGCGGGAGACCTTGCCGCGACCGAAGCTTTCTCGTGCGCGCTGCAAGCAGAGAACTGACGCCGGCCACCGCCATCGGAGCACGCGCAGACCACCGGCGCGAAAGCCGGGGGGAACGCAGTAGCCTGCCCCCATGAGCCGACTGGACGAGCTGGCGGCGCGCGCGTCCGGCGGCGGACGCCTCGGCGACTCCGAGGTCCGGGCTCTCGCATCGCTCGCACGCGACGACCCCCCGACGGTGATCGCGGCTGCGGCCGCTAAGCGCGACGCCGCGACCGGACCGGTCGTCACGTTCTCGAAGAAGGTCTTCATCCCGTTGACGAAGCTGTGCCGCGACTCGTGCGGCTACTGCACGTTCGCCCATCCACCGCGCCCGGGGGAGAACGCGTACCTGACGATCGAGGAGGTGCTCGCGATCGCACGCGCCGGTCGCGACGCGGGGTGCGCCGAGGCGCTCTTCACGCTGGGCGACAAGCCCGAGCGGAAGTGGCGCGAGGCGCGCGCCGAGCTGGACGCGCTCGGGCACGACTCGACGATCTCCTACCTGGTCGAGGCCTGCCGCGCGGTGCTGGAGGAGATCGGCCTCCTGCCGCATGCGAACCCCGGCGCGCTGACGTACGAGGAGGCGCTGGCCCTGCGCCCCGTGACCGTGAGCCAGGGGACGATGCTCGAGACTTTGTCCGAGAGGCTGCTCGGCCGCGGGATGGCGCACTTCGGCGCGCCGGACAAGAAGCCGTCCGTGCGGCTCGCGACGCTCGAGGCCGGGGGCCGCGCGCGCGTCCCGTTCACGACGGGGATCCTCGTCGGCATCGGCGAGACGTACGAGGAGCGCGTGGACGCGCTGCTCGCGATCAGGGATTCGCACGAGCGCCACGGCCACGTGCAGGAGGTCATCGTCCAGAGCTTCCGCGCCAAGGCGGACACGGCGATGGCGCTGCATCCCGAGCCGTCTCTCGACGAGATGTTGCTGGCGGTCGCGCTCGCGCGCCTGGTGCTGCCGGAAGAGGTCGCGGTGCAGGCGCCGCCGAACCTCACCGAGGACTACGGTGCCTACCTCGACGCGGGGGTCAACGACTGGGGCGGCGTCTCGCCGGTGACCCCGGACCACGTGAACCCCGAGAAGCCGTGGCCGCACCTCGCCCGGCTCGAGGAGACGACCGCGGCTCGCGGCTTCAGGCTCGTCGAGCGCCTCGCCGCCTACCCGCGTTACTGCGCCGAGCCCGCGGCCCTCGCCGAGTGGGTCGACCCGGTCCTCGCACCCCGCGTCCTCGACGCCACCGACGCCTGCGGCTACCGGCGGACGACGGCGTGGGTGTCCGGCGGCGACGAGCCGCCCGACGCGGCGGAGATCGCGGCCGTCGAGGCCGCGGCGGACGGCGCGTGGCGCGTGCCCGGGCGGGTCGTCAGACCGGCGCTCGCCTCCGCGCTCGACCGCGCCGCCGCGGGCGAGGAGCTCGCGGAGCACGAGGTCGCGCTGCTGTTTACCGCTCATGGCGCAGAGGCCGAGCGGCTGTACGCGGTGGCGGACGAGCTGCGGCGGACGACGGTCGGAGACGCGGTTACGTACGTCGTGAACCGGAACATCAACTACACGAACACCTGCTACTACCGGTGCGGCTTTTGCGCGTTCTCCAAGGGCCCCGCGTCGCTGAACCTGCGCGGCGCGCCGTACCTGCTGACGCCGGAGGAGGTCGCAGAGCGAGCGCGCGAGGCATGGGACCGCGGCGCGACCGAGGTCTGCATGCAGGGCGGGATCCACGGGTCGTTCACCGGCGACGACTACGTCGCGTACCTGCGCGCGGTGAGGGAGGCCGTGCCGGGGATGCACGTCCACGGCTTCACCGCGCTCGAGGTGCAACAGGGCGCGGCAACGCTGGGAGTCGACGTGCGCGACTTCCTCGTGCGGCTGCGCGACGGGGGGTTGAAGACGCTGCCGGGCACGGCTGCCGAGGTGCTCGACGACGAGATACGCGCGTTGATCTGCCCGGACAAGATCGACACCGCGGGCTGGTGCCACGTCCACCGCGTCGCTCATTCGGTGGGGCTGCGGTCGAACGCGACGATCATGTTCGGCACCGTCGAGGCGCCGCGCCACTGGGCGCGCCACCTGCAGGTCCTCCGCGACCTCCACGACGACCTCGTGGCCGACGGCAGCGAGGGCCTGTTCGAGTTCGTCCCGCTCCCGTTCGTGCACATGGCCGCTCCGATCTACCTGAAGGGCAAGGCGCGGCGCGGGCCGACGTTCGCGGAGACGTTGAAGATGCACGCGGTCGCGCGGATCGCCCTGCACGGCCGGATCCGCAACATCCAGGTGTCCTGGGTGAAGATGGGAATCGAGGGGGCCGCCCTCGCGCTGCGCGCCGGCGCGAACGACCTCGGTGGGACGCTGATGAACGAGAACATCTCGCGCGCTGCCGGAGCCTCCCACGGACAGGAGCTGACGCCTCCCGAGATGGAGCGCTTGATACGCTCCATCGGGCGTACGCCCGTGCGCCGGAACACGTTGTACGAACCGGTCCCGCCTGCAGCCCCGGCTGCCGACGGGCTGCCGGCGTAAGGGCACCGCTCCTACCTATGACCACTGCCGCCGGACAGACACAGACGCGCCCTGAGGAGCCGACCGCGCCGGCCGGCCTCCCCAGCGTGCTCGCGATCGTCGTCACGCATTCCGGCCGCACGTGGCTGCGCGACTGCCTGGTGTCGCTGAACCTCCAGACGTATCCCGTGCTCGACGTGCTCGTCGTCGACGACGCGTCGCCGGACTCGAAGCAGACGCCGGCGCTCAAACGAATCGCGAAGCGCCACCTCAAGCGCCGGCGGTGGGGGTACCTGCGGACGCCGCGCCCGCTGGGCTTCGGGGGGGCGATCAACTGGGCGCTCGCGCGCGTCCGGACCGACGCCGACCTGCTGCTGTTCATCCACGACGACGCGGCGCTGACCGAGGACTCCGTCGAGCGCATGGTCGCGCGCGTGCTCGCGGACGCGACGACCGCGATCGTCGGCCCGAAGATCGTCGCGTGGGACGACCCCGACCGGCTCGAGGAGATCGGGATGGCGACCGACAGGTTCGGCTATCCCTACAAGGGGCTGGACGAGGGCGAGATCGACCTCGGGCAGCACGACGCCTCCCACGAGGTCTTCTACGTGACCTCGACGTGCATGATGATCCGCCAGGAGGTGTTCCGCCGGCTGCGCGGGTGGGACGCGCGCATGCGGGCGTTCTCCGAAGACCTCGACCTCTGCTGGAGGGCGCGCGTCGCGGGATACGCGGTCCGGGTCGAGCCGCTGGCGAAGGCGCGGCACGCGATCGCGCTCGCGAAGGGCGAGCGGCGGTCGCCGTTCGAGCCGTCGCGCTACTACATCCGGCGCAATCGCCTGCGCGCGGTGACGAAGAGCGCGTCCGGGCTGCGCCTCATCGCGCTGATCCCGCAGTTCCTTCTGCTGACGCTCGTCGAGATGCTCGGGTTCGTGATCCTGAGGCAGCCGCGCGAGATCTGGAACCTCGCGCGCGCTCTCGGATGGAATCTCGCGACGTTGCCGCAGACCGTGGCGGAGAGGTCGCGCGTGCAGCGCCACCGGAAGGTCCCGGACCGCAAGCTCAGGCGCCTCACCGTCCGGGAGTCGACGCGCGTGCGCGCCTACATCGGGCACCAGGCCGACAGGCTCGAGCACGTGTGGGGGCGGAGGACCGAGCTCCTCTCGCGCCGCACCGGCCAGGCGCGTGCGCTCACGAACAAGCTGCGAGGGCTCGCCGGCGCGCTCCTCGTCGTCGGGCTGCTCGCGTTCCTCCTCGGGTTCCGCGACTTCCTGCTGTCGCCTCCGGCCGCGATAGGCGAGCTGCTGCCGTTCCCCGAGCGCGTCACGGGGCTGTGGCGGGCATGGGCGACGCCGTGGCGGAGCGTCGGGCTCGGGCAGGAGGCCACGCCCGTGCCGGCGTTCGCCCTGCTCGGGTTCGCGGCCCCCCTGACGCTCGGCGCGGCCGGCGTCGCGCAGAAGATGCTCGTGCTCGGCCTCGGGCTCGTCGCGTTCGTCGGGATGCACCATCTCGTCTCGGACATGGTCGACCGCCCCGCGCGCTTCGCGGCCGGCCTCGCCTACGCGCTCGGCTCCGTCGGCTACTCCGGCGTGCGCACGGGCGCGCTCGGCGCGCTGTTCTTCGGCGCCGCGGCTCCCTTCGTGATCGCCGCGATGCTGCAGCTGATCGGCTGGGTCAAGCCGCCGCGCTGGAACCGGGGCCGCGCGGTCGCGCGGATCGTCCTGGGGGCCGCGGTCTCGGCGGCGTTCGTCCCCGGGTCGTTGCTCCTCTACCTCGCGTGCGCCGCGGTCCTCACGGTGACGCGGCGCCTCATGGACCCGGCGGGACGGCCGCTGCGCGGGTTCACCGCATGCTTCATCGCGCTCGTGCTGTCGTGGGTCGTCCTGCTGCCGTGGAGCGCGACGTGGCTCGAGGAGGGGGCTCCTCTGCAGCTCCTGTTCGGCGACGACACCTGGAGGTCGTACGCCGCGGGCTTCCGCGAGCACGGGATGGCGAGCGTCCTCCTGGGCCAGACGCCCGAGGGGCCCGCGCTGTTCGGCCTCGCGTTGACCGCCCTCGGCCTGGTCGCGGTGTTCGTCGGGGAGGGCCAGCGCCGCCGGCTCGCGCTCGCGCTGTGGAGCCTCGTCGTGTTGAGCGGCGGGGTGATCGCGTCCGTCGCGGCCGGGCTGATCCGGCCCCCGGTCGCGTCGCCGACGGAGGCGGGGGTCCTCGCGTCGCTGGCCTTCGCCGGGCTGACCGGAGTCGCGGTCGGCGCCTTCCGGCTCGACCTCCCTCGCCGCGGTCTCGGGCTCGTGCATGCCGCGACGCTCGCGGCCGTCTCGGCCGCGGTCGTCCTCATGGGCGCGGGGCTGGCGCCCGCGCTGTGGCACGGCGAGTGGGAGCCGGGTGGCGGCGCCGGGCGGGGCATCTCCGAAGACGTCGCCCAAGTCGGCGCGCTGCTCGAGGCGGAGGCGCGCCAGACCGGCGAGTTCCGCGTCCTGTGGGAGGGCGAGGCGTGGGAGAGCGGAGGGCTCAGCGCGGCGCGCCCCCTCGACAATCACTTCCTCACCGGGTCCCGCGGGCAGGTGCTGAGCGACCTGTTCCAGCAGGCGTCGCCGCCGGCGCACCGCGCTCTCGACTCGGTCGTCGCGTCGATCGAGGAGGGCACGACCGACCGGGGAGGGAGCCTCCTCGGCGCCTTCAACGTCCGGTTCGTCGTCCTCGAGCGCGGGGGCGGCGCGCGGCCGTGGCTCGACCAGCGGGACCTCGGCCTGATCCGGACGGAGGAGCGCTACCTGCTGCTCGAGAACCAGGCGGCGCTCTCACGCGCCGCGGTGTACGGGGAGCCCCCCGATCCCGTGGCGGCCGTGGCGGAGCGAGACCCGTCCCTCGTCCCGCAGACGCAGGTGGTGAGGACGTACACGGCCTCTTCCGTCTCGCCGTCGCGCTTCGAGGCGCGCCGCGTGACCGGCCCGGGAACGCTGTTCCTGGCGGAGGCCGCGCATCCGGGATGGGAGGCGACCGTCGGCGGGGTCCGCCTGGAGCGTGCGGACGGCGGCTGGGGCAATGCGTTCACGCTTCCCGGTTCGGTCAGTGGCCCGCTCACCGTCGGGTTCCCGCGCGAGCTGTCCCACGTCGCGTGGCTGGTCGGCGCCGCACTTGCGTGGATCGTGACGCTCGGCGCGGCGTTCTCGCGCGCTAAGCGAGTGCCCGCGCGAGCGGGAGGCCACCGCGGCCCGCTGACCCATCGCGGGAGCGCCTCGTGAGCGCCCGCTCCGGCGAGGGCGTCGTCGCCGTGGTCATCGCGTTGTTCCTCTTCGGGGGCGTCGCGCTCGACTCGTGGGGTCCCGACGTCGGGGGCGTCGTGCAAGCGCGGGCCGAGCCGGAGTTCTCCGCACGCGCGGTCTTCTGTCCTCCGTCGCTCGGCAAGCCCGCGTCGCGTGTCTCCCTCACCGCGGCGACGGGCGGGGACGAACCGATCGCCGTCGGCGTGGAGCCGGGCTCGGAGGAACGCGAGGAGCTCGCACCTGGTTCGATCCTCGAGCACAAGCCTCCGACCGCAGGTGCGTCGGACGTCGTCGGGTACGGCGGCTCGATCGAGGCGACTGCCGTGACGAGCATCGAGGATCCGGTCGGCGGTGTGGGGGCCGCGGGATGCGCGCGCCGCGCGTCCACGCGCTGGTACTTCCCCGAGGGCAACTCCACCGTCACGCACGACCAGCGCATGCTCATCTACAACCCGTTCCCCGACGAGGCGGTCGTGAGCGTGTCGCTGCTGACTCCGGCCGGCGAGCGTTCGAAGGCGGGGCTGTCGGACGTCGCGGTGCCGTCGGAGAGCTCGTTCACGGTCGAGATCAACAAGTTCGTGTCCGAGCAGCAGAAGGTGCTCGGCACGGTCGTCAGCGCCGTCCGGGGGCGGATCGTCGCATGGCGCCTGTCGATCGCGGAGCCGGAGGAGAAGCCGTCGGGCGTCCAGTTCACGCTCGGGGCGACCGCGACCAGCGACGTGTGGCACTTCCCGGAGGGGGCCGTCGGCGAGGGGATCGACGAGCGCCTGATCGTGATGAACCCCGGCTCGCAGGAGGCCCTGGTCGACGTCTCGCTCGCGACGGCCGAACGCACCGAGCAGGTCGCCGCCCTCACGGGGATGGCGGTGCCTCCGCGCTCGACGATCTCGATCCCGATCGACCAGTCGATGCTCCCCGGGGGCGAGGCGGCCGGCGTGAGCGCCGTGATCCGGTCGGTGAACGCCGTGCCGGTGGTGGCCGAGCGGACGGTCTTCTACGCGACCGAGGAGCTCGACGGGGTCGCGTCGGAGATCGGCGCGACCGTGCCCGTGAAACGGTGGCTGCTCGGCCCGGCGACGTCGCGGCCGGACACGGACTCGGCGGTGCTGCTGAACCCCGGTCCGATGGACGTCCAGGTAACGCTCGAGATCATGCGCGCGGACGGCCGGACGCTGCGGCCGCGGGCCCTGCGGAACGTCCCGCTGTCGCGCGGTGCGCGGCTGAGGGTCCCGTTGAGCGACCTCACCGCGGGGGCGCCGACGGCGGTCCTGGTGACCGCGACGGGACCGGTGGTGGCGGAGCGGTTCTCGTACTCTGGAGGCGCCGGTGACGTGGCGAGCCTGATGGGCCTGCCGCTACCCGACTAGCCCGGCCGTCGCCGAAGGCGACGACGTTGAGCGGCGCGAGAGCCCGCATCGGGCGGGATCGCTTGCGATCCCGCTAAGCAGATTGCGCGGAGCGCAGCCCTCTCGGTGCGGCTGCGTGCGACTCTGCCGCCGACACGAAGTCCTCGAAGATCGCCAGCTGCCTCGGGTCGACTGCGGCCATCGCCTCCGGGTGCCACTGCACGCCGACGACCCAGCTGCGGTCGGTGCAGTAGACGCCCTCGAGCACGCCGTCCTCGGCCCACGCGATCTCCTGGAGGCCCTGACCGACGCGGTCGAGGCCCTGGTGGTGGTGCGAGTTCACCGGCGCGGACGCGCCGTCCATGATGCTGGCGAGGGGGCTGCGCTCGTTCATGCGGATGCCGTGCGCGGGCTCGGCCCGGGGCATGTCGCGGTCGTGCTGCAGCCGCTGCGGACGGTCGGCGAGGTGCTGGTCGAGCGTCCCGCCGAGGTGCACGTTGAGCAGCTGCATCCCGTGACAGATCGCGAGCACCGGCATGTCGCGGTCGAGAGCCTCCGCGAGGAGCGTCAGCTCGAACCGGTCGCGCCGGTGGCTGACGCCGTGCGTCTTCGGGTGCCGCGCGCAGCCGTACCACTCGGGGTCGATGTCACCGCCACCCGGCAGCAGCAGCGCGCTCGCGCCGTCGAGCCCGGTGGGGTCGTAGGGGTCGATGCCCGTCGTCAGGGGGACGTCGTCGAGGACCTCTTCGGTGGGAGGCATCTCGAACGTCGAGAGGACGTACGGAGAGCCGCCGGCCAGCTGGATCGCGCGTGCGTACAGGAGGGGGAACTTGCCCGCGTCCTTGCGCCACTGCCCTGCGATAGCAACACGAGCGCTGCCCCCGCCCGTGGTATCCAAGTCCCTCAGCTCACTCGCCCCCTCGTCGGAGATCAGATGACATCAGACCCTATGCGTTTCGAGACATACGCAATTCACGCAGGCCAGGATCCCGACCCGACCACGGGAGCTGCGGTAGTCCCGATCTATCAAACATCGACATACGTGCAGGAAGCTGTAGCGAGGCACAAAGGTTTCGAATACTCCCGAACGGACAATCCGACCCGGCGTGCGCTCGATATCTGTCTTGCCGCGCTCGAGCAGGCCGAGCACGCGATCTCGTTCGCTTCCGGCATGGCGGCCATAACGACCCTTGCTCTCATGTGCAACCACGGAGACAAGGTCGTGATTCCGGACGACGTCTACGGCGGCACCTACAGGCTGTTCGACAAGGTGCTGGCGAACCTCGGGCTGCGCTACGCGATCGCCGACATGACCGACCGTGCGTCGGTAGAGGCCGCAGTCGAAGGGGGGGCCGCGCTCCTGATCGCGGAGACGCCGACGAACCCGCTGCTGAAGATCCTCGACATCTCGATGCTCGCCGAGGTGGGCCACGCCGCCGGCGCGACCGTCGTGGTCGACAACACGTTCGCGACGCCGTACCTGCAGCTCCCGCTGGCGCACGGCGCCGACGCGGTCGTCTATTCCGCGACGAAGTACCTCGGCGGGCACTCGGACCTGTTGATGGGAACGGTCGCGACCGACGACGACGGCCTCGCCGAGCGGCTCCGTTTCCTGCAGAACGCGGTCGGGCCGGTGCCGGGCCCGTTCGACAGCTGGCTGCTGCTGCGGGGGCTGAAGACGCTCGGGCTGCGCATGCGCGCGCACTCGGAGAACGCGGCCGCCGTTGCGGCGTGGCTGCGCACGCACGACAAGGTGAGCAAGGTCTACTGGCCGGGCTTCGAGGACTTCCCGGCCCACGACGTCGCGACGCGGCAGATGTCCGCGGCCGGCGCGCCGCTCTACGGGGGCATGGTGTCTTTCGAGGCGACGTCGGAGGAGGAGGCGCTCAGGATCTGCGAGAGCACGAAGCTGTTCTTCCTGGCCGAGTCGCTGGGCGGCGTCGAGTCGCTGATCGAGCACCCCGGCCAGATGACGCACGCGAGCCTCGCGGGGTCGAGCCTCGAGATCCCGCCGGAGCTCGTGCGGCTCTCCGTAGGGATCGAGCACGTGGACGACCTGATAGCGGACCTGGACCGGGCCCTGGGCTGAGCCCGATTCTGTCGCACCCGCGTTCTACCTTGGCGAACGTGGAGAACCTCCCGTCGAATTCGCAGCTTGACCGGCTCGGCGAACGGCTCAGGAGCGGAGACGCGCCTTCGCGCGACGACCTCAGGCTCCTGCAACAGTTCCGCGCGGCGCACACTCCCGCGCTGACCGTTGTCGAAGCCGAGCTGCAACGTCTCGGCTTCTCCCCGACCTCGCGAACGAAGACCCCGGGGACGATCATCGACAAGCTCGTCCGCGAGACGACGCGGCTGACGTCGATCCAGGACATCGCCGGGACCAGGATCGTGCCGGATGTGACGCTGGACGAACAGGACGCGATCGTCTCGAAGATCGCGGCGCGCCTCGGTGGGAAGGTCTACGACCGGAGGGAGACGCCAAGCCACGGTTATCGCGCCGTTCACCTCGTCGCGCGTGTCCAGACGCGGCGTGTTGAGGTCCAGGTCCGGACTCCCCTTCAGCATCTATGGGCGGAGGTCATGGAGCGGGTCGCAGACCGGTTCGGGCGCGGGATCAGGTACGGCGAGATGCCTCGGGAAGCAGCACGTCGGGGAACCGTCGAAGGCTTGATCGCGCTGTCGGAGAACATCGCTCATCACGAAGGACTGCGCGCGTCGCTGGAGGCTCTCGCTGCCGAGTTGCCTGCCGGCGAGTCCTCTTCCGATCTCACTCCGATAGAGGACGTGGCCGTTGACCGGTTCACGGCCCTCAAGCGGCGCGTGGACGACGACGAGATATCGTTCAGGCGAGCGCTCACGGTCATCCTCGACGCGCTCGAAGAAGGTGAGTCCGTATGAAGCAGTTCGTCATCGTCTTCGACAGGCCTCGTGGCGAGATCCTCGAGATGGTCGAGTTCCCCGAGGCCGAACGGGACGTCGCCCTGAAGGAGCTGTTCGATCGTGAAGAACGTTTTCGGGACGAGGCTGACGTCGAGGTCGTGATGCTGGGGTCGGACTCGATTGAGACGCTGAAAGCCACGCACGGCCGGTACTTCAAGGGCGAGCTTCAAAGGAGAACCCGCGCCCTGGGGTAACCCTTCTACGTCGCGGCCTTCGTCCTCTTGAACGCGTCGATGAAGTCGTCGACCTTCTCGAGCTTCGCGGTCTCGAGCTCGATGGCCGAGCCGTCGCCGAATGTCACGACGACCGAGTTGGTGATCTTCGCTCCTCCGCGCTCGACGTTGACGACGGCGTCCAGCGGCACCTCGTTCTGGAGGTCCTTCGGCTTCCCCATCGCGGTGTAGTTGAACGCGAGCATGCGCTCGTTCGTGAGACCGAGCGCGAACCGGCTGGTCGGCAGCGAAGCGGCCACCGATCCCTCCGTCGCGCGTTCGCGCGCCTTTCCTCCCTGGTGGCCGACCGCGACCGCTCCGACTATCCCGCCGGCGGCCCCCATCGCGGTCCCGCGGGGCTGCGTGCGGATTGCTCCGATCACCGTCTCGCCGGGACGCAGGACGTCCCCCGCCGCCTTTTGGAGCTTGTCCGCGTAACCGCCCATATGGACCCCTCCTCGCGAATTGGGAGCTTGGTCCGTTGTAGGCCCGGAGCAAGGCGATGTCAATGGGAGCTCGGCCCCCAGGGTCCCCTCCATGAGGAATGCGTTGCGCTATCCGTAACGGATTCCTCAACGAGCTCGGCTTAGGCCCCCCGCGCCTGGTGCGCCAGGAAGTCCAGCAGGTCCGCCCGGCTCAGCACGCCTTCCGGCCTCGAGCCCTCGGCGACCAGCACGGCCTCGGCGCCGCGGGCCAGCCCCGCGAACATCTCCTCGACGCCGTCGCTCGCCTGGAGGACCGGCAGCGGCCCGTCCATCACCTCGATGACGTCGCGGCCGATCGCGTCACGGTCGCGGAACACGCGGTCGAGAAGCGACCGTTCGTGGATCGACCCGACGATCTCGCCGATGTCGTCCGGCGACTCGTTCTTCGCCACCGGGAGCTGAGAGATCCCGTACTCCTGGAGGATGTCGATCGCCCGGCCGACCTTCTCCGTGGAAGGCACCGCCACCAGATCGGGGACCGCCCCCGCGTGGCTCTTCTTGTCCGCCAGCACCTCGGCGATGCGCGCGGCGGTGCCGGGCCGGTCGACGAAGCCGTGGTCGAGCATCCAGCCCTCGTTGTAGATCTTCGACAGGTAGCTCTTGCCGGAGTCCGGGAGGATCACCACCACGAACGCCTCGGGGCCGAGGTCACGCGCGACCTCGAGCGCGGCCCACATCGCGGTGCCGGACGACCCGCCGGCGAGCACACCCTCCTCCTTCGTGATGCGGCGCGCCGTCAGGAACGAGTCGCGGTCGGACACGGTGATCCAGCGGTCCACGACCGAGCGGTCGAGCGTGTCGGGCCACGCCTCCTTGCCGATCCCCTCGACGAGGTACGGGTGGGGCTCCCCTCCCGAGAAGATCGATCCGTCGGGGTCCGCGCCGACGATCTGGACGTCGGGGTTCTTCTCCTTGAGGTAACGCCCGCAGCCGGTCACGGTGCCGCCGGTCCCGACGCTGACGACGAGGTGCGTGAGGCGGCCCTCCGTCTGCTCCCAGAGCTCGGGCCCGGTCGAGTGGTAGTGCGCCTCCGGGTTCGACTGGTTGTGGTACTGGTTCGGCTGGAACGCGCCGGGGATCTCCTCGGTCAGCCGGTCGGCGACGCGGTAGTAGGACTCCGGCGACTCCGGCGGGACCGCGGTGGGGGTGATGACCACCTCGGCCCCGTAGGCGCGCAGGGTCGAGATCTTCTCCTGGCTCATCTTGTCCGGCATCGTGAAGATGCACCGGTAGCCCTTGATCGCCGCGGCGATCGCGAGGCCGACTCCCGTGTTGCCGGAGGTGGGCTCCACGATCGTGCCGCCCGGCCGGAGCTTCCCCTCCCTCTCGGCCGCCTCGATCATCCGGATGCCGATCCGGTCCTTGACGCTGCCCCCCGGGTTGAGGAGCTCGAGCTTCCCGACGAGCTGGCACTCGAGCCCCCGGCCGATGCGCGAGAGGCGGAGCAGGGGGGTGTTGCCGAGCCCGTCGAGCAGGGTTTCGTAGATGGTCATGGCGCTCATGGTCGCAGGCGTCGCGTCGCGGGCGCAACACGGGAAGGAATGGGCGCTTCGCTCGGTTCTCTTTCGCGATCTCCCCTCCACCGTTACGATGGGCGGCCTGTGGAAAACGAGCAAAACACCCCAACCGGCACTAGCGGTGACGTGACCCCACGACGCCGCCGGTTCCGCATGCCGCACCTCGGCCGCACGTGGGCGATCGTCCTGGCGGTCTTCGGGGCCCTGGTCGTGCTCGGCGCCGCGGGGGCCGCGTACGCCACGTACGACTACAGCAACGAGTACGAGGGCCGGATGCTGCCGGGCACCACGATCGCCGGCGTCGACGTCGAGGGCATGAACGAGGCCGAGGCGCTGGAGGCCGTGCGGGCCGCCGTGAGGCCCGAGCTCAAGCGCCGGATCACGGTCGAGTGGGAGGACCGGACCTGGCAGGTGACGCCCGCGAAGATCGGCGCCACCAGCACCGCGGGCCGCGCGGTCGAGGCCGCGCTCGCGGCGAGCGCCGAGACCTCCTTCTTCCAGAAGATGCGCATGCGAGTGCTCGGCGACGACCTCGACCACTCGGGCGACGTCGCCATCCGCTATCCGCGCCAGGGGGCCCGCGCCTTCCTGGAGGGGATCGCGTCGTCGATGAACCGGGAGGCCCAGGACGCGTCGCTCGACTACTCGAGCGGCTGGGTGAAGTTCGTGGACGCGCGCGAGGGGCGCCGCGTGGACGTCGACGCCAGCCACTCCGCGTTCATGAAGGGGCTCCGCGCCGGCGAGACGTCCGTTCCGCTGAAGGTCAAGGTCACGAAGCCGGAGAAGACGACCGAGGACTTCGACCAGGTGCTGCTCGTCCGGATCGGCGAGAACAAGCTGTACCTCTACGAGGACCAGAAGATCACGCACGAGTGGACGGTCGCGACCGGGCAGCCCGAGTACATGACGCCCACCGGGTTGTTCGAGGTCGAGCTCAAGCGCTACATGCCGACGTGGGTCAACCCGGCCCCCGACACGTGGGGCGCGGACATGCCGGCGACGATCCCGCCCGGCCCCGGGAACCCGCTCGGGCTGCGCGCGATCAACTGGACTGCGCCCGCTATCCGCTTCCACGGGACGAGCGCGACCTACTCGCTCGGCTACAACGCGAGCCACGGCTGCGTCCGCATGGCGAACGAGGACGTCATCGAGCTCTACGACATGATCGACGTCGGCGTGCCGATCGTCTCGGTCGTCGCAGGGCCGCTGCGCCCGATGTACGCGTCGGCCCCCGACCCGACGCTCGTCGAGGACGAGGCCGAGAACGAGGGCACGCGCCGAGCTGCTGCGGACGCCGGCTCCGACGAGAAGCCCTCGGGCAAGAAGCCCAAGGGAGACGGCTAGCTGTCCGACACCACGGACGGCCGGCCGGCCGCGGCCGAGGCGAACCCGCGCCGCCCGCCGCGCTTCGGTGAAGAGGACCGGCGGCTCTCCTACGGCAGCTACCTGAAGATCCCCGAGCTCCTGCAGCTGCAGGAGCTCGAATCCGACCCGCCCGCTCACGACGAGCTGCTGTTCATCGTCGTGCACCAGGTCTACGAGCTGTGGTTCAAGCAGGTCCTCTTCGAGCTCGAGTCGATCCGCGACCTGATGATCGCCGGCCGTCCGACGCCGGCACGGCACCTGCTCGAGCGCGTGATGGCGATCGAAGAGGTCGCCGTCACGCAGATCAGGGTCCTCGAGACCATGGCGCCGCAGGACTTCCTCGAGTTCCGGATGCACCTCGCGCCCGCGAGCGGCTTCCAGTCCGTGCAGTTCCGCGAGATCGAGTTCATCTCGGGGCTCAAAGATCCCGTGTACCTGGACCGCCTCGCGTCGTCTCCCGAGGAACGAGGGCGGCTCGAGAAGCGGCTGGCCGAGCCGACGCTCTGGGACGCCTACTGCACGATGCTCGACGACCGTGGCCTGCCGATGCCCCCGGACGATCTCGAGGTCCGGCGGTCGACGCTGCTGCGGATCGCCCGCGACCGGGAGAGCTACGCGGACGAGTTCTACCTGTCCGAGGCCCTGCTCGAGCACGACCAGCACTTCGCCATGTGGCGGAGCCGCCACGTCCTGATGGTCGAGCGACAGATCGGGACGAAGAGCGGGACCGGCGGGTCCACGGGGGCCCCCTACCTACGGTCGACGCTGAACAAGCGCTTCTATCCCGAGCTCTGGGACCTGCGCAGCTTCCTCTAGGGGGATGCGCTCCGCGGTCGGAAGATCGCGAATCGCGAACATTTCTCGGTTATGTGCCTTGCGCCGGTGTCATGGCCTGTCGTATGATGTTCAGGTACCTCGCAGAGATAAGTAGGTCTCGGCCGAAAGTCACTGCGGGGTACATTTCTTTTCCGGGCCTGCTCAGCGGGCCTTTTTCGCGCCCGGACGAACCCTCGACTGCCGGTTGACCCCGCGTGCGGATTACAAAACTTTCTTAGGTGCGGGGCGTTACCTAAGATCGGCTACAGAAGGCCGGCGAGGAAGGCCGCGACGCGGGCGTTGAAGTCGGTCATCTCCTCGATCATGCAGCCGTGGCCGGTCTCGAACATCGTGAGCTCGGCCCCCGGGATCGCTTCCGCGATCTCCTCCGCCGCGAACCCCGGGACCATCATGTCGAGCTTGCCCCCCATCACGAGCGTGGGGCACGAGATCGACGGGAGCCGGTCGAGGACGTCGTGCTTAGTCAGCGCGTCGATCTGCGCGAGGAGCGTCTCGGCGGTCGGTCCGGCGGGCGCCCCGGGCGCGTTCAGCGCACGGACCATGCGGTCGAGGGCCTCGGCCCCCATCTCGAAGAACTTCGGCGTGAACATCCGGAGGAGCGCGACCTCGAACAGCGCGTCGGCGCCGCGCGCCTCGACGATCACGCGCGCGAGGTCGTCCTGGCGGCGCATGAACTCCAGCGGGCGGGCCCACGTGACACCGAGGATCAATGCCGACACCCGGTCCGGGTGCGCGAGCACGAGGTGCTGCGCGATCGTCCCGCCCATCGACAGCCCGAACACGACGGTCTTCTCGATCCCGAGATGGTCGAGCAGCCGCACCGCGTCGTCGGCCATCGTCTCGAGCGGGACCGACGCGTCGCCGGTCGAGCGGCCGACGCCGCGGTTGTCGAACGTGACGAAGCGGTGGGTGGCGACCACGGCCGGCACCTGCGCGGCCCAGTAGCGCTGGTCGAGAGCGAAGCCCATGACGCCGAGCACCGGCGGCGCGCCGGGGTTGCCGTGGTCCTTGTAGTGGAGCGAGACGTCTCCGAGCTCTGCTAGCGGCATCGCCCGATCCTAGATGGCCGCTCTGGCAATAGATCCACGGCCGCCGTACTCTTGTGTCATGAGGAAGTTCCTGGGTGTCCTGGGTATCGCGCTCGTGCTCGGGATCGCGGCCGCGCCGGCCGCGACGGCGCAGGACACGGCCGGGGTCCGCGATCCGTTCGCGCCGCTGATCGCGCCTCCCGCGCCCGACGGCTCCACGACCGATCCGGCGAACCCGACCGACCCGACTGTGCCGGTCGACCCGGCCCCCGCTCCCGTCGACCCCCTGCCGAACACGGGGTCGCCCGCTTCTTCCTGGCTCGGCCTGTCGTACTTCCTCGTCGCGTTCGGGGCCGGGGCCGTGATCCTCTCGAAGGTGCTCGGCCCCCAGCGCGTCCCGCTCCGTTAGCCGCCTCAATCCGCGGTTTCGGCCGCGGCCTCCCTTAGGCTTCTGCGGCGTGAACCTGTGCTCTAAACCCGGCTGCGGGAGCCCCGGCGCCGCCGTCCTGGGATACGACTACTCCGAGCGCCGCGCGGTCCTCGACGACCCCCCCGCCGAGATCTCGCCGCACGCGTACGTGCTCTGCACGCGCTGCGCCGGGAAGCTCACGCCGCCGCGCGGCTGGGTCCTCGAGGATCTGAGGGCAACGCCGCCGCTGTTCCTCGATCGCGTGAA
This sequence comes from Actinomycetota bacterium, assembly GCA_035942255.1. Taxonomy (GTDB): domain Bacteria; phylum Actinomycetota; class CADDZG01; order CADDZG01; family WHSQ01; genus JALZEG01. Next base: position 16,286 of record DASZDG010000056.1, on the reverse strand, counting down.
GGAGCGGGCCGAGGCCCCCGTGGCGACCGAGAGCCTTCCGCCCCTGGGCGACCCCGAGCGCCGCCAGCTCTTCTTCGGCTATACGGCCTAGGCGTTGACCTCCCGCCGTTCCGGCGATTATCTGAACCGATGCCACTAGACCGCAGGCTCATGAACGAGCTGCGCCGGCTCGACGACCCCGATCTGAGGAGGCTGCTGATCTTCGTCCGAGGGCTGCTGAAGTCCCGCGGCGACGACTTCGGGGGAGACGAGTTCGCGGTCGAGGAGACGGGGCCGGTAACGTACCGGCTCGAGTCGGTCCGGTGCGGCAAATCCGGGTGCACGAAGTGCCCCCACGGCCCCTACTGGTACGCCTACTACCGGGAGGGGGGCCGGACGAAGTCGCGCTACATCGGGTCCGAGAGGCCTCCCGACCGATCGCCTCGGCGAGCGGCCACGGATTGACGGAATCATCGGGGTAACTCTTTCGTTTTTCGCTTCGTTGCCACAAAATGGAAGCAAGGTTCCAGATAGGGGAGAAGCCATGAAGTGTCCTGAGTGCGGCGTCGAAGACACCACCGAGATCGAGATCCACCTGAAGGAGGACGAGACCGTCCAGTTCTTCTCGTGCCGGCGCTGTGAGGCCCGCTGGTGGAAGCGGGCCGGGGACACGATCGCTCTGGACGAGGTCCTCACGATCGCTGCGAAGAGCAAGCAGCCCCGCAAGTAGCCGAAAGGAAGCTCCCATAGGACGGGAGCGCGTGGGCGGCCGTCGCCGAAGGCGACGAACCCGAGCGAAGAGAAGGTCCCCACAGGACGGGAGCGCTTGCGCTCCCGTTAGAGCAAACGGGGAGTTAGATGCGGGCGCTCGGGGCCTTAAGCCGTCCGGCAACAGGTGCCAGTTGAGGGGGTCGTGCCGGTAGCGTGGCCTTGGGGTTGAGATCGCTCCCAGCCGCAAGGCGCCGTCTCGGTCCTGGCCCTCGAGCGCCCGCAAACCTTTCTCGGCGAGCTTAGCCCCCCGATTATGGACTTGGTTGGGTTGGTTTGGCTACCCCCTACTCGGGCTACCCGGGAGCGGCCCTCGCGACCTCGGGCGTCGTGATCCCCTCCGGCCTCTCGATCGTGAGCGTCAGACGCCCCAGCCGCCGCCCGTAGCTCATCGTGTAGGAGGGCTCGAACCCCGCCTTGGTGATGGCGCGATAGGACGGTGCGTTCCCGCTCTCGACGGCGACCCACACGCGCTCCACGCCGTGACCGGCGGACCACGAGCAGATCCCCGACAGGGCGAACGGGTAGACCCCGCGCCCCCTCGACTCCGGCGCGGTGAACGACTCGTAGACGTACGCGTCGCCGCGCGGCGGGACGACGTACGCACGGATCTCCCGCGTCCACGCCGCACCCGTGGTGACCCAGCTCGCGTGTAGCAGGTCCCCCGCGCTCTCGACGATGAAGCAACGCGTCGTGTCCGTAAGGCGTCGCCGGAACGTCGCGGCGGAGTCGGTCCCGATCGCCCGCGCGTACAGCGCGCCGTCCCCGGGTCCGGCTTCGCGGAACGCGAGCTCGGGGTCGTGCCGGAACGGCGGCGTCGCGGCCCCCGCGTCGCGCACGAGCATGATCAGCTCCTCGTCCGACCGCAGCCATTCCGCGACGCGGGCGCGCGTAAGGCCCGCGATCTCCCGGGGGCCGCGGCTCGCCGTGCGTGCAGCCGTCCGCAGGACGCGGTCGCGCACGGACGGACGGCGATCGGACACGACGGAGAAGCTAACGGGTCAGCTGGCGCGGCCGCGCAGCCGGCTCTTGCGCTCGACCTCGGTCAGGCCCCCCCAGATGCCGTACGGCTCCTTGGTCGCGAGCGCGTAGTCGAGGCATTCCTTGCGCACCGGGCAGACCGCGCAGATCTCCTTCGCGCGCTCCTCGCGGGCGCGCCGCTCGACCGGCGTCTCGTTGTCGTCGAGGCCGAAGAACAGGATCGAGGGGTGGGAGAGGCAGGCGGCGCTCTCCCGCCACTCCGCGTCGAGGGCCGGCAGGGACGTGTTCATCTCGTAAAGATGGTTCCAGCCCCGCCCGCCCCCGTCAACGTTCTACAGGGGGGAGTTGGGGCTGGCGGAGCCGCCCGCGGCCCCCTTTAGGATGCCTCCCCATGTCCGCCGACCTCTCCGGGATCTTCAAGGCCTACGACGTCCGCGGCGTGTACCCGGACCAGCTGGACGAGGCGACCGCGGGCCGGATCGGCTCCGCGTTCGCTCGCTTCGCCGGGACCGGCCGGGTCGTCCTCGGGCGGGACATGCGCGTGTCGTCGCCGGCGCTCGCCGAGGCGTTCGCCGAGGGCGCGACCGCCGCGGGTGCCGACGTGGTCGACGTCGGCGAGGTGTCGACCGACGCGCTGTACTTCGCCTCCGGCCGGCTCGACCTGCCCGGCGCGATGTTCACCGCGTCCCACAACCCCGGGCACTACAACGGCATCAAGCTGTGCCGTGCGGGGGCCGCGCCGATCGGGGCGGAGTCGGGGCTGCAGGAGATCCGCGCGCTCGCGGAAGCCGGGGCGTCCGATGACGGCGACCCCGGCAACGTGTTCGAGAAGGACGTGCTCGGCGACTACGCCGCGCACTGCCGCTCGTTCGTCGACCGGGACGTGCTGCAGCCGCTTCGCGTCGCGGTCGACGCCGGGAACGGGATGGCCGGCAAGACCGTCCCGCTCGTGTTCGGCGACCTCCCGTTCGAGATCGTCCCGCTGTTCTTCGAGCTCGACGGCACGTTCCCGAACCACCCCGCCAACCCGATCGAGCCCGAGAACCTCGCCGACTTGCAGAAGGCCGTCCGTGACGAGGGCTGCCAGGCCGGGATCGCGTTCGACGGCGACGCCGACAGGATGTTCCTCGTCGACGAGAAGGGCGAGCTCGTGTCGGGGTCTACGACGACCGCGCTCGTGGCCGAGCGCCTCCTGCGCAAGCACCCGGGCGAGGCCGTCATCTACAACCTGATCTGCTCGTGGGCCGTGCGCGAAGTCGTCGAGGAGAACGGGGGACGTCCCGTCCGCACGCGCGTCGGGCATTCGTTCATCAAGCAGGTGATGGCCGAGACCGGCGCGATCTTCGGCGGCGAGCACTCCGGCCACTACTACTTCCGCGACAACTTCCGCGCGGACTCCGGGATGATCGCCGCGCTGCTCGCGCTCGAGGCCATGAGCGAGTCCGGCATCCCTCTCTCGCAGATGCTGGCGCCGTACCAGCGGTACGCGCCGTCGGGGGAGATCAATTCGGTCGTCGAGGACCAGGGGGCCGCGATCGAGAAGCTGCGCGCCGTCTACGCCGACGGCCGCCAGGACACCAGCGACGGGCTCACCGTCGAGTTCGACGACTGGTGGTTCAACTGCCGCCCCTCGAACACCGAGCCCTTGCTGAGGCTGAACCTCGAGGCCCGGACCCCCGCGCTCATGGCCGCGAAGCGGGACGAGGTCCTCTCCCTTATCCGCTCATAAGGGGACAAACCCGCAGGAAGAGCCCAGGATTTGAATTTTCTCCCATATGGGACGAGGATGCGCCCCTGAGCGGAGAGGAGTTGCCGAACACGTGCCGATCCTTCGGATCGGCCGAAAGGAGCAAGTCGAGCTGAAATAGGAGGTGGGAGAGATAACCAAGCGCCTGACGGCGCCGGCAACCCTCATCCTCCTCGCTCTGATCGTCTCGGTCGTCCTGATCCCGGTCGCTGCAACGGCGCACCACAAGGACGACCACACGACTGGGAACCCCCAGTCGTCCAGCACAACACCTGTGGCCACTGCAGGAACCGGGGACCACGACGGCGACGCCGACTTGAACCCCGTCACCACCATCGAGGACTCGCATGAGGCAGAGGTTGGCGTCAACGACAACCAGCATCCCTCGGGGAAGGACCGTTCGGCGGAGCCGGGCGGTTCGGGCAACCAGGGGAAGTCCGAGTCGGATCCCGACGACAACGTCGGGCCGATGCGGAACGAGTGCGGCGCCAGCCCCGCGAGCGACCCTCGCGGCGGGTGCACGGACAAGCCCGGCGGTAGTGGTGGCATGGACCTGCAGGACCAGGACGGCAACAACGGCTGCGGCAACGACGACGATTTCGACGACGACAACAACGGCCACTGCGGCGGGAAGGTCAAGGCTGCACCTCCAGTGCCGCCGACCAGCCCGCCTACGACTCCTACGACTCCCCCGACGAACCCGCCGGGGAAGCCGGGGAATCCCGGGAACCCCCCGGGTCAGCCGGGCCCGACCGTCAAGCCGATCGTCAAGCCCGTGGGCCCGGACAACCCGGGAGACGTCCCCCAGGTAAAGAGACGACGGATCGTGAATGAGGAACCACCGGTGCCAATCCAGAGAAGGGAACCGACACCGGTGGCGGCGCAACTGCCGTTCACGGGGGCCGCGGACACGCTGCCCTTCGTGATGTTCGGATTCGCCCTGCTGCTACTCGGCGGGGGCATGATGCAGTTCGTGTCGGTGAGGCCGACACTGTGACATCGCACGATGCACGATCAGCGGAGCGACATCGGGGGCCGGGAGACCGGCCCCCTGTTTTTTGGGTGAGAATGCGTTGACCCGCCCCCTATAGAGGAAGCGCGATGGCCCTGGACGAGAAGCTGCTCGAGATCCTTGCCTGCCCGAACTGCCGCGGCGATCTCGAGTACCGCGAGAGCGACGACCTCCTCGTGTGCCGCGGGAGCTGCGGCTACCGCTACCCGATCCGCGACGGCATCCCGGTCCTGTTGATCGACGAAGCCGAGAAACCCGAGGGAGATAAGGAAGGACGAGCCGACTCATGACCGTGGACAACGACGTACTGGATCTCTCGCTTGCGCCCGAGGGACGCCTCCGCATCGAGTGGGCGGATCGTCAGATGCCGGTCCTCGAGCGCATCCGCGCGCGCTTCGAGAAGGAGAAGCCGCTCGACGGGCTCGTGATCGCGGCGTGTCTCCACGTCACGACCGAGACGGCGAACCTCATGCGCACGCTGGCCGCGGGCGGTGCCGACGTCGCCCTGTGTGCGTCCAACCCGTTGTCGACGCAGGACGCGACAGCGTCGGGGCTCGTCGCGGAGTACGGCATCGCGACGTACGCGATCCGCGGCGTCGACGAGGGCGGGTACTACGGACATATCAAGGCCGTGCTCGACCGGCGCCCCGTGATCACGATGGACGACGGTGGCGACCTCGTCACGATGCTCCACCAGCAGAGGCCGGACCAGCTCCCGGAGATCATCGGCGGCACCGAGGAGACGACGACCGGCGTGATCCGCCTCCGCGCGATGGAGGCGAACGGCGTCCTCGGCTACCCGATCGTCAGCGTGAACAACGCGCGCACGAAGCACCTTTTCGACAACCGCTACGGCACCGGGCAGTCGGCGATCGACGGGATCATCCGCGCGACGAACGTGCTCCTCGCGGGGCGCACCGTGGTCGTCTGCGGGTACGGGATGTGCGGTCGCGGTGTCGCCTCGCGCGCCAAGGGCATGGGGGCCGACGTGATCGTCACGGAGATCGACCCCACGCGCGCGCTGGAGGCCGCGATGGACGGGTTCCGCGTGCTCCCCGGCCGCGAGGCCGCGACGCAGGGTGACGTCTTCATAACCGTCACCGGCAACAAGCACGTGCTGCGCGCCGACCACTTCGAGGTGATGAAGGACGGCGCGATCCTCGCGAACGCAGGCCATTTCGACATCGAGATCGATCTCGGCACGCTGCGCTCGATGTCTTCCGCGCAGCGGATCGTCCGGCGTGAGGTCGAGGAGTTCTCGATGGAGGGCGACCGCAAGCTCTACGTCCTGTCGGACGGACGGCTCGTCAACCTAGCGGCGGCCGAGGGCCATCCCGCGTCGGTGATGGACATGTCGTTCGCGAACCAGGCGCTGTCGTGCGAGTGGCTCGCGGCGAATGCCGACACGCTGGAGAAGAAGGTGTACTCGGTGCCCGACGACATCGACAAGGAGGTCGCGCGCCTCAAGCTCGAGACGATGGGCGTCCGGATCGACGAGCTGACGCCCGACCAGCGCGCATACCTGGAGGGCTGGGAAGAAGGCACGTAGCAAATGCGCGCCCGTCGCCGAAAGGCGACGACGCGGAGCGGCGAGGGGTCCGCATAGGGCGGGACCGCTTGCGATCCCGCTAGAGCAAACATGTCTCAGCCTCCTCTTAGGTTTGCTCGATGCTCCGGCTCGCGGCCCCCGACCGTTGCACCTCGTGCGGCGACCCCGGCTCCGCCCTCTGCTCCCGTTGCGGGCGCGAGCTCCCGGCGTGCCCTCGGCTCGAAGCCCCGCCGCCGTTGCGCCGTCTCGGCGCCGGCTGGCTCTACGAAGGCGCGGCTCGATCGCTGGTGCTGGGGCTCAAGCTGCGCGGGATGAGGGGCCACGGCGCCCCGCTGGCCGAGGCCATGTGCCGCGCTGCGTGGAGGGACGGGCTCGACGGCGACGCCGTCACCTGGGTGCCGTGCCTACCCGCCGACGCGCGTTCCCGCGGATATGACCATGCCGAGGTCCTCGCGCGGGCGGTCGCGCGCCGTCTGGGGCTCCCCGCGGACCGGTTGCTCGACCCCTCAGGGCCCAGATCGGACCAAACCGTCCTCGGCGCTGCCCAGAGGCGGGAGAACCTGAAGGATGCCTTCGTGGCCCGTCCCGTCCATGGCCGGGTGGTCCTCGTGGACGACGTAATGACTACGGGCGCGACGATTTGCACCTGTGCGCGTGCATTGCTGAAGGCCGGTGCGGTCGGAGTCGAAGGCCTCGTAGGCTGCCGCGCATGAGCCAAGATGACTACTAGGCATTCTTGCTTAGGGCAAAATGGCTGGTCACCGTTCTACAATCCGCGGAATGACTAGTCGACGCTCCCGAACGGGAGGGGGACCTGAGTGAGCAAGCCGCCGGGGAAGATGGTCAACGAGGACGCGATCCGGGTCCTGATCGTGGACGACCACGCTCTGTTCCGGCGCGGTCTCCAGATGGTCCTCGAGGGCGAGGCCGACATCGACGTGGTCGGCGAAGCCTCCGACGGTCACGAGGCGGTCGAGCGCGCCGAGGCGACCACGCCCGACGTCGTGCTGATGGACGTCCGCATGCCCAAGCGTTCCGGGATCGAGGCGACGCGCACGATCAAGGACACGCTTCCGTCCACGAAGATCCTGATGCTCACGATCTCCGATGAGGAGGCCGATCTCTACGAGGCGATCAAGGCCGGCGCCTCCGGCTACCTGCTGAAGGAGATCTCGATCGAAGAGGTGGCCAGCGCGGTCCGGCAGGTCCAGGCCGGACAGTCGCTGATCTCTCCGTCGATGGCGAGCAAGCTGCTGAACGAGTTCGCCGCCATGGTCAAGCGCCGCGACGAGCGGACGCAGGTGCCGGGGCCGCGCCTGACCGAGCGCGAGCTCGAGGTCCTCAAGCTCGTGGCGAAGGGGATGAACAACCGCGACATCGGCTCCGAGCTGTTCATCTCCGAGAACACGGTCAAGAACCACGTCCGCAACATCCTCGAGAAGCTGCACCTGCACTCCCGCATGGAGGCGGTCGTCTACGCCGTGCGCGAGAAGCTGCTCGACATCAAGTAGCGGTGGCGCGAGTCACACCCTCGAGACTGTGTCTGGTTGAACCTAAGGGCTCCATGTGACCTTTGCCCTCTCAAGGCCTACGATTGAGAGACTTCCCAGACTGGAGGATCCTTGGCGGACCGTGAAAACGGAGGCAAGGACGAGGGCCAGGAGAACGACCCCGGTGAGATCGAGCAGGAAGAAGTCAAGAGGCGGACCGGTCGCCTCCGGGCGCCCAAAGGCGTTGTCGACCGGATGGTTCGCGGCCTCAATGACAGAAAGATGATGAGGAGACGCTCAAGGTAGATGGCTGAAGCCCGGAACCTCCCGCGAGAGGAGCTTGCCGGTCCCGCCTACATCGAGTTGCTGAAGGAGCGCCTCGAGGCAGAGACCGGTCGTTCTGATTCTCTGGAGCGCCGCGCGTCCGCCACCATTACGGCGTCGAGCTTCCTGAGCTCTTTGCTCGTTGGACTAGGAACTGTCGCGGGGCTTGGTGACGATTCCCGACCCGCCTGGCTGGGCGCTCTGTTCGGCCTCTCGCTGGTCCTCTTGCTGGGGGCGGCAGGCTTTGCTCTGGTCGCGAACCGCATTCAGAAGCAGCGCGAGATCCCACCCAGGGAGTTCGACCGGCTTGTCAATCAATTCTGGAACGGCTCTCTGGAGGTTGGGGAACGTCGCGCCGCCGAGGTCCGCATCAGCCTCTATCAAACCCTCTACGAGAAGAACTCGAGTGTCGCGAAGGTGCTCGAATGGTCGCACGCTCTTCAGGTTGCAGCCCTCTTCGCAGTAGGGGTAAGCGCCGTATTCACGGTTGTCGTCGCACGCTGACCCGCGACCCCGGATGACTTCCTTCGCGCCAGGGGGATAATGGACGGCCTATGAGCATCATCAAGAAGGTCCTTGCCGCCGGGGAGGGCAAGAAGCTCAGGGCCCTCCAGGCGATCGTGCCCCGCGTCAACTCCCTCGAGGACGAGATCGAGCGCCTAGACGACGACGCCCTCAAGGCGAAGACGGGGGAGTTCCGCAACCGCCTCGAACGGGGTGAGCCCCTCGACGACCTGCTTCCGGAGGCGTTCGCGTGCGTCCGCGCCGCGGCGAAGCGGGTCATCGGACAGCGCCACTTCGACGTGCAGCTGATGGGCGGCGGAGCGCTGCACCAGGGTTGGATCGCCGAGATGAAGACCGGTGAGGGCAAGACGCTCACCGCGACGCTCGCCGTCTACCTCAACGCGCTCCCCGGCCTCGGCGTGCACGTCGTCACGGTCAACGACTACCTTGCGAAGCGAGACTCCGAGTGGATGGGGCAGGTCTACCGGTTCCTCGGCATGCAGACCGGCCTCATCCAGGCGCAGATGACGCCCGCCGAGCGGCGTCCGGCGTACGAGGCCGACATCACGTACGGGACCAACAACGAGTTCGGCTTCGACTACCTCCGCGACAACATGGTCACCGAACGCGAGCGGATGGTGCAGCGCGGCCACCACTTCGCGACCGTCGACGAGGTCGACTCGATCCTCGTCGACGAGGCCCGCACGCCGCTGATCATCTCGGGTGCGGTGCAGGAGAACAACAAGTGGTACGTGCAGTTCGCGCGCATCGCCCCGCGGCTCCAGAGGGACACCCACTACGAGGTGGACGAGAAGAAGCACACGGTCGCCGTCAGCGAGGAGGGCGTCTCCCGCGTCGAGGAGATACTCGGCGTGGAGAACCTCTACGACCACGTCAACGTCGACCTCGTGCACCACCTGCAGGCCGCGCTGAAGGCGAAGGAGCTCTACAAGCTCGACGTGCAGTACGTCGTGAAGGACGGCGAGGTGCTCATCGTCGACGAGTTCACCGGCCGCATCCTTCCCGGCCGCCGCTACTCCGAGGGCCTTCACCAGGCGATCGAGGCCAAGGAGGGCGTGCGGATCAAGGAAGAGAACCAGACGCTCGCGACGGTGACGCTGCAGAACTACTTCCGCATGTACGAGAAGATCGCCGGCATGACCGGCACCGCCCAGACCGAGGCGGCTGAGTTCGGCCACATCTACAAGCTCGAGGTCGCGCCGATCCCCACCAACCGGCCGATGGTCCGCAAGGACGAGCAGGACCTCATCTACAAGACCGCCGAGGCGAAGTGGAACGCCGTCGCCGAGGACGTGGCCAAGCGCTACGAGGCCGGGCAACCCGTCCTCATCGGCACCGTCTCGATCGAGAAGTCGGAGCACCTCTCGCGCATCCTGCAGAAGCGCGGCGTGCCGCACAGCGTCCTGAACGCGAAGCACCACGAGAAGGAGGCCAGCATCGTCGCGCAGGCGGGCCGGCTCCACGCGGTGACCGTCGCCACGAACATGGCCGGCCGCGGCGTCGACATCCTCCTCGGCGGCAACGCCGAGGGCATGGCGCGCGCCGAGATGCAGGCCGCGGGCTGGGACAACGACGCGTACCTGCTCGCGGAGTACCCCCCGGAGGAGATGGCGGAGTACGACTCGCAGTTCAACCCGCTCTTCGAGCGGTACAAGTCGCAGTGCGCGGCCGAGCACGAGAAGGTAGTCGCCGTCGGCGGGCTCTACGTCCTCGGCACCGAGCGTCACGACTCGCGCCGGATCGACAACCAGCTCCGCGGCCGCGCAGGTCGCCAGGGCGACCCGGGCGAGAGCCGGTTCTACCTGTCGCTCGAGGACGACCTCATGCGTCTGTTCGCCTCGGACCGGATCGCCGGGATGATGGACCGGCTGAAGATCCCCGACGACGTGCCGATCGAGGCCAAGATCGTCTCGAAGGCGATCGAGCGTGCGCAGACGCAGGTCGAGGGCATGAACTTCGAGATCCGCAAGAACGTCCTGAAGTACGACGAGGTCATGGACAAGCAGCGCCAGGTCATCTACGCCGAGCGCCGCAAGATCCTCGAGGGCGAGGACCTCGCCGACCAGACCTTCGACCTCATCACCGACGTCGTCGAGGCCGCGGTCGCCGAGAACGCAAACCCTGAGCTGGACCCTGAAGAATGGGACTGGGACGCTCTGTTCAACCGCACGCGCGAGATCTTCCCGACGTCCCTGAAGCCCGGCGACTTCGACGTGCAGACCGTGACGTACCAGGAGGTCGTGGACGCGTTCCTCAAGGACGCGGTGAACGTGTACCACCAGCGCGAGCAGGAGCTCGGCGAAGAGCAGATGCGCGAGATCGAGCGTCTCGTCCTGCTGTCGGTCATCGACAATCGCTGGCGCGAGCACCTCTACGAGATGGACTACCTGCAGGAGGGCATCGGCCTGCGCGCGATGGCGCAGAAGGACCCGCTCGTCGAGTACCAGCGCGAGGGCTTCGACATGTTCCTGTCCATGCAGGAGGCCATCAAGGAGGACTTCGCCCGGTACGTCTTCCACGTCGAGGCGGTTCGCGAGGACCAGCAGCGCCGGGCCGAGCCGACGAGGGTGCGCGAGGAGCGGCGGCAGATCCCGATGGCGTCGATGACGGCCGCACCTCCCGCCGAGACGGGCAACGGACAAGCCGCCGGCGCGCCGCAGGGTGAGCCGCAGCCGGCCGCGATCGAGCAGGCCGTCTCCGACAAGATCCCGCGCAATGCTCCCTGCCCGTGCGGCAGCGGCAAGAAGTACAAGCAGTGCCACGGCCGCCCGGGAGTTGCCGACCTCGCCTGAGGCGAGGCACCGCGAGGACTACTGGTTCGAGGAACTGAAAGGACTAGTAGTTCCGCTCAAATGTGACTAAGTCGGTGCAGTAGTTCCACGCATCCCCCCTCAGGTCGTACCCCGCGTGCGCCGAAGATCGGCCGTGGGTAAAAGCGGCGGAATAGCGCAATGGGGCCATGGACCTGCCCAAGGTCCTCTGTTTGTCTTAGTTGCCTTGGACTTACAAAGCGCGTTTTGCCTGCATCCAACCGTGGCCGTGGGGGGCCTTTTGCTCGCGCCATCGCGCGCGGGATTGGAGTCGTCGTGAGACAGAAGCGGGCATTCCCGATCAATCCTGCCGTGGCTGCCGCCGCGGTCTTCGTCGCGCTCAGCGCGGGATCCATCAGCCTCGCCGCTTACAGCTCCAGGGGCGCCGCCCCGCGCCAGGCCGCCCTGCCGGAGGCCTGCCTCTCGGACGGCGCGATCGAGGGGACCCCCCATGACGACACCCTCATCGGGACGCCCGGAGACGACGTCATCATCGGCGGCGGCGGCGACGACGTCATCAAGGGCAAGGGCGGCGACGACGTCATCTGTAGCCGCGGGGGTGCCGATGTCGTGAAGGGCGGCAACGGCAACGACGTGGTTCTTGGCGGCGGCGGCGACGACACCGTCCGCGGTGGGCCGGGTGACGACACGCTTACCGGGGGCGCCGGTTCCGACACGCTCGACGGAGGGACCGACACGGACCAGTGCGACGGCGAGGTCGAGACCCGCTGTGAAGAGGCGACCCCGACCCCCTCGCCCACTGCCAGCCCGACGGCCACGCCTACGGTGACGCCTACGGCGACTCCCACTCCCCCGACGAACACTCCGAAGCCCGACAAGAAGAACGTCCCGCCGAACGCGGCCGCCGACAACTATTCGACGGACGAGGACGAGACGCTGAACGTGGCGAGTCCCGGCGTGCTCGCGAACGACTCCGACGCCGACGGTGAACCGATGATGGCGACGCTGGTGACGGGGCCGTCCAACGGCGACGTAACGCTGCAGCCGAACGGCTCGTTCTCGTACGACCCCGACCCGAACTTCAACGGGGCGGACTCCTTCACCTACTCCGCCAACGACGCGCAGGTCTCGAGCATCCCCGCGACGGTGACGATCGACGTCCTCTCAATCAACGACGCTCCGACGGCGACGGCACAGGTCATCTCGAGCAACGAGGACGCCCCCGAGGTGATCACGTTGGTCGGCGCCGACATCGACGGGCCCGCTCCGTCGGTCTTCAAGATCACGTCGCTGCCGGGTAACGGCAACCTCCGAGACGGTTCCGGCGCCGGCGGACACCTGATCCTGGCCGGTGAGCTGCCTTACACACTCGGCGGGAACACCGTCACGTACGTTTCCGACGCGCACTTCTTTGGGGCCGACGACTTCGACTTCAAGGCCAACGACGGGTCGCTCGACTCGCCCCCGGCAGAGGTGTCGATCTCAGTCGCGTCGATCAACGACGCGCCGTCCAACGTGTCGCTGTCGAACAGCTCGGTCGACGAGGAGGTTCCGGTCGGCTCGACCGTCGGCAGCCTGTCCGCGACCGATGCCGACGCCGGTGACGTCCACGGCTTCACCCTCGCCGCAGGTGCGGGCGACACCGACAACGCGCGCTTCCAGATCGCCGGCGGCACCCTGAAGACCCTCGAGGTCTTCGACTTCGAGACGCAGGGGCCCTTCTCCGTGAGGATCCGGACGAGCGACGCCGCGGGGGCCTTCTTCGAGAAGCAGTTCGCGATCACGCTGAACAACGTCAACGACGCGCCGGTCGTCACCGGGGCCACGTATTCGCTGCCCGAGAACAGCGCCAACGCCACGGCCGTCGGGACGCCGTCGGTCGCCGACCAGGACGCCGGCCAGACGCATACCTGGTCGATCACCGCCGGCAACGCCTCCGGTGCGTTCGCCATCGATCCCTCGACCGGAGCGATCACCGTGGCCGACGCCGGCGACCTCGACTTCGAGACCACGCCTCAGTTCGTCCTGACCGTGAGGGCCGAGGACAACGGGAGCCCGGCGAAGGCCGACACCGACTCGGTGACGATCGACCTGACGAACGTCAACGAGACGCCCACGGACCTTGACCTCACCGGCACGTCCGTTGCCGAGAACGAAGCGTCCGGCACCAGTGTCGGCACCCTCTCGGCTACCGATCCCGACACAGGCGACACGCACTCGTTCAGCCTCGTCGCGGGAGCGGGCGACGGAGACAACGGCAAGTTCCAGATCACGGGTGGGGTGCTCGAGACCGCCCAATCGTTCGACTTCGAGACCCAGGGGCCGTTCTCGGTCCGCATCCGCACGACCGACCTCGGAGGGCTGCAGTACGAGGAGGTCTTCTCGATAGCGGTCACGGACGTTAACGAGGCTCCCGTCGTGAGCCCGGCCACCGTCGCGCTCGACGAGAACAGCCCGAACGGGACGGCCGTCCACACGGTGAGCGCCACGGACGAGGACGTTCCGGGGCAGACGCTGACCTACGCGATCACCGGCGGGAACGGGCTCGGCGCCTTCCAGATCGACTCGAGCACCGGGGCGATCACGGTCGACGACGCGAGCGACGTCGACTTCGAGACGAACCCGACGTTCGCCCTCGACGTCAAGGCGACCGACGACGGGACGCCTGTGAAGGACGACACCGACACGATCACGATCAACCTCAACAACCTGAACGAGAGCCCGGTGGTGAACGCCGCGACGCTCTCGCTGCCGGAGAACTCCGCGAACGGCACCTCCGTCGGCACGGTCACGGCCTCGGATCCCGACGTGGGACAGACCCGCACGTGGGCGATCACCAACGGAAACACCGGCGGGGCCTTCCAGATCAACCCGAGCACAGGCGAGATCACCGTCGCCGACAGCGGGCCCGTGAACTTCGAGCAGAACCCGTCGTTCTCCCTGACGGTCGACGCGACCGACAACGGCGCCCCGCCCTTGTCGGACACCGAGACCGTCACGGTCGACCTCACCAACGTCAACGAGAACCCGACGGACATCTCGGTGAACGACCTGTCGGTCGCCGAGAACGCTTCGCTGAACACCGTGGTCGGCACCATCTCGGGCACCGACCCCGACGCCGGCGACTCGGCGACGCTGGCCTTCAGCCTCGCCCCCGGTGCGGGTGACGCCGACAACGCCCGCTTCAACGTGGGCCCGTCGAACTCGCTGAGGACGTCGGAGGTCTTCGACAAGGAGACCCAGGGGCCGTTCTCGATCCGGCTGCGCGCGACCGACGGCGGCACCCTTACCTACGAAGAGGCCTTCACGGTCACGATCGACGACGTCAACGAGGCGCCGGACGTCGACGCGGACACGTTCGCGCTCGACGAGAACAGCGCCAACGGGACGGCTGTCGGAACCGCGACGCTGACCGACCAGGACGCAGGTCAGAGCCACACGTGGGCGATCACCGGCGGCAACACCGACGGGGCCTTCCAGATCAACCCGAACACCGGCGCCATCACGGTCGCCGACACGAACGACGTCAACTTCGAGACCAACCACCCGTTCGCGCTGACGGTCCAGGCGACCGACAACGGGACGCCGGCGCTCGCCGACACCGCCACGATCACGGTCAACCTCAACGACCTGAACGACAACCCGGTCGTGAACGCCGCGACGCTGTCGATCGCCGAGAACAGCGCGAACGGCGCATCCGCCGGGCCTGCGACCGGGACCGACGAGGACGACCCGCCCCAGACGCTGACGTGGGCCATCACGGGCGGCAACGCCGCCGGGGCCTTCCAGATCAATCCGAGCACCGGCGAGATCACCGTCGCCGACACGACCGATCTCGACTTCGAGACGACGCCTTCGTTCTCGCTAACGGTCGAGGCGACCGACAACGGGACGCCGAACCGCAGTGGCTCGAACACCGTCGCGGTGGACCTGACCAACGTGAACGAGAAGGCGGCGATCACGGCCCCCGCGACGATCTCTGCTCAGTACGGGGTCGCCAAGGGCCTGTCGGGGATCTCGCTGAACGACCCCGACTCCGGTACCAACGACATCACGATGACGCTCGGCGCCCTCGACGGGACGTTCGACGTCGACACGTCGGTGCTCAACGGCCTCGTCGCGGGCGACGTCACCGGCGACGGTACCGATGCCCTCGTGCTCACGGCGAAGCAGTCGGAGATCAACAACACCCTCGCCGCGACGAACGGCATTACGTACACGAGCGACGCCGGCTTCTCCGGCCTCACCGATACGGTGGCGATCGCGACGAATGACGGCGGGAACACCGGCTCGGGGCCGACACAGCTCGACGGGCCGGTCAACGTGACGATCCAGTTCAACACGCCGCCGGTCGCGACCGCGGCCACGGAGACCACGAACGAGGACACCGAGAAGACCATCACGCTCGCGGGCACCGACGCGGACGCGGATCCGCTGACGTTCAAGATCACGTCGCTTCCGGGGGCCGGAAAGCTCCACGAGGGCACCAGCTCGGCCGGCACCGAGATCACCGCGGGCGCCCTCCCCTACACGCTGCCCGCCGACAAGGTGACGTACGTTCCTCCACTGAACCAGAACGGCCTGGCCCTCGAGACGTTCGACTTCAAGGCGAACGACGGCTCGACCGACTCGGCCGCGGCTGCGATCACGCTCGACGTCACCGCGGTCAACGACCCGAGTGTCGCCGTCAACGACGCCTACACGGTCCTGGAGGACTCCGGCGCCACGGCGCTACTCGTCCGCGACAACGACACCGACGTCGACGACGCGAGCCCCGAGCTCATCCTCTCGGTGACCCAGCCGGCTAACGGGGCCGTCACGAAGATCATGAGCGACAGCCGCGTGGAGTACACGCCGACGGCGAACTACTGCAACAACCCGCCGACGATCCCCGTCGACACGTTCACCTACACGTTGATCAACGGCGCGGTGGGCACGGTCAACGTCACGGTCACGTGCGTCGACGACCTGCCGGTCGCCGTGAACGACACGAAGACGATGAACGAGGACGCCGGCGCCACGACGATCGACGTCCTGGCCAACGACACCGACATCGACGGTGGGACGAAGATCGTCGCGCTCAAGACCGACGGCACGAACGGCGACGTCGCCATCACGAACTCCGGCGCCGACCTCACCT
>DASZDG010000055.1:0-2289 GCA_035942255.1 Actinomycetota bacterium | reverse complement strand
GCTCGGAGCGGCGCCGCGAGGAGGCCGCCGTCGCGATCCGGAGCGGCCACCGCCCGTGCCGGCGGAGCGTCCCGCTCCCGCGCCCGCGGACCGCCCCGTTCCCGCCGCCGTCCCGCTCCCGGCGTGGCTCGGGCTCGCCCTCTTCGCGGCCGGCACTCCCATCGGCGCGCTCGTTGCGCAGCGCAGGAGGGAGCGCAGTCGGCGCACCGCCGTCAGGACGGCCGATGAACGTGCGTGAGGCCGTGCGGGCAAGCCGAGCGCGGACTTGAACCCCAAGGTCGCGCGGAGCATCCTTCGGCAGGCCGGCCTATGGAAGGACTCATGATCCCGCAGACGTCGAGCGAGTACCTGATCGTCATCGAGGGCTCCGGCGGAAGCTTCAGTGCGTATGCGCCCGACCTGCCCGGCTGTGTCGCCGCTGCGGAGAGCCTCGAGGCCTGCGAGACGCTGATGCGCGAGGCGATCGCGGGGCACGTGGAGGTCATGCGCGAGTACGGCGATCCGGTTCCCGCTCCGACGATCGCCGGCGCGGCGTTCGTCTCGGCGGCCTGAGCGGCTCGGCTCGAACCGCCGACGGCTGAGGCGGCGCGGCGGCGCCCGGTAGCCTCAGCCGGCCATGGCGTTCTACGTCACGACCCCCATCTTCTACGTCAACGCCGCCCCGCATCTGGGGCACGCGTACACGACGATCGCCGCCGACGTCGTCGCCCGGCACAAGCGCCGGCGGGGGGAGGACGTGTTCTTCCTGACCGGCACCGACGAGCACGGCGAGCCGGTCGCGCAGGCGGCCGAGCGCGAGGGCGTGACGCCGCGCGAGCTCGCCGACCGCAACGCCGAGAAGTTCAAGGCTCTGTTGCCGGTGCTCAACGCGAGCAACGACTTCTTCATCCGCACCTCCGACCCCCGGCACGAGCGCAAGGTGCAGGAGGTCCTCCAGCGCGTCCACGACAACGGCCACGTCTACAAGGGCCTCTACGAGGGCTGGTACTGCCCGCGCTGCGCGGACTTCAAGTCGGAGAGCGAGCAGGGTCCCGGCCACACGTGCCTCATCCACAACATCCCCCTCACGCGCGAGAAGGAGGAGAACTGGTTCTTCCGGCTCTCGACCTTCCAGCAGGAGCTCGAGGATCTCCTCGCCACCGGCTTCGTCCAGCCGCAGGCCCGCGCGAACGAGGCGCGGTCGTTCGTCGCCCAGGGCCTTCAGGACGTCAGCCTCACGCGCGGGAAGATCACGTGGGGCGTCCGGGTGCCGTGGGACGAGGGCCACGTCTTCTACGTCTGGTTCGACGCCCTCCTCAACTACTACACGGCGCTCGGGTTCGCGGGCGACGGCGGCGAGGACGTCACCGACCGCTTCTGGGGCGAGCCGACGACGCACCTCATCGGCAAGGACATCCTCAAGTTCCACACGATCTACTGGCCGGCGCTGCTGATGGCGGCGGGCATCGACCTGCCGAGCCGCGTCTTCATCCACGGCTTCCTCCTCGGCCACGACAACCGGAAGATGTCGAAGTCCGACGGCAACGTCCTCGACCCGTTCGAGGTCATCGACCGCTTCGGCACCGACGCCTTGCGCTACTACCTCATGCGCGACGTCGCCTTCGGCGAGGACGGCAGCGTCTCGATGGACGGCGTCGAGCGCCGCTACGAGACCGAGCTCGCCAACGACCTGGGCAACCTCGCGAGCCGGACCATCGCGATGGTGCGCCGCTACCGCGACGGCGCCGTCCCGCAGGTGCCGCACGACGAGCTGACGGCGGGTCTCGAAGAGGAGGTGGCCGCCGCCATGGACGAGTGGCGCATCTCGGACGCGCTCGAAGCCGTGTGGAAGCGGGTGAGGCGGCTCAACCGGTACGTCGAGGAGCAGGCGCCGTGGAAGCTCGCCAAGGAGGACGACCGCGAGCAGGATCTCGACCGCGTCCTCGCCTCGCTGATCGCGGGGCTGAGGGTCGTCAGCGAGCAGCTTCAGCCCTTCCTCCCCGAGACGATGGGGACGCTGAGCGAAGCCGTGAAGGACGACCACGTCGAGGCGATCGAGCCGCTGTTCCCGAAGCGCGAAGTCGCCGCCTGACGAGACGGTGATCGACAGCCACACGCACCTCGACAGCTGCGCACCCGACGACGCCGACCTCGTCGCGGAGGCCGACCGCAACGGCGTCAGGCGCATGCTCACGGTCGGCACCGACGGCGCGTCCTGCCGCGAGGCGCTGCGGGCCGCCGAGCGCTTCCCCCAGGTCTACGCGGCGATCGGCCGCCACCCCAACAGCGCGACCGGCTTCGACGACAACG
>DASZDG010000054.1:0-8407 GCA_035942255.1 Actinomycetota bacterium | reverse complement strand
CGGTGAGGGTGTCGGCCGCGCGAACCGTCGCGCCGCCATGGCTCGGCTGGAGCCTCCCCCCCGCGAGCATGTGCGCGCACATCTCCATGCCCTTGACCCAGCCCTCGGCGACCTGGCCCTGCGGAGCGCCCGCGTACCGGTTCATCACGTCGAGGTTGTCCCACGGCGAGTGCAGGATCACCAGCGCGTCCGGGTTGCCCGGATCGCCGAACGAGCTCGGGCCCGTGATCTCCGGCCCCGGGTTGAAGAACGGGATGCCGCGGTCCTCGAAGTTCCGCCAGTCCGAGCCGAACAGGAACGGGCGCGACTTGCCGATGACCACCGGCTTCGTCGGATCGCTGCCGTCCCCGATGTCGCCGCCGAACGGCGGGTTGCCCGGGCCCTCCGCCGTCGAGACGAAGATCTGCGGCGAGTCGGGGGGCTGGCTCGTCAGCTCGTCGTCGAGGTGCTCGAAGACCTCCTCCACGAGGGTCGGCGCGGCGTCGTTGAACGTGTTGATCCGCGCGTGGTACTTCGGATCGAGGTTCTCCGCGAAGATGCCGGGAAGAGCGGCGTTGACCGGGACGGCGAGCGGGTCGTCGCCGCGGAACGGATTGGCGAGCTGGATTCCGAGCTGCGTGCGGTTCGCCCGGTTGGCGAAGCGGAAGGCGGGATAGCCGCCCGCGCACGGGTCCGTGTTCCAGTACCCGCGGACCTTGTTCTCCTCGTCGCCCGGCGGGATCACGTTGTTGGCGTAGTGCTCGGAGCCGAGGGTGCCCGACTCCTCGCCGTCCCACGGGATGAACTTGACGGTGGCCGTGGGCCGCGCGTC
Organism: Actinomycetota bacterium; assembly: GCA_035942255.1. Lineage (GTDB taxonomy): Bacteria > Actinomycetota > CADDZG01 > CADDZG01 > WHSQ01 > JALZEG01. Next base: position 7,596 of record DASZDG010000054.1, on the reverse strand, counting down.
CTTCGCGTCCCAGTAGTCGGCCATCAGCTTGGCGACGCGGATCATCTGCGCGTGACCCTCCTGCGAGTCCCACGCCGCCGCCGGGCCGTCGTTCGTCTTGTCGAAGTGCGCCCCGATGACGATCGTCTCGTCGGCGTCAGCGCCGGTGCCCGGCACGATCACGGCCGGGTTGATCGCCCGCCCGCCCATCGTGTTGCCGGCGCCGAGGCCGAACCCGCCCTGGAACTGGTCGTCGCCCGGGTCCGAGGGGTTGAAGAACTCGTAACGCTTGGTGAACGCCCCGAACTTCCCCAGGATGCTCATCATCGTGCGCTCGTAGTACTCGATGTACTCGAGCTGATGGTTGAAGCACTCGCCTGCGATCGCGGGGTAGCCGTTGCTCCCGCCCATCGGCCGGTCGTTGCGCGGGTCGCCCGAGCAGCGGCCGTGCGTCGCGTGGCCACCGTTCGTGCCGTTGCCGTACGGGTCGTCCGAGAACTCGTCGCCGGCCGCGCGGAAGGGGATCGCGAGGACCTCGAAGACGTTCGTATCGTACGCGTTGAAGGTGCCGGACGGGTTGAAGATCCCGTCGGCCATCTCGGCGCGGAGGAACTCGCCGGTCGGGGTGTCGGCGTTGTAGGCGTTGGCCGGCGGGACCGGGTCCCCGGGCTTGAAGTGGCCGATCGGCTGGTAGGAGAGCGCGTTGATGTCGGGCACGACCTCGAGCGCGAGGGCAGGAGTCGCTGCCGTGGCGAGGCAGGCGGCCGTGACCGCGGCCACGAGCAGACGATTGAGCTTCATACGAAGCGTCAACGCAGCGCCTGGACCGAACTTGCGTACTGCCCCACGCCGGCTAGAGCCTGCGGCTGTACAGCGTGCTGCGCGTCGTGCGCCCCGCGGCCGCCACGGTCACGGTGACCCGGTAGACCCCGCGGCGCAGGCCGCGCGGCCGGATCGAGAGGCGGTGGATCACCGCGGCCGAGCGGTTGCGGGCCCTGAAGCGGCGGACGACCTTCTTGCCGCGCCTCACGACCACGCTGACGCGGGCCTCGGCGCCGAGGCGGTACGCGACCCCGAGGCGCTTCTTGTTCCGGCCGCCGAACGCCGGCGACGAGAGCTTGAAGCTCCGCAGCACGCCGCACGTCGAGCGCCGGTAGTGCGGGCGGACGATCCGGAAGCGCCCCTTCGAGCGCTGGAGCGTCACCCGGCGGATGTCGTGGTCCTCGGCGTTGCCGGTCATGAAGCGGGCGAAGTAGAACCCGTTGGTCAGCCGGCGCCGGCTCCTGCCGTTCCACGCGAACGACCGCGTGCGCCCCGCGAAGCGAGCCACCCGCTTGGCGCGGAACACCCGCGTCCCCCGCGACGCCTGGAAGACGTCGATCCGCGCCGGCTGCCCGGTGAGCGTCGAGAAGTCGAACCGCAGGCCGCGGCCTCGCCTCTGCGCCTTCACCGACCGGAACTTCGGCGCGAACGGACACACCTGCGGACCCGGCGGCGCCGGCGGGTCGGTCCGCGGCGGGGCCCCGCCGGGCGGGGCGGGCGGGTTGGCGCCGGTCGTCACGTCGACGACCCGGATGTTCGACGCCTGGCCCTCGTACTCCCCGTTCGGCGGGTAGAGGCCCTGCACGCGGTAGGCGTACACGCCCTTCTGCCGGCCCCTCACCGTGTACGCGCCCTCGAAGAACTGCCCGACGTCGGTGAACTGGTTGGTGCGGTCGATCGGCTTGAACGTCCCGATCGCGATCTCGACGTCGTCGATGTACCAGCCGCACGGCTGCGACGCCGCCAGGTTGGTGTCGGCCGACGTGTAGACGAAGCGGACGAGGATCTTCTTCCCCGCCCAGTTCGACAGGTCCGCGCCGCGTTCCGTGAGGTCGCCGTTGATCGTCTTCGTGTCGGCGGGGCTGCAGACGTCGTTCGCGCCGCCCACGATGTCGATGGTCTCCCAGGACAGGTCGCCCTCGCGGGCCTCCGCGATCTGGACGTAGCCGCGGTCGTTGCTCTCGTTGATGAACAGCGACTTGTACTTGAACTCGGCGCCCGCCTCCGGCGGGACCTGCAGCGGCTCCTTGAACGTGAGGATCGACTCGCCGTTCTGCGCGTCGGCCGGCTTGAGCTTGTCGGCCGGGATGCCGGTCCAGTAGCTCTGGGCGCCGCTGGCGAATGCGTTCCCGCGGACCTTGCGGGTCCCGGAGTCGCTCTCCTGCCACGGGGCGATGTCGGGGTTCGTCGGCTCGCTCGCGGTCCACTTCGTGTCGACCGGGCCCTCCATGTCGTCCGCGAACAGCCGCCGGTAGTCCGCCGCCTCGAGGATCTGCCAGCCGGAGAGGGTGCTGGGGGTGTCGCGGATCGAGTAGTCGAGCTCGAACGTGCCGTCCTCGTCGGTCTCCGGCGCCTCGAGCGACGGGATCGGCAGCGCGACGGCCGGCACCGCCTGGATGACGATCGGGATCTCCATCGTCGCCGTGTCGCCGTTCGCGGTGTTCGTGACGGTCAGCTTGGACTGGTAGGTGCCCTCGGCGGCGTAGCGGTGGTACGGGTCCTTGCCGGTGCCCGTCGTGCCGTCGCCGAACTCCCACGCGTAGGTCAGCCCCTCGCTGGTCGTGCCGGCGGCCGTCTGGACGTGCGAGCCGGAGGCGTCGAAGTGGACGGGCTCGTTCACGCCCGCCTCGTTGGGCAGCGCCTCGTAGTAGGCCGTGAGCTTCCCGACCTCCTCCAGCGACGCCCCGCCCTGGCCCGGCTGGAGCATGCCCCAGGCGAGCAGGTGCGCGCACATCTCCATGCCCTTGACCCAGCCCTCGGCGATCTGACCCTGTGGCGCGCCCGCGTACCGGTTCATCATGTCGAGGTTGTCGTTCGGCGAGTGCAGGATCACCAGCGCGTCCGGGTTGCCCGGGTCGCCGAACGAGCTCGGCCCGGTGATCTCCGGCCCGGGGTTGAAGAACGGGATGCCGCGGGCCTCGAAGTTCAGCCAGTCCGAGCCGAACAGGAACGGTCGTGCCTTGCCGATGACCACGGGCTTCGTGTTGTCGGTCGTGCCGATGTCGCCGCCGAACGGCGGGTTGCTCGGCCCCTCCGCCGTGGAGACGAAGATCTGCGGCGTATCCGGCGGCTGGCTCGCCAGCTCGTCGTCGAGGTGGTCGAAGACCTGCTCGACGAGCGTCGGCGCCGCGTCGTTGAACGAGTTGATCCGCGCGTGGTACTTCGGATCGAGGTTCGGGTCGGCGAGCCCCGCCGCGCTCGTCACCGGGTCATCGCCCCGGAGGGGGTTCGCGAGCTGGATGCCGAGCTGCGTGCGGTTCGCCCGGTTGGCGAAGCGGAAGGCGGGATAGCCGCCCGCGCACGGGTCCGTGTTCCAGTAGCCGCGGACCTTGAACTCCTCGTCGCCCGGCGGGATCACGTTGGCCGCGTAGTCCTGCGAGCCGAGCGTCCCCGACTCCTCGGCGTCCCACGGGATGAACTTCACCGTCGCCGTCGGGCGCGCGTCCTTCGCGTCCCAGTAGTCGGCCATGAGCTTGGCGACGCGGATCATCTGCGCGTGCCCCTCCTGGGAGTCCCAGGCGGCGGCCGGCCCGTCGTTCGTCTTGTCGAAGTGCGCGCCGATGACGATGCTCTCGTCGGACTCGTCGGTGCCGGGGACGATCACCGCCGGGTTCATCGCGCGCCCGCCCATCGTGTTGTTGGCCAGCAGCGGCGGCTGGAACATGTCGGAGCTCGGATCCGACGGGTTGTGGAACTCGTAGCGCTTGGTGAACGCCCCGAACTTGCCGAGGATGCTCATCATCGTCCGCTCGTAGTACTCGATGTACTCGAGCTGGTGGTTGAAGCACTCGCCCGTGATCGCCGGGAAGCCGCCGCCGCCGCCGCGCGGGCGGTCGCTGCGCGGGTCGCCCGAGCAGCGGCCGTGCTGGGCCGCGCCGCCGTCCTGGCCGTTGCCGTACGGATCGTCGGCGTGCTCGTCGCCCGCGGCGCGGTAGGGGATTGCGAGGACCTCGAAGATGTTCGTGTCGAAGGCGTTGAAGGTGCCGGACGGGTTGAAGATCCCGTCGGCCATCTCCTGGCGCAGGAACTCACCGGTGGGCGTGTCCGCCTGGTAGGCGTTGGCCGGCGGCAGCGGGTCGCCGGGCTTGAAGTGGCCGATCGGCTGGTACTGCAGCGCGTTGATGTCGGGCACGGCCTCGACGGCCAGCGCCGGAGCCGCTGCCGTGGCGAGGCAGGCGGCCGTGACCGCGGCCACGAGCAGGCGATTGAGCTTCATACCAGCGTGAACGCAGCGCCTCCGGCGAACTTGCGCGCGTCGGGGGCGGCGGGCCCGCCGGCCGCCGCCCCTCGCACGCGAGGCCTCGCTAGAGCTTGCGGCTGTACAGCGTGCTGCGCGTCGTGCGCCCCGCGGCCACCACGGTGACCGTCACCCTGTGCGTCCCGCGGCGCAGGCCGCGCGGACGCAGCGAGAGCCGGTGGACGACGGCGGCCGAGCGGTTGCGCGCGCGGAAGCGGCGGATGACCTTCTTGCCGCGCCGCACGACCACCGAGACCCTGGCCTCGCCACCGAGGCGGTACGCGACGCCCAGCCGCTTGCGGTTCCTCCCGCCGAACGCCGGCGACGACAGCTTGAAGCTCCGCAGCACGCCGCAGGTCGACCGGCGGTAGTGCGGGCGGACCACCCGGAAGCGCCCCTTCGAGCGGATGAGGGTGACCCTGCGGATGTCGTGGTCCTCGGCGTTGCCGGTCATGAAGCGGGCGAAGTAGAAGCCGTTCGTCAGCCGGCGCCTGCTCCTTCCGTTCCACGCGAACGAGCTCGTGCGGCCCGCGAACCGGGCCACGCGCTTGGCGCGGAGGATCCGGCTGCCCCGCGACGCCTGGAAGACGTCGATCCTCGCCGGCTGCCCGGTGAGCGTCGAGAAGTCGAACCGCAGGCCGCGGCCCCTCCTCGTCGCCTTCGCCGAGCGGAACTTCGGCGCGAACGGGCACACCTGCGGCCCCGGCGGCGCCGGCGGGTCGGTGCGCGGCGGGTCGGTGCGCGGCGGCGCGGGGTTGGCGCCCGACGTCACGTCGACGACCTGGATGTTCGACGCCGGCCCCTCGTACTCGCCGTCCGGCGGGTACAGGCCGCGCACGCGGTAGGCGTACAGCCCCTTCTGCCGGCCCCTCACCGTGTAGGTGCCCTCGAAGAACTGCCCCACGTCCGCGAGCTGGTTGCTGCGGTCGATCGGCTTGAACGTGCCCGCCGCGATCTCGATGTCGTCGATGTACCAGCCGCAGGGGTGCGACGGGTGGCGGTTCTCCGTGCCGAGCCTGTAGACGAAGCGGACGAAGAGCTTCTTCCCCGCGTAGTTCGACAGGTCTGCGTTGCGAGGCCGGGGGACCTCGAGGAGCGAGGCCTCGGGCTCGGTCGCGGCGCAGGCGTTGTAGGCCGGCGGGTCGGGGCCGATCTGATCGACGGTCTCCCAGGCGAGATCGCCCTCCTTGGCCTCCGCCACCTGCACGATGCCGACGTCGTCGCCCTCGCTCTGGTACAGCGTGTTGTAGGTGAGCTCAGCGCCGGCCTCCGGCGGAACCTGCAGCGGCTCCTTGAGCGTGAGGATCGACTCGCCCGTCTGGATCACCGGGGCGGTCTTGAAGTTCTCCGGCGACACGCCGGTCCAGTAGCTCTGAGCGCCGCTCGTCCGCTGGTTCTGGCGGAACTTGCGCGTGCCGGAGTCGCTCTCCTGCCACGGCTCGAGGTCGGCGTGCGTCGGCTCGCTCGCCGTCCACTTCTGGTCGACCGGCGCCTCCATGTCGTCGGAGAGCAGGCGCTTGTAGTCCGCGGCCTCGAGGATCTGCCAGCCGAGGAGGTTGCTCGGCGTGTCGAAGACGGAGTACTCGATGTCGAAGGTGCCGTCCTCGTCCGACTCGGGCGCCTCCAGCTCCGGGATCGGCAGCGCGACCGCCGGCACCGCCACCCCGCCGATCGGGATCTCCATCGTGGCGGTCTGGCCGTTCGCCGTGTTCGTCACGGTCAGCTTCGACTGGTAGGTGCCCTCGGCCGCGTAGCGGTGGTAGGGCGACCTGCCGGTTCCGGTGGTCCCGTCGCCGAACTCCCAGGCGTAGGTGAGGCCCTCGGTCGTCGTGCCGCCGCCCGCCGTCTGGACGTGCGAGCCCGAGGCGTCGAAGTGGACGGGCTCGTTCACGCCGGCCTCGTTCGGCAGCGCCTCGTAGTAGGCGGTCAGCGTGTCGGCCTCGCGCAGCGACGCGCCGCCCTGCGTGGGCTGGAGCATCCCCCAGGCCAGCAGGTGGGCGCACATCTCCATGCCCTTGACCCAGCCCTCGGCGATCTGGCCCTGCGGAGCGCCGGCGTAGCGGTTCATGACGTCGAGGTTGTCGTTCGGCGAGTGCAGGACGACGAGGGCGTCCGGATTGCCCGGGTCGCCGAACGAGCTCGGGCCGGTGACCTCCGGGCCGGGGTTGAAGAACGGGATCCCCCGGTCCTCGAAGTTCAGCCAGTCCGACGAGAAGAGGAACGGGCGCCCCTTGCCGACCACCACGGGCTTCGTGTTGTCGGTCGTGCCGATGTCGCCGCCGAACGGCGCGTTGCCCGGGCCCTCCGCGGTCGAGACGAAGATCTGCGGCGTGTCGGGCGGCTGGCTCGTCAGCTCGTCGTCGAGGTGGTCGAAGACCTGCTCGACGTACGTCGGCGCCGCGTCGTTGAAGGCGTTGATCCGCGCGTGGTACTTGGGGTCGAGGTTCGGCGGCGCGATGCCGGCCGCGCTGGTGACCGGATCGTCACCGCGGAACGGGTTCGCGAGCTGGATGCCGAGCTGGGTGCGGTTGGCGCGGTTGCCGAAGCGGAACGCCGGATAGCCGCCCGCGCACGGGTCGGTGTTCCAGTACCCCCGGACCTTGAACTCCTCGTCCCCGGGCGGGATCACGTTGGCCGCGTAGTGCTGGGAGCCGAGCGTCCCGGACTCCTCGCCGTCCCACGGGATGAACTTGACGGTCGCCGTCGGGCGGGCGTTCTTCGCGTCCCAGTAGTCGGCCATCAGCTTCGCCACGCGGATGATCTGGGCGTGGCCCTCCTGCGAGTCCCACGCGGCAGCGGGTCCGTCGTTCGTCTTGTCGAAGTGCGCGCCGATGACGATCGTCTCGTCCGCGTCGGCGCCGGTGCCCGGGACGATCACGGCCGGGTTGATCGCGCGCCCGCCCATCGTGTTGCTCGCCAGCAGCGGAGGCTGGAACTGGTCGCTCGTCGGGTCGGACGGGTTCAGGAACTCGTAGCGCTTGGTGAACGCCCCGAACTTCCCCAGGATGCTCATCATCGTCCGCTCGTAGTACTCGATGTACTCGAGCTGGTGGTTGAAGCACTCGCCGGTGATCACCGGGAAGCCGCCGCCGCCGCCGCGCGGGCGGTCGCTCCGCGGGTCCCCCGAGCAGCGGCCGTGCTGCGCGTGGCCGCCGTTCGTGCCGTTGCCGAACGGGTCGTCGGCGTGCTCGTCGCCGGCGCCGCGGTACGGGATCGCGAGGACCTCGAAGACGTTCGTGTCGTAGGCGTTGAAGGTCCCGGACGGGTTGAAGATCCCGTCCGCCATCTCGGCGCGGAGGAACTCGCCCGTCGGGGTGTCGGCGTTGTAGGCGTTGGCC
>DASZDG010000053.1:0-8997 GCA_035942255.1 Actinomycetota bacterium | reverse complement strand
CCGGCGAGCTTCAGCTCCACAACGGAAGCGGCGGCACCCCTCATTCGGGGACCTTCGCCGGCGGCGTCGTGCTCTACGGCACCCACCCGCTCTCGAACGCGTCCTTCACGGGAACCGGCAACAAGCTCTTCGGCACGCACGTCTTGTCACGGGCCACCACGAGCACGATCGCGCCGGGAGCGACCGCGGTCCTAGCCGGCAACATCGAAGGGCCGGGCAAGCTCCTCGTCCGGGGGACCCTCGACTGGACCGGCGGCGAGATGAAGAGCTTCGGCTCCACGTACGTCGCCGAGACGGGGCGGCTCAACATCCCGACGACGTCGGGGAGCAGCAATCACGAGCTGGGGTCGAACTTCGCGCTGGTCAACGACGGCACCCTCGCTGTGGGGGCCGGTGAAGGGGCGAATCTCGGCGCCGACTTCCACATCTACAACAACGGGACGTTCACCTGGGAGGCCGGGTACTACGGCGAGCTCGCCGGCTCATCTACCGGGCTGATCTCGAACTCGGGGACGTTCGTGAAGACCGGCTACGACCGGGGTGTCTACGTGCCGATGGAGAACGACGGCACGATCAGGGTCGACACCGGCATGACGATCCACACGCGCTTCCGTTCGTACTCCCGCACCAAGAGCATCCTGAAGGAAGGGGAGTACGTCCTGAAGGCCCCGCTCAAGATCATCAACCTGGAGACCTTCTCCCGGAACGCAGCCCGGATCACGCTCGACGGACCTACCGCGGTGCTTGCCGACAACGCCGGCGTGAACGCCCTGCGGGGGCTGACGCGCAACGCGGGCGGCGGGCGCATCACGCTGAAGAACGGCGCGACGCTCTCCACCCTGGCGGCGGTTCGGAACGCCGGGAAGATCACGGTGGAAGCGGGATCGACCCTCACCACGCCCGGATACACCCAGGTGCGAGGTGCCACCGTCGTCGACGGCTCGACCGCCACGCTCGCGGTCGGCACGTCGCCCGGGATGAGCATCACCGGCGGGTCCCTGCGCGGCACCGGCGTCGTCCAGGGCAACGTCACGAACTCCGGCGGAAGCGTGATGCCGGGCGGTGCCGCCCCCGGGCAGCTCTCGGTCCAGGGGAGCTACACGCAGACGTCGCTCGGGTCGCTCGACCTCGACGTCGGGGGCCTCAGCAGCTACGACTCGCTCTCGGTGACCGGAACCGCCGCGCTCGGCGGACGGCTCGGGCTCCTCAGCTCGACGAGCTACGCCCCCGTCCTCGGCGACGCCTTCACGTTCCTGACGTATTCATCGCAGACCGGTGCCTTCGCTTCGTTCTCCGGGACCGGATTACCCGGCGGGCTCACCTATGCGATCCAGCTCCAACCGCAGTCGACGACGGCGGTGGTCCAGTGACGACATCCATCTCGCAGAGAAGCCGCCGAGGAGGCCTGTCCATGTCCGGGCGTAGGAACGCAGTGCTCATCACGCTGGTCGCAGCACTCATGCTGACCCTCCTCCCACCGGCCTTCGCGCAGGCCTCGCCGTACGCGCTCACTCTCCAGGGCCCGGCGACGGGCGTCACCGGGCAAACCCTCGTGTTCGACGGCGCGCTGACGTCGCAGACGGAGACCGTCGCGGCGGTGGACGTCGAGATCCACGTCGACGGAGCCGCGGCCACCACCGTCGTCACCGACGCACAGGGCGCGTTCACCGCGGAGCTCTCCTTCACGACCGCGGGATGGCGCGACGTCGAAGCAGTCGCCTTCGCCGGCACCGCGAACGAGGCGCGCAGCGCGGTGCACGAGTTGCAGGTGACGGCCCCCGACACGACGGTCGAGAACCTCAGCCTCACCGGCCCGACCGACGGCCTGCCGGCGCAGCAGCTCACCTACCGGGGGACCTTGGTCGCCGACGGCCAGCCGGTAGGGGGACAGCAGGTCGATCTCTTCGTGGCCGGCACCTCGGCCGCGTCCGCGACGACCGCGACGGACGGGAGCTTCTCGGCCCAGCTGTCGTTCACGTCCCCAGGCTCCTACTTCGTCCAGGCGCGCTCCGACGCGGGCCTTCCGACGGAGAGCCGCAGCCTCGTGCTGTGGGTCGAGGTCATCCCGCAGACACAGCAGGAGACGACGTCGGACGTAGCGGTCGTCGCCGAGTCTCTGTACGAGGGGACGAACCCGGTCCAGGTGGGGGTCCAAGAGGGCGTCATCGAGCCCGAGCAGGCCGCCCTCGTCAAAGGTGCGGTAACCACCGAGGAAGGCGAGCCGCTCTCAGGCGTCGAGGTGACCGTGGCCGAGCACCCCGAGCTCGGGCATACCACCACGTCGCAGGACGCGGTCTTCGACATGGCCGTCAACGGTGGCGAGGACCTCGTGGTGGTCTACGAGAAGGCGGGCTACCTGCCGGTCGAGCGCGAGGTCGACGTCTCCGTCCGCGACTACGAGAGCGCGGGCAACGTCGTGCTGACGCCGCTCGACTCCGAGGTGACGCCGGTCGACCTCGACGCGATCACCGACGTGGAGGTGGCGCAGTCGACCGAGGCCGTCGACGACCGCGGGGAGCGCACGGCGACGCTGATGGTCGAGCCCGGAACGGACGCGGAGATGGTCCTCGACAACGGCACCGTCCAGCCGCTCGAAGACGTCGCCATCCGCGCCACCGAGTTCACCGTCGGGGACACGGGCGTCGCAGCGATGCCCGGGGACCTGCCGTCGACGAGCGCGTACACGTACGCGGTCGAGTACTCGGTCGACCAGGCGCTTGCGGCGGGGTCCGACCAGGTCAACTTCTCGAAGCCGCTCGTCACGTACACCGACAACTTCCTCGAGTTCCCCGTCGGCACCGCGGTCCCCACCGGCTACTACGACCGCGACAAGCACGCGTGGGTCGGCTCGAAGGACGGGCTGGTCATCGGCGTGGTCACAGACGGGAGCGGCGTCGGCATCGACTCCGACGGCGACGGCATCGCGGAAGACCTCACCGAGCTGCAGCCGCTCGGCGTGAGCGCGACCGAGCTGGCGGAGCTCGGAACGCTCTACCAGGCCGGCGACACGCTGTGGCGCGTCGAGGTCGACCACTTCACGCCGTGGGACTACAACTGGCCCTACGGGCCGGAGCAGGGCGCCGTCGCCCCCGGGATGGACCCCGCTCTCGCGCAGCAGCAGGAGGGTGACTGCCAGAAGACGGGGTCGGTCATCGGGTGCCAGAACCAGACGCTGGGCGAGTCCCTCCCGATCACGGGGACGCCGTTCTCGCTCAACTACGACACCAGCCGAGTTCCCGGCTACCGGGCCGGGTACGCGCTCGACATCCCGCTGACGACGCAGTCGCCACCCCCCGTCCTGCGCGGCGTGACGCTGGACGTAGAGGTCGCGGGACGGCGCTTCCACAAGGAGTTCCCGGCGCAGCCGGACCTCTCCTACTTCTTCGACTGGGACGGGAAGGACGCGCAGGGCCGCTACGTCCAGGGCGCCCTGACCGCGACGATCAAGATCGGCTACGTCTACCGGGCCGTCTACTACGAAGCGGGCGATTGGAGCCGCAGCTTCGGCCAGGCCGGTGGGGCCCCGCTCTCGGGGAACGCCGCCCGGCAGGAATACACGATCTACCAGGAGTACGAGAAGGTCCTGGGCAGCCCGCCGGCACCGTCGACGTTCTCGCTCGGAGGATGGTCGCTCTCGGAGCACCATGCGTACGACGACGAGAGCCAGACCCTCTACCTCGGAACCGGCGAGACGCGGATGACGTCCGGGTCACGGGTCGGCCTCACCACCGCGGCAGGCAACGGCGCGGCGGGGAACTACGGCGAGGGCACGCTCAGTGGCAACGGTGGCCCGGCTCGTCAGGCCGGCCTGGGCGAGGTCGGTGCTGCAGTGGTAAACGGCGCCGGCGTCATGTACGTGGCCGACACGAGCAACGGAGTCATCCGTCGGGTCGCACGCAACGGGACGATCTCCACCTATGCAGGTGGTGGCGTCGGCCCGGGCAACGGTGACGGCGGGCCGGCGACGGCCGCCGAGCTCGACGTGCCCGCCGACGTCGCGATCGCGTCCGACGGATCGCTGTACGTCCTCGACTCGGGATCTGCCGACGTACGCCGCATCGCACGCGACGGGACGATCTCGACGGTCGCGGGGGGCGGCGTCGACGGGCTCGGCGACGGTGCGGACGCGCGCGCCGCGGAGCTCTACAACCCGCGCGGGATCGCGGTCGGGCCACAGAACACCCTCTACATCGCGGACACCGGCCACCACCGGATCAGGAAGATCAACCCCGACGGGACCATCACCACGGTCGCCGGCGGTGGCACGTCACTCGGGGACGGCGGCGTTGCGACGGCCGCGCGGCTGTCGCATCCGAGCGACGTCGCGGTGGCCGCGGACGGCACCCTCTACATCGGGGACTCGGGCCATCGCCGGATCCGGATGGTGACGCCCGCCGGAACGATCTCGACGATCGCCGGCAACGGAGACACCGGCACGTGGAACGAGGGGGACGTTGCGACGTCCGTCGCGATAGCCCGTCCGCGCAGCATCGCGATCGACCCGACGAGCGGCGCCGTCTACTTCACCGAGCGCGGCCAGCACCGGGTCGCCCGGATCACCGCCGGCGGCTTCCTCGTCACCGCGGCAGGCACGGGCAAGCCGGGATCGTCGGGAGACGGCGGAGCGGCGACGGCCGCGACGCTCCGCGCGCCGCGAGGCGTCTCGATCGACCCCGACGGGCGCCTGGTCATCGCCGACACCGAGAACTTCAAGGTGCGGCGTGTGATGGCCGCGCTCCCGGCGTACTCGCGGTCGAACGTCGTGATCCCGTCTCCCGACGGGTCCGAGGCGTATCAGTTCGACAACAACGGCAGGCACCTGACGACGCGCGACGGCCTCACCGGAGCTCTGCTGTACGAGTTCAACTACGACTCAGCCGGCCGGCTGACGTCGGTCGAAGATTCCTACGGCAACACCACGACGATCCAGCGCAACGCGGCCGGGGAGCCGACCGCGATCGTGTCTGCGTTCGGCGTCACCACGTCTCTCGTGGTCGGGCCCGGTGGCTACATCACGTCGGTGACGGGCCCCGCGAACGCGACGACGAACATGACGTACCGCGAGGGCGGTCTGCTGCAGACGTTCGACACGCCGCGTGCCACGCACACGTTCACGTATGACGACCTCGGCCGGCTGATCCTCGACGAGGGTCCCAACGGGTTCTCCGTGACGCTCGAGCGACGCGCCCTGAGCCGGGGCTGGGAGGTCACGACGACGTCGGCCGAAGGGGTCGAGACGACGTACCGGACCCAGACGCTGCCCGACGGAACGGCCAAGAGGACGGTGATCGACGCCGCGGGGGGCGAGACCCAGTCTCTTGCGGCTCCGGACGGCGCCGTGACGCTCACGTCGCCCGACGGCACTCGGACGGAGGTCACCACGAAGGCCGATCCTCGCTGGGGCTTGGCGGTGCCGATCCTGTCGTCGATGAAGACGACGACCCCGGGCGGGAGGACGCTGACGGTCACCGCGACGAGAACCATTTCGCTCGCAGACGCGAACGACCCCCTGACGCTCACGTCGCAGAACGACAGCATCACGACGAACTCGAAGACGACCACGCGCGTGTTCAACGGGACGAACAGGACCATCACGACGACGACACCCGCGGGGCGCACGTCGGTGACGACGCTCAACGCGCTGGCGCGGCGCGTGTCGGTCCAGACGGGGACGCTCGCGCCTGTGGCGTATCGCTACGACGCGTTCGGGCGCGTCGACCAGGTGACGGAGGGCACGGGAGCCGGAGCGCGCGTGACGGGCGTCTCCTACGACGCCCAGGGAAGGATGAACGGCGTCATCGACCCGCTGCAGCAGGACACGGCATACACCCACGACGGTGGGGGCCGCGTCACCGGCGCGACACTGCCCGACGACACCCAGATCGGGTTCGCGTACGACGCGCACGGGAACATGACCTCGCTCACGCCGCCGGGCCGGAACGCCCACTCGTTCGGCTACTACGCCTCCGACAACCTGGAGAAGTACACCGCACCGGGCGCAGGGGCCGAAGGCGCGGTCGCCTACGGGTACGACGACGATCGTCGCCCGGCCTCCGTCGACGTGCCGGGCCCAGGGTCGATCACCTTCGGCTACGACGGTGGTGACCGGCTCTCGAGCACGACGTTCAGCCGGGGGACGACGTCGTTCACGTACAAGGGTCAGACGGGGCGTCTCGCGAGCCTCACGGCTCCGGGGGCGCAGGCGACGGCAGTTGATTACGACGGATCCTTGATCACGTCGATCACGTCGACCGGAGCAGCGCCCGGGTCTGTCGCCTACGCGTACAACGCGAACCTGATGGTCTCGGGCGCGACCGTCCCGGGTTCCGCAGCGATCGCCTACGGCTACGACTCCGACGGGCTGCTGACGTCCGCAGGAGCGCTCTCGCTCGCGCGCCACGCTTCCAATGCCACCCTTAGCTCCACGACGCTGGCGCAGGTCTCGAGCAGTCACGCCTACAACGGGTTCGCAGAGCCGACGTCCGACACGTTCAAGTTCGGGACGACGAGCCTCTACGACGCGAGCTACACCCGCGACGCCCTCGGCCGCATAACCACGAAGACCGAGACCGTCGACGGCACGACGAGGGCCTACGTCTACACCTACGACGCACGCGGCAGGCTCACCGACGTCACCAGAGACGGCTCTGCCTGGCGCCACTACGACTACGACGCGAACGGCAACCGCACCGGCGCCACCGAGGGAGCGACGTCGCTCTCCGGCGACTACGACGGGCAGGACCGGGTGCTGTCCTACGGCGGGGCGACCTTCGAGCACAACGCCATGGGGCAGAGGACGTCCAAGACCGTCGCATCCGCGACGACGACCTACGACTACGACGAGCTCGGCAACCTCGTGGGCGTCGACCTGCCCGACAAGACGATCGACTACGTCGTCGACGGCTTCAACCGCAGGGTCGCCCGCAAGGTCGACGGCGCGGTCACCAACCGCTACCTCTACGGCCAAGGTTTGCTGCCCGTCGCCGAGCTGAACGCCGACGGCAGCGTCAAGAGCCGGTTCGTGTTCGCGAGCAAGACCCACGTGCCGGACTACATGGTCAAGGGCGGGGTGACCTATCGCTTCGTCACGGACCAGGTGGGGTCCGTGCGCCTGGTCGTGAACACGAGCGACGGGACGATCGCGCAGCGCATCGACTACGACCCGTTCGGCAAGGTCGTGAGCGACACCAACCCGGGCTTCCAGCCGTTCGGCTTCGCCGGGGGCCTCTACGACTCCGACACCGGTCTCGTGCGCTTCGGCGCCCGCGACTACGACGCCGACACGGGACGCTGGACGGCGAAGGACCCGATCGGGTTCGAGGGCGGCGACACGAACCTCTACGCGTACGTCGGTAGCGACCCAGTGAATGGCATCGACCCCAGCGGACTCATGATTCTCAACCCAGTGATGCCCCTACCTTTCCAGCTCCCGACTGTGCCGCCGGCAGTGTGGTGGGCGCTTGGGGGGGCGGTGGCCGTCGGCCTGCTGGGTGGCGTGGTTGCCGACACAATTAGCTCTGGTCAGGCATGTCTCGAGGCGAACCTCGCAAGACAGGTCGACGCGTCATTGGGCGAGGGCACGTATGCCGAGATGTCAGGCAAGGACAGCTCGCATAACGAACCAATCGAGCAGTACCTTCGCGGGGCGGTCAGGAACTATGGCCTCTCCCCCGCTAAAGGCGGGCGTTTCAGAGCCTTCGAATGGTGCAAGAGGAATGGTATCCGGAAGGCCATCTGTGCCATTATCGTCGGTGCGCCTGCAATAGGGAAGTTCGCTGAGAACGCCACCGGCGGCAGGGAAGCCAACCCGTGATCAGTTCGATCGCCCGCGGAGGACGCGTGTAGTGCTTCTTAGATCGGTCACTTTCGCGACCCGGTGGGGGTTACGAACACTTGCCATCGGTCTCGGTTCTTTGAGCACTCTGCTGCAGTCGGGGAATGAAGAGGCCTGGCTCGTTCGAGCCCGTGCTCACGGCAGCTTCGGCCAGGAGGATGATGCCGTAGCGGTGACGCGGGTTGGCCTCCGCCGGCTCCCCGAGTCGGTAAAGCTGAGGATCGATTTGGCAGACCGGTTGATCTTTCAAGGGAAGGTCGAGGAGGCGCGCCAGGTCTTGACGGACCTTCCTCCCGCGGCACGTGATTCACCGGGGGCTCTATCCGCGCTAGCGCATGCGGCCTGGAGGGAAGGTGACTTCACCTCCGCGCGCGAGCTGTCCCTTGAGGCGCGACGTCTTCTTCGTCAATCCAGCTCCGATCACGACGTGGAGGTTCTGATCGGAATAGCATCCTTGCTCGCGGAGATTCCTGGCGCCCGAGAGGACGCTTTGGAAACCCTGAGGATGTCAGTCGAAGCACGTCCTCACGAACCATGGCCGCACCTGATCTTGGCAGCGTTGTTGGCCGAGATCGATGACGCCGCCGCTGCAGATCATGCCGAACAGGCGCGCGCCTGCTGGAGCGGAGGGCAGAAGAGATTCGACTCTGCAATGGAAATGGCTCGGACTCGTGTTCGAAAGGCTACGTGACGGCGAGAACGTCTACTTACGACGCTCGCGCCAGGCTGATCGACGTCACCAACAGCGACTCTACAACCACGACGCCAACGGCAACCGTACCGGATGCTGCCACGGGTTTCGGCATCGATGACGGCCGGAGCTGGTTATCGCCGCTGCTCGCGACGCGGACGGATAACACAAATGACATCGGGCGGGCACAGACGGCTACGACTCCGACGGGCTGCTGACGTCCGCAGGAGCGCTCTCGCTCGTGTGGCACGCGTCCAACGCGACCCTTAGCTCCACGACGCTGTCGCAGGTCTCGAGCAGCCACGCCTACAACACATTCGCGGAGCCCACCTCCGACACGTTTAAGTTCGGGACGACGAGCCTCTACGACGCGAGCTACACCCGCGACGCCCTCGGCCGCATAACCACGAAGACCGAGACCGTCGACGGCACGACGAGGGCCTACGTCTACACCTACGACGCACGCGGCAGG
>DASZDG010000052.1:0-4550 GCA_035942255.1 Actinomycetota bacterium | reverse complement strand
CGTGGCGCGAAGCTCGTCGACCATGAGGGATCCCTTCCGCCCGATGTGACCCGAGCGTTCAACCTACCCGGCGGCGTTCGACCAACGCAACCGGCGCTCCGGGGCCAGCGTCAGCGGGACGGCTTGCACGCCGATGCTGCTCCTGAGAGTGTCGGCGGGACCGGCCGCAACGAAGGAGTCCCGTATGGCAACTGCGCAGATGGCAGCGATCACGCAGCGCGAGGCCGAGCAGGTCGAGCGCGCGAACGCCAGCGGGAACACGCCGGTCGTGTTCATCCACGGGCTGTGGCTGCTGCCGCGCAGCTGGGACCGCTGGGCCGAGCTGTTCGAGGAGGCCGGCTACGCGGCGCTGACGCCGTCCTGGCCCGACGATCCGGAGACGATCGACGAGGCCCGTGAGCATCCCGAGGTCTTCGCCGGCAAGAGGCTCGGGCAGATCGCCGACCACGTCGCCGAGGTGATCGAGGGACTGACCCGGAAGCCGGCCGTGATGGGTCACTCCACCGGCGGGCTGCTCGCGCAGATGCTCGCCGACCGTGGGCTCTCGGCCGCCACCGTGGCCATCGACCCCGGGCCCTTCCGCGGCGTCCTCCCGCTCCCGGTCTCCACGCTGCGCTCCGCGGCGCCCGTGCTCGCCAACCCGCTGAACCGCAACCGCGCCGTGACGCTGACGCTCCCCCAGTTCAAGTACGGCTGGGCGAACGCCCTCAGCGACGAGGAGGCAAAGGAGCTCTACGAGCGTTACCACGTGGCCGCGCCCGGGGTCGCGCTCATGCAGATGGCCAACGCGAACCTCAATCCGTGGACCGAGGCGAAGCTGGATCCGGCGAACCCGGACCGGGGGCCGCTGCTCATCATCGACGGGGAGAAGGACCACACCGTCCCGTGGGCGATCGCCAACGCCGCCTACAAGCGGCAACGTCGCAACGCCGCCGTGACGGAGATCGTCAAGGTCCCCGACCGCGGCCACTCGCTCACCATCGACAGCGGCTGGCGGGAGGTGGCCGACACGGCGCTGGCGTTCGTGCGGCGGTTCACGTAGGTCGCGCGACCGGCGTCGCGATCATCCATCGCGGCCTTCGCGGTGGCTGCGCTCGCGTAGTAGACACCGACTCGGAAAGTCGGCAGGGTGGCGCCCGCCTCTACGCTTTCTCCTGTGAGCCTCCCCGGATCCGATCTCGTGGCCGCGGGAGTCTCCGACCTCCGCGCCGGCCGGGTGACGGCGCCGGCTCTCCTCGTCGCGGCCGCGTCCACGCGGTTGCGCGCCGCCGGCGTCACGGTCCCCGCGGCGGACGTCGACGACGCGTGGCATCGCCTCTACGCGTTGCTCGCCGAGGAGGATCCCAGGACCGCGCACGGGCGCCACAACGCCCTCGTCAGAAGGCTCGTCAGCTTCCTGCGAGCGGCCGGAGATGCGCGCGCCGCTTGACGCGGAGCGCTTGACGGCGTTCCTCACCGAGCTCGGCAACGCACGAACGGCGGCACGGGTGTACCTCACGGGGGGCGCGACCGCGATCCTCGAAGGCTGGCGCTCCAGCACGATCGACATCGACCTCCGCATCGAGCCCGACGACGACGCCGTACTGCGACTGCTTCCCGAGCTCAAGGAGCGCCTCGACGTGAACGTCGAGCTCGCGTCTCCGCCGGACTTCATCCCGGAACTGCCGGGGTGGCGAGATCGCAGCCCGTACGTCGGCCGTTTCGGCTCGCTCGACGTCCACCACTTCGACCCGTACTCGCAGGCCCTCGCCAAGATCGAGCGCGGGTTCGACCACGACCTTGCCGATGTGCGGGAGATGATCGCCCGAGGCCTGGTCGAGCCTCGCCGGGCGCTTGCGCTGTTCGACGAGATCGAGCCGGCTCTGTATCGGTACCCCGCCATCGATCCCGCGGACTTCGCACGACGAGCACGCGAGGCGCTCGCGTCCTGAGCGGAGGGGGCGAGCGGAGGGGGAGGGATTCGAACCCTCGGTCAGCGGGGTTACCGCTACAACGGTTTCGAGACCAGCACGCGCGTCGCCGCGTGGCCTGTTGTGATCGGAGATGACGGCACGCAGCGGCGGAGCGAGGGGCAGTGTTAGGGGCAGTCAGCCGCTGTCGCGGCGTTGCCGCCTCTGCGACCCGCGCGGGCTACGGCTTCCACTCCGGAGGAAACTGAAGAACTCAGAAGAACTCAGCGGCGCAAGACGCCGATGTAGTAGGCGGGGGCGACGTCAGCGATACGGGATCGCTCCGCTCAGTCTGTTCCATGGAACGTTCCACGGCCAGCCAGGCGCTCGTTGCTCGCGCGGGCTCACGCCCCGGGCCAGAGACCTCGCTTCCACAAACCAGATGCGAGCTCGTCCGAGCCGGCGAGCGCCCCGTCGCCTACACAGCTGGTCGCCGCTGCGGCCGGCCTCCTGCACCCTGCGGCGGCTCGATCTCGAGATCGACGAGGCACACGCTGTCGCTGTCGCACTTCAGCGCCCCGGGGCGGACCTCCTCGACGCGGAGGTCGCCGGGCAGCAGTCACCTGCCGCGCGCCGACCCCCACGCGGACTTCAGCGCAGGGTCTGGCGGATCTCGGCGCTCACGCTCCCGCCGCCCACCGAGCGGATGCTCGCCTGCGAGACGCCGCCCACGACGCCCGCCTCGCGCCGCTCGCCGCAGCCGACGAGGACCGCACCGGTGGTCGCGAGCAGCAGGACGATGAGCGCCCGTTCCTCTCACGCCGTCACCTCGGCGTCGAGGATTGCTGCCGAGAGGATCCCGGCGCTCCGGACGGCGTCGTCGACCGCGGGGAGGTACTCGTCCCAGTCGATACCTCCCACCGGCTCGCCCTCATGAACATGTGCCGCGCGGATCGAGACATCCGCGAAACGCGGCCGCTCAGCCGGACGCGCGGTGACCTCAAGGGCGATCTCCTCCAGCTCCTCGGTGTCCTCCACGGCGATCCAGAGCTGCCGGCGCGCGCTCACGAAGACCTCATCCGGCTGCGCATGCGGGACGATGCACTCGAAGACGAGCACCTCGGCTCCGTGCGGGGGCGTTTCGGCGAGACGCGCGACCAGGGGAAGGGCGTCCGCCAGCGTCCGCGGAGGATCGCGCTCCAGGTGGCGCCGGAGCCGCTCGGCTAAGTCCACCTACACCTCCCAGCGCGGGATCTCTTCGGTGTCGAGCTTCTTCTTGATGCCATCCCAGATCCGCCGCGCCATTCCGTAGTCGCAACCGCCGTTGCCGTTGATCAACGCCTTCCCGAGCCGGTGCGACAGGATCTCGTAGACCCGCGCGTTGTGCAGCCCACGGTGGAACTCACCGCGGGGGAGCTCGACCTTCTTTTGGGGCTTCGGCTGCTGGAAGTCCCTGAGCCCGCCGGCGTCCACGGTGAGCTCCGCCGTGTAGATGGCGGTTCCCCAACCGTGATCGCGCTTGACCTTTCCCTTCGACTTGGCGCCGGCCTCGTTCTCGTCGTACTCGGCCGAGGCGCTTCGGTACTCGCGATCGTCGTCCAGGACATCCGCAGTGATCTTGCACGGGCCCGCTGTGTCGGCCGCGAACGTCGTGAACGTGCGCGTGGAGGAGTTCCCGATCTCGTCGAACGTCGATGCAGGAAGTACTCACCGGTGCGCGCGGCCTGGTACGCGTTCGCCACGAAGGGCGCCGGCCACTTCAGCACGAGCCGCCGGTCGTCGCCCGTGATGCTCATCGACATAAGGCCTTCGTCGCCGGCGTAGAGGATCCGCTCCCCCTGGCGCGAACCGCGCGAACCGGACGGTGGAGGCAGACGAGCACGGGTCGTCGGCGTTGCAGAGCTCGGGGCGGCTGTTGCCGTCGGTGCCCAGGAGCACGAGATCCCCTTCGGCGTCCCGATGCAGCACGTGAAGGCCGTCCGGCGACAGGTCGAGGATCCTGGCGAGCGTGCTGTTCGGCGCGGCCGCGCAACTCATTGACAGAATCGTGCGCAATCGAAGAGGATTGCGCGAATGGCTGATGATCCGGTAGTCGACAACCCCACGTACATGGCTGACATCCGGCACTTCTTTAGGCCGGAGGACGTGCAGCACATGGGGGATCGGGGGATTCCGATCGGGTCCTACGACGACCTCAAGGCGAACGCCACGCGCGTCCTCGCTGTGACCGCGCCGCCGAACGCCTTCATGCCCCCGGACGAGGCCGGCAAGTGGAGCCAGAACCGGTGGCAGACCTTCCTGAACTGGATCAACACCAAGTACCCGGAGGGAACGGGCACATCGACGCCCGGTGGCGGCACCGGGACGGGGGGCGTGGGGCCGCCGCCGGACCGGGTGCGCAAGAACATCGCGGACCTCGACACCGACGAGCTTGCCCTGCTCACGACCGCCTTCCTGGGGCTCATGGACCGAGACCACACGGATCCGAACCGCTACCTCGTCCTCGCCGGCATCCACGGCCGACCGCCGCCGATCTACTGCATGCATCACGAGGACCGCTATGCCCCGTGGCACCGGGCCTACCTGAGGGTGTTCGAGGACCAGCTGCGAACCGTGCCGACCTGCGAGAACGTGACGCTGCCCTACTGGGACCTCACGACG
>DASZDG010000051.1:0-47346 GCA_035942255.1 Actinomycetota bacterium | reverse complement strand
AGATCGGCCTGCCGTCGATGGTCTCGACCGACTACATCAACACGATCTCACCCGAGGAGGAGCCATTCTTCCCGGGCAACGAGAAGGTCGAGCACCGCATCCGCCAGATCATCCGGTGGAACGCCGCGGTGATGGTGTCCCGGGCGAACAAGGCCTTCGACGGGATCGGCGGGCACATCTCGACCTACGCGTCGTCGGCGTCGCTCTACGAGGTCGGCTTCAACCACTTCGTCCGGGGCAAGGACGCGCCGGGCGGCGGAGACCAGGTCTTCATCCAGGGCCATGGGGCCCCCGGGATCTATGCCCGCGCGTATCTCGAGGGCCGGATCACCGAGACGCAGATGGAGGCGTTCCGGCGCGAGGCCTTCGGCGGCGGCCTCTCCTCGTACCCCCACCCGCGCCTCATGCCGCGCTTCTGGGAGTTCCCGACGGTCTCGATGGGGATCTCGCCGATGAACGCGATCTACCAGGCGCGCTTCAACCGCTATCTCCAGCACCGAGGGATCAAGGACACCTCGCGACAGCGGGTGTGGGCCTTCACCGGCGACGGCGAGATGGACGAGCCCGAGTCGATGGCGGCGCTGTCGCTCGCCGCGCGGGAGGGCCTCGACAACCTCATCATGGTCGTGAACTGCAACCTTCAGCGCCTGGACGGGCCCGTGCGCGGGAACGGCAAGGTGATCCAGGAGCTCGAGTCGATCTTCCGCGGTGCCGGCTGGCACGTCATCAAGGTCGTGTGGGGGCGCGAGTGGGACGAGCTCCTCGAACGCGACACCGACGGGGTGCTCGTCAACAAGATGAACTGCACGCTCGACGGCGACTTCCAGAAGTACGCGGTGGAGAGCGGCGACTACATCCGCAAGCACTTCTTCGGCCCCGACCCGAGGCTGCGCGAGATGGTGTCGCACCTCTCCGACGAGGACCTCCGCCACCTGAAGCGCGGCGGGCACGACTACCGCAAGCTCTACGCCGCGTACCGCACGGCAGTCGAGCTGAAGGACGCGCCGGTCGTGATCCTCGCCAAGACCGTCAAGGGGTGGACGCTCGGCCAGTCGTTCGAGGGCCGCAACGTCACGCACCAGATGAAGAAGCTCTCGGAGGTGGAGCTGCGCACGTTCCGCGACCGCCTCGGCCTCCCGATCAAGGACGAGGACATCAAGGAGGGCGTCGCGCCCTACTACCACCCGGGGGCCGACTCGATCGAGATCGAGTACATGCGCGACCAGCGCCGGAGGCTCGGGGGCTTCCTCCCCGAGCGCCGGTCGAAGCCGCGTTCCATCCCCCTGCCGCAGAAGGACCTCTACGAAGAGTTCGGCGCGGGCAGCAAGCAGCCGGTGTCGACGACGATGGCTTTCGTCCGGCTGCTGCGCAAGCTCATGCGCGACGAGCGGGTGGGGGAGCGCGTCGTGCCAATCATCCCGGACGAGGCGCGCACGTTCGGCATGGAGTCGCTCTTCCCGGAGTTCAAGATCTACGCGGCGCACGGCCAGCTCTACGAGCCGGTTGACGCGGAGCACCTCCTCGCGTACCGCGAGTCGCACCAGGGGCAGATCCTCGAGGAGGGCATCACCGAGGCCGGGTCGATGGGGTCGTTCACCGCCGCCGGCACCGCGTACGCGACCCACGGCGAGCCGATGCTCCCGTTCTTCATCTTCTATTCGATGTTCGGGTTCCAGCGGATCGCCGACCAGGTGTGGTCGTTCGCCGACCAGCGCGGCAAGGGCTTCCTCCTCGGCGCCACCTACGGCCGCACGTCGCTGAACGGCGAGGGGCTCCAGCACCAGGACGGCCACACGCTGCTGATGGCGACGACGAACCCGGCGGTGCTCGCGTACGACCCTGCCTACGCATACGAGACCGCGGTGATCGTCCGCGAGGGGCTCCGCCGCATGGTCGACAAGGGCGAGGACGTCTTCTACTACCTGACGCTCTACAACGAGAACTACGTGATGCCCCCGATGCCGGAGGGCGTCGAGGAAGGGATCGTCAAGGGCATCTACAGGTTCCGCGAGGCGCCGGGGGAGCGGAAGTTCAAGGCGCAGATCTTCGGCTCGGGCTCGATCATGCAGCAGGCGCTGGAGGCGCAGAACCTGCTCGCGAAGGACTGGGACGTCGCGGCCGACGTGTGGAGCGTCACGTCGTACCAGCAGCTCCGCGCCGACGCCCTCGAGACAGAGCGCTGGAACCGGCTGCACCCCGAGGAGCCCGCGCGCCAGCCGTACGTGTCGAAGGTGCTCGAGCACGCCGAGGGCCCGGTCGTCGCGGTCTCGGACTCGATGAAGGCGGTGCCCGACCAGGTCTCCCGCTGGATCGGGTCACGCTTCGTCCCGCTGGGCACCGACGGCTTCGGCCGCTCGGACCACCGCCAGGCCCTGCGCCGCTTCTTCGAGATAGACCCGGGCCACGTGGTCGTCGCGACGCTGAGCGCGCTGGCCCAGGCAGGTGACGTGAAGCCCGAGACGGTGACGGAAGCGATCAAGCGTTACGAGATAGACCCCGACGGGGCCCCGCCGACGACCGTCTGAGCCGCTAGTAGCGCTGCACCGTCTCGCACGCTGCGCCGAGCCAGTCGAGCCAGAACGCGTCGCAGCTCCCGTCGAACCAGTACGTGACGCTCGTGACCTCCTCGAACTGGAACATCGTCCTGTTCAACTGACCGAGGAGGTTCTCGGATCCGGCGGATGTGGACGCATGCGGTATGAGACCGGAGAAGTTCTTGAAGTCCACGATCGCGCGCCCTCCTGGCTCCACACGGACGCCGTTCAACATGCCTGCAGTAGCCGGGATGAAAGTCGATTCAAGCCCTTCCCCCACCTCGACCGGGTTCGGCCCCGCGAGCAGCTCGAGAAGCGTCAGCTCGATGCGGCGTTCGAGCGGAAGCGGCCCCGCGTCCACCCCGACGCGGCGCGTCGACGCGGCTAGCTGCAGATCGTTCTCGTTCGACCGCGTCGCAGCGATCAGGTAGATCGTGACGTCCTCTTCGCGACCCGGCTCCGGCGTGGGCTCTGCAGTCGGCTGCGCGGTGGGTGGCGCGGAGGGCTCCGCCGTGGGCGGAGCCGTCTCGGACGGCGCTGCGGTGGGGTCGTCGCCTAGCGGGAGGATCGGGTTCCCGGTGACGAAGGACGTCAGGGCGGCTCCCGCGGTGGCGACCGTGACAGCCATCACGGCCAGGATCAGGGGCGACGGCCACCGGAACCTCTTTCGTGCCCCGCTCTCACCCTGCGCCTCCGGAGTTCCCGGCTTCATCGCATCCATCGTCATCGTCTCGCTCCCGCCTGCGCGTTCACGCGCACCCCCCACCTGCATCGGCCATCCAGCAATCCGTGCCGAATGCAATACTCGCTCCGGCGTTGCCGTTGTTGTTCCTTACCCAGTCCGCGCCCTGGTTCGTGTCGTGCCACTCGACTTCCATGTAGGCCGTGCCCATCTCGAGCGCACTCGTGGAGCACAGCTCCCATGGACTGACGTACCCCTCCCACGAGCAGTACTCGGGTCCGCGCTTCTCCTCGTGCTCGCTCTTCGTGCCGGGGGTTTGAGGAGCCATCCGGGAGAAGATCTTGGCTCCGAGCGCGTGATCCTTGGCGTTCTCGTAGAGGAGCTGAGTGCCACTGTGGTTGTGTCCGCACTTCCCGGAACCGTGACCGGCGTTCGAGTGGATCGCCACGTAAGCGAACTTCTTGTTCTTGTCCTCCCACCAGTCATAGGCGGTGGCGACCCGCGCCGTGTAGCCGACGTCCTCGTTCTTCTTGGGCATCATCACCTTGTAGTTGAGCGCGACGAGCTGATCCCGCGCGAGCCGGCCCGTCTCCCACGCCTCCTCCCACTCGGAGCTTGCCCCGCACGGGAATTCGTTCTGGGCATACGAGAAGTGCCCCGGCGAGAGGTAGACCTTGAAGCCGTTCCAGTTCCCTCCACCCGGCTCGAAGATCTGGTGCACCTCGTAGTCGACGCTGCTCTGCGCTGCCTTGGGGATCTGCTCGACGCACGTGATCGCGCACGGGTCCGGAGGGATCGTCGGCGGTGTCGGTGCCGTCCCGGTCCCGTAGGACCGCGTGGCCGTGCCGACTGCGGTGTTGACTACGACCCTCAACGTGTCGAGACCCTGCTTGTTCCCCGTGTAGTCGAAACCGGCGCGGCCGTTCTGGTCGAGCCTCCCGGTGAACTCGAGGGGGCCGTTCACGCCGCTCA
Organism: Actinomycetota bacterium; assembly: GCA_035942255.1. Lineage (GTDB taxonomy): Bacteria > Actinomycetota > CADDZG01 > CADDZG01 > WHSQ01 > JALZEG01. Next base: position 43,158 of record DASZDG010000051.1, on the reverse strand, counting down.
CCGTAGCGATCCATCCGAGTGCCGTGTTCCTGACCGACTCACCCGCCGAGTTGAGGACCGTGAAGTTGTGGTAGCCGTAGTGCTCCAGGGGAAGGTCGAGGTGCTGGTCGTCGAACCGCACCGCCACGGGGTCTCCCGGGCCCAGCGTGGGTGTCGTGGCGCACCCGAAGCAGACGCGGACGGTCTTGGTGGTCGACGAGGCCGCACCCCAGCTGTCGGTGACGATCCCGGTCACGGTGTAGTCGCCGGGGGCCGTGTAGCGGTGCGCGCCGTCCTTGCCGAACGTAGACGTCCCGTCTCCCCAGTCGATCTCGTATCCCGTGATCGTGTCCCGGTCGGGGTCGGTGCTTGTCCCGAGCGAGGCGGAGAACGTCGTGGTCGGGTCGCCCTGACCCGGCGTCACGGTCATACGCGCCGTCGGAGCGCGGTTGCTGAACGCTACCTGGGCGAGCTTCGTCGCCTCCGTGCACGCGCCGTACCAGTCGCAAGTGCGGCCCTTGACGGTGTACGTCCCCGCCGACGAGTAGGTGTGGTTCACCTCGTGCGTCAGGTACGACGGGAAGCTGAACGTGCCGTCGCCCCAGTCGATACGGAGCCCCGATCCGATGGACTCTCCGTCCGGGTCGTACGTGCCGGCGAGGCTGGCCCGGAAGACCGTCGACCGGTCGCCCGAGGCAGGTGTGAGGTTCAGCACCGTCACAGGCCCGCGGTTGGCGACCTGGGCCGTGCGTCCCGCCGAGGTCGAGCACGTGGTCTGGTCGCAGGCGACGCCGGTGATCGTGAACGTGCCCGGACGTGGATAGAAGTGCGTCACGTTCTGCGTTGTGGTGGAAGGGTAGCTCGACGTCCCGTCGCCCCAGTCGACGCGCAGGCTCAATGTGCCGCCGTCCGGATCGTTCGTCCCGCTGAGGTTCGCGGAGAAGCTCGTCGACGTGTTCCCGCTCGCGGGAGTCGTGTTCAACACCGCGACAGGCGCCGCGTTCCCGACGTTGACCAGCTGCCGGTCGGAGTACGCGCACGCCCCCTTCGAGTCGCATGCGTATCCCCGGACCCAGTAGCCGCCGACGTTCGGGTACTGGTGGGATTGGTCCGCGGTGGTCGAGGCCGGGTAGCTGAACGTGCCGTCGCCCCAGTCGATCTGCAGGCTCCCGAGCGCGTTCCCCTCGGGGTCGTACGACGCCCCCAGGTTCGCCTTGAAGACCGTCGACCGCGTCCCGGAGGTGGGGCTGACGGCGATCTTCACGACCGGCGGCTGATTCGGCGGCGCCGGCGCGTTGTAGTTAACGGTCCAGTCGTAGTAGCGCGCCACGTACGACGTGTTGTACGTGCTGGGCGCGGACGGTGGTGAGTTCGCCTCGGAGGTCGGGATCGAGGTGTTCCAGGGCTCCATCTGCTGCGATCCCGGCCGGCGCACGGTGACGCCGGAGTCGGGGCCATAGCCCCAACGGATGTTGGGGAACGAGATGTTCTTCGCGGTGCTCGCGCCGTCGATCTGCACCATGGCCTCGGTGCCGCACGCGCTCAACGTCCCCATGTCGAACTCGTGGATCAGGGTCCAAGCCATCGAGGCCGTGTTGATGAAGGCGCCCCACATGTTCCCGTTCCCGGTCGGGCGGAGCATGATGTGGAACGTGTCCCCGGAGCGGATCCAGTCGGGGACGTAGATCGCGAAGCCGCCCCCGGAGTCGCGGATGAACGGGTACTGCTGGGTGTAGCTCCCGAGGTCGCCCGCTTCGATCCATCCCGCCGAGAGCCACCGCGTGCTGTCGCAGTTCTTGACGAGCAGCCTCTGCGCGACGAAGTCATTCGAGGGGTGCGCGATCGCGGGGTCGACCACCGTCATCGCAGCGATGACGCCGGAAGTGTAGAAGCTCGACGTCTGTATCCCCACCCAGTGGCGGTAGGTCTCGTCCGGCGCGCCCGGCCCCACGGCGTTCGCCGTCATCGCGCCGTCATCCTCCGCAGGCTGTTCGTCCGGCATCGGGCCGGGTGCGCCGGCGCCGGAGTCTTCGACCTGGACCGACTCGGGGGCCTCGCAGTACGGGTCGCCCGGCTCCCACGGCTCGGGCGTGCCGTCACCCGAGCCCGGCGCGCATGGGTCCGTCTCGGCCTGCGCGAACGCAGGTGACGACGACCCCGCGTGGACGAGTGCGGTCGACCACAAGAGCAGGACCACGACGAGGACGCCGCTCCTGCTCCGGGAACGGACGCGCCGTGGGCGCTGTCCGAACGATCCTGAACGAACTGATCCGTGCCTGCGTCGTTCCATACCCACCCGCCCCTTCCCGGTTGCATGTGACAACCGGTGATCCCGAAGCGAGTCTGCGCGGTCATACCGACGGTGACTAGTAGGTTCGTTTGTTCATGGCCCGGAAAGGCCATACGGGGGTTCCGCAAACGGCGCAAGGTCTGGTGTTTTGTCGCGCCTTGTGCCCACGTTGGCGTTTTCGTCCCGGGGTGAGCCGACATATAGCCACAAAGGGCTATTGAAGAGCCGCGGCCCCCGGCGCACATTAGGGGCATGGCGCACAGACCGGTGGTTCTGCTCGTAGACGACGATCCTTCGATGCGCGAGCTCCTCGCGACGATGTTCTCGATGCACGGCGGCTTCCGTATCGGGGGCGTCGCGTGCGACGGGTTCGAGGGCGCGATGATCGCGGCCGACGTCGAGCCCGACCTCGTGGTGCTCGACTTCTTCATGCCGCGCTGGGACGGCAGCAAGGCGGCGGAGTTCATCCGCCAGCGCTGCCCCAAGAGCAAGATCATCGCCTTCTCCGCGGTGCTTCAGGAGCCCCCGGACTGGGCGGACGACTTCCTCGTCAAGAACGACGTGATGGAGCTGATCCCGCTCGCCGAGCAGATGGCCCCCGCGGCCTAGCTCACTTGCGCAGGCGGAACCACACGCGGTTGCTGCGGACGTCGCCGGCACCGTCGAAGAGTCCTCTGGCGAAGTAGAGGCCGGGCCGGGCGCGGGGCCCGTCGTGTTCACAGGTCTCGCGGTCGCCGGTCTTGCGTTGGTTCCACGCACCCCGGTACGTCTCGCGGTGGCCCGCCCGCCACCTCTCCTCGACGATCGCGTCCGTGTAGGCCATGCAGTTCTCGTCCCACCACACCTGGCCCCCATCCTCGCGGCGGATAACCAGCGTCCCCCGGTTGCCGCTGCCGAACACCATCTTGCAGCGCAGCTTCGAGACGTTCTTCGTCGTCATCTTCATCCGCACCCGCTCGCCGCGGTCGAAACGGAACCCGTCGACGCGGAGCCGGACCGAGAGGTCCGCTGCGGTGCAGCGGCGAGGGGCCGGCGCGGCGTCCGGAGCAGTGGCGACGCTCAGTGGCAGGGCCACCAGCGACGCGAGGGCGAGGCGTGAAGCGGCTGCGAACGGCATCGTTGCCTCCTCGATAGACGACGGTGCTAGCTCCGCCCAAACTCCAGTACTTGCTGGAACGTCGGGCGGTTCTGCCACTGCATGTTCGGCTGGTCCTGCAGGCCCACCGGCGTGAAGTCGATCTGGTCCCCGGCCTCGTTCGCGTCCCACGTCGACGGGTCCTCGCCGAACTCCTCCTCGAGCGCCTTGACGGCAGCGTCGAGGCTCGCGAGCAGGTCTGCCCGGCACGTCGCGAGCGAGCCCTTCCCGCAGTAGACGCGCGACGCCTTTCCGCGCACCTTCATCCCGAGGACCGTGCGGAGGTCCTTGTTGATCTGGCTGTAGAAGCCGCTCTGGAACGCGCTGCCCTGGGCGCGCGGGTTGTCGTGGTGCCCCATCGGCAGCGCGTCGTAGGCCTCGCCGAGCGTCGGCTTGAAGATCGCCTGAGCCGCCGGCTCCCACCACGCGTCCATCAACGCGACCGCCGGTGAGTGCTCGTAGGAGCCGTCGAGGTCCTTGTCGCGCCGGTGCGCCCCGGAACGTTGCCACTCCTTCAGCAGCGCGACCGCCGCCTGCAGGCGCGGGTCGTCGGGCTTCCCGACCGCCTTCAGCATGAACGGCAGCACGCGCGTGCCGCGCAGGTCCGTCGTCGCGGCGTCGCCCATGATGTTCACGAGGTCGACGAGGCTCAGCTTGCCCTTCCGCCGGATGTACTTGCGGATGCCGTCGTCGAGCATCTGCACCCGCTGGACGGGCCCGTAGCTGAAGTTCTTGTCGTTGGCGCGGAAGCCCGGCGCCTGCTTGTTGTTCCAGGACGTCATCCACCCCTTCTTCGGGTTGACGTCCTTGGGCGTGTCGGCGAACGACAGCTTGCCGCGCCAGTCCCACCGGCCGGTGCTCCACACGGGGAGGTCGGGGTCGGTGTGCCGGGCGCGCAGCGGGTGCGTGCCCCCGAGCTGGAACGCGATGTCGCGGTCGTCGAGATAGAACCAGTTGAACGTGAACGTGAACCGTGCGAACGCGCGCTGGAAGTCCTTCGCACCGTCGATCCTGTCCGGGTCCGAGATCTCGACGTAGGCGAGGGCGGAGTCCACCTCCTTGTTGAACGAGGCGCGCTGCGCGGTGAACGCGACGGGCTTGCCGCCGGCCATCCCGCGTGCCTGGACGATGCCGGAGTCCGTCCTCTCGGTCGTCATCTCGACCACGACCGTCTCGGGAGGGACGCCGCCCGCGGTCGGCTTCGCCTGCCACGTGTCCGTGCGGGAGTACATCTCGACGCACTCGCCGCCGTCCATGTACCCGGTGCTCTCCAGGGTCGCCTCACCGCCCTCGGGATCGCACAGCTCCTCGGCGAACGTGTCGACCTGGTCCCCGCCGGCGGAGGTCGCGCTCCACGCGTAGCCGGACCCGCGGCCCAGCAGCACGTACTGCGATATCCCGGGGAACCCGACGCCGCGCGCATGGACGCCCGGCCCGTGGAGGTCGAGCTCCATGAGGATCTCCGGCGACCAGTACGCCACCTGCGGCCCGATGACGGCGACGGGACGGCCCGACGAGGAGAGCTTCGAGCCGACGAGCAGCGCGTTGCTCATGCCGTCGGGGACGGTCAACGGGATCGGCCCCCACGGCGCGTCGACGTGGTCCGGCATCTGCGCCGCGTCCAGCTGCTGCTGAATCTCGACCGGGTCGTCGGGCAGCGCACGCGAGCGCGCCCTGACCTTGCCGAGGTCCGTGTTCCAGACGAACCGCTTCTTGGTCGTGACCGGCGACTCCGGATCGTCGGGGAAGTTGAAGTCCGCGAGGATCTTCCGGGCCTGGCGGAACGTGAAGCCCTGCTTCTCGAGGGCCGCGACGAAGTTCGCGTTGGCGAGCTCGCCGCCGCCTCCGACCCCCAGCTGCGACCCGATGAGGCTCGCCACCGCCGCGGTGTCGGTCGCGGCCCAGTCCTCCGGCACGATCTGGAGCGCTTCGTACTCCGCCGGAAGCTTCGTCGGGTCGGAGCGCGCCTCGTCTATGTACTGGTTCACCCCCTCGACGTACGCGGTGAGGTCCGCGTGCGCGATCGGGCCGAGCTCGGGGTGCAGGTTCTTGACGCGCTCGACCATCGCGGCGAGCTCTTCCTCGGTGTAGGCGGAGGTCCGGTACACGGCGCGGTCGCTCGCGAGGTTGGCTTCCGACGCGCCGAGGAACTCGCTCATCCGCCCGCGCGCGACGTGCCGCAGGGTGTCCATCATGAACAGGCGGTCCTCCGCGGAGACGTATCCGGCCCCGAACATCACGTCCGCCCGAGTCGTCCCGTAGACGTGCGGGACGCCGAAGCCCGCGTCGCGCAGGACGACGACGCCGTCGCGCGGGGAGTACTCCCGCTCCACGTCGTCCGGCTTCACGCCGAAGGTCGCGTCCTTGAAGTAGTCGCCGAGGCCGGCCTTCTTGATTCCGGGAGCGCCCTGCACCATCGCGTCGTACGGCGCGATCTGGTCGCTGTTGTGCGGGCTCTGCATCCCCGCCGCCTGCTCCGGCCCGTTCTGGTACTCGCCCTGCCCCGGAGGCAGGATGTTGAGCGCGGTGATCGCGTCGTCGTCCGCGCCGTACGGCTGCACCGGGGGCTCGACCTGGTCGGCCGCTCCCACGGGTGAGGCGACGGCCGCTCCCGCCAGGGTCAGCGCCGCGAAGCACACGGCAAGAAATCGCATCTCGAACCTCCACCTGCGTCGGCGCCAGGGTCTCACCCTACGCGCGCCTGGAACTACGTGCGGGCCGCCCACGTCTAACCTCACACGATGGAAGCAACGATCTAGATGCGCCGCCGAGCGGTTTCAGCCCTCGCCCTCCTTGCGGCCCTGGCCGCCGGTTGCTCGGGCCCGCAAGCAGACGAGAGGCCACTCCGTTCCGGAGAACGGCCGCGCACACCCGACAGCTGGCGCGTCATTGCGAAGGGCCCTCTGCAGCCGGGCTACGGACACCAGGGCGTGTGGACCGGCGCAGAAGTGCTGATCTGGGGCGGCAGTCGCGTCGACCGGGAGACGCTGCAGTCCAGGCCGATGCGAGACGGAGCGGCCTACGATCCCCGGCTCGACTCCTGGCGCAGGATCCCGCCCGCGCCGATCGCCGGCGGATACGGGTACTCCGTGACGTGGACAGGTCAGGAGATGATCGTGTGGGGAGACCCGGATCGCGGCCGCTCCACCAAAGGCAACCGCGGCGCCGCCTTCGACCCCGAGACCAACGAGTGGCGCCGAATCCCTGGTGGGCCCCTGACGGGACGGTCGGGACACCTGGCGGTGTGGGCCGGCGACGAGCTGATCGTCTGGGGCGGGTCGCTTACCGACTTCAACCGCGAACGGTACGACGGCGAGGGCGCGGCCTTCGATCCCGAGACCGATAAGTGGCGCCGGCTCTCGCGAGCTCCTTTGCCGGCCGGCTACGACGCGATGGGTGCTTGGACGGGGACAACCGTCATCGTCATGGTCAGCCCCATGGGCATCGAGGAAGACGACTACCCGAAGTTCGCCCACGCCGCGGCGTACGACCCGTCTTCCGACTCGTGGCGGGAGCTCGAGAGACCGCCGTTCGTCACGAACGTGTCTCCTCCGGCCCCTTTCCTCGACGGCGAGCTGTTCCTGCTGAGTCTCAACGGCGAGGTGGACGGAGGCGAGGTCAACGGATACGGCAAGTCCTACGACACCGGGGGCATATTCGACGTCGCGCGGGAGCGGTGGCGCACGCACTCCGATCCGCCGGAGCGGCCGGAGCACAGATGGGGACAGGTGGCTCTCGACGACGAGGTGGTGATCGACGGGCTCGCCTACGACCCGCGCGCCGATTCCTGGCGCGTCCTCCCCGAGTTCCCACTGAAGCCCCGCGAGTTCCCGGTCGTGGTCTGGACCGGTCGCGAGCTGATCGTGTGGGGAGGAGCCGGCTTGAACCACGCTCCTCCTGTTGCGAGCGGAGCCGCCTACTCGCCGCCCCGGTGACCCGGCAACCCCTCTAGAGGTCGAGCTCCAGCGGCTCCCAGACGTTCTGCCCCGTCTTCGACGCGACCGAGCGCAGCACGACCTTGCGGGCCGCGCCCTGGCCCTGCAGCGTCACGAGCCCGAACGCGTCGATGAGCTTCTTCGCCCGGCTCCGGTCCACGACGTTGTCGGACGAGTGGACCTGGACCTGCGTCGCCTCGGACGAGTCGATGCGGTCGGTGCCGGACGAGACGAACTCGATCAGGTCCTTGCCGCCGTTCGGGTTCGAGTGCCGGTTCACGTACTGCGCGTGCGCGTTGCCGGAGCAGACGATCACGCGGCGCTGGACGCCCTGGAGCCCGAGGAAGAAGTCGACGAGCTCGCGCCGCTCCGCCGCGAAGCCCTCCTTCCAGGACCCGAACCCGAGGCCTAGCCCCCACATCGGCATCGACGAGAACACGACGAGCAGGGGAGCGTCGGAGCGGCGCATCGCGTCCTTCAGCCACGCCTTCTGCGACGCGCCGAGGAGGCTGCGGCTCGATTCCCCCACGCGCTCGGGATCGTCCGCGTCGATGTGAACGTCGACGAAGAACGCGTGGACGTCGCCGCGGCGCACGTCGAAGTGGCGCTCGCCAAGGTTGCCGGAGATCTGGTCGAACGCCTTGACCGTGAACGGCTTCACGTCGTCGCGGTAGGCGTTGTCGGCGCCGTAGTCGTGATCGTCCTGGAGCGCGATCCACTGGGAGGTCTCGTGCAGGCGCGCGGTTGTCCGCCGCCCGAGCATCCGCGTCCACCGGTCCTGGAAGGCGTCGCTGCGGAACGCGAGCGCGCCACCCTCCTGGTCCTGCGGGTAGCCGAGGTCGCCGAGGTGGACGAAGAAGCTCGGGTTCAGCCCCGCGGCGACCTCGAACGAGCGGCTGACCGGCCAGAAGTGGGTGCACGAGCCGAAGCCGAACGAGACCTCGGAGCCCGCGGCCGGGGTGCGCACCGCGTGCACGCGGCTCCTGAGCCTGTCGCCGGACTTCGTCTTCGTCGCGACCCGCCAGTACGTGGTGCCGCCGGGGGGAGGCGCGGGGATCCACGCCTTCGCGAGGCCCTGCTTCTTCAGCACCTCGTCGGCGGGGATCGCGGTGTAGCGGCGAGCGAGCTTCGGGTCGGTGCCGACGTGGAAGAGGACCTCTGCGGCCGGCACGTCGGTCTTCGCCACGAGCCGCACCTTCCCGTCCTCGACGCGGCCCGCGTACGCGAACGAGAGCGTCGGCTGCGTCTCCTTCGGCGCCTGCGCCGACTCGAGCTTGAACTTCGAGACCTTCACGCGGGCGGCCTCCTCGCGCACGGCGTCGTGCATGAAGACGAACCCGGACGCGCCCGGCTTCTCGATCCTCTTGTCGGCCTCGGTGTCGAACGCGTCGGCCGTCCAGCGGGACGGTTCGGCCGAGCCCGCGGGCCACGCCTTCGCGCGTAGAGAAACGGGGCTCGTTCCGGACACCTCGAGGCGGAGCAGGTAGCGCTTCCGCGCGTCGGCCGCGAACGGAGCGCGCGCGAGGATGTCCTCGCGGTTGATCGTGAAGCGGGAGATCGTGAGGCCGTCGGGGCCGAGGTAGGCGCCGTAGTAGTCGCCGTACCCGATTGCCCGTGCGACCAGGCCGAAGCGCGCGCCGGCGTTGTCGGCGGACATGGTGACGACGGCCGAGGAGTCGGCGACGTCGCGGTCGAGGACGAGGACCGGGTTCGGGGCGAACTCGAGCGCCATCGCCTGGGGCGCGGGAAGGTCGTAGAAGCCCTTCTTCTTCGAGATGCCCCACGGGATCCCGTAGCGCTGGTTGAACCACGGCTTTCCCCAGCCCCGCGGGGTCGCCTTCCGCTTGAAGGAGTCCGAGAAGACGACGGAGACCGCGCGCGCCTCGGCCGGCTTCAGCCTGAGGAGGGACGACCCGAGCGTCGCTGCGGAGACCGCGAGCCCGCGGCCGAGGAATTCACGCCTTTCCACACAGGGGGTATCGGCGGCGGAGCGGCGCCTCTCAAGCGGGCCGAGCGCCTTCGCTGCGTATGCTCACTGCCGAGGGGGTGGTCGGGTGCGGCGTTCGGCAGTGGCGTTGCTGGTGCTGGCCGCGTGCGCGGGAGGCTCGGGAGCCGAGCCGCGTGCAGCGCGACCGACCGAGGCCCCCTCGACCGCCGCCCCGGAGGCCAGGACGTGCCCGGAGCTCCCGCGAGGCCCCCTCGATCCCGCCACCGCAGGGCTGTGGCCGGGGCCCGACGCGGCCGGGCTCGTCCCCGACATCCCGGGAACCTGCGCCACGCCGACGTCGCCGTTCCTGTTCGGGCTGCTGAACGAGAACGCGCTGTGGGGCGGCGAGTTCTCGGCCGCTGCGCTCGGCGTGCTGCACGACGGGGAGGAGGCTCTGGCGACCTTCAGCGTCCTCGACCTCGAGCGGGTCTCCGCCGACTTCGGAGACGCCTTGAAACGAGCAGGAGGTGTCGTCGCGGAGGCCGGCGGCACGCGGTTTGCCTGGGCGGCCGCGGGTGATGCCGTTACCGTCCTGTGGGCGGGCGGCGAGCGCGTGATCGCGTTGAGCGGCGCGAACGCGACGGCGGCGTCCTATGCCGCGACGCTGTGGCGCACCGCGCAGGGTGAACCCGCGCCGCTCGCGCCCGAGGACGTCCCGTCGATCAACGCCCTGCCGCCGGCGATCGCGGCGGGGGCTCCGACGGACTCGCTGCCGGAGGGGTACTCGGCCGCGGGGTTCGCGCCGGGGGCCTTTCTCGGCTCGGACTTCGCCGACGCGGTCACGATCCACGACGAGGATCTAGAGGCGCTGGGGGCCGCGGTCGTGTGGGACTCCCGCGGCACAGTCGTGGGCACGATCGTCGCGGCGCGCGGGAGCGACACGTTGAACCGCCAGGCGCGCGGCATGGAGAAGGACGCGGCGTCCGCGGGCACTTCGGTCGCCGCGGCCGGTGTCGAGGCCGGGGACGTGGACGCGTTGATCGTGGGCTACGAAGACCGCGCGGTCGACACGTTAGCCGCCGCGTGGGAAGAGGAGCTCGGCTCCTAGCTCAAACGCTCCATCTGTTTGGCGAATCTCCTAGGAGATTCGCTCGATGAGCATCGCCATGCCCTGGCCCCCGCCGACGCACATCGTCTCGAGCCCGATCGTCTGGTCGCGGGTCTTCAGGTCGTTCAGCAGCGTGCACATGATCCGGGCCCCCGTCATGCCGTAGGGGTGGCCGAGCGCGATCGCCCCGCCGTTCGGGTTCAGCTTCTCGCCGAACGGGTCGACGCCGACCTCGCGGCACACCGGCAGCACCTGCGCCGCGAACGCCTCGTTCAGCTCCATCACGTCGACGTCGTCGATCGACATGCCGGCCTGCTTCAGGACCTTGCGCACCGCCTCGATGGGCCCCACGCCCATGATCTCCGGCGCGACGCCCGATACCGACGAAGCGATGATCCGCGCGATCGGCTGGATCCCTAGCTGTCGCGCCCGCTCGTCGCTCATCACGACCACGGCTGCGGCCCCGTCGTTCAGCGGGCACGAGTTCCCCGCGGTCACCGACCCGTCGGGCTTGAACGCCGGGGGCAGCGACTGGAGCTTCTCGAGCGTCGAGCTCGGGCGCGGCCCGTCGTCGGACGTCACCTCGGTCCCGTCCTCCTTCACGTACGGAGAGATCTCCCGCTCGAAGAAGCCGGACTGCTGGGCCGCGACCGCGCGCTCCTGCGAGCGCTGCGCGAACCGGTCCATGTCGTCGCGCGACACGTCGTACTTCTCCGCCACGTTCTCGGCGGTCATCCCCATCGGTATGTAGACGTTGGCGATCGGCGCGTCGTCGCCGAAGAGCTTCGGGTGCAGCTCCTCCATGTCCTTCGGGTAGCCGTCGACCTGCGAGATCGACTCGACGCCCCCCGCGACGAAGACGTCACCCTCGCCCGCCTTGATCGCGTGGAACGCCATGCGAATGGTCTGCAGGCTCGACGCGCAGAAGCGGTTGACGGTCGTGCCGGGAACGTGCTCGGGAAGACCGGCGAGCAGCGCGACGCGGCGGCCCAGGTTCATGCCCTGCTTCTGCTCCGGGAAGCCGCAGCCGATCATGACGTCGACGACCTCGCCCGGGTCGAGCTCGGGCGCCTTCGCCAGCGCGGCCGAGACCGCGAACGCGGCCATGTCGTCCGGCCGTACGTCGAGCAGAGACCCCTTCTTGGCGCGCCCTATCGGCGTGCGTGCGGCGGAGACGATGACGGCTTCAGGCATGGGGGCTCCTCGGGTAGTCGATGGCTCCCGAAGACCCTAATGCCCTCTACTTCGTAACGGTCTCCTCGTCGGTCGCGCCGGCGTACGCCTCGTCGCCGGCGAAGGAGGCCGTGACGACGTCGCCCTTCTTCGTGCGCAGCGTGACCGACGCGCTGCCGTCGGCGCCCGTGGTCGCCGAGCCGGCGGCTGCTCCGTTCACGAGGAACGTGACGGTCCGTCCCGCGAGCGGCGACCCGTCGTCGGTCTCCGCGAGGCGTACGCCGGCGGCGCTGGAGTTCCCGGACGATCTCGTCAGCGACAGCTCGAGCGACGAGTCCTCGTGCAGCACCTCGAACGGCGCGGTCGCCGACGACTCGCGGTAGCTCTCGGACCCCCCGAAGACGGCCGACACCTCGGTCGTCCGGGCGGGGCCCGACAGCGTCACCGGAACCGACGCGCTGCCGTCGGCGGCCGTGACCGCCTCGCCGGCCTCGGCGCCGTCGAGCGTGAACGAGATCGTCTCGCCCGCGACCGGCTGGCCATCACTCGTGAGCGTCGCCTCGAGCACGACCTCGTCCGTCGTCTGCCCCGACGTGGCACCGGTGATCTTGAGCGCCGTCGGCTGCACCGCGCCGGGCGTGTTCGGCTGGAGGGTCACGACCGGCACGAGCGGGGTCTTGACCGTGTTGGCGTAGCGGTCGCCGACGTTCTTCGGCGCGTCGGTCGGCACGGCCCACTGCCACTGCTGGCCGTCGATCTCGGTGGTCTGCACCGGCGCCGTCGCGTTGTCGGTGTCGCCCGTGAAGAAGTAGTGGACGCCGTGGCTGCCGAACGCCCCCTGCTGGTACGGGCCCTCGTAGCCCGCAGGCGCCTCCGTATAGCAGGGCAGGTCCCTCGGGTCCGGGTCGCCGGGGTTGAGGCGCGGCGACGGGTTGTCGCCGGTGCCGTCGTCGAAGCACGCGTCGTCGCGGTAGTAGGGGACGACGGTCGGGTTCTCGAGCCCCTGCGCGTTCTTGAGCTCGAACATGTAGACCAGCGACCCGTTGTCACCGCGGCCCGCCACCTGCTCCCAGTTCAGGAACGCGAGCGGCTTCGTGAACGTCGGGTCGGGGGCGTCGAAGAACGCGGGGTCGCCGTTGGGGGCCTCGTCGATGTTGAGGATGTCGTCGTTGACGCCGTCGATCGGCACGCCCCCCGTCTTCGTCTCGTTGAAGTAGGTCGCGACCTTGTCGTGGTTGTAGTCCCACGAGGTGTAGAGGCCGTCCGGCGGGATCGGGTGCACGCGCACGCGGTACCGGTACGTGATGAGGTCACGGTAGAAGGTCTCCGTCTTCGTGACGTTCGTGCCGGAGTCCGCGCCCCAGACCTCGCGGATGGCGCGGACCGGGCCCTCGAGCTCGCCGAGCAGCGCCGAGTTCGCCTCCCAGTTCACCTGCTCGTCCTCGAACCCGACGAGCGAGATGTTCGACTCCGGGCTCTGCTGGAACGCGCGGCCCTTCCAGCGGTCGATGAGGTCGGGGCCGAACGTGCGGGTGGTGCCCGGCGCCGTCACGTGCATCTCGCGGATCATCCACCGCCCGGTAGCGCGCCACTGGTAGGTGTCGGTGGTGACGGTCACGCCGTCGCGGGGGAACCGGTCGGTCGAGTTGCGCACGGTCCCGTCGGGGTCGCACACGGTCCCGGAGAGGTTCGGGCCGTAGGGCTCGTTCGAGGTACCGAGCTTCTCGGGGTCGTCCTTGGTGAAGCTGTTCTTGTCGATCCACTCGTCGGCGTTCGCGTCGCGCTCGTAGTCGACGTAGCCGTTGTCGGCCGTGAACGTCGGGCCCGACGCCTTCGTGAAGAGGTAGACGTAGCGCTCGGCGGTCGGGTCCCGCGGGTCGACGAGCGCGATCTCGTGGCGCTGGTCGCCGGTGCCCGGAGGGCCCTGGGCGTCGAGGTCTGCGCGCAGCCCCGCGTCGTCGGCCATGAACACGACCTCGTCGTCGTGGTCGAGCGTTGGGACGGGGTCGGTCGTCGGGAAGCCCTTGAGCTTGCTCGTGTCCTGCTCGGGGTACTCGGCCTCGCAGCGGCCGGCCGTCTTCTTCCACGACTCGGTGTCCCACGCGTAGGTGAGCTCCTTGTCGGTGCCCGAGTAGAAGGCGAAGTCGGAGTTCGGGTTCGAGAGGAAGTAGGGGAAGCGCTCGTCCACCTGGACGGGGATCTCCTCGAACCGCTCGCCGTCGTACGCGTACGCGACGACCGCGTCGGGGTCGACCCCCACCGCGGGCGGGACGACGAGCCGGCCGTTGTGGGCGTCACGCTGCCCGACGACGGGCTGGTTGCTCCCGCTCGGGTAGGGCTCGGCGACGCCCTCTGCGGCAGGGCCGGACCAGCCGGGGAGCTGGGCCCCCGTGAGGATCACCGGCTCGACGCTTCGATCGGGGGCGTCGGCCGGCGAGGCGGCTCCTGCCGGGACGACGGAGGACGCGAGGACGAGAACGGACGCGCCGAGGACGGTGGCGCGCAGCAGCAGCTTCTTCAAGAAAGCCCCCTGGGGTCGGTCTAGGCGGGAAGGGGTGTCAACCCGGGGGTTCGCCGGAACCGGGCCGAGTTCCTTCCGCCCCGCAGGGGGCGCGGGGGTCTAGCGGGTGAGGCCGTTGGTCGAGAGGACCAGGTCCGCCGCGGAGTCCCTCAGGTCGCGGGGCGCCGGGGTGCTCCCCTGGGGCCAGACGAGCACGTCGGGGGCCGCGTACGCGAGCCCGGGGTCGGCCGCTCCGAGGACGCCTTCGGCCCGGAAGTCCTGGATGTTGCGCATGGGGAACCTCCTCTCGTCCGCCGCGGGGTCCCACGGTAGCGAAGAGGCTCTTGACCTGCAGGTCTAGTTAGACGAAGTCCCTCTTGAAGAAGCCCTGCATCTGCATCGCGAACATCATGTCGCCCTGCAGCTTGATCTTGCCGGTCATGAACAGCTGGGGGCCCTGCGCTTGGCCGAAGATCAGCCTGATGAAGTCGACGATCCCGATCTGAAGCGTGAGGCGCGGGTTCGTCGCGGCCCCCTCGGAGGTCGTGCACTTGCCGCCCGCGAACGAGACGCTCCACGTCTTCGTCCCCTCGTCGGTCGCGATGTCGTACTGGATCGTCGATTCGACGCCCGCGGCCCGCTCGGGGACGAACGCCTCCTCCATCCCGCTGAAGATCGCCCCCAGGGCGGAGTCGACGCCTATCGAGCGGATCTGCTCCGCGAGCGCCTCGTCGTCGAGGTCCTTGATCGCTTCGGCGAGGACTGCGGGGTCGGGGGTGTCGGCCATGGCTTCCTCCTGGCTCGGTGGCGGAGAAAGGAGCTTAAGACCTGGCCGTGGCCGGGAAGGGCCTCGGAGCCCGGAGGGCGAATACGTCCTCGTAGGCGGATATCACCGACACGACGTTCGGAGGAAGTCATGAAGAAGACGATGCTGCTGCTGGCGGCGGTCAGCATGATCGTGACGGGCGCGCTGCAGGCGAACGCGGCCCCCAAGCCGCAGATCGACGACCCGATCGGCGACGCGAACGCGATCAACGACCAGGGGACCGGCGACGGCTCCACGGGCGACCAGAACCTGGGGGCCGACGCGGGCAACGCGAGCGACCTCGGCACGGTCACGTTCAGCAACGACGCGAAGAACCTCTACATCCTCTTCCTGAACGAGCAGGCGCCGCCCGCGACGCAGGGCCTCGGGCTCCGGGTCCGGGTCAACGGCGACCCCGGCAGCCAGTGCCTGAACTTCGAGGTCTTCTACCCGGGCGCGACGAACGCGCTGACCGAGGCGGAGGCCCAGCTGCGCGACTCCTGCACCGGCGAGACCATCCCGATCGAGGTCGTCGGGACGCAGCTGACGATCCCGCGCAGCGCTCACGAGGCGCTCGGCAAGGGCCAGACGCTGACGTCGCCGCAGGCGCAGAGCTTCGTCTACACGGGCAGCTCCCAGCCCGCCGGCGCCGGCGGCCCGTACATCGACACCACCAAGGTGGGCGCGGACTACAAGCTCAAGAAGTAGCTCTTTCAGCAGGTTTCGGCGAGGCCCGGTTTTAGGCGGAAAACCGGGCCTTCGTCGTACCCCGCCCCTACTGTGGACGCGTGAATCCACAGATCCTCGAGGGGCTGAACCCCGAGCAAGCCGACGCCGTACGTGCCGTCCGGGGGCCCGTGTGCATCCTCGCGGGGGCCGGGTCCGGCAAGACGACGACGATCACGCGCCGGATCGCCTACCAGGTCGAGTCGGACGCGTTCCGCCCCGGCGAGATCCTCGCCGTCACGTTCACGGACAAGGCGGCCGGCGAGATGCGGGCGCGCCTGGCGACGCTCGGGGTGTCGGGCGTCAGGGCCCGCACGTTCCACGCGGCGGCCCTCGCCCAGCTCCGCCACCTCGCCGCCGACGAGCCCCCGCGCATCCTGCCGAGCAAGGCGATCATGCTCCGCCAGATCGGGAACACGCTGCCCAAGCCGTACCGCTTCCGCCCCGCCGGCGACCTCGCGACCGAGATCGAATGGGCGAAGAACCGCCGGCTCGGCCCGGACGAGTACGCCGGCTCGATCGGCGACCACGTCCCACCGATCCCCGCCGACTTGATGACGAACGTCTACCGCGCCTACGAGCGACGCAAGGCGCGCGACGGCGCGATGGACTTCGAAGACCTCCTCGAGGCGACGATCCGGATGTTCGCGGAGGACGAGTGGGCGCTCGAACGGTTCCACCAGCGCTATTGCGCGTTCACGGTCGACGAGTACCAGGACGTGAACCTGCTCCAGCAGACGCTGCTCGACGCGTGGGTGGGGGAGCGGGACGACCTCTGCGTCGTCGGCGACGACTACCAGTCGATCTACTCGTTCACCGGAGCGTCGCCGCGGTATCTCCTGGAGATGCCGCGCAAGTGGCCGCGGGTCAAGGTCGTCCGGCTCGAGCAGAACTACCGCTCGACGCCGCAGGTGCTGACGCTGGCGAACCGCCTGGTCCCGAAGCTCGGCGGCGCGGAGAAGACGCTGCGCCCGGTGCGCGAGGACGGGCCTGCTCCGGTGGTCGCGCCGTTCGTCGACCGCGGGTCGGAGACCAAGTTCCTCGTCGAGCGCATCAAGGCGCTGCGCGAGGCGGGCGTGCCGTACGAGGAGATGGCGGTGCTCTACCGGGTGAACTTCCGGTCGGAGGACTACGAGGACGCGCTGGGGGCCGCGCGCATCCCGTTCCAGGTCCGCGACGGCGCGTTCCTCACGCGCATCGCGGCGCGGCGCCTGCTGTCGACGCTGCGGCGGTCGCAGTCCGTGGACGTGGGCGGCGACGTGCTGCGCGCGGCACAGCGCGACGGCTACACCGAGCGCCCGCCCGAGGGTCTCGGCGACCAGGAGACCACGCGCCAGAACGACCTCGCTCGTCTCGTGCGGCTGGCGCGCGAGTACGAGCCGGCGCACGGCGAGCACACCGTCGCCGCGTGGGTCGCGCACGTCGAACGCCGCTTCTCGTCGGACGGTGAGGGCCACGGCGTGCATCTCCTGACGCTCCACCGCGCGAAGGGCCTCGAGTTCGAGGCCGTCTTCCTCCCGCGCCTCGAGGAGGGCGAGCTGCCGGGGAAGAGGAGCAAGACCGACGCGGCGATCGCCGAGGAGCGGCGCCTGCTGTACGTGGGGTTGACGCGCGCGAAGCGCCACCTCTATCTCACGTGGACGACCGGCGGGCGGACCTCGCCGAGCCGGTTCGTCGAGGAGCTCGGCGGCTGCCTCGTCCCGCACCCGCTGCGCCAGGCCAAGCGTCCGCCCGAGTCGGCGCACGATCCCGTCTACCAGGCGCTGAAGGCGTGGCGGCTCGAGAGGGCCCGCCGGGACGGCGTGCCGGCGTACGTGATCTTCCACGACACGACGTTGCAGGAGATCGCCGAGGCGTCTCCGTCGTCGCTAGCGCAGCTCGCCGGCATCTCCGGCGTCGGCCCGGCGAAGCTCGACCGCTACGGAGCTGAGGTGCTCGTCACACTCGAAGGGGCGATCGCTTCGTAGCGTCTCCGCGGTGCGGAGGCTCTGGTGCGTTCTCCTTCTCTTCATCGCGTGCGGCCGCGCGCCGGTCGACCTGTCGGTGCAGGCGCCGGCGACGCTCCACCTCGAGCCGGCCGGCCACGAGGAGGCGCGGGTACTGCGGGCGATAGACGGGGACACGATCGAGGTCGAGGTCGTCGGTCGCGTCGAGGGTCCCGGGGCCGGGGAGGCCGAGCCGGGCGGGATCTACGACGTCCGCCTGATCGGGATCGACACGCCGGAGTCCGTCAGCCCCCGCGACCCGGTCGAGTGCTACGGCCCCGAGGCCTCCGACGCGACTGCGGCTCTGCTCGCGGGAGCGACGGTGAAGCTCGTGCGCGACGTCGAGGAGCAGGACTCGTTCGGCCGGCTGCTGCGATACGTGTACCTGGGGGCCGAGATGGCGAACGCGCGCCTGGTAGCGAACGGCTACGCGACTGCGTACGACTATCCACCGAACGTGCGCCACTCCGCATTGTTCGTGCAGGTGCAGCATCAAGCGCGAGACGCGCAGCGCGGCTTGTGGTCGTCGGGCGCGTGCGGCGGGCAACCCGCGGCCTCGGAATAGCCGCGTCTTGAGCTCTAGACGGCGGCCTCCAGCGGCGCCGCTCCGAACGCCGAGCTGAAGCGCCGGCACCAGATCACGACGCTCCGGTACTTCTCGAGGTCTATCCCCTCGGGCAGGAAGTAGTTCTGGCTGCCGATGTTCCCCTTCAGCCTGCCCAGGTTCACGAAGTCCTCGACGTACTCGCGCCCCTCCACCGACGCGGGGGCGGTCGACAGGTATACGAACAGGTCCGGTCCGTTCTCCGTCTCGAAGTCCTCGAGCCTCGCGTAGTAACGGCCGTCGTCGGCCTGGGCGACCGTCAACATTCCCTCGGTCGTGTGGTCGATGCTGCGGAAGTCGCCGGTGAGCGTCATCACTTCCTCGACCATGGCGTCATTGTCCATCGCGTCGTCTTCCTCGGCCATGGCACCGTCTTCCTTCTTCATAGCGTCGTCTTCCTTATCCATGGCGTCGCCCATGGCTTCGGGCGCCGGCTCGTTCACCTCCGTGTCCTGGAACAGCTTCTGGGGCTGGAACCAGACGAGCACGACCACCGCGGCCGCGGCCAGCACGGTTGCCAGGGCGACGAGCCGCCCCCGCGACCAGAACCTTCCCGCTCCTCCGCTCGCATCCATCGTCGGCCTCCTTCGTCACCGGGTCTGCGCGCAAGGTAGACGAACGCTCCTTACGAGGCGCTTACGGACCGGGTAAGGATTTCGCAATCAATTGGGCGCACAATCGAAGGATGACCACCGTCCTCGTCGTCGACGACGAGCCCCTTGTCCGGGAGATCCTCGGCCGGTACCTCGAACGCGAGGGGTACGACGTCGTGCTTGCCGAGGACGGCGAGGCTGCGCTCGCGTCGTTCGCCGGCGCGGCCCCCGACCTCGTGTTGCTCGACCTCATGCTGCCGAAGCTCGACGGCTTCGAGGTCTTCGAGCACATCCGCTCCGAGGCCGAGACGCCGGTGATCATGCTCACCGCGAAGAGCGAGGAGCACGACCGCATCGCGGGACTGGAGCGAGGCGCGGACGACTACGTCACCAAGCCGTTCTCACCGGGCGAGGTAGTCGCGCGGGTCCGCGCGGTGCTGCGCCGGTCGCAGGACTGGGTCCCGGCCGGGATCGACACCCTCGAGCTCGGCAGGCTGCGGATCGACCCGCGCGGGCGCCGCGTCCACCGGGACGGTGCCGAAATCGCGCTGACGCCGCGGGAGTTCGACCTGCTCCTGTTCCTGGCGACGCAGCCTGGCGTCGTGTTCGGGCGGACGGAGCTGCTCGAGGAGCTGTGGGACTTCGCTTTCCACGGTGATCCCGCCACCGTCACGGTGCACGTCCGGCGGCTGCGCGAGAAGATCGAGGACGACCCCTCCGCGCCGCGGCACCTGGTCACGGTGTGGGGAACCGGTTACAGGTTCGACCCGTGAGGCGCTGGGGTCCCGCCGCGGTGGTGGCGCTGGCGGCCCTCGCAGGGGCCGCCACGACGATGCTCGTCGCGCGCGGCACCGGCATGGGCGGGAGCGAGGTCCTGCACCTGGCGCGCCTCCTCGTCCCCGCCATCGTCGCCACAGTCGTTGCCACGGTCCTGGCCGCTCCGCTGCTGCGCCGAGCCGGAGCGCGCACGCGTTTCGTCGCGGTCGCGCTGCTCGCGGTCGGGGTCGGCCTCGCGAACCTCGCCGTGCTCTCGGGGCTGATGCTGGTGAAGCACGACGCGCTCCTCGTGGCCGCCCTCGTCGCCTATTCGGGAGCCGCCGGAGTCGGAGCTGCTCTCGCCTTGTCGCGTTCGTTCGGCGCGGGCGTCGAGCGGCTCGCCGCGGGCGCGGAGCGGCTCGCCTCGGGCGAGCTCGACGCGCGGGTCGGACGGGTCGAAGGGGGGCCGGAGCTCGAACGCCTCGCCGCGACGCTCGACGACATGGCGGAGAGGCTGGAGCGGACCATCGCTGCCGAGCAGCGCGCGACGGTGGTGCGGAACGACCTGATCACGGCGGTGTCGCACGACCTGCGGACGCCGCTGGCGGGACTGCGCGCGATGGTGGAGGCGATCGACGACCGCGTGGTCGACGACCCCGAGACATTCCGCCGCTATGCCGCGGAGATGAGGCGATCGGTGACCTCGCTCGGGACGCTGGTGGACGACCTCTTCGAGCTCGTCCAGCTCGACGCCGAGCGAGTACGCGCCGAGACGCGGCGTACGACCCTCGACGACGTCGTCGACGCGGCGCTCGCGGCGTGCGCCGCACGCGCCGTCGAGAAGCGCGTCCGGGTGGAGACGCACCTGGACGGGACAACCGGCGTGCTGGTGTCGCCGCGCCTGACGCGCGCGGTGCAGAACCTCTTGCAGAACGCGATCAGGCACACGCCCGCCGACGGGACGATCCGCGTCGAGGGCCGGCGCGTCTCGGATGCCGTCGAGCTCGCGGTCGAGGACTGGGGTGAAGGGATCCCTCGGGAAGCTGTCGACAGGGTCTTCGAGCCGTTCTGGCGCGGGGACGCGAGCCGTTCGGACGAGGGGGCCGGGCTCGGGCTTGCGCTCGCCAAGCGGATCGTCGAGGCCGCGGGTGGCGACCTCACCGTCCGTAGCGAGGCCGGCGCGGGGGCGCGGTTCGCGCTCGTCGTCCCGTGCGGGCGGCCGGCTCAGCCGAACGTGAACGAGTAGACCTCGACGCCTTCGGAGAGCTCGAGCCGGAGCAGCCCGGTGCGGTGATCGCCCGACCGGACGGTGTAGAGGCGGTGCCGGTCGACCTCGATCCTGCGCGGCTCGCCGTCGCCGTCGACGATGGTCATCGTCCCGCTCCCACCGGGCGGCGGGCCCACCACGACGTGCACGTCGGACGCGAGGTAGTGGAGCTCGATCGCGGCCCCCGGCCCCGCTTCAGCGCTCTCTGCCCCGACCGTCCACGTCCCGTCGTAGGTCCACCAGTTGACCGGCAGGTCGCCGGGTGGCTCGTACTCCGCGCTCTCGCCGGGCAGGAGCACGGGGTCGCCCGCGAACCGGTCCGCGCGCGCGTAGCCGAGATACGTCTCGGGCGTCCGAGGCGAGCCGAAGTCGTCCTCGGCTTCGGGAACGCTTCCGCGCAGCGACAGGAGGTGCCTGATCTCGTTCTCGGTCCGGTCGTACGCGCCCTCCCCGTAATGGACGGAGCGGAGGATCCCGTCGCGGTCGATCAGGTAGTGCGCCGGCCAGTAGCGGTTGTAGAAGCGGTCCCACGTCGCGTAGTCGGGATCCAGCGCCACCGGATACTCGATGCCGAAGTCGTCGATCGCTTCACCGACGTTCGACGGGTCCCGCTCGAACGCGAACTCCGGCGTGTGGACCCCGAGGATGACGAAGCCGTCGTCCTCGTATTTCGAGTACCACTCGCGCAGGTACGGGAACGTCCGGATGCAGTTGATGCACGAGTAGGTCCAGAAGTCGACGAGGACGACCTTGCCGCGCAAGGCGTCGAGCGACAGCTCCTCTTCGGTGTTGAACCAGTGGCTGATCCCGGCGAGCTCCGGCGCGCGGCCGTAGTCCGCAAGCTCCTCGAGCTCGGGGTAGCCGCTCGCCTCCAGCTCCGCCCGAGACAGGCGGATGCGGCCTCCGGCTCCGGCCGCGAAGATGCCGTCCGTCAGCGCGTCGCGCTCGAGTCCTGCCGTCGGCGTCGACGTCAGGTTCACGGTCTCCGCCAGGAAGCGGTTGATCGAGTTCGTCCACCCCGTGGCGACGAAGGCCGCGGTCGCGAGGAGCACGACCCCCATCCCGATCTCGACCCGGCGGCCACCGCCGAGCTTCGCCCGGAGGAACGTCCCGATGCGCCGGCCCCCGAAGCCGATCAACAGGAGGGGGCCGAGCATGCCGAGGCCGTAGGCCACCATCGTCGTGACCGTGCGGGCGTCGTAGGTCCCCGTCGCTCCCGCGACCGTGATGCCGGCGAGGATGGGTCCCGCACACGGCGCCCACACGAGCCCGAGCGGCGCCCCCGCGACCACTCCGCCGAGGAAGCCGCCGCGCCTCGTGCCGCCGGCGAGCGGCGCGACGAGCCGGCCTATGCCCGACTGGAAACGCCGATGGAGCGCGGGCACCAGCATCGTCAGGGCGAACGCAACGAGCAACGCCGCCGCGACCCACTGGAGGAGCTCGTCGGGGAGCCCGAGCGTCGTCAGTATCCCCGCGAGGACGATGCCGACCAGGAAGAACGAGAGCTCGAGCCCGGCGATGACGCCGACCACCCGCCGGCGGTCTCCCGAACCCGAGACGGCCAGCAGCGCGGGCAGGATCGGCAGCACGCACGGCGTCAATGCCGACGCGGCCCCTCCGACGAACGCGACGGCGAGCAGGTAGATGAGCGCTCCTTCCTCCATGACGGACGCGGCCATGTTCCTACGGGAGGCCTTGCCGAAGTCTTACAGCGACGTCTGGCGAAAACCCGGCGACGTGTCCGATGTGTAACCCTGGAGCATGGTCTTGCGCCGGGTGCTTGCCGCGTTGGTCGCGACGATGCTCCTCGTCCCCCTCGCGGGGGCCGGACGTGCACAGGCTCCGGCGTGCACCTGGTCGATCGGGATGATGGGCGCGCTCAGCGGCGACGCGGCGCGCTACGGAAGGCCGATCGCGAACGGCATCCGCCTGGCCGTCGACCTCGCCAATCGCGAGCGGGACCTCCCCTGTGCCCTTGCCATTCATACCGAAGACTCCCAGGGTGACCCGACTCAGGCCCCGGCTCTCGCCGAGGAGCTGGTGGAGGACGAGCAGGTCGTCGCGTGCATCTGCGGGTTCTTCTCCGGAGAGGCGCTCGCTACCGGTGCGATCTTCGAGGAGGCCGGCCTGCTCATGGCGTCGACCGGGACCAACCGGACGATCGATCGCGAAGGGTTCGATACGTGGTTCCGGGCGATCGCTGCCGATCCGACTCAGGGTGCCGCGGCCGCCAGATACATCATCGACGTCCTCGAAGCCGAATCGGTCAGCGTCGTGCACGACAAGCAGGACTACTCCGAAGGGCTCGCCAAGGACGTCGCGGCCGGTGTGCGCTACCGTCTGGACAAGGTTTACGTGATCAATCCGGAAGAGTCCGACCACAGCGCGGTTGCCGTTCAGATCAAGCAACGGAACCCCGACGTCGTCTACTTCGGTGGTTACTGGCCTCAGGCCGGCGGGCTCCTGCGACAGTTGAGAGAGGCGGGGGTCCGGTCGGTGTTCGTCACGGACGATGGATCCATGTTTCGGGGTCTGGGCCGCTACCTCCGCGGGTATGGCGGAAATGCGCGGGCGAAGGCCGCCTGTCCCTGCTCGGATCCCACGGAGATCGAAGCGGCAGCGACGTTCGTCGCCGAGTACGAGACGAGCTTCGGCACGCGGCCGAGGATCTACGCGGCGGATGCGTTCGACGTCACCAACATCGCGATCGACGCGCTGCGAGAGCTCTCGGGGGCCGAGTCGCTCGAGCAGGTCCGTTCTCACGTCGTGTCGCACTTCGACGCAGCGGACGGCGTCGAGGGCACGGTCAAGGACTACACGTGGAACGAGCGCGGCGAGCTCGTCACCGACGAAAGTGACGTCTTCATCTGGAAGTGGCTCGATGGACTGCGGCGCTTCGAGTATGTCGGAAGGGTCTCGGAGCTCATCGGTCAGCCCTGAGCCGCTCGGTACTGCAGACCCGTTTCGCTGAACCGCCCGTAGACGGTCAACGTGTCGCCCTCGATGTCGAAGGTGAAGCCATCCCCCAACCCGATGACGGCGTCGTTCTGCTCTGCCATCTCGTCCGAGCAGGTTCCGTCATCTGCACTCAGGCGAGTGAAGGTGACTCTGTCGGCTTCCTCTATCCACTCGCCCTTCAAACCGCGGCAGCCGGTCGACCCTTCGAAGGTCCCGTCGCTGTCGAAGTACAGATGAGCGGGGCGTGCGCTCGTTGCCGTCGCATCCGGTCCGCGCCCGTGGATGATCGATTCCAGGTTCCAGCGGACGTCCGTCAGCTTGGCCGTCGGGGGCGGGGGCACGAAGCCGTAGACGAGCTCCGCATCGGTGCCGCTGAGCACGAGCGTGTCGCCCGAACGCTCGATCGCGTCTACCGCCATCAGTGCAGAGTGGTAGCGAGCTTCCGTCTCGGCGACTTGGGGGTTGCAGCCCATCTCGGTCCCGCCGACGCCCCCGATCGAGATCGAGTCCCCGTCTACGTTCGCCGAGAGCCCGTAGTGGTTGCAGGCGGAGAGGCCTCCCCACCGGTCACCGTCGATGGTGAGCGTGATGCGCCACCTCTCTCTGATCTCGATGGGTCCCTCCGGCGCTCGCCCCTCCACGAGCTCCCAGGTCCCGTCGTAGGAGGCCGGCGACGAGGAGGTTCCTCCACCCGAGGCCTCGTAGGCGGTGACGGTGAAGCAGGACTCGTCGTCGATCGCGTTGGTGTCGTAGTCGAACTCGATGCTCTCGGGATGCCCGTCGTCGGGGTCGTAGTCGACGCCGACCACCTCGGCCCCCGCCTCCTCGGCCTCCCGCGCGTAATCGAGCAGGTCGCTCAGGGTCGGGACCTCTTCCTTGCTCATGTAGTCGAGAGCCGCGATCGCCGAGCCGTCGAGGCCCTCCGCGCGGGCGACGCGGCCGTCCTCCACGACGATCCGGAATGTGCCGATGAAGTTCTGCTCGCCACAGCGCGACCGGACGCGGAAGCTGTAGTCGTCGGGGGCCGCCCACGGCCGGATCGCGGTGTCCTCCCCGTCGGACGGCGCGGTCCTGGGAGGGGCCCCCTCGTCGCCGCACGCGACGAGGGCCGCCGCCAGCGCCACCACGAGAAGCGCAACCTTGGTCATGCAGGTGAGACGCAGGGCCGCGGGCAAATGTTCCGGCCGGGCCTGCGGACGGCGCTAGGAGTCCGCGAAGCGCAGCGCGTAGCCGCGCACCACCGCGGACTCGACCGTGCCGAAGCGCAAGGAGGCGACGTCGACGACGTCGCTCATGATCGTGCACGGAGACGGGTCGCGGTTCGTGACGTCCGCCGCATCCGCGCCTTCGGCGCAGCTGGCGTACTGGTGGAGCCCGCCGAGGAGGTGGCCCAGCTCGTGCGCCACCGTCCCGGCGGACGAGTCCATCACGTTCGTCAGCCCGGGCGCGTCCAGCGAGTAGGCGTCCAGACCGGAGTCCTCGGTGACCGAGAACGCCTTGTCCGGCCACTGGACTCCGCCCGCGCACTCCGCCGCTCCGGCGGTCGCGGCTCCGTAGTTCGGCAGCGTGAGGTCCTTGGTCGTGAGGAGATGGACGAGGTCCGAGCCCGGCGGGCGTTCGCCGCCGAAGAAGGCCTTGGCCTGCCGGATCGCGTCGGCTGCGTCGATCGACGGCCGTTCACCGGGCGGCGCAGTCAGCGGGAGCTTGTCGAACGAGACGGCGACGAGGTCGATGCCCACCCCGGCGTACGCGCCTGCTGCCTTCGCCATCAGCTGCCGCGCCCGGCTCTTCTTCACCCCGTCGAGGAGGACGGCAACCTCCACGGCTACCACGCGGCCGTCATCCGTCACGCCCGAGACGGAGTGCGCGGCCGGGGGAGCAGCGGAGCAGTCGGCCTCCACGTCGAAGGGGACTGGGGGCCGCGGGATCCGCGCACCGGCCTGCGTGAGCGACCCGGTGACCAGGCTGGCCACGGCCGCTACCAGGAGAGTTCGCCTCATGAGGGGGGTCTTCGCCGCGCCCGCCGCCGGCCCTGTCGCCGCGGCCGGCCCGTGAGCGCGTTCGCTCAGCGCTACTGGAAGTAGCGGCTACCCGAGCCCTCGTCCTCGGGCGAGGGCTTGCCGTCGCCCCCGCAGGTCGTCCGGTACTTCGACACCTGCATGAAGACCGGCTGCGACTCGCCGCTCCCCGTGAGCGTCCTCACGAAGGTGTACTCGAGGCCCTTGACGTCGAGGTTGCTGACGCAGTGCAGGTGCGTGCCCTCCGACCCGATGCTGTCCGCGTAGAAGCCGTTCATGACGTCGTGCTCGGGGTGCTTCTGCTCCGACGTCGGCTCGACGCCTCCCTGGCTCCCGACGTGGCCGAGGCCCAGGCAGTGCCCGTACTCCTGCCCCATGACGTTGTACATGTCGGCGTAGTTGAAGCTGCGGATGAACATCTGCGAGTTGTTGACGATGCACGGGGTGCCGCCCATCGCGAAGCCCAGCACGGGGCCCTTGTTCTCATCGGTGACGACCAGGATGTCGGGCTCGTTCTCGTCCGGGAGCGTGTCCCGTCCGAGCACGTACACGTCGGCTTTGAAGCGCCTCTTCAGCTTGTCCGACCCGAACATCCGGATGCCCCTGTTCCACTCCTCGATCGACGCCTCCATCGCACGGAGGTAGCTGTTCTCGAAGGGGGTCACCTCGTTCGGGTCACCGCCGGCGAGGGGGCCGGAGCTGTTGTAGAGCTGCCCGTGCGCGGGAGGCACGACGTAGACGACCAGGCGCGCCTTCGTCCAGTCGTCCTGTGCCGGCAGCTCGTAGATGCCGTCCTCTTCGTGATCCGCCAGCGCGACGCCCGGCAAGAGGCCGGCGAGCAGCGTCGTCGCTGCGATCAGCTGGATGATCCTGCGCATTGGTTGTGTTTCCCCTCAGGTCGTCGGTCTGCCCTCCGGTTCGCCGTCGAACCGGCGACTCCTCCGGGAGCCGCGTAGCATCGGTGGCGTGAAGACGCTTCTCGTTCGGATCGCGCTCGCCGCCGCGGGCGTAGTCGCCCTGCTCGTGTACCTCGTCATCGCCGACCTCGGGATGCACGCCGGGCGCGTCCACCGCGGCGTCGCGGTCGCGGGGTTCGACGTCGGCGGGCTGACCGAGCTCGAGGCGTTCGAGGCGTTGACCGAGCGACAGGAGCTGCTCGAGCAACAGGCCGTGGTCTTCATCGCCAACGGCTTCGACTGCCGCGCCACGCCGGAGGACCTCGGCTGGAACCCCCAGCCGTTCAACACCGCGCAGGACGCGATGGAGGTCGGCCGGGGCGGCGTCTTCGCGGGCCTGCGCGAGCGCTTCGACGCGTGGTTCGGGGGCGTCAAGGTCGGCTGGCACGGGACCGTCGACCCGAAGGAGGTCGACGAGTTCCTCGACTACTGCGAGCAGAACGCACGGGTGGTGAACGCGCGCGTCGACCGCGCGAAGCTGCGCTTCCGGATCCGCCGTCAGATCGTGACTTACCCGCGCAGCCCGATCGACTTCAACGTGCCGCTCGTCAGGGAGCCGGGCTAGCGGCTAACCGCCGTTGCCGGGCGCCGGCGTCGGCTCACCGGAGGGCTCGGGAGCGGGAGTGGGCTCGGGCTCCTCGCTCGGTGTCGGCTCCTCGGACGGCTCCGGCTCGTCGGTAGGGATCGGCGTCCACAGGGGGCCCTCGTCCTCTTCCGGCTCCGGCGCGGGCGTCGCGGGAGCGTCCTCTTCCTCTTCCTCGGGCTCCGGGGTCGGCGACGGCGTGGTCACAGGAGGCGCCGTCGGAGCGACTACCGATCCGGCCGGCGTCGCGGTAGGGCTCGGCGTCGCCCGACGGGGCTTCTTCTCGGGGGCCGCGGTCTTAGTGCCCGGCTGCGTCCCGGCCTCGGCGACGTCCTTCGGTCGGCCGGACACGTACAGCGCGCTCGCAAGCGCGAGCAACAGCGACAGAGCGAGCAGGGCCGGGATCAGCCGGCGCTTGCGAACGGGCTCGTCCTCGTGTTCGTACTCGGCCCCCGTAACGGGGACCGGCCGCCACGCCGCGACGGGGTCGGCGTCCAGCGCGTCCGCCAGCGCGTTCCCGTCGACCGGCCGCACGGTGGGGTCCTTCGCAAGGCAGGACATCACGATCGCATCCAGGTGCGGAGGGATCCCGTCGACGAGCTCGCCCGGCGGGACCGGGCTCTCCTCCACGTGTGCGATCGCGATCGCCGTGACGTTGTCGCCGACGAACGGCGGCCGCCCCGTGAGGAGCTCGTACAGCACGGCCCCCAGCGCGTAGACGTCCGACGCCGCGGTCACCGCCCGCCCCGACGCCTGTTCGGGCGAGATGTAGTGGGGCGACCCGATCGCGGTCCCGGTCGCCGTGAGCTTCTCGGAACGCGCCGACGACGCGATCCCGAAGTCGGCGAGCTTCGGCCTCCCCGCGTCGTCGAGGAGGACGTTCCCCGGCTTGACGTCGCGGTGCACCAGCCCGGCGCGGTGCGCGGCCCCCGCCCCCCGGGCCGCACCGGCGACTATCTCGGCCGCGCGTTCCGGAAGCAACGGGTCGCCCGTCAGCTCCGACAGCGGACCGCCGGGCACGCACTCCATCACCAGGTAGGGGCGGTCCTCGAAGTCTCCGAAGTCCAGCACCGACACCACGTTCGGGTGTGAGATCCGAGCGACCGCCTGGGCCTCGGAGAAGAAGCGCACGAGGAACTCCGCGTCGTGCGTGAGGTTCGCCGCCATGAACTTGATCGCGACGTCGCGCTCGAGGCGCTCGTCGCGGGCGAGCCACACCTCGGCCATCCCGCCCCGGCCCAAGGGCTCGATCAGGGTGTAGCGACCCTGGACGCGTTCGCCCGCCTTCACGGGAAGAGATCATTCCCAGGACGCCGTCGGGGAAACGCAGCGTCGTCGGGGGGCCGCGGCGCGTTGTCGCAGCAGCAGTCCCTAGCCCCCGCGAGCTACTGGTGCATGCGGTGCACGTGGTGCATGCACCAGTAGCACCACGTGCACCAGTGCCCCCGCGAGCTGAGTGCTAGAGGCGGATGCGGCAGGCGAAGCCGTAGTCGCCGTTCGGCGTCCCGACGACCGGCGACGCCGCCCGCCACTCCGCCCGGATCGGCGCCCGCACCGTCGGCGCGACGCGCCGCGCGCACCCGGCGGCTCCGCACGACTTGCCCGAGCGCGACAGCGGCCCCTTCGCCGGACGGTCGAACTCGAGGACGTCGATGCCGTGCGTCGCGTCGAAGACGTAGAGGACGCGGCCACTCTTGTCCGTCGGCGGGAAGTACGCGGCCCACGTCATCGCGCTCGGCGGCACGAAGTAGCCGATCTGGCGGACGTTGCCGGGCTTGCTGACGTCGAGGAGCCGGACCCCCTGCTCGTACCAGCCCTGGGCGACGACGTTGTTGCGGTAGTCGAAGTAATGGGCCGAGCACATCGCCGCGGCGTTCGCGGTGTCGGCGAGCAGCTCCGTCTCCCACGTGTCCATGAGCGTCATGTCCTCGCCGCTCGGCGTGCCGTCCGCGCGCAGCGGCAGGCGCCAGGTCTCGAACGACCCCGCGCCGCGACAGCCGGGGCGCGTGTAGTCCTCCTCGGTCACGTAGACGACGCCCTTCTTCACGCGCATCGAGTTGTGCAGGATGAAGTCGTTCGGCTTGTCGCCGGCGCCCAGCCCGAGCTCGTCGAGGTAGGTGCTGTTGCCGTCGGGGTCGGTGCGCACGACCTGCTGGCCGAGCCCGGTGCCGTCGTACGAAGCCGGGAGTCGGTACGCGACCGCGCCCCCGAAGCCGACGACCCATGCGAGACCCTGCTTGTCGACCTGCACGTCGTGGACGACGAGCCCACCGCCGGCGGGCGTCTCGAACGTGCCCTTGTCGACGGGGGCCGCGGGGGTGCGGAGGTCGATCACCTTGATGCCCGCGTCGTCGGTGACCCACGCGAACGTGCAGTCGAGGACGCAGCTCGCGGTGTGGCCCGGACCACCTTCCGCGGGATTGCCGCCCATCGGGAACGTCGACAGGATCGCAGGCGCGGCGGGATCGGAGATGTCGATGACGTAGAGGATCCCGGTGCTCTCCGCGGCGTCGTTGCTGATCAGCAGGATGTCCCCGCCGAGGTCCACGTCCTCGTTCTCGAAGTGGGGGAGCGGGAGCCGCCCGACCTCCTCCGGGGCCCTCGGGTCCGCGACGTCGTAGATCGTCAGGCCCGCGGCCGTCGTCGCGTACATGAGCCCGTCGCGGAACCTCGCGCCGATGACGCCGGGGTTCGGGAGCGTCGTGAGGAGCTCGACGTTCTCGGATGCGAGCGCGGAGGCGGGCGCCTGCGCGCGGCGGGGAGCCGCAGAGGTGGTGACCGGGACGGCGCTCAGCAGCGCGCCCGACGCGATCGCGAGGAATACGGCGAGCGGTCGTCGCATGGGGGTTCCTCCAGAAGTGTGCGGTCTGTCCCTCCAAGCTAGAGATCGGGGGCCGCCCCGTCTACGGGGTTCACCGGGAAGTACCGCTAGAGTGGGAGCAGACTCCTACGAAGCCTCCCGGAGGGTTGTCAATGTCGATAGACCCCAGGAAGCTCCCCGAGATGCCGTCGCTGATGATCGCGGGCCCCGGTGAGCTCCACGAAGAAGAGCTCGAGCTCCTCGGCTCCCAGGTGATCGCTCACTACGGCGACGTCTGGACGGGGCTCCACAACGACGCGGTCGCGGCCGTCGGTCGCGTCGTCGGCGCTGCCGCCGCGCCGTACGTGATGCCCGGGACGGGGACGACGTGCCTCGACGCTGCGGTGTTCAACCTGTTCGAGCCCGGCCAGCGGGTCGTAGTCGTGAACACCGGCTTCTTCGGGAAGCGGCTGATGGAGATCGCTCGCCAGCACCGTCTCGACGTGACGGAGGTCCCGGTCGAGGTCGGTGCTCCCGCGGACCCGGCGCGGGTCGAGGACGCCGTCGCGGGGGCCGACGGCGTGCTCACGTGCCACGTCGACACCGCGACCGGCGTGCGGCACCCGATCGAGGAGATCGCCGCGGTCGCGAACCGCGCCGGCGCCGTGTGCATGGTCGACGGGATCGCGTCGGTTGGCGGCGACCTGGTCGACGTCGACGGGATGGGTCTCGGAGCGCTCGTCACCGGATCGCAGAAGGGGCTCGAGGCCCCGCCGGGCCTCGGCATCCTCGCCCTCGGGGAGAGGGGCCGCGAGCGCGTCGACGCCCGTAGCTCCCGCCCCGAGTCCTGGTACCTCGACCTGCACGTATGGGACTGGTACCGCAAGGAGTGGGGGGCCTGGCACCCGCACCCCGTCACCTTCCCGAGCAACCTCCTGCTGCCCCTCTACGCGAGCGTCCGGCGGATCCTCGAGGCCGGCCTCCAGGAGTGGATCGGGAGGCGGGCCGACCTCGCCAAACGGTGCCGCGAAGGCCTGCGGTCGCTCGGGCTCGAGCCGGTGCCGCAGGCGGGGGCCGAGGCGAACCTGGTCGTGGCGGCGTGGGCCGACGACCCCGCGTCGATCCAGAAGCACCTGCTGGCCGATGTCGGGATCATGATCTCCGGGGGCCTCGACCCGACGGCCGGGAAGGCGATCAGGGTCGGGCTGATGGGGGCCACGGCCACGCCCGAGATGGTCGACCGGGTGATCGCGGGGGTGGAAGCGGCGCTCGCCGCCCGATAGCGGGAAAAAACCTCCGGCTCAACCCGGGAACCTGTCACACCCCCTCATTAGTGTGACCTCATGCGGATAGCCGTCGAGGCGTGGAGCCCCGAATACTCGGCCGGGGTCGACCTGGGCGAGCCCGAGGACGTCTCCGTAGAGGCCGTCGGGACCGCTCACGAGGTGCAGGGGCCGTGGCGCCCCGTGCCCCGGTGCGGGGCCGCCCCCGGCGTCGACGGCGTCGCCTTCGTGGACGGGACCCGGCGGATCGAGGCCCGCGTCTTCGTGGTGGACGGGGGCGCTCCGCGGGCCGGCGTCGCCGGGTCGGTCGGCGTGGGGGCCGTGGTCTGCGCCGCCTCCGGCGGCTCGTGCGCCCGGATCTCACATGCGAGCGTCTCCCGGCATCTCGCCGTGGGCGGGGGCCGGGCTCCGGGGCTCTCCGCGGGGGCCGGGCTCGAGTACGCGCCGATGCCCGTTCCCGACGAGGCCCTCGAGCTGCTGGTCGACGCCGTCCACAACCACATGCGCAGGCTCGAGGCGGACCTGGCGATCGCCCACGCCGAGGAGGGGCACCTGGTCTTCGCAGACGGGCCGCTCGCGGTGATGGATCCCGGCAGGCGCCGCGTGATCGGCTACATCAAGTCGCACTCCAAGCGGTACCTGCCCCCGGCCGAGGAGGCGGTGCTCGAGAGCCTCGGGTGCGGCGAGAGGACGCCGGTCTTCTCGTTCGGCGAGCGCCGCCCCCGTTACTCCTGGTACGTGAGGCTCTGCGAGCCGGACCGGCACGGTCACGGCTGGCAGGGCCTCGTCCGCTGCGAGGTCCCGGCGGCCCTCTCCGTCGACGAGGCGGTCGCGCTCGCGGACGCGTCGACGGCCCTGCTCCCGCGTTTCGCCTCTCAACCCCATTGGGACCCGCGCGCCCCCCAGAACCTCGTCCCGATCGCGGGCCTGGAGAAGAGGCTGCGCCATCTCCTCGGTGAGCGCGAGCTGGTCTACCGGATGATCCGATCCGCCGCGGGGCGGGCGTCGCGCGAGGAGACGGCCGTTGCCTGACGACCTCCGGCCGGTGGGCCTGGTCCTCGGCTCCGAGCCGACGTCGACGCAGGAGTTCCGCGTCGTGCTCCACGACGACGAGTACCTCCAGGTCGACGACCTCGTGGTCGTGCACACACACGTGCCGAAGGTCGGCGAGGTCGCGACGTACGGGATCGTCACCGAGACCGCGACCGTCTACGAGGGCGCGTCGTTCGAGTCCGACACGTTCCGCGTCGCGGTCGAGGGGACGCTGCCGGCGGAGAAGTCCCGCACCGCCTCCGTCCAGACCGTCCGCGTGCTCCCGGAGACGTGGGTCGCCCCCGACTCCGGCCAGCCTGTGTACAAGGCGACGGGGGCCGAGCGCGAGCGCGCGCTGTACGTCGACGAGATGGGCGGCGGCGCGTCCGCGCGGGCGCTGCCTGTCGGGCTGTCGCGCGACTCCGAGCCCGTGTGGGTTGACGTCGACTTCTTCGACGGCACGAAGGGCGCGCACATGAGTATCTCCGGGGTCTCGGGCGTCGCGACCAAGACTTCGTACGCGTTGTTCTTCCTGCGCTGTCTCACCGCGCACCCGAAGTCGCTGGGGAAGGGGGCGCGCAACCTCAAGGTCCTCGTCTTCAACGTTAAGGGCCAGGACCTGTTGTTCCTCGACAAGCCGAACTCCCGCTTCACCGACGAGGCAGCGGAGGACTGGCGCAGGCTCGGCATGGACCCGAGCCCGTTCGACTCGGTCTCGTTCTGGGCCCCCGCGATGCCGCACGCCTCGAGCGAGGGCGTCCCCGACAGCCGCGCCCGGGCCGAGGGCGTCGACGCGTTCCGCTGGACGCCGCGCGAGTTCGTCGACGAGCGGCTGCTCCCGCTGATGTTCACCGACGCCGCCGACACGCGCCAGCAGATCACGTTCGTGGCCGAGCGGGTGACCCGTCAGCTCGAGCGCTTCGCCTGCGACGTGGCGGGGCGGCCCGGCGCGATCATGCTGCGCGACCCCAACGGCGGGATGTGGTCCGACGAGCCCGTCGTCCCGTTCCCGGGCGAGCGCGTGATCGAGTCGCTGGGCGACCTCGTGGACGAGATAGCGAGCTACGTGGAGCCGGATGACGGCGAGCCCGACCTGGCGTGGACGAGCCGCGTCGCGCCCGGCACCGTCAGCGCGTTCATGCGCCGTCTGTTCGGCGCGCTGCCCCGGGTGGGCAGGCTGGTGCGCTCCGGTCCTTCCCGCCGGATCGACCGCAACCGCGAGGCCGTCACGGTGGTGGACATCCACGACCTGCACGAAGCGGCGCAGCGTTTCGTCGTCGGGGCGATGATCGCCGAGGTCCATCGCGAGAAGGAGGGCCGCGGCCGGTTCCCGCTGTCGGTGATCGTGCTCGACGAGCTCAACAAGTACGCGCCCCGCGAGGGATGGTCGCCGATCAAGGACACGCTGATCGACATCGCGCAGCGGGGACGCTCGCTCGGGATCCTGCTGATCGGCGCGCAGCAGAGCGCGTCGCGCATCGACCCCGACATCCTCGGCAACGCGTCGATCAAGGTGTCCGGCCGCCTCGACTCGGCGGAAGCCGAGCGTTCGGAGTACGGGTGGATGCTCCCGTCGACGCGGGCGCGCGCCCGGCTGCTGAAGCCCGGGACGATGGTGCTGTCCCAGCCCTCGATCCCGGCCCCCACGGTGCTCGAGTTCCCCTACCCGCCGTGGGCCACGCGTCCCGAGGAGGTCGACGACTCGGCGGCCGACCCGTTCGAGGGGCTGTAGGCGATGCGGATCCTCCACACGGGCGACTGGCACATCGGCAAGAAGCTCGGGCGCTTCGACCGCGCGGCCGAGGCCGAGGCGGTGCTCGACGAGGTCGTCGCGATCGCGGACGACGAGGACGTCGACGCAGTGCTGGTCGCCGGTGACCTCTTCGACCGGGCCGCGCCGCCGCTCCCGTACCTGAGCCTCGTGCTCGACGGCCTGCGCCGGCTCGCCTCGAACGGGCGGCGCGTCGTGGTCATCCCCGGCAACCACGACTCGCCGGAGCTCATGCGCGTGCTCGGCCCCCTCCTCGCCGGCGTGGGCGTGTTCGTCGTCCACAAGCCGCTCCCTCCGGAATCGGGCGGCGTGGTGATCGTCCCCGCGCGCGACGGCGCGACGGCGGCCCGTGTCGCGTGTCTTCCGTTCGTGCACGAGGCGCAGGTGATCGACCTGATGGACGCGCCGGCCGAGGGCTACAAGTCCTATGCCGACAGGATCCGCGCGCTGACCTCGCACTACGCGCGCTGGATGGTCGCGCATCCCGACCCGAAGGCCGCCGACCTCCTGATGGGCCACTTCATGGTGCACGGCGCCGTCCCGTCGGGGACCGAGCGCGAGCTCCACATCGGCGAGGCGTACATGGCGACGGCCGAGGCGATTCCTTCCGAGATCAAGTACGCCGCGCTCGGCCACATCCACCAGGCGCAGGACGCGCCCGGGTCGGCAGTGCCCGCCCGTTACTGCGGCAGCCTCCTGCAGCTCGACTTCGGCGAAGCCGGTCAGGACAAGAGCGTCTGCGTCGTTGAGGTGACCCCGGGGATGAAGCCCGCGCAGACGCGCTGCGTCCCGCTGACGTCGGGGCGCCGGCTGCTGAGGCTCACCGGCACGATCGACGAGCTCGCGGCACACGCAGTCGACGTCGGCGACGCGATCCTCGACGTGTCGGTGCTTACCGACGGCCCCGCGCCCGGGCTCGCCGACGAGGTGCGGGCGCTGCTGCCGAACGCGCTGTACGTGCGCGCGTCGTGGGAGCGCGAGGAGGCCCCCGTCTCGAGCCGCGAGGGCAAGACGCTGCCGGAGCTCTACGGCGACTACTACCGCGAACGCCACGCCGCGGCCCCCCCGGAGGAGCTCATGCACGCGTTCGAGGACCTCCTCGACCGGGTGGGGGTGGCGCTGTGAAGCCGGTGTCGCTCACGATCAAGGGGTTCCGGTCGCACTACGCCGAGACCGAGCTGTCGTTCGCAGGGCGGCGACTGTTCGCGATCGTCGGCCCGACCGGCGCGGGCAAGTCGTCGATCCTCGACGCGATCTCGTACTCGCTCTACGGCGCGACCCCGCGGATCAGGCGCAACGTGAAGAAGCTGATCTGCTCCCGCTCGGACTCGGCGCACGTGCGCTTCGTGTTCGAGGTCGAGGGCCACGAGTACGAGATCACGCGCAGCCTGCGGCGCAGCGGCCCGGGCGAACACGTGCTGATCGACGGTTCCTCGGGCGACCGCGTGATCGGCGAGGGCAAGGTCACGGACAAGATCATCGAGCTGCTCGGGCTCGACTTCGACGCGTTCTGCTCGTCGGTCCTCCTGGCCCAGGGCAGGTTCGCCGAGTTCCTCGAGGCGTCACCGACGACACGCTCGCAGATCCTCAAGGGCGTCTTCCGTCTGGATCAGATCGACGCGCTGCGCGAGGAGGCGAAGGCGCGGCGCAACGAGCTCGAGGGTGAGCTGAAGCGCGTCGAAGGCAAGCGGTCCCACATCCCGGACGACGTCGCCGAGAGGCTCGAGGCCGCCGTGGCCGCGCACGCCTCGTGCACGCGGCGCGTGGCGATGCTCGAGAAGGCCGCCCCGGCCGAGCGCAAGCTGCTGGACGAGGCCGAGCGGTCGGCCGACGCGCTGGCGCGCGCCGACGCTGCCCTGAAGACGGCGCGCGACGCGCTCGCCGCGGCCCCCGCACCGGAGCAGCTCGAGGAGCTCGTCGCGAGCGAGACGGAGATCGCCGAGCCGCTGGCGGCCGCGGCCGCGGCGGTCGAGGCCGCGAGCGCGGCTCGCGACGCCGCGACCGAACGCGTCGCCGCTCTCGAAGAGCAGCTGGGGACGTACCCGGTGCTCGTCGAGGCGCGGGTGAACGCGCAGACGCTCGCACGCGGGCAGGCGGTCATCGAGAAGCTCACCGCGGCCGTGGCGGTCGCGGAGAAGGAGCTGGACGAGGCGGCGGCGCTGCTCGCGGAGGCGGAGGCGTTCGAGCTGCAGGCGCTCGAGAGCCTCGAGAAGATCCGAGGCGAGCGGGCGGAGATAGAGCGAGCGCATCAGGCGCACGTGCTGCGCGACGCCCTTGCCGTCGGCGAGCCGTGCCCGGTCTGCGAGCAGCCGGTGTCCAAGCTCCCGAAGGGGCGGCGGCCGTCGGAGCTCGCCGCGGTCGGTAAGGCCGAGAAGGACGCGCAGAAGACGCACGAGAAGGCGGTAAAGGCGACGCGCTCCGCCGCGACCGCCGCGACGAAGGCCGAGGGTGAGGTGACGGCAGCGCACCGGCGGCTGGCCGACGAGGAGGCGAACCTCGCCGCGAGCCGGGCGTCGGTCGCGACCCTGCTCGGCGACGTCGCGGATCCCGTGGCGGAGGTCGAGCGACGGCTGGCGACGCTGAGCGCCGCACGGGAGGCCGCCTCGGACGCGGCGGGCGAGGTCGAGCGGGCGCGGGTCGAGCTGGCCTCGTGGAGCGATGCGAAGGAGAAGATCGCCAAGGCCGCGACGCGGGTCGTCGCCCAGCTCAGCCACGTCGCCGGGGTCCTGGCGTTGCCGCCCCCCCGTCACGACGCGCCGGTGGCGGAGCTCGTGGACGAGGCGGCGACGCTGCGGGCTGCCGCGGGGGCCGCGGTCGAGAAAGCGGACGGCGAAGCCGAGGCCGCACGCGAGGCCGAGGGGCGGGCTAGCGCCGCTCTGATCGACCTGCGGGAGTCGCTCGACCTGCCGGCCGGCAAGGCCGTCGAGGCCGCCGTACGCGAGGCGATCCGCTCCGCGGCCGAAGCCGAGGGCGACGAGAAGACGCTGCGGGCGATGGTCGCGGAGTCGGCCGCGCTCGACGAGCAGGAGAAGCAGTTGAAGACGACGCTCGGGCTCTACGTGCAGCTCGCGGACGACATGACCGACAAGAACTTCATCAAGTACATGCTGGAGGAGAAGCGGCGGCTGCTCTCGGAGATCGGCTCGCAGCGGCTGCGCGAGATGACGCGGCGCTACCGGTTCGACGACCGTGGCGAGTTCAACGTCGTCGACGAGCTCGACGCCGACAAGGAGCGGACGGTCGACACGCTGTCGGGCGGCGAGACGTTCCTCGCGTCGCTCGCGCTGTCGCTCGCGCTGGCGGAGGCCGTCACCCGCCACGGTGGCAGACTGCAGTGCTTCTTCCTCGACGAGGGGTTCGGCTCGCTCGACCCCGAGGCCCTCGACAGCGCGCTCGAGGGGATCGAGCACATCGTGACGGAGGACCGGCTGATCGGGTTGGTGTCGCACGTCGAGGCGCTGCGTAACCGCGTGACCGACAAGGTCGTGCTCGACAAGGACGCCGACGGCATGACGTCGGTGATCGTAGGTTCGACGCTCGGTTAACCTGCCGTAATGAGCTCGAAGCTGCTGGAAGAGCGCGCCCGGCGACTGCGCGACGCGACGGCGATCGCGATCTTCCGAACGCGCGCGCCGGAGCATGCGGTCGAGGGCATCGGCGCCGCGGTGCGCGGTGGCTTCGAGGCCGT
This sequence comes from Actinomycetota bacterium, assembly GCA_035942255.1. Lineage (GTDB taxonomy): Bacteria > Actinomycetota > CADDZG01 > CADDZG01 > WHSQ01 > JALZEG01. Next base: position 5,286 of record DASZDG010000051.1, on the reverse strand, counting down.
CGAGGTGACGATGAACAGCCCGGGCGCGACCGAGGCCCTCGCGGAGGTCGCCGGGCGCGTCGACGCGATCGTCGGTGCGGGGACGATCGTTCGCGCCGACCAGGTCAAGGAGGCGTATGACGCCGGCGCGGAGTTCGTCGTCACGCCGGTCGTCGTCCCGGACGTCGTCGAGGCCGCGCACGGGCTGGGCCTGCCGGTCGCGATGGGCGCGTCGACGCCGACTGAGATCTTCGCCGCGCGGGAGGCCGGAGCCGACTGGGTGAAGGTGTTCCCCGGCGAGAGCCTCGGGGGCCCCGACTACATCGCCGACGTCCTCGGCCCCCTCGACGGGACGCCGATCCTCGTGACCGGAGGGCTCACGGCGGAGAACTACCTGGGCTACCTCGACGCGGGGGCCGAGCTGGTGGGCTTCGCCGGTGCCGTCTTCGAGGCCGAGCTGATGGCGGACGGCCGCTACGACGAGATGGAGCGCCGCGCGATCGAGGTCTGCCGCCGCCTCGACCTGTACCTCACTGAGAAAGAGGACTGACCCGCGGCCCCTAGTGTCCCGAGTCGTTGGTGCGCCCGCACCGAGAGCGATCCTGACCACCGAGGGCAAGGCGCGAGGAGTCGAGCGTACCGGGGAGTACGGTCGCGACGAGCAACGCCGCCATCGGCGAGGCAGGATCGCGCGAATGCGACGGATTAATGACTCGGGACACTAGAGGGACGCGACCGACGAGAGCTCCGCTATCGCCTTCTCGATGCCCTCGGCCAGCACCGCGAGGTCCGGCGCCGTGTCGTAGTCGCCCAGCAGCCCGAACCCGATCGTCCCGTTGTACGAGAGCAGTGCGACGCCGAGCGTCGTGTTGTCGGCGAGCGGGAGGACCGGGTAGACCTCCTTCATCTCGCGGCCGAGCGTGTAGAGCGGGATCTGCGGCCCCGGCACGTTCGTCACGACGAGGTTGAACGCGCGCTGCCGCGCGACGAGCCGCGCCGCCTGGGCGACGATCGTCGGCGGCGCGTACTCGCCGAGGCTCGCGAGCACCTGCGCGCCTACGGCCTGCCCCGACTGCTTCAGGTCGCCCATCGTCGCGGTGATCGTCTCGAGCCGCCGCCGCGCGTCGGGCTCGTACACCGGGAGCGGCGCCCACATCGACGCGACGCGGTTGCCGAGCGCGCCGCGGTCGGCCTCGGCCCGCACCGAGACCGGCACCATCGCGCGCAGCGTCAGGTCGTCGATCCGCTCGCCGCGCGCCTTCAGCAGCCTCCGCAGCCCGCCCGTCACTGCTGCCAGCACGACGTCGTTGACCGTCCCACCGAGCGCGTTCTTGATCCGCTTGATCTCCGCGAGGTCGACGAGCACGGTCTCGAACCTGCGATGGGGGCCGATGGGCTGGTTGAGCGAGCTCGTCGGCGCGAAGTCGAGGCTCCCGCCGACGAACGAGGCGAGCGCACGGATGCTCTCGAGCAGGCGGTTCGGCACCTTCGTCGGATCCATGACGCTCGACTGGAGCGTGCGGACGATCTCGGCCGGAGAGGTGAGACGCTCGCGCAGCGCGTCCATGAGCAGCCGGTCGGGGGTCGGCTCGGGGTCGGGGCGCCACGGCTCGGGCTCCACTTGCTGCGGCTCCGGGCCGAGGTCCAGGATGACCGACATGATGTCCGCGCCGGAGACGCCGTCGACGAGGCAGTGATGCGTCTTCGAGATGAGCGCGAAGCGGTCGTTGGTGAGGCCCTCGGCAACCCAGATCTCCCACAACGGCTTTGTGCGGTCGAGCTGCTGCGACATGATGCGTGCAGTGAGCCGGCGGAACTTCGAGTCGTCGCCGGGATGAGGGAGGGCGGTGTGGCGCACGTGGTACTCGAGGTTGAAGTGCGTGTCGTCCACCCAGACGGGTCGCCCGAGCCCGAACGGCACCGTCATGAGCTTCTGGCGGAAGCGCGGCACCATCTGGAGCCGGCTCCGGACCATGTCGAGCACCTCTTCGTAGTCCGGCGGGGGCCCCTCGAAGATCGCGGCCCCGCCGACGTGCATGTGGGTGTCGGGGCCCTCGAGGTGCAGGAACAGCTCGTCGAGAACGCTGAGACGCTCGAATTGCGACATGCGGCGATGGTACCGCCAGGGCCCCGCCGTGCTTAGAGGCCACCCGGCCCTGGCGCGCCTGGTCCGGCGGGAGCTGGGATCCGGACGGATCGCCGACGCGTTCGCCGAGGTCGACCGCGCCGGCTTCGTCCCACCCGGCTCCGCCGACGTCTACCGCGATCGCCCGGTCCCGATCCCGGAGGGTCAGACCACGTCGCAGCCCTCGCTGATCGCCCGGATGATCGAAGCCCTCGACCCGCGGCCGGGGGACCGGGTGCTGGAGGTCGGCACGGGCTACGGGTACCAGACGGCGTTGCTCGCGCGGCTGTGTGCCGAGGTCGTCTCGATGGACCGCTGGGAGTCGCTCGCCGAGCGGGCCCGGGAGAATCTCGCCGCGGCCGGGATCGGAAACGCCGAGGTGTTCGTCGGTGACGGTTGGAAAGGATGTCCCGAGCGGGCGCCGTTCGACGGCATCGTCGTCGCGGCGGCGGCCACCGAGGTGCCGCGCCCGTTCGCGGGGCAGCTCGCCGAGGGCGGGCGCCTCGTCATCCCCGTCAAGAGGAGGGGGAGCGACGAGGTGACGCTCTACGAGAAGGGGGGCGAAGGACTCGAGGCGGTCCGGCTGGTGGCGCCCGCACGCTTCGTGCCGCTCGTGAAGGAGGAGCAGTGAGGAGATCGATCTGGTGCCGGGTGACGGCCCTGCTGCTGGTGTGCGGCGCGGCGGCGTCGTGCGCGTCGGCCGACACGACCGCGGGCGACGGCTGTTGCGCCGAGGGGGCCGCCGCCGCTCAGACGTCGAGCACGGTGCCGTCGGTTGTGCCGTCGGGGTCGTCGGTGCCCGAGCAGCCGGAGTCGTTCTCGTTCGCGGTGATCGGCGACTTCGGCACGGGCGAAGCCGACCAGCACGACGTCGCCGAGCGCATGTGCTCGTGGCGCGAGAAGCACGGCTTCGACCTCGTGTTCACGACGGGCGACAACGTCTACCCCGACGGCCACCCCGATCGTTTCCGAGACGCGTTCTACAGGCCGTACGAGTGCCTCACGGACGACGGCGTCGGGTTCCACGCCGTGCTCGGCAACCACGACGCACAAACGGACAACGGACGTCCCGAGATCGAGGACCCGGCGTTCGGGATGCCGAAGCGCAACTACGTCGTGAGGACCGGCGGCGTGCGCTTCGTGATGATCGACTCGAACAGCGTGAACATGGACTTCCTGCGACGCGCGACGCGCGCCCGCGCCAATGACGACTGGACCGTCGTCGCGATGCACCACCCGGTCTACTCGCCGGGGACCGGCCACGGTTCCGAACCCGGCTTCCGCCCCAAGCTCCCGCGCCTGTTCCGCAAGCGCGGCGTCGACCTGGTGCTGCAGGGCCACGACCACATCTACGCGGTCACGAAGCCACTGCGCGGGATCCGCTACGTGGTGACGGGCGGCGGGGGGGCCGGGCTCTACGGATGCACCGATCAGCCGTACAGCGCGAAGTGTGAGGCGCGCCACCACTTCCTGTACGTCACCGCGACGGCAGACGAGCTAGTCGTGAAGGCCGTCCCCGACCAGGGCAAGGTCTTCCACAAGTTCAGCACCGACGGCATCTGACGACCGCCGGCGCGGGCGCTAGGGCTCGTTCTTGCCGTGGAAGAGGTTCGAGACCGAGTCCTCCTCGAACACCGCCTGGATCGTGTCGGCGACCAGCGGCGCGATCGACAGCGTAGTGATCTTGTCGATCTGCTTGTCGGAGCTCAGCGGGAGCGTGTTCGTCACGACGACCTGCTCGATCTGCGAGTTCTTGATCCGGTCGATGGCGGGGCCGGAGAGGATGCCGTGGGTCGCGGCTGCGTAGACCTTCGTCGCCCCCGCCTCCACGAGCAGGTCCGAGCCGTTCACCAGCGTCCCCGCGGTGTCGATCATGTCGTCCACGACGACGCAGATCTTGTCCTTGACCTCGCCGACCACGGTCTTCGTCTCGCTCACGTTGCGCATGTCCTTGCGCCGCCGCTTGTGGAGGAAGGCGACCTGCCCGTGCAGGTCGTGCTCCTCCGCGAGGTGCTGCACCCACTTGTCGGCGAGGCGCACCCCGCCGGGGTCCGGCGACACGATGACGAAGTCGCCGTCGAGGAGGTTCTCGAAGTACCCGGCGAGCACCGGCATCGCGGTCAGGTGGTCGAACGGGACGTCGAAGAAGCCCTGGATCTGGCCGCTGTGCAGGTCGACCGAGACCATCCGGTCGACGCCCGCGGCCTCGTAGATGTCGGCCATGAGCTTCGCGGTGATCGGCTCGCGCCCCCGCGCCTTGCGGTCCTGGCGCGAGTACGGGTACAGGGGGCAGACCGCGGTGATCCGCTTGGCGGACGCCCTCTTCAGCGCGTCGATCAGGATCAGCTGCTGCATGATGAAGTGGTCGACGGGCTCGCAGATGCTCTGGATCACGAAGGCGTCGGCGCCCCGGACGGACTCGGCGAGGCGGGCGTAGGTCTCGGAGTTCGCGAACGTCGCGGCCTCGACCACGCCGAGCTTCATCCCCAGGTGGTCCGCGATCTCCTCGGCGAGGGTGTGGTTGGCCTCGCCGGACAGGAGTATCAGCCGCTTCTTGGTCGACACCTGCATGGGGAGCGAGTGTATCCGTAGCGGGGCGGGCCTCGGCCGGACCGCAGGAGCGGACGGCGCGCCCGGAATTCCCCGGCGGGTGTGCTCGTTCCACCTTGTGAAGCCGCGAATCCACCGGAGGGGCCAGATGACTGTCGTCGACGAACGTGCATCGCTGGTGAGGAGCACCCTCATCCAGCGGATCGAGCGAGTGGACCTGCGCGTCCGCGACGTCGAGTCGTCGCTGCGCTTCTACCGGGACGTCGTCGGCCTCGAGGTGACGGAGCAGTCGCCGGAGCGCGCCGCGCTCGCGACCCCCGGCGGAGAGCCTTTCCTGACGCTCCTCTCGACCGGCGTCACGCGCGCCGCCGATCCCCGCAGCACCGGCCTGTTCCACATCGCGATCCGCTTCCCGACGCGGGCGACGCTGGGCGACGCGCTGGCGCGCCTCGCCGACGCGGGCCTAGCGATCGGGGCCGCCGACCACGCGGTCAGCGAGGCCCTCTACATCTCGGACCCCGACGGCAACGGCGTCGAGCTCTACTACGACCGCGCCGTGGAGGAGTGGCCCCCGCCCACCGGCGGGGCCCTCGTCCCGATGGTGACGCTGCCGGTCGATCTGCAAGGCCTCC
>DASZDG010000050.1:0-76314 GCA_035942255.1 Actinomycetota bacterium | reverse complement strand
CCGCGGGGGCCGCCCTTCTCTCGTTACGGGATTTGTCTCAGGCCTTCAGGCAGGTCTGCGTGTTCGGCCGCGGCGCACACAGCGTGCAGTGCGGCGCCGAGAACGTGCCGGTCACGTGGTCGGGTCCGAACCAGAGGTCGTAGGTCCCTTCGACGAGCGTGTCCGTCACGGTCATGTACGTGATGCTCCCCGAGCTCGCGTTGACCTCGCCTCCCGAGGCGCAGCTGCGGCCCTTCGGGGCGAACATCGCGTCGGCGGTCCGCAGCGTCCCCAGCTCGTCGGTCGTCCCGACTCCTATGTAGTAGGTCCCGGTCGCGAACGGCGCGTCGGTCATGTCCGCTCGGTACGCGGTCTGGGTCAGGATCAGCCACTTTTCGTTCGCGACTACCTGGTTGTTCCGGTAGTGGCTGCACGCCTGGGGCTTGCTGGTCAGGTTCGAGAACAGCTGGTGCTGCCAGTTGACGCCGGAGACGCCGGAGTACGCGTCGACGAGGTCGGTGACGGGGTTCTTCTTGATCGATCCCGTCTCGCCGGTGACCGACCCCGCGATCGGCACGGGACACTCGTTCGCCGCCGCAACCGCCGGCGACACCACGTTTGCGACGGCCCGGCACAGCGACGCGATCGTGCCCGTTGCCGACGCCAGCTGCGCCGGTGGCGCCAGCATCGTCGTGGCTACCGCCAGCATGCTTGCGACGCTCACCCTGCCCGAAAATCTCTTCACCCGTTCCCCCTCGACTAGATGGACGACGGGTCGAACGGTAGGAAATCGGACACTCCCCGTGAATGCCCCGAAATGACTATTTCGCGATCCACTGCGTTGACCGAACACGCTCAACATCCGGCCATCCCCGTTGTCGCCACCCGCCGGCGGGGCGATGGTGGCGACAACGCAGCCGGGAGCCGGGAGGGGAGGGACACGACGATGATCGACATCCGCGCCGAGGTCGGGAAGCTGGGCACCAGCTGGACGTAAGCCCCTTCGATACGCGAGCGGGCCGCCTGCGGGCGGCCCGTTGCGCGCCGGCGCCGGACCTACGCATGAGCAAGTGGGGCCACACGCGTAGTCCGTTGTGGTGAGCCGATAAACCACCCGTATTCACCTTGTGGCGGGTACGGCCCCCGTGACAGCGTCTTCACAGCACGTAACCAGCCGGGCGGCTTCGGGCGGACCGCCGGTCCAACGGGCAGCGCGAGCAGGGGGACCCGATGAGGTCAACGGACGAAACCGCCTTGGACATGGAGCTAGAGGAAGCCCGGCTCCCTGCCGACGGCATGCCCGAGGTCGTCGATCTCGCAGCGCCGTCGCGTGTCGACGAGGTCATCTACCTCCCCGAGACCGAGCCCCGGAAGCTCGGTGCCGACTTCGCCCGTGTCTGGGGCGCGGCCGCGGTGTCGAACATCGGCGACGGCGTGCGCATCACCGCGCTTCCGCTTCTCGCAGCCGCGGTGACCCGCGACCCCGTAGCGGTGTCGGGGATACTGCTCGCGAGCAATCTTCCGTGGCTGCTGTTCAGCCTGCCCGCCGGCGCGATCGTCGACCGCCTCGACCGCCGCGGCCTCGTGACCGCCGTCAGCACGATGCGCGCGCTCGTGATGGCGATGCTGTGCGGCCTCGTGTTCTTCGGTGAGGCGGGCCTGCCGGTCCTCTACGCGGTCGCGTTCCTCCAAGGGGTGGGCGAGGTCTTCTCCGACAACGCGGTCTTCGCCCTCGTGCCGGGGGTGGTCCCGAAGGAGCGCCTGGAGGATGCGAACGGGCGGCTCGAGGCGATCGTGGTGGCGACGAACCAGTTCGCGGGCCCCGCGCTCGGCGGGCTGCTGTTCGCGCAGTCGGCCGGGCTCCCGTTCCTCGTCGACGCCGGCTCGTTCCTGCTCGCGGGGTCGTTGATCTTCGGCATCAAGAAGCGGCCGCCGCGCCCTGCGGCAACCGGTGAACGCCGGAGCATCAAAGAGGACATCTCCGAGGGGGTCCGCTGGCTCCGCGCGCGCCCCTCGTTGCGCAACCTCAGCTACATCGCGGCGCTCACGAACGTCGCGCTCAACGCCACGTTCGCGATCTTCGTGCTGTTCGCCCTCGAGGAGCTCGGTCTCAGCTCCCTCGGGTTCGGCATCCTTCTCAGCATCGAAGCCGTCGGCGCGCTCGCAGGGAGCCTGATGGCCGGACGCATCCGCAAGCACACCGGGATCCCTCTCGCTCTCGCCGCGGCCCTCGGGATCGCGGGGCTCGCGAACCTCACGATCTCCGCCACCGGCTTCGTGCCGCTCGTCGCGACGATGATGGTCGCGGTCGCGTTCGCCGGGGGAGTGTGGAACGTCCTCACGAACTCGTTGCGTCAGGCAGTCACGCCCGACCGTCTGCTGGGCCGCGTGCAGAGCGCGCACCGGTTGCTGTCCTGGGGCGCGATCCCGTTCGGGACGTTGCTGGGCGGCGTGGCGGGACGAGCGTTCGGCCTGCGCGCGCCGTTCCTCATCGCCGCGCTGATGCTGTGCGGGTTGGCGATAGGTGCCTTCCTCAACTCGAAGCACCTGCAGCCCGAGTACATGGCGGCTCCCGCCACCTAGGAAACGCGCTGCGTCCGTTTCTAAGCAGCCCGTGCAACGACGTTAAGTGCTTGAGTTACACGCCGTTCCGGAGACGCGGCGCCGCACCATGTCACAGCGCACGTAGACCTCAATTCCCCCGCTGGTTACACGGCGTGCGCCGCCGAGGACGTTATCGGGCCAAGCAAAACCTAGTCAGAACTGCGTACTCAAGAATGGCCCGTTCCCATCTTGTTTAGGCAAGTTCTATTTGACACTCTGCGTTCAGAGCAATTGGGAGGCTCGAGGAGGAGGTGCGCAGTGATCGACATCCGTGTCGAGACGGGCAAGCTGGGTAGGAGCTGGAGCTAACACCTGCTTCTAGGACTTGGGGGCCGGGAAGCGCCGAGAGGCGCTCCCGGCCCTAAGTCTTTTCCGGGCTCGTTGCGCACCCCGCGCCGCCGCCCGCGGCCCCCGGCAGCCCCCCTGCCTTCCGCCTATACTCCGGTGACCCCTGATTCGGGGGTCATTTTCTGCTACAGGAGGAATCCACCCATATGGCCGACGAGCAAGGCGGGGCTGCGCAAGCTACCGCGGAACAGCATTCGAGCGAGGCCGCCTCGGCGGGATCGCAGAGCTCGAACGACACGATCCCCGACGGGTCCGGCGGCGTGATCGCGAGGACCGCTCCCTCCACCTCCGGCGAGGCGTTCGCCGGCGGCACGATCGTCGAGAACGACGTAGGCGAGTCGTTCGAGGAGCTGATGGCCGCCATCGAGGCGACCATCAAGCCGTTCGACGAGGGGGACCTCGTCTCCGGCACCGTCGTCAAGATCGACAAGGACGAGGTGCTGCTCGACATCGGCTACAAGTCCGAGGGCGTCATCCCCTCGCGCGAGCTCTCGATCCGCAACGACGTCGACCCCTCCGAGGTCGTGTCGACCGGCGACCAGATCGAGGCCCTCGTCCTCCAGAAAGAGGACAAGGAAGGCCGTCTGATCCTCTCCAAGAAGCGGGCGCAGTACGAGAGGGCCTGGGGCAAGATCGAGGAGATCAAGAACGCCGACGGCACCGTGACGGGTCCGGTGATCGAGGTCGTCAAGGGCGGGCTCATCATCGACATCGGGCTGCGCGGCTTCCTTCCCGCTTCGCTCGTCGAGATGCGTCGCGTACGCGACCTCCAGCCGTACGTCGGCAAGGAGCTCGAGTGCCGGATCATCGAGCTCGACAAGAACCGCAACAACGTCGTGCTCTCGCGCCGCAAGTTCCTCGAGGAGTCGCAGGCCGAGCAGCGCCAGGACTTCCTCACGTCGCTCGCCAAGGGCGAACGCCGCAAGGGCGTCGTCTCGTCGATCGTCAACTTCGGTGCGTTCGTGGACCTCGGCGGCGTCGACGGGCTGGTGCACGTCTCGGAGCTCTCGTGGAAGCACGTGGACCATCCGAGCGAGGTCGTGGAGGTCGGCCAGGAGGTGGACGTCGAGGTGCTCGACGTCGACCTCGAGCGCGAGCGCGTGTCGCTCTCGCTGAAGGCGACGCAGGAGGACCCGTGGCGGCAGTTCGCCCGCCAGCACGAGGTCGGCGACGTCATCGAGGGACGCGTCACGAAGCTCGTCCCGTTCGGCGCCTTCGTCGAGGTCGACGACGCGATCGCGGGCCTGGTGCACATCTCCGAGCTCGCCGACCATCACGTCGAGCGCGCCGAGGACGAGGTGAGCGTTCACGACCGCGTGCCGGTGAAGATCATCGACATCGACCTCGACCGGCGCCGCATCAGCCTCTCCCGCAAGCAAGCGATGCGCAGCGACGAGGCGATCGGGCTCGACCAGCGCACGTCGGCCACCGCGGCAGACGCGGCCCCCGCGGACGAGGCGGCTCCCGAGGCGGAGTTCGAGCTCGAAGGGTCGCCCGGCGGAGCCGGGGACGCGGCGACGGACGAGACCCCGGCCGAGGGCATGGACTCGTCGGCAGCCGCGGTTGCGGTCCCCGCCGGTCCGGGCCCCGCGCTCGAACCGGACGCGGCGGACGCCGGGCCCGCCCAGGAAGAGGCCGAGGTGTCGCTCGATCCGGGGATCGACCCCGACGCCTCGCCGACACCGGCGGCAGACGGCGCCCTCCCGGGCACCGACGCCCCCGTCGCGGCGGAGGACGAAGCCGCCGCCGAGGGCGACGAGGGCGACGCGTCGTTCGAGTCGATCGTGCAGGACCTGAAGCGCGAGCGGGGCCAGTCCTAACTCTCCGCAGCGAGACCAGGTCTCTAGCGATGCTGTCCGTCGGCCTCACCGGTGGGATCGGTGCAGGCAAGTCGACTTTCGCCGCGCTCCTCGCGGAGCGCGGCGCACAGGTGCTGGACGCCGACCAGTTCGGCCGCGACGCGCTCGCGCCCGGCCGCCCCGCCTGGCACTCCGTCGTGAGCCAGTTCGGCGACGAGATCCTCGCCGCCGGGGGTATGGCAATCGATCGCAAGAAGCTCGCGGGGATCGTCTTCAACGACCGCCGGAAGCTCGCCGCGCTGAACGCGATCGTCCATCCCGTGATCGTGCAGCGGATCGCCGACGAGCTCGAGCGCCTTGCCCGGACGGACGCCGTCGTGATCGTCGACGCGGCGCTCATCGCGGAGCTCGGGCTCCGAGACACGTTCGACGTCGTCGTGGTCGTCACGACCAACCGGGAGCAGCGCGTCGAGCGTCTCGTGCGCACGCGGGGGATGACGCTCGACGACATCCACGCGCGGATCGGCGCCCAGGCGTCGAACGAGGAGCTCGAGGCGCAGGCGGACTACGTGGTGCGTAACGACGGCGACCTCGATGCGCTCGCCGCGGAGGCCGACCGCGTGTGGGCCCTGCTGCAGGAGCGCGCGTGAGCGCGATCGACGCGGCCCGGCGCGACGGCGGGATAGACATCGTCTTCCTGGATGCGGGCGACACGATCCTGTACCCGCACCCGTCGTTCTCGGAGATTTTCGCCCGCGTCGCGACCGACCACGGCTACCCGATCGAGCCCTCGGACGTCGACGACGTCCGCCATCGTCTCGCGCCTCACCTCGTCGACATCGCCGAAGACTCGGGCGTCGGCCAGGGTGTCGCGTCGCTGTCGGCGGAGAACTCGCGCGTGTTCTGGTCGTTCCTCTACCGGAGGTTCCTCGAGGAGCTCGGGCTCCCGCACGAGGCCCTGGTCGACCCGCTGTTCGATGTCTTCTCGAGCACGTCTACCTACCGGCTCTTCGACGACGTGCTGCCGGCGCTCGGGGAGCTGGGGTCCCGGGGGTACCGCCTGGGCCTCATCTCGAACTTCGAGCGGTGGCTCGAGGAGATGCTCGTCGAGCTCGAGGTCGGTCACATCTTCGACGTCGCGGTGATCTCCGGAGTCGAGGGGGTGGAGAAGCCGGACACGACGATCTACGTCCGCGCTCTCGAGAAGGCCGGGGTCGCCGCCGCCAATGCGGTCCACGTCGGGGACTCTCCGGGGCTCGACGTCGCGCCCGCGGGCGCAGTCGGGATGCGGACCGTGCTGCTCGACCGGCTCGGGCGCTACGAGGACCACGAGGGGCACAGGATCACGTCCTTGAAGGATTTACCTGACCTCCTCACGAAGCTCTAGTCGTGACGGACAACGATTACTCCGCGTCAGGCGGAGCAGACGAAGCGTCCATCCGGTCGCAGGGTGGGTACGACGAGCTGTCGGCCCTCTACCGGATCGCCACGCTCAGCACCGCATACGGGAACTTCGCCGCCGTCGTCGAGGAGATCCTCCGGATCATCGAACAGGTCGTGCACTGCGAGCGGTCGGTCCTCTTCCTGTACGACGAGGACGCCGACGTCCTCCGCCTGCAGGGCGCGCGCGACAGGGGCTTCGTGCTCCCGCTCTCCGAGCCCACGATCCTCCGCCGCGTGCTGCACTCCGGCCTCGGCGAGGTCGTGAACGAGGTGGACGCGGACGTCGAGAGCAACCCGATGTTCGCCGACGCGCTGAACGCTCGCCAGCTCGTCGCCGCGCCGCTCGTGCTCACCGACAAGACCCTCGGCGTCGTCGGCGCCCTGAACTCGCGCCGCGGGGCCTTCACTCACGAGGACCTCCGGCTCCTCACCGTCCTCGCCGACCGCGTCGCGCTCACGATCGAGAACGGCGAGCTCGTCGGCGCCCTCCAGCGACAGGTCCAGGAGCTCGACGGGCTACACCGGCTGTCGCGCCTGCTGCTGTCGAGCGAGACGATGGAGCGCATCGTCGGCGAGTCGATCCGGATCGTCGCCGAGATGCTCGACTGCGACAAGATGGCCCTCCTGCTCAACGACGAGAGCGGCGGATGCCTCGTCGCCATGCAGGCGGCGGTCGGCCTGGACGAGAAACAGGTAGAGGGGCTGCGGATCCCGTTGAACGAGCCGTCCCTCGCCGGTACGGTCTTCCGCACGAAGACCCCGCTCGTGTCCAACGACGCGCCGAACGACGCGTGGGTGAACCGGCACATGGTGAACCTCCTGCGGATGGACTCGCTGCTCGCCGTCCCGCTGACCACCGGCCCCAAGCCCATCGGCGTGCTGAAGGCGATGAACGCGCGCAAGGGCTACTTCAGCGAGGACGACGTCCGCTTCGCGATGCTCCTCGGGGGGCAGGTCGGCGCGCTGGTGGAGTCGAGCATGGGCCGCCAGAGGGAGCGCCAGCTCGTGCAGAAGCTCCGCGAAGCCGACCGGACCAAGTCCGAGTTCGTATCGATGCTCGCGCACGAGCTCAAGGGGCCGATGACGACGATCATGGGCTTCAGCGAGACGCTCAGGATGCAGTGGGACAAGGTCCCCGACGAGAAGAAGCTCTCGATCCTCGACATCATCGCGAAGGAGACCGGACGGCTGTCGCGCCTCGTCAACGACCTGCTCGACGTCTCCCGCATGGAGGCCGGGACGCTCCGGTACGACCTGAGCCCGGTGTCGCTGGCGGCGCTCATCGACAGCATCATCACGGTGCACACGTCGCTCAGCGCGCAGCACCTCGTCGTCAACGACATCCCACGCGACCTGCCGCAGGTCCTGGGCGACAACGACAGGCTCCGGCAGGTCTTCATCAACCTGCTGACGAACGCGATCCGGTACTCGCCGGAGGGGACGGCCGTGCGCGTGGCCGCACGCGAGCTGCCCGAAGAGGGCATGGTCGAGGTGTCGGTGGTCGACGAGGGGATCGGGATCTCCGACCAGGACCGCGACCGGATCTTCTCGAAGTTCTCGATGCTCCCCAAGCCCGGCTGGGTCAAGAAGGGGACCGGCCTCGGGCTGTTCATCACGAAGGGGATCGTCGAGGCGCACGGGGGCCGGATCTGGGTCGAGTCCGAGGCCGGCAAGGGTTCGAAGTTCGCGTTCACCCTGCGGGTGGCGCGGGGGGAGTAGGAATCGCATCCGGCCCGAATCACAGGGCTGGAACTCTTGTCACAGGGCGGTCTTAAACTCGGGCGATGCCCCCGTTCAAGGTCGAAGCCGACTTCGCCCCTGCCGGCGACCAGCCGTCCGCCATCCACGGCATCGTCGACCGCGTCCGGCGCGGCGAGCGCTACACGGCGCTCCTCGGCGCGACCGGGACCGGCAAGACGGCGACGATCGCGTGGGCCCTCGAGCAGATCCAGAAGCCGACGCTGGTCATCGCGCCGAACAAGTCTCTCGCGGCCCAGCTCTGCAACGAGTTCAAGCAGTTCTTCCCCAACAACGCGGTCGAGTACTTCGTCTCGTACTACGACTACTACCAGCCGGAGGCGTACGTCCCGTCGTCGGACACCTACATCGAGAAGGACTCGTCGATCAACGACGAGATCGAACGGCTGCGGCACTCCGCGACGAGCGCGCTGCTCCAGCGCAACGACGTGCTGATCGTCGCCAGCGTGTCGTGCATCTTCGGCCTCGGCTCGCCGGAGGAGTACCTGAATCAAGTCGTCAGCGTCGCTCGCGGCGGGACCGCCGACCGCGACTTCATCCTCCAGCGGCTCGTCGACATCCAGTACGAGCGCAACGACGTGAACTTCGTGCGCGGGAAGTTCAGGGTGCGCGGCGACACCATCGAGATCTTCCCGGCGTACGAGGAGCTGGCGCTTCGGGTCGAGCTGTTCGGGGACGAGGTCGACCGGATCATCCAGCTCGACCCCCTCACGGGCGAGATCGTGCGCGAGCTCGACCACGTGACGGTCTACCCCGCATCGCACTACGTCGCCTCGCGCAGCCGGATGGAGCGGGCGATCGGCGCGATCGAGCGCGAGCTCGCAGACCGGCTGAAGGTGCTCGAGAACGAGCGGAAGCTCCTCGAGGCGCAGCGCCTCAGGATGCGGACGAACTACGACCTCGAGATGATGCGCGAGGTCGGCTTCTGCAACGGGATCGAGAACTACGCGCGCCACATCGAGGGCCGCGAGCCGGGGTCCCGGCCGAACACGCTGCTGGACTACTTCCCCGACGACTTCCTCGTCGTCCTCGACGAGTCCCACGTGACGGTCCCACAGCTGAACGGTATGTACGAGGGCGACCGCAGCCGCAAGCTGGTGCTCGTCGAGCACGGGTTCCGCCTGCCGAGCGCGCTGGACAACCGCCCGCTGCGCTTCGACGAGTTCGTCGAGAAGGTCGACCAGGTCGTGTTCATGAGCGCGACCCCCGGACCGTTCGAGCTCCGCCACTCGGGCACGCCGGTCGAGCAGCTCGTGCGCCCGACCGGGCTGATCGATCCCGAGATCGTGATCCGCCCCACCAAGGGACAGATCGACGACCTGATGGAGGAGATGCGCAAGCGCACCGAGGCGGGCCAGCGCGTGCTCGTGACCACGCTCACGAAGAAGATGGCGGAGAACCTGACCGACTACCTGCTCGAGTCCGGCGTGAGGGTGCGCTACCTGCACGCGGACATCGACACGGTCGAGCGGATCGAGATCCTGCGCGACCTGCGGCTGGGTGAGTTCGACGTCCTCGTCGGCATCAACCTCCTGCGCGAGGGCCTCGACCTCCCCGAGGTGTCGCTCGTGGCGATCCTCGACGCGGACAAGGAGGGGTACCTCCGCTCGCAGACCTCGCTCATCCAGACGATCGGCCGCGCGGCCCGCCACGTAGAGGGCCAGGTGATCATGTACGCGGACGAGGTCACCGACTCGATGCGCAAGGCGATCAACGAGACGCAGCGCCGCCGCCAGATCCAGATGGCCTACAACGAGGAGCACGGCATCGACCCGCAGTCGATCCGCAAGGCCGTGAGCGACATCCTGATCTCGGGCTTCGGCCGCAAGCGCGAGGGGTCGACCGTCCCGACGAAGTCCAAGAGCCGGCGGCACGACCCCCTGGGCGGCACGCCGGACGACCTCAAGCGGCTGATCCTCCAGCTCCAGGAGGAGATGCACACGGCGGCCGAGGACCTGCGCTTCGAGTACGCGGCGCGGATCAGGGACGAGATCGCGGACCTCAAGAGAGAGCTGCGGGACGTCGGCTGACACGCGCACTCCGCGTACGGCATCGTCGCGGTGGGGTCAAGCGCCCCCTCGCGCGGGAGGTTCGTCAGACATGACAGACATGACAGACATGTCTGACGTGTCAGACGCGGCCCCCGGAGAAGGGGCATGACCGCGGAGGCGGCAACGCCGCCCCGGTGGGCGCGGCCCGGACGGCACCCCGACGACCGGACGATCCTCACGCTCGCCGTCCCGGCGCTCGGCGCCCTCGCGGCGGACCCGCTCTACTCGCTCGTCGACACGATCCTCGTGGGTCACCTGGGCTCGCGGCCCCTCGGTGCGCTCGCGGTCGGCACCGCCGCGTTCACGGTGTCGTTCTGGGTGTTCTCGTTCCTCGCGTTCGGGGTCACCCCGAAGGTCGCGATGCTTCTCGCGGCGGGGGACCGCGACGGCGCGGGGGTCGTCGGCGTCCAGGCGCTGCTGCTCGCGCTGACGATGGGGGCCGCGGTGTCCGTCGCCGGCGTGCTGTTCGCCGGGCCGGTCGTGCGGGGCCTGGGGGCCGGGCCGGAGATCGCCGGGCTCGCGGAGGACTACCTGCGGATCCGCGTGCTCGCGTCGGTCCCCGTGCTGCTGGTGACCGTCGGGCACGGGTGGCTGCGCGGGGCGCAGGACACGAAGACGCCGATGCTGATCGTGACCGCCGGCGCGGTGGCGAACGCGGTCCTCGACTACTTCTTCATCTACCCGCTGGGCTGGGGCGTCGCCGGTGCGGCGTGGGCGACGGTCGTCGGGCAGACGGGGGCCGCGATCGCGTTCGTGATCGTGCTGCGCCGGCGGATGCGCCCGCCGACGTGGAGGTGGCACGGCCCCTCGCTGCGCGCTCTGCTCCGGGTGGGGGCCGCGCTCGTCGTGCGGACCGGCATGCTCCTCGGCGCGCTGACGATCGCCACCTCGGCGGCCGCGCGGATGGGCGTGGTCCCGCTGGCGTCGTGGCAGATCGCGATGCAGGTGTTCTCGTTGCTCGCGTTCACCGCCGACTCCGTCGCGATCGCCGCGCAGGCCCTGGTCGGGAACCGCCTCGGCGCGGGCCGCCCCGCGGAGGCGGCGGCGGTCGCGCGCAGGCTGATCGCGTGGGGGATCGGGCTCGGCGTGGTGCTCCTGCTGGTGCTGGTCCCGCTGGCGAGGCCGCTCGCCAGCGCGTTCACCGACGACGCCGCAGTAGTGGACGCGGCGGCGCGACTGCTGCTGTGGATCGGGTTGCTGCAGCCCGTTTCCGCGTATGCGTTCACGCTCGACGGCATCCTGATGGGCGCGTCGGACATGCGCTACCTCGCGGGCGCGATGGCTGTGTGCAGCGCGTTCTTCGTGCCGCTCGCGCTCGTCTCGGTGGCGGCGGACTGGGGGACCGGGGGCCTGGCGTCCGGGCTGGCGGTGTGGCTGGTGCTCCGCTCGCTCCTGACGGGCTGGCGCTTCGGCAGCGGCCGCTGGAGGGCGGCGATATCTGATCCGGTATCAACCTGACACCGACTCAGGTATCGTAGGGGCATGTCGACGTGGGCGGGCAATCTCATAAAGCTTGCGAGGCTCCAAAGGGGCCTGACTCAGCGGCAGCTGGCTGCGCGAGCCGGGACATCCCAGGCGGCGATCGCCGCCTACGAGGCGGGTCGGAGGTCGCCCACGGTCGAGACGCTGGCGCGGATCATCCGGAGTGCAGGGTTCGACCTTCGTATGGGGCTGGCCGAGCTGGACGATCACGACGAGTGGCTGGCGCGGTACCAGGAGAGCCTTCCTCGAGAGGCCCTCGACGAGGTGCGGCGATTGGACGCGGCCCTCCTCGATAACGGCCGGGCGATGCGGTGACCGCCGACGTCGGGGCCGCGACGCCACCCGGCTTTCTCGGGATCGTGGAGGCGCTGAACCGCCACGACGTTCGTTACGTGGTGATCGGCGGGGTTGCGGCGATCCTGCAAGGGGCTCCTCTGACGCGGACGCTCGACCTCGACGTGACGCCCGCTCCCGACCGAGAGAACAAGAGACGCTTGGCGCAGGCGCTCGCCGATCTTGATGCGCGGCTTCGCGCACCCGGTCTGGACGAGCGGTTGGAGATCCCCCTGGACGAACGGACGTTTACCGGGATGACGACGATGACCTTCATGACGCGGCTGGGACCGTTCGACGTCTGCTTCCTGCCCGACGGGACGGACGGCTACGACGATCTCGCACGCGATGCGCGGACTGTCGAGTTCGAGGGTGTGAGTACCCCGGTCGCGTCGCTGGACGACATCGTTCGTTCGAAGATGGCGGCTCGACGCGAGAAGGACGCGGCGCATCTCGTGATCCTCGCGGAGGAGATCCGCAGGAGGCGCGGCGAGAGAGCCTGATGCATACGCGGCCCCCGCCGCGGCTAGCGGAGGGAGAAGGCCGGCTCCGGCGCGTCGCTCAGCGGCGGGCGGCCGATCGTCAGCGACGGGAACGACTGCCGCACCGCGTCGCGGGGCGGGACCAGGGGGATCCTCAGAGCGAACACCGACCCCCGCTCGTCGGAGCGCTCGAGGCAGATATCGCCGCCGATGGCCTCGGCCAGCTTCTTGCAGATGTACAGACCCAGACCGGTGCCCCCGGCCGTCCGCGTCGACGACTGGTCGATCTGGTAGAAGCGGTCGAAGATGCGGGCCTGCTCGGCCTCCGGGATCCCGGAGCCCTCGTCGGCGACGGAGATGACCGCGTAGTCGCCCTCGGTGCGGCCCCCGATCGTGATCGTCGTCCCATCCGGCGCGTACTTCAGCGCGTTGTCGACGAAGTTCGACACCACCTGGTGGACCTTCGTCTCGTCGGTGTCGACCTCGATGAGGCTCTGGTCGAAGCGGAAGTCGAACGACCTCGTCGCAGTGCGGGCGCGGAACTCGTCGACGACGTGACGGGCGACCTTCTGGAGGACGACGGGCGTGACGAGGAGGTTGTCACGGTCGGACTCGATGCGCGACACCACGAGCAGGTCCTCGATCAGTCGGCGCAGCCTCTCGCTCTGGCGGTCGACGGCCTCGATGAACGACCGCTGGTCGTCGGGCGAGAACTCGACGTTCGGACGGAGGAGCGTCTTGATGTACCCCTGGATCGAGGTCAGCGGCGTGCGCAGCTCGTGCGACACCGCCGCGACGAAGTCGTCCTTCAGCTGGTTCATCTCCGTCAGGTGCGCGAGCGACTCCTCCAGGCGCCCGACCAGCCGCGCGTTCTCGAGCGACACGCTCGCGTGGTTGGAGAGGGTCTGGAAGAGCTTGAGGTCGGCCTCGTCGAACGTGCTGACGTCGCCGAGGCGGCTGCCGACCGCGAACGTCCCGATCACGGTGCCCCCCGCGTGCAGCGGGGCGACGATCGCGTCGCGCATGCCGCGGGCCTCGAAGTGCTTGCGGATGTTCTCGTTGAGGATCGGCTTGCGGATCAGGAGGGCCTCGCCCTCCGACGCGACCCGGGCCCACACCCCGTCGCGCGGGTCGAGGTGGAGCTCGCGCATGAGGTACCCCTCGTCACCGGGGCCCATCGAGCTCCGGTACGCGACGCGCTCGTTGTTCGCCGGGAAGAACGTGATCTGCGCGACCTCGGCCTGGAACATCTTGCGCGCCTGCGAGAGCAGCTCGCTGATCGTCGCCTCGATCTGCAGCGACCCCTGGATCACGCGGCTCGACTCGTAGAGCGACTCGAGGCTCTTGTGCTTCTGCCGCTCGGACGTGTAGGCGCGGTAGGCGAAGAACAACGTCGCCACCGGCACGAGCAGCAGCCACGCGACCTGCGGGCGCACCCACATGAGCGTGGACGCGACGAGAGCGATGCACGTGTTCGTGAGGGCGGCCATCATCCCCGGGCCGAGGCCTTCGGTCAGCGCTTCGAGGTGCACCTTGCCCTCGGACAGCGAGATCGCGAGCGCGATCATCGCCGCGCTGAGGAACGTCGTGAGCGCGACCGCGATGCCGGTGCCGATCCACCCTTCGAAGTTCGTCGGGTCGCCGGTGATGACGATCTGCTGGAAGAGGAGCGAGGCGAGGATCGCCTCGAGCGAGAGGTGCGCGAGGTTGAAGACGAGCTTCAACGGCGACTGCCGGCGGTGGAACGCGAGGGCCGCGCCCGACCCCACGAGCTGCGCGAACACGAGGGCCGCCGGCGTGAGGAAGAAGAGCCCGAGCACGAGCGGGATCTCGCTGAGCGAGAACGAGTACGCCTCGCGCCGGAACTGGAGGTGCACGACGCAGACCTCCGCCAGGAAGAACAGCCCGCCGACCGCCCACCACGGGATCTCGAACGGGTTCGCGATCGTGTCGAGGCGGGACGAGGCGAGGCCGGTGGTGAGGTACGCCGCGAGGAGCGCGACGCCGACGCTCAGGAGCCACACGCGGGCGGTGCCGGACAGGCGAAGGAGCGGGGGCTTGACCCCCCGCTCCCTGTCGCCTTCGTTCCGTCTCGTCAGTGCTCTCATCGGCCTTCTCTAGTGGTCGGCCTGCGTCTCAGCCGACTTCAACCGTCACGCTGGTGTTGCGGTCAATGCCTACGACCAGGTCGCTCCGGACCAAGTTGCGCCGGACCAAGTCGCTCCGGACCAGGTGGCGCCGGACCACGTTGCCCCGGACCAGGTGGCGCCGGACCACGTGGCGCCGGTCCAGCTGCGGCCCGACCACGTCGCTCCGGACCAGGTGGCGCCCGACCAGCTGCGGCCGTTCCAGCCCTCGCCGGACCAGCTGCGGCCGTTCCAGGTGCCACCGGACCACGTCGCTCCACTCCAGCTGCGGCCGCTCCAGGTGGCGCCGTCCCACGGCTGTCCGAAGATGTCCTTCTCGCCGTGGAGCATGACGTCCACGTCGGGACACGCCTCCTCGGCCGTGAGGGGTGCGGCCGTCGCTGTGGCGGCCACGACCGAGGACTGCTCGACCGGCGCGTTCTGCGGCGTCGGCATCGTCTCGGACGACGCCTCGTTCACGGGAGCCGTCTCCTCGACCGGGGCTGCCTCCTCGACCGGAGCTGTCTCCTCGACCGGAGCGGTCTCCTCCGCGGGGGCCGCGGCCCCCTCGACGGCTTCCTCGACGACCTCGGCGGCCTCCTCGGCTGCCGGAGCCACCTCCTCCTCGACCGCAGCAGCGGCCTCGGCGGTGGCGTTGTCGGCCTCGTACTTCTCGAGGCAGGCCGTGTCCGGGCCCTTCATGACGAGGTGCTGCGTCCCACGAGCTAGCTCGAGAGATCCCACGCCCGTCGCCTTCGGCCACGTCTGGACCGCGGCGAGGGGCGTCGGCGCCGTGCGGGCCGCCTTCAGGTTCAGCACGCCCGAGCCCTGCGCCTGCGGGTCGGCGACGGGCATCTTCGACGCCGTGCCCTTGAACAGGGCCTTGACCTGGTCCGGGGTGATGTTCGGACGCTGCTGGATCACGAGAGCCGCAGCACCGGAGACGACCGCGGCCGCCTGCGACGTGCCGCTGCCCTTGAAGAGCTTGTCGTTGACGCGGCCCTCGGGGTACTCGACGTCGATGAACGAGCCGGGTGCGCGGAGGCTCGCGATCGACTTGCCGGGTGCGACGAGGTCGGGGTTCCTGAGACCGTCACCACGTGCCGACCACTCCGGAACCGTGTCGTCGGACGTGTCGAACGTGCCCTTCGTGTCGGAGGCGCCGACGGCGATGACGTACGGGTCGTACGCGGGGTTGTTCAGCGCCGAGCTCCCGAACTGCGAGTTGCCGGCGGCGACCACGACGACGATGCCCTTGTGCCACGCGACCTCGGCCGCGTACGTCAGGGGGTCGACGACGTAGCTCTGGGTGCCGTCCGTGCCGAACGACAGGTTCAGCACCCTGATGTTCAGGCCCCCGCTGTTGCGGTGCTGGACGACCCAGTCGATGGCGGCGAGGACCTGCGACACGTCCGTCGCGCCGTCGCTGGCGGCGACCTTCACGCTCACGATGCGGGCGTCGGGCGCCACACCGATGAAGTTGTCGTGGTCGCCGTTCTCCTTGCCGCTCGTCACGCCGTTGTCGCGTCCGGCGATGATCCCGGCCATGTGCGTGCCGTGGCCGAACGTGTCGAGGTAGCGGTGGGGCTCGGAGCCGGACTCGAACGAGAGGTCGGGGCCGTTGACGACCTTGCCGGGCACCGTGAGGCCGTCGACCGGCACGACGCCGGAGTCGATCATCGCCACGTCGACGCCCTTGCCGGTGATGCCGTCACGCCAGAAGTCCCTCGCCTTGACGGCGTTGGTGGTGTTGAAGATCGAGCCTGCGTTCGAAGACAGGCTGGGGTCGTAGCCGTTCACCTCGTGGAGAAGGCGGACGCGGCGGTCTTCCGTGATCGAGTGGACGCCGGGGGACCCGTTCAGCGCGGAGATGCTCGCGGCCGGGACGGTCGCGGTGAAGCTGTCGACGATCCCTATATGGCGCCCTACGTCTCCGCCGAGGTCTTCGACCATCTGCTCGGGGGCCGAGCCGGATCCGGGGAGCTCGCGCACGATGACCTTGACCATCTCGGACGTCGTCTGCGCCATCGACTGCCCGAACCCGGGCATGGACGCGAAAAGAAGCCCCAAGGTGAGGCCTACGGCGGCGAGGTACTGGCCTTTCTTGGAATCGTTCCAGCTGATCCCGAAAGCTATCTTCATACGCTTACCCCCTCGATCGGGCGGAACATCGGCACGTCAAAATCACCCTCCCGGCGTTTCCTCTGCCCCCGCAATCGGAAGATCGGCACCCGATCGAGTTTTCCCAATGGTTCTTTCCGCTCATCTGTCGCGCGCTGCGAACGGACTAGTCAGGGGGTGAGGACTGTCCGGGTTCGCGCCGGTTCGGGGGGCTAGTGCGGTGTCGGTATCGGCGCGTTAGAGCACTTCGCGCAGAGCCGCGAAGCACCGATCGAGGTCGCGCTCGTCGTTGAAGAAGTGCGGCGACACCCGCAGCGAGGCGCCGCGCTTGTCGAGCACGACGTCCCGCTCGAAGAGTTCGTGCAGCAGGCGCTTCGCCTCGGCGGGGCCGCCCTCGACGCGCAGGCGGACGAGGCCCCCGCGCCGGCTCCGGTCACGCGGGGAGGCGATCGGGATTCCCGCGTCGTCCGCGCGCTCGACGATCCCTTCCGTCAGCTCGGAGTTGCGCGCCCGGATCGCGTCGACGCCGACGTCCAGGATCATGCGCAGCGCCGCGGCGGCGGTCCAGGCCTGCGGGAGCGCGAACGTCCCGGTCTCGAACCTCCGCGCGTCGTCGCGCAGCCGGAGCTCGCCGCGCTCGAACTCGAAGAAGTCCTTCGTTCCGAACCAGCCGACGACCAGCGGCTCCATCTGCCGGACGAGGTCGTCCCTGCAATAGAGGAACGCGATGCCCTGGCCCCCGCACAGCCACTTCAGCGCGCCCGTCAGCAGGAGATCGGCCCCGAGCTCGTGCACGTCGATCGGGAGAACGCCCGACCCGTGGAAGTCGTCGACGACGACGAGAGCCCCGTGTGCGTGAGCGGCCTCGACGATCGCCGGGGCGTCCATGATCCAGGACGACTCGAACAGCACCCTGTTGAGGTTCACGACCGCGGTCTGGTCGTCGATCCGCGCGATGACGTCCTCCGACGCGATCGTCACCCCGTCGGGGGACCGCACGACGTCGAGCTTCGCCCCGGCCTTCTCCGACGCCCGCCACACGTAGTGGTTCGTCGGGAAGTCCATGTCCGTCAGCACGATCTTGGGCCGCTTCGACAGGTCGAGGCAGGTCGCGATCGACGAGAGCCCGGCAGACACCGACGGGATCACCGCGGTCTCGTGCGGCGAGGCCCCGATCAGCTCCGCGAACAGCGTCCGGCACTCGCTCAGCTTGGGGAGCCCGTGGTCGAACCACAGCTCCTCGGGCCCCAGCCTCGACCACAGGTCGAGGTGCTCCTCGGCGGCCGCACGGGCGTCGCGGGAGAGGGGGCCGAGCGACGCCGAGATCAGATAGGTGCGGTCCTCCAGCACGGGGAACCGGGAGCGATAGGCGGCGAAGTCGGTCACTCCACGAGGCTACCCGCCCCCGAGACGCCCGCGAAAAGCGGAAATAGAAGTTACAAGCGCGTCGTTTACCATGCGGTGGTGCCGACCAAGACCCCTCCCGGCTCCGGGTCCCTGGTCATCCGGGGGGCCCGCGAGCACAACCTGAAGAACGTCCACCTCGAGCTCCCGCGGGACGCGCTGATCGTGTTCACGGGCATCTCCGGCTCGGGGAAGTCCTCCCTTGCCTTCGACACGATCTACGCCGAGGGACAGCGGCGTTACGTCGAGTCGCTCTCCTCCTATGCGCGCCAGTTCCTGGGCCAGATGGACAAGCCCGAGGTCGACTTCATCGAGGGGTTGTCCCCGGCGATCTCGATCGACCAGAAGTCGGCGTCACGGAACCCCCGGTCGACCGTCGGGACGATCACGGAGATCTACGACTACCTCCGGCTGCTGTTCGCCCGGATCGGCCGGCCGCACTGCCACAACTGCGGGAGGCCCGTTGCCCGCCAGACGCCCGAGCAGATCGTCGACCAGATCCTCGAGCTGCCCGAGGGGACGCGGTTCCAGGTGCTCGCCCCGATCGTGCGCAGCCGCAAGGGCGAGTTCACGACTCTGTTCGACGACCTCGCCCGCCGCGGGTACGCGCGGGCGCGGATCGACGGCGAGGTCCGCGAGCTGAGCGAGAAGATCCGCCTCGACCGGTACTTCCAGCACGACATCGACGTGATCGTGGACCGGCTCGTGCTGCGCGAGGGGATCGGTAGCCGCCTGACGGACTCCGTCGAGACCGCGCTGCAGCTGGCGGAGGGCACGGCCGCGATCGACCTCGTCGACGACGCGAGCGAGGACATCCTGTTCAGCCAGCACTTCGCGTGCACGTTCTGCGGCCTGTCGTTCGACGAGCTGGCGCCGAGGAACTTCTCCTTCAACTCGCCCTACGGCGCGTGCGACCGCTGCGACGGGCTCGGCACGCACCTCGAGGTCGACCCCGAGCTCGTGATCCCGAACCCCGACCTGTCGATCGACGAGGGCGCGATCGCGCCGTGGTCGGGCCGGACGCTCGAGTACTTCGACCGGCTGATCGCCTCCGCCGCCAAGACGTTCAAGTTCAAGACGGACGTGCCGTTCCGGAAGCTCCCGAAGAAGGCGCGCGAGATCATCATGTACGGCTCCGAGGACGAGCAGGTCCACGTCCGCTACCGCAACCGCTTCAACCGCATCCGCTCGTACTGGACCAACTTCGAGGGCGTGATCTCGTGGCTCGAACGCCGCCGCTCCGAGACGGACTCGGAGTACGCGCGGGAGCGGTACGAGCAGTACTTCCGCGAGGTCCCGTGCCCCGCGTGCAACGGCGCGCGCCTGCGCCCGGAGTCGCTGGCGGTCACGATCGGCGGCAAGAACATCCACGAGGTCTGCGACATCTGCATCGGCGAGGTAGACGAGTTCCTCCGCAAGATCGAGCTCGACGACCGCGAGACGACCATCGCCGAGCGCGTGCTGAAGGAGATCCATTCGCGGCTCGGGTTCCTGCTCGACGTCGGCCTCGACTACCTGACGCTCGCACGCGGTGCGGCGACGCTCGCCGGGGGAGAGGCGCAGCGGATCAGGCTCGCGACGCAGATCGGGTCCGGCCTCGTCGGCGTGCTCTACATCCTCGACGAGCCGTCGATCGGGCTGCACCAGCGCGACAACCGGCGGCTCATTGACACGCTCGTGCGCCTGCGCGACCTCGGGAACACGCTGATCGTCGTCGAGCACGACGAGGACACGATCCGCGTCGCCGACCACGTCGTGGACATCGGACCCGGCGCCGGCGAGCACGGGGGCCACGTCGTCTACAGCGGGCCGGTTGGCGGCTTGCTCAGGGAGCGTGCTTCGGTCACCGGCGACTACCTCGCGGGGCGCAGGACGATCCCGGTCCCCGAGAGGCGCCGGCCGGGCAACGGCGCGATCGTCGTGCGGGGCGCGCACCAGCACAACCTCCGGGACATCGACGTCGCGTTCCCCCTCGGGTGCTTCGTGGCGGTGACCGGCGTCTCGGGCTCCGGGAAGTCGACGCTCGTCAACGAGGTGCTCTACCGCGCCGTCCACCAGAGGCTGAACCGCAACGCGCGGCTCGTCGCAGGCCGTCACAAGAAGATCGAGGGCCTCGACCAAGTGGACAAGGTCATCGACATCGACCAGTCGCCGATCGGCCGTACGCCGCGTTCGAACGCCGCGACGTACACCGGTGTGTTCGATCACATCCGCAAGCTGTTCGCCAAGACGCAGGACGCGAAGCGCCGTGGCTATCAGCCGGGCCGGTTCTCGTTCAACGTGCGCGGCGGGCGCTGCGAGGCGTGCGCGGGCGACGGGACGATCAAGATCGAGATGCACTTCCTCCCCGACGTGTACGTCCCGTGCGAGGTCTGCAAGGGCAAGCGCTACAACCGTGAGACGCTCGAGGTCCGCTTCAAGGGAAAGAACATCTCCGAGGTCCTCGAGATGAGCGTCGCGGAGGCCGCCGACTTCTTCTCGGCTATCCCGCCGATCGCGCGGCACATGGAGACGCTGCGCGACGTCGGCCTCGGCTACGTCCGGCTCGGGCAGCCGGCGCCGACGCTGTCGGGCGGCGAGGCGCAGCGCGTGAAGCTCTCGACCGAGCTCGCGAAGCGCTCGACCGGCAAGACGCTCTACGTCCTGGACGAGCCGACGACCGGGCTTCACTTCGACGACGTGGCGAAGCTCCTCGGTGTGCTGCACCGGCTGGTCGACGCCGGCAACTCCGTCGTCGTGATCGAGCACAACCTCGACGTGATCAAGACGGCCGACCACATCGTCGACCTTGGTCCCGAGGGCGGTGCCGGCGGGGGGTCGGTCGTGGTCGCGGGCACTCCCGAAGAGGTGGCCGCCTGCCCCGAGTCCTACACCGGCCGGTACCTCCAGCCGCTGCTCGAGGAGAAGCCGAAGCGCACCCGGAAGGCCGCGGCCGCCGCGGTCGAAGGTCGCCGGCTGAAGACCGCCCGGGCAGGCTAGCGCCGGCCCCGCGCGGGACCGTTTCCCCTGCGCAAGCTACGTATTTCACCCTTATGTCCGATATTCGATAGTTGGCTCATGAGGGATGCACAGGTGCCGAGCCCGCTCGCGCGCGTGCGCGCGGCGCTTCCGCACGGCGGAGCGTTGCCCGCGTCGTCGTGGGCGAGCCGTCACCGCGCGATCGTCGCCCTCGCCTGGGCACACGTCCCGGCGCTGTTCGTGATGGCGATCGTCCGGGGATACGACCCGTTGCACGCCGCGGCCGAGGTAGGGCTCGTGGGGGCAGCGGCGTTCGTCGCGATGCAGGAGCGGCTCCGGCGAACGGTCCGGGCCGCCGTCGCGACACTCGGCTTGTTCACGTGCTCCGCCCTCCTCGTCCACTTCTCGGGCGGGGTCACCGAGATGCACTTCCACTTCTTCGTCATGGTCGTCGTGGTGACGCTCTACCAGGACTGGTTCCCGTTCCTCGTGGGAATCGCCTACGTGCTCCTGCACCACGGTGTCATGGGCACGCTCGAGCCCGAGGGCGTCTACAGCAGCAGCGAGGCGATCGCGAACCCGTGGGGCTGGGCGGCCATCCACGCGGCGTTCATCCTCGCCGCCAGCGTTGCGTGCCTCGCCGCGTGGAAGCGCAGCGAGGAGTACGCCCGGCAGATCGGCAGGGACGCGCAGCGCCGCAAGGAGGCGCTCGAGCTGAACGACCACGTGGTGCAGGGACTGGTCGTGGCGAAAGCTTCGTTCGAGCTCGGTGACGAGGACGGCGCGAAGCGGGCGCTCGACGCGACGCTCGCTAGGGCGAAGCAGCTGGTGTCGGACCTCCTCGGCGACGACCCGGCGGACCTGACGTTGCCGGTCGTGCGCGAGCGGCCGGCGGCGGTCAAATGATGACCTCGAGCAAGTGCACGGTCGTCCTCGCCGACGACACCCCGGAGATCAGGACGCTGCTCCGCCTGACGCTGGAGGACCAGGGCGAGATAGAGGTGGTGGGCGAGGCCGGTGACGGCGCGGAGGCCGTGAAGATCGTCGCCGAGCTGCAGCCCGACGCGCTCGTCCTCGACCTCGCGATGCCGGTGATGGACGGCTTCCAGGCGATCCCCGAGGTCCGCCGCCATGCCCCTGACACCACGATCATCGTCCTGTCCGGCTTCGACACCGACGTCATGTGCGAGCGGGCGATGTCCCTGGGCGCCGACATGTACTTCGAGAAAGGCATCAGCTTCTTCGACCTCGCGGAGAAGGTAGCGGGCACCTGTCCCGGCCGGGGCTAGGGGGCCGCGCGGCTACCGGGGCGGCCTCTATATCCTGGCGTCCATCGAAGCCCCCACGGAGATCGAAACCGCATCCAGACGACTGACGATCGTCTCGGTCCTCGAGACGATCTCGTTCCTCGTGCTCCTTGCGATGATGATCTCCGGCTCGGACGCGGGTGTGTCCGTCGCCGGGATGATCCACGGGCTGTTGTTCCTCGGATACGCGCTGCTGGTCGTACGCGATCGCGAGGTCCTCGGCTGGAGCTGGGGCTTCGTGGCGCTCGCGGTTCTCACCGGGCCCGTAGGGGCGATCGTCGTCCTGGAGCACCTGCGCCGGCGCCGCGCGTAGCCCGTAGAATGCGGGCTCCCGGGCGGTTAGCTCAGCGGGAGAGCGCTGCCTTCACACGGCAGAGGTCGTTTTTCCGCGATTTCTTGTAGTTTCCCTGGTCGGGGGCATCGACTTTTCGCGACCGCTCTCGGCGCCGTGACCATTCGATGACCTCGGCGCCTAGCTCTTTTCGTTGTTCGACGATCTCTTGCCGGGGCCGTACTTGGCTCGCGCTTCTTCGCCGGAGAGGCCAAGGACGCTCGCAATCTGATTCCAAGGAATCTGGTCCGCTCTTGCCTCGTCGACTGCCTCTTGGAGGAGCTCTTCTAGCTGAGCCATTCCTTCCCGGACTCTGCGGATCTTGTAGAGGCCGTTCCCTCGCCCCATCAAGCGCTCCTGCTACTTATAGAGTGTCGACTATGAGTAGCATTTCCACTTTGCTGCACCAGTGTCAACTCGACGTCGCGAGGTCCTCGAAGCCGTGGGGCGGGAGATTGCAAGAGCGCGGCGCACGGCAGGGTGGTCGCAAGAGGAGCTCGCGCATCAGTGCGGCCTGCACCGCACTTATGTCGGAGGCGTAGAGCGTGGTGAACGGAACCCGACGATCATGTCGCTGTTGGTGATCTGCGACGCGCTTGGGCTCTCGGTAGCCGAGTTGGCGACGGCCGCCGACATCTAGCCCATGGCCGACCGCCATCCGAAGAGCCTTCTTACGGCGGATGAGGTTGCCGACCGCCTCGGGATTAGCCGTCGCTCGGTTGATCGCCTTCGGAAGTCGTGGGGTCTGCCGGCGTTCAAGATCGGCGGAATGGGTGAGGTTCCGACCGCAGGATGTGGACGACTTCGTCGACCGGCACACGCTGAACGTCCCGGCGGCTCCAATCGACACCCGGACGAAGCCGAGCCGAGCGCCGGCGCAGGCACGATCGAGCACCCTGGTCGCCCAAGCTCGACGACGCGAGCAGCGGCTAGCGGAACGACAGGCGTGGGACCACCGGGTGAGCGTCGTCATCAGCGCTGCTACTCGATGCGTCCGCGAGGGGTAGTGGAGCGAGTGGTCCCGAGTGGTTTCGAACCACTGGCCTCTGCCGTGTGAAGGCAGCGCTCTCCCACTGAGCTACGGGACCAGGCGACCATTCTAGAGCGAAGAACCGAAACGCTCTACGGCGCACCAGAGCGTGGAGCCGTAGACTCGTATCGCTATGGACGTATTGCTTAGGCAGTTGGATCCGCTTCTCCCAATTCCTCGGCCTGCAGATTCATGCGATGCCGGGATAGACATATGCGCTCGGAATGACGCCCGCGTTAAAGCACGTGGCGGACGAGAGGTCATCGCCACCGGCATCGCAATCGCTCTGCCCGAAGGCTCCGTCGCGTTGGTAACGCCCCGCAGCGGCATCGCCGCTCTTCGAGGAGTCACGGTCTTGAACGCTCCGGGTGTCATCGACCCTGGCTACAGGGGCGAGATCAAGGTAGTACTAGTGAATCACGACCCCTCGGACGACTTCGTGATTCACCGCGGGGACCGGATAGCGCAGCTCTTGTTCTTGAGAGCTGAAAAGGTGCTGTTCCAACGCGTTGCAGAGCTGCCTCCGAGTAGCCGTGGTGCGCGAGCATTTGGGTCGTCAGGGGTGGGTCTTTCGGATGGCTCAGGGGATCACGGTGGCGGTTCCCTCGATTAGGCCGAGGCCGAGTTGGGGCACCCTCCGCGCTAAGGGGGGTTACTTCAAAGACGTCAGACTATGGCCTCCTGACGCGGTGGATCCCGCTGGGTGGCTAGAGAATTTCAACTCCGACAGGTTCGATGACGCGGACCGGCAATGCGCCCTGTATCTTGCGAACGCCTTCATGTTTTTTTCGGAGGAACTGCTCGACCAGCTTGTACTCGCGGCGATCCACCGACTAAGCAGTAGTCGACGTCTTTGGTCAGCTGCCTCGTGGAACGGCCTTCTCGATGGCATGGGAGTCTCTACGGTCAGCGCCACCGGCAACTGGGGCGCTGGTCTTCCGGATCGCCAATATCAGCTCTTTCAACAGGGACCCGTGTGGCTCAGTGGTCCGGAAGAAACCGGTGACCGACGGACTGTCGTCCTCATCGATGATTTCGTGGCCCTTGATGATGTCGAGGCGGAACGGTCTTCCGAGCTGGAGAAATGGGTTCCGTACGCGTCCGAGATCACGGTTGTGTATTGCCCGTGCTTCGTTACGACGGCGGCGCTAGCTGCCTTGCATTCCCGTTACGAGGGATTGGAAGTAGGCGCCGCTCATGTTCTTCCGCATCAATACTCTGCGTGGGATGAGCGAACGATCGCTTGGCCTGTGCCCAAGCTTGAATTGGGGTACAAGTTCTTGAAGAAGGCGTACTTGCATAGTGGATGTACCGAACCCTCAGATCGGCACTGTGACACCGGCTATCTCATTGCCGCGGCTAGCGGACTCCCAAGTGCTCTTCTCGAAATCCTGAGAGTGAACGACTCTGATTGGACGCCCCTTGTCGTCGAGCGATAACCCGCTTCCCGGTTCACTCGGCGAACAAATAAAGGGGCTATTTGCGTATAGAGCCGAGTCTCTGGAAGATCGGCTATTCGACCTGTTCGCCGAGCCGATCTATCTTCCCGCCCTGACGACTGCAAGACCCTGCGTCCTTATTGGTGGGCGTGGAACGGGTAAGACGACGGTCCTGCGGGGTCTTTCTTACGAGGGGCAGCACGCGTTGCGAAGTCGACGACGCGATGAGGCCGCGCCCTCCGGCATGCCATTCTTTGGCCTGTACCTCCGGATTCACACGGGGAGGCTGCACGCGTTTCAAGGCGCCGACAAGACGCCCGAACAGTGGAGTCGTCTGTTTGCTCACTTCTTCAACCTCATCGTGTGTCAGGAGATACTGAAGCTCGCGCTATGGCAGGAGTCTCTAGACGAGACGCCGATCCAACTCTCGAGCGACGCGATCGACGAGATGGCGATCGCTGCAGGGTTGGGCGATTCTCCAGAGCCGATTACAGACATTGGGACGCTAGCTCGGAGCTTGCGACGTTCGCTAAAGCGATTCCAGGCTCATCTGAACGATGAAACCGAGCAGATCGCCCC
The DNA here is from genome assembly GCA_035942255.1 of Actinomycetota bacterium. Classification (GTDB taxonomy): domain Bacteria; phylum Actinomycetota; class CADDZG01; order CADDZG01; family WHSQ01; genus JALZEG01. Next base: position 50,740 of record DASZDG010000050.1, on the reverse strand, counting down.
CACGGTCCTGGGCGCGCCGATAGAAGAATTCTTCGACCAACTTTCTCGCGTGCCCGCGTTTGAGAAGAAGCTTTTCTTCATCCTGGTGGACGAATACGAAAACTTTCTCGACTACCAACAGCGGATCGTGAACACGTTGCTCAAGCACTCCACTCCACCCTACAGCTTCAAGATTGGCGTGCGGGAACTGGGGTGGCGTGACCGCGCTGTAATGGGTGGCCAGGAGAAGGTGACCAGCCCCGCGGACTACGAACGAATAGACATAGCGACTGCCTTTCGAGAAGATACGTTTCGGGACTTCGCAGTCAGAGTCTGCAACGAGAGACTGGAGAAGCTCGCGACCCGAGGGGGCGACCCGCTGATTCGGGACATTCGGAGGCTCCTTCCGCCCTTGTCCCTCGAGGAGGAGGCAGAGCGATTCGGTGTCCGTGAGAGAGCCCACGAGGTTATTGCTGAGCTCACGCCTAGCTTTTCTGAGGGTGAGTTGGCGATGCTCAAGACCCTTAACCCCTTACAGGTGTACCTCTTTCGATACTGGTCTGAGGCAACCGGACAGTCGATGCGGGAACAGTTTTCAGACTTCGTTCGTGACAGACGTAAATGGGAAACTCGTTACGTGAACTACAAGTACGCCATGATTTTCACTCTCCGAAAGAAGCGGGCCGGATTTACCTTCAACAAGTTCTACGCGGGCTGGGACACCTACCTCCAGATGTCTTCGCGGAACATTCGCTATTTCCTGATGCTGGTCGAAAAGAGCCTTATCAGTGATGTCATCGAGGAAGGACGGAACCTTACTTCCCCTGTGCGCCCCGAAACGCAAACCGTGGCGGCTCAGGCGGTGGGAAGGTTGAACCTCGAGGAACTCGAGGGGGTCGACGTCTTCGGCCCGAAGCTGGCCCGTTTGGTTCTCGGTCTAGGCCGAGTCTTTCAGGTGATGGCGCGAAACCCGTCCGGCCATACCCCAGAAGTAAATCAGTTCTACTTGAGAGAAGACCTTGAGGCCATTGCTGAGCAAGACGTAGGGGTTGACGTGGATGGCGTTAGGGAGCTCCTTACTGCGGCGGTCACGCATCTCGCGCTGCTGCGATCTCCTGGCACCAAGCTACTGGACGAGGCGTCCATCCGGCACCACGATTACATGTTGCACCCGGTTTACGCCGCGTTCTTCGAGTTCAGCACTAGGCGGAAAAGAAAGATGCAGGTGACCCTCGAGGATCTTCGAGGGATCGTCCTAGATCCTCGGCCCACAATCCGGTCGATCCTGACGCGTAGTCGGCGTGTGGCGGAGGATGACTTGCCGGATCAGCTGTTGTTGTTCGAAAGCTTCTACCGTGAAGCTTCGTGATCGACCGGTTCCAACCTCGATTTACGAACGGGCGGAGGATTTTGTCCCAGAGGCAGGATCGGCGTACGTCTTCGCCCACTCGCCTGAACCAAGGAGCCACAGGAGCGGGCCTAGTTCTTCTTCCAGCGTCGCGTTCGTGCAGATCGAGGCGACCTCATTGGAAGGGTTCACCACGCGCGAGGGCGAGCGCGATGCCCACATCCATCTCAGACGCGGTCAAGACGTCCGTCGTTTCTTAGGTGAGTTGGACACCCAGGTCGTCTACGTAGATATCACGGGCTTGCCGCACCACGTCTGGGCCGCGCTGATTAAGCATGGTCTGGCGATGGGATGCGAGATTCGGATTTCGTACGTCGAACCTGCAGAGTACGCGTTCAGCGAAGCCCCGACAGAAGGGTCCATCTTCGACTTGAGCGACCGGATATTGGGAATTGCTCCCCTGCCAGGTTTCGCGCGTTTGGCAGATCCGGACTATGCAGACGAGGCGGTTTTCGTCCCGTTGCTCGGATTCGAGGGCACTCGGTTTTCGTACATGCTGGAGCAACTCCAACCGCCTGCTGACCGGGTGGTTCCGATCGTGGGGGTTCCCGGTTTCCGGCCCGAGTACCCCTTTTACACGTATGTGGGGAACCGGAGCGCTCTTACCTCTACTGGCGCCTGGGCGCGCGTTCTGGTGGCTACGGCCAACTGCCCCTTTGCCGCGTTTTACGTTCTCGAGGACATCCGCCAGGAATATCCGCGTTCGCTTCTTCAAGTAGCACCAATCGGAACCAAACCGCATTCAGTTGGGGCAGTCCTCTTCGCCCTGTGCTACCCCGACGACACTGAGTTGATCTATGACTTTCCTGTGAGAAGCTCTAAGCGGACGGTGGGAGCCGCGCGGCGCTTTGTCTACGATGTAGGTGCGTTTCATCAGGGACTGGCAGGTTGAGTAGGTGATGGACGCCTTCTATACCCCGACCTGGTTGGCCGCGACCGTTGCGGAACTGTCCAACTCTTCTGCACCATCCGTGGTTGGCGACTTCGCGGTCGGGAGTGGCGTGCTTCTTGATGCGGCTCGCTGCCGATGGCCCGCGGCGCGCTTTGTGGGAACGGATATCGACAAGAGAGCCGTTGATCGGCTCCGACGTCACAGACCCTCTTGGGCGGTCGGACGATGTGACTTCCTTGACGGGAAATCCCGGAGCCGTTGCAGGGCTTTGCGGGGAGCATCCTGCGACCTGATCCTGTTGAACCCCCCGTTTTCCTGTCGCGGCGGAAGGAGGGAGACCGCCTTCGTGGGTGAAGTCGAGGTGCGAGCAAGCATCGCGCTAGCCTTCTGCATCAATGCTCTCAATTACATCACGGAGGGCGGCGCCGTCGTAGCAATCGTCCCCGCGTCGACTCTCGATTCTGAGAAGGACGCCGCAGCATGGAACGTTTTACGGCAAGGTTTCGAGTGCGACGTGCTTAGTCATTTCGATCGAAATACGTTCGATGGAGCGTACTTGGAGACCGTTGTTGTTCGCATCACACAGGGACAACGTCGCAAGTCAAGGACTCGCCCGCAAAATAGGAGCATGCCCCTGGGGCCCAATGGCAGAATCCTTGTCTATAGGGGGAAGCTGCCGCGGCATCGATCGGGGGCGCGATCATCTCAAGATGGACTTACTTACGTCCACACCACCAATCTCACTACCGGCCTGGAAGCCACACCACGCGTTGCTAGAGACCATGCGTGGGTTAGAGGACCCGCTCTGCTTATCCCCAGAGTGGGTCGACCAAGAAAGCCGGGGCTTTTGATCCTTCAGCGCGACCATCGAGTCGTCCTATCCGATTGCTTGTTTGCGCTCCAAACGAAGAGCATCGAGCAGGCGCTCGCGCTCAGGGTCCGACTACATCTAGAGTGGGACCGGTTCATGTCTGCTTACATTGGATCCGGGGCGAAGTACCTCACCGTCCGACGATTGTTGCAGCTACTTGAAGGACTTGGATACTTGACGGAAGTAGTGTCTTCGCCGCGGTGGAGACGTACCCTCGAGACCACGCATGCCGTTTGATCCCGCTGATGTGCCGGCTCAGTTGGTGGTATCTCTTCGCGCGGGCGATGTCGTCCCGCTGATAGGGGCAGGCTTTTCGAAGCAGGCCGATTCTTCTGTGCCCTCGTGGACCGATTTACTGATGCAGATGACGCAGTACGTATCGGATCAAGGCTACGTCGATCCTGATGTACGGGTTCAGATTGAAGAGCTCATTGGCAAGGGCCAGTTCCTAATGGCCGCGCAACACCTCGTTTCCGTGTTTCCTGGCGACGAGTATCTCAGTTTCCTCGAGGCAAAATACCGGAGCGATGCTGCACCTAGTTCGGCACATACGCTCTTGTGGGAGCTGCAACCGAGGCTGGTGCTTACCACCAACTACGACAGGTTCCTCGAACGCTCATTCGCGCAGCATTTCAATGATGCCCCAACGGTTTTCACGTACAAGCAGGCCGAGGCGATTCAGAGAGATCTTCAGTCAGGGCGCTTGTCCAGCCAAACTCCGGTAATTTTTAAGGTCCATGGAACGATAGATGCGCCCGCAGAAACGATTCTGACGGAGAGCCAGTATCGCCAACTGATCTATAGAGAGCCGGGATACCGGCTGGTGCTGTCCGCTCTGTTTCTCACGCGGGTAATTTTGATGATCGGATTCTCTGCAGAGGACCCCGAGCTCCGACTAGTCCTAGAAAATCAGCGCGAGTCGCTCAAGTACCTGAGCGCTCCCGACTACGCGTTCATGCCGATCCCAAGAGACTCTGTGTTGGCTCAGCGCCTGCGGCAGGATTTCGGTGTGCAGGTGATCCCTTATGAGGCTTCCGATGGTCATCCGGAAGTCTCCCAATTCCTTCAATTTCTGGCCGACGAGATCAAGACGTAAGGAGGTACGGGCGCGCCGCGGCTCACCTCTCGAAGCGGCAGCAGCCTTACTGCTCAGAAGTCGGCACGGGTAGCACTTCAACTTGGTCACTTCTCCCTTGCGGAGGCCGACTCTTGGTAGAAGTCCTTCCCTCGAGCCGCGCCACGCGCTGCTAGAGCTGGAAGGGCACTTGGGGGGGGAGCATTCTTTCTTGCGAACGGGTGAGCTCCACCTGTCCGCGTTCCGAACCGGTGACGCGGAAGCATCGTGCCGAACGCGGCAGCACTGCCGGAGAGCGAGAGTCTGAGTCGTTGCGGTTGGGCGCGCACGACGATATTGAGCGCGCTCGGCCAAGAACCAAGAATGGATGACTGGTCCCGTGAGGCTACTGCGTTCCGGAGTCTCCCTGAGTTCGACGCTCGGGGGATTGGAACAAACGCCGTGCCTTATCTGGAGGGACAAAGCGCCCATCTTCGCCGTCCTCTGTACTCCCCGCCGGGACCTCGTGCGCGATACGACCGATTGTTGACGGAAGAATGGGAGGACACGCGCAAACGAGGCGACCGCAGTCTCGACAGCCTCCCGGGTAGCTTCGCGCCATCACTCTCTCGAGCGGGAACCCGCGGTCTCCTGTGTCAATCCCGGCGTCACGATCTAGATGATTCTGTACTTGCATGAGCCAGGCGAAGACGTCGCTTGCTTCGCTGAGGTAATACCCGGGCTCTGCCGGGAAGATCCGTACTGCCTCAGCGACCTCGCCGAGCTCCTCGCTTAGACGGCCGAACACAGCGCCCAAATCGCTTACCTGACCCGCGGGGTAGATCGCGCCAAACATCCGTTGCCATTCACCTAGACGCTCGGGGCGGTCCGCCCGGGTCCCGAGTTCGCTCAACTCTTGCCAGTCTGGGCCCGGCTTGCGGCGTTTCATCTCGGCGCACTGGTCACCAAGGCAAGGTCGTGCATGGCAGTAAGGACAGCAGGAGGGAAACTTGTCCCACAGCATGTCTTCAATATTCGAAATCCCTAGCTTGCCGCTGAGCGCAAGCCACCAAGCTAGGGCCTTGGCAACGTAAGCATTAGCGTCTACGCCAGGCTTTCGTTTGTTGCTGGCTATCGAACTTAGCCCGCCGACCACTTCCACCAAGTGGACCAAGATTTCCGCTGGTCGAAGGTGGAAATTGCGATTCCAGTAAATCGAGTTAACAGTCTGGTACCAAGCTTGAAGAGACCCTACGTGTAGCTGATCGAGAAGCTCCGCCGTCAACGGAGGTGCGAGTCCATGCGCCTTCCGTTGAACCGCGATGAAGTCGCGGTTTAGTTCCTCAACCTCGACCATCCGATCGACGTCGAAAACATCGATCGCGACGCCGGCATCGCGTAGCCTGAGTACGCCAAGGCCGCGAATGTCGGGATTGGGATCAAACGTTCCAATTACGACGCGTTTGACGCCGCGCGAGATGATCCTCTCGACGCAAGGCGTCTTCGGATGATTTCTCGACGTACATGGCTCCAAGGTCGTATAGATCGTCGCGCCCTCGAGCGACTCGCCTTGAAGCTTTTTTTCAAGCAGGACGTACTCCGCATGGTGTCCCGGCCCCGACTCGCCCCTGTACGCCGTTCCGAGAATTTGGTTGCCACGGACGGCAACTGCGCCGACCATGGGGTGTGTGCGCTCGTCCTCGGCCGTTGATTTTCTAGCCGCCGCGATGGCTAGCTCCATAAGCGGGACCTGTTTCGCCCGTTCCTCTCTAACCGCCTCCACCGATTGCGCCTTTCTTCAAGGATTTCGTCGTGAGGGTGGGCAAACACCGGCGGGACCCGTGCGCATACGCAACCGACCGCCGAAGTGTGACGGGTCCCCAGGTCCCTTTGCCAAGAGCTTCTTCAACGCGGGCGAGCTGAATCGACGATCGAGTCGAGTATGGATCGGCCTCAGTCGGGAAGTCGATGGCGCCTTTCGGGGGTGTGACAGCCGTTTCACTCGTGGATGGAGCAACTGCCGACTAGAAGAGTTCACCATGCCGCACGAGAAACTTTCAGGCCGATCCCACCGCCTAGCGCTAGGGGAATTCAGACGAGCAAATGTAACCCTCGGCTTCACACGGCAGAGGTCACTGGTTCGATCCCAGTACCGCCCACGACCTGTTTTCCTGGTCGGCCCTCGGTTTCTGCGGCTGCCGCGCATCGATAGGCCCCTGAAGCGAAGGGCTTCCCCTAGGTGCCCGAAGCCTCTCCGATCGACCGGTGTCTAGTTGCAGATGCCGAGCGCGACGCAGAGGTCCCAATACGGCGTGCTCTTGACGATACAGACCACGTCGTCCAGGCCGGGTGGGCCGATGACGCAGGACGCAGCCGCCGCAGGAGCCGCCGGCAGGATCACCGCCGCTGCCGCGAGCGGCACAACCATCATCGCGAGACGCTTGCGCAAGGTCCGCCTCCTTCGTCCGGGAGCTCGAGCGGCTCCCACCGGTCTTCCCACCCGCGTGCACCGCCGCGCGGCGGAAGGGTGATCCTACGCGCCGACTGGTTGATCTGCCCTCACACGGCAGGCTGTGCTGCAACTTAGTTGCGGCGCGCCCATGAGGCGTCGATCCTAGGACGGCATGCTGCCGAGCGCATGAAGGGATAGATCGAATGAGGGCCGTCATCCAGGACCGCTACGGGGCCCCCGAAACCGCTCTGCACGTCCTCGATGACGTAGAGCGTCCGACGCCTGCGGCGGGCGAGGTCCTCGTCCACGTGCACGCTTCCACCGTCACGCGCGGCGAAGCGATGGGCGTGCGCTTCCGCGAATACCGCTTCACCCGGCTCCTCGTGGGGATCCGCCGTCCGCGCCAGCCGGTCCGCGGCATGGAGTTCGCGGGCCTCGTCGAAGAGGTCGGACCCGGCGTGAGCGACCTCAGCGTCGGCGACGAGGTCTTCGGCATCCACGACGGCACGTGCGCGGAATACGTCGCCGTTCCGGTGAGCCGGGCGATCGCTCCCAAGCCGGGGGCCCTCACTTTCGAGCAAGCTGCCGCGGTCCCCGATGGGTCGTTGCTGGCGCTCACCTGCCTGAAGCCCGCGTACCCCCTCGCAGGCAAGAGGGTGCTGGTGCACGGCGCAGCGGGCTCCGTCGGGACGGCCGCAGTCCAGCTGCTCGCGCACCACTTCGACACCGCCGAGATAACCGGCGTATGCGACACCAAGGACGTCGACATCGTGCGGGGGCTCGGCGCCCACCACGTCATCGATCGCTTCGAGGAGGACTTCACCGAGAACGGTCAGGTCTACGACGTGATCTTCGACGCGGTCGGAAAACACTCGTTCCGTCGCTGCCGCCGCTCGTTGGCGCCGCGCGGGATCTACGTCTCGATGGATCTCGGGTACGGATATCACCTGCCCTTCCTCGCCCTCGTCACGAAGGTGCTCCGTAAGAGGCGTGCCGCGTTCGGCGTCGGCCGTTACCGCAGGGAGGATCTCCTGCTCGTCAGGGAACTGGTCGAGGCAGGCAAGTACACGCCGGTAATCGACCGCATCTACTCGATGGACGAGATCGTCGAAGCGTTCGAGTACGTCGAGTCCGGCCGGAAGACCGGCAACGTCGTGATACGCATCACCGGCTCGACCGACTAGGGACCCGGCGCACACGCCACCCTTGGACAAAGGCAGGAAAACTGACCGAACCGAGTGGGTCGCCACGGCCTGTACGGCAACCTGGTGCCGGTGCGCGCGCGACGAAGCGGCCTCGCTGGGTCACGATCCTGGTCGTCGGAGCCGCAGCCGCCGTCTGGGTCGTTGGGTTCGTCCTTTCCGCGAGCCACGACCACGACTTCTTCGAGCGCGGAGTGGCCGATAGAGCGGAGCGCATCTGCGCACGAGTCGTCGAGCGCCGGGAGCAGATACCACCCCTTCCGGACGATCCCACTCCGGAGGACCGGGCACGCGCAGTGGAACAGCTGACGGCGATCTACGCCGGCGCCCTCGAGGAGCTGCGCGGGTTGAAGGAGCCCGGTCAGGACGAGGCCTACGACGAGTGGCTGGCCGCCTGGCAGGAGTACGTCGACCTCGGCCCCCGGTTCGCGGACGCCCTTCGCACCGGCGACCCCGAGGTGTACGAGGCCGTGGGGGACGAGGGAGACGAGCCGGCACGGACGATGAACGCCATCGCCAGAGAGAACGAGATGAACGCCTGCGTCTTCTGATCGCAACCCTGGTGCCGGCGCGGTGTGACACCGGGGGCATCACGTAGCCGATCTGGTCCCTAGGCCCTCCAGCACCTCGACCGCCATCCCGTACAGCGCGTCGGCCTCCTCCGGCGAGTCGGCGATGCACGTCATCCCTACCTTGCCGTGCTTCTTCAGCGCCCCGAGCAGGTGGAGCAGCACACCGGTCTTCGTCGCCGCGTCGAAGGCCAGGCCCCCGGACCTGATCGCTCCGATCAATGCCTCCGGCGCCAGACCGACGTACGACTCCGATTTCAGGTTGTCCGTCGCCACGTAGTGCTTCGGCCGCCCGTCGACGACGAGCTCGCCCGTCGCCTCATCGTACGTCCCGCCGGTCACGAACTCCGTCATCAGGAACGGGTGCGTCGTGCCGCCCATCCTCAGGTTGATCTCGGTCAGGTAGGGGACCGCGCCGTCCTCCGGCCCGATCACGAAATCGATACCGAACGAGCCGATGACCCCGCGCTCCGCCAGCACGCGCGCGACGCGTCGGCCCGCGTCCTGGATCGTGGCGCGATAGCGGGCGTCGGCCGGGAAACGGCAGCCCAGGTACACCTGGTCGTCGGGCCCCCCGAGGATCTGGTCGTGCGTCGACACCACCTCGAACGTCGCGTCCGGCGCGATCCGCATCTGCACGCTCGGCGAGACCATCCCCGGCACCCTCATCAGCTCCTCGGCGACGCCGCCCTGCTCCGCGAGCTTCGCCGCGAACGACGGCCACGACTCCTCCTCGGCGCAGAACACCGTCGGGCGCCCCGTGACCGGGCCGTTGTCCGTCAGGCTCACGATCGCGTTGCCCTGGCCGGAGAAGCCCTCGTTCAGCTTCACGACGGCCGACCGAGCGGCGGGAGCGTTCGTGCGCAGCTCGTCGAGGGCCTTCTCCACCTCGTGCAACGACCGCAGGTCCTCGGCCCCCGGAGGAACGGCAACGCCGGCTTCGCGCGCGACTCGCCGCGCGACCGACTTCGACCCGAGGTGCGCGAGGTCCGGCGGACACCCGTAGAGGGGAGCGCCGATCTCGTCGCGCAACCTGCCCTCGAGCTCCGTCACGTTGAACGTCAGCAGGCACGCGTCGCCGCCTGAGAGCTGTCGCAGCCGGTCGAGGGAGTCGGGTCGCTCCAGGAGCTTCTCCGTGAGGGCCCGCGGCTGCGGGTCCCACAGCGCCAGCAGCCAGAGCCGGTCGCCCGCGCGGGCTTCGGGCGGCACGAAGGCCAGGTAGTAGTCGACGATCGGCTCCTCGACCCGCACCGACGTCACGAAGACGACGTGCAGCTCGGGGCGGCGGAGGAGCAGCAGGAGGAAGAGCAGGCGCTCCTCGTAGAACTGGATCCCGACGATCTTCCGGAGCTCGCTCTCTGGGAACGTGAGCGACGGGACCACTACCAGCGTGCCCGACTCCATGTCGGACGCGCTCCCCGAGCCGAGCATCTCGATCAGGAGCCGGTGCCGGTCCACGTGCCGCGTCATCGGGGCAGCGTAAGTCCGAGCGGCGGCCACGAGGGTTTCGGGGTCCCGGCGCCGAACGCTTGAGCCAATGGGCAGAGGGCGGACGTCATTGCTTGCGAGCGCGCTGGCCGCGCTCGCGCTCGTCCCCGCGTTCGCGGGAGCGGCCGCGTCGCGCCCCCCGGTCGTCGGGCTGCGGATGGACCGCCTGACCTACACCGACGGCACCTACCGCGGTGGTCCCTACGACGGGTTCGTGTGGCTCGGGTTCGACGCGGCGCGGTCGTCCGAGGCCGTGGGGGCCGACGTCCCCGGCACGCGCACCGCCGTCACGGGTGCGCCCGGAACCGTCCCCGAGCACTTCGAGTCGGTGACGGTCGAGCTGAGGCGGCCGGGCGACCTGACGGTCGTCCTCACCGGCCGCCACACCGGCATGGCAAACCCGCGTGCCGTCCCCGGCAGCGCGAGCGGCGACGGGGTGACGAGGGGCCGCCGCGTCGTCTGGAGGATGACCCGTGCGGAGCCCGGCATGCACACGTTCAGCGCCCGCTTTAGGCCGCGCGCCTTCGAGCCGGGCCTCGGCACGTTCCTGCCCGAAGCTCGCATCAGCTTGTCCACGCCTTCGTCGGTCGGCCGGCTGATCCTCGAGCAGCACGTGGCTCCGGTCTACGGCCCTCCGCAGATGGAATCCGGTCGCGCGCACGGGTCGCCCGCCGCTCACCCGGACGAATGGGTCGCGGACCCCGGCTACGTCGCCGAAGGCAACTACAGCTGGGTGACGGGACGCGTGGCCGAGGTGCGCGAGGCGCGCTTCAGCGCATTGACCGGAGGACGGCGCCACGGTTTCAACAGCGCGTCGATGGGCTCCGGGACGACGATCCCCGCGACGGGCGCGAAGGTGAACGCGTTCATGGAGTTCACGTACGACGCGAAGTTCCGTGCTACGGGCTTCGTGCACGGTGTGGTCACCGCGGACGCCGTCGGAGAGTTCGTGCCGTTCGACACCCGTCCCGGCGGCGGGATGATCTACGACGGCGACGCCGCGGACCTCGCGATCGGCATGGGCGCCGCCTCCGTCCACAGCCGCGAGAAGCGCGAGCCGAACGACCGCGGCCGGCTGGAATGGGACTGGGACGGCGCGTGGGCGGACGGGTGGTCGACGAAGGACGAGCACGCGGCCCCCGGCGCCGAGCGCGCCGACATCAAGCCGGTTCTCTTCAAGGAGAGCGTGGTGTACGCGCGTGCTTCCGGAGGGGACGTGGACAACCGCGACGGGTCGAAGCCGGTGAGGGGGCCGCGCCTGGTCGTCGAGCTCCCCGACTCGGAGTTCGGCTTCATCTTCCACGGCGCGTCGTACCCGCCGAAGACGAAGTACCGCACGCGGAGCGGGTTCACCGACTCGGGCGAGTTCTTCATGCGGCCGACGATCGCCCCCGGCGGGTACATGCTCGAGGGCACGACGAACGGCTACTTCCGCGACTGGCAGGCGGCCGAGCTCCTCTCTGTCAGCCTCTTCGAGGCGCAGCCCGAGGAGGAGCCGTCGGTGCGGAGGCTGTTCACGTTCCCGCCGGGAACGAGAGGCGAGATCGTGGCTGCGACGACCCTTGGCGAGATCGAGCGGTTCCCCGTGACGCCCGGCGCCTGGGAGCTGACGGCGACGCCGCAGGGCTTCGAAGTACGGCCGTTGCGGCTGTTCGAGCACACGCGCTGAGCCCCGCCTAGCCCCCCGCGGCGTCTTCTTCCGCCGGCTCGATCCGGCAGGCTCTCTCCGCACAGTCCATCGTGAAGCGCGCCGGCTCCTTTCCGGTCAGGTCGTCCCAGGAGTCGGCCAGCGCTCGCGCCAGGCGCTTGCGAGCGCGGACGTCGAGGTGCATCGGGTTGCGGAACGCGTTCACGGCCACTGCATCCTCGGCATCGACGAACGTCACGTCCGCGCCGTCGAGGAAGCGCTCGAGCGCCCGGTGATAGACCTCTCGCGCGGACGGCGAGCGGTGCGCCTCCCAGTACGCGTCGGTCACCGGCATGTTGACGAGGATCAAGCGGACGTCGCGCTCGCGCAGCTCCTCGTAGAGCCTCTGCAGCGCCTCGTACTCGGGCCCGCCGACCTCGAAGTCGTACAGCATCTTCTCGTACAGCGACGTGCGGAACTGCTCCGTGTCCTCGTACGGGACGTCCTTTTGGATGCGCTGCCCGAAGGGGCCCAGCTCCAGACGGACCTGCGCCGTTCGGAGTGCGGCCTCTCCGTCGGCCTCCAGGAGCTGGCTGGGCTCGCGGAACGCGCGCCGGTAGCGCATGAAGTAGCTGACGCGCTCGAGCATCCCCGCAAAGCGCAGCGCGATGTTCGAGGTGGTCTCCCGATAGCCCGGAGAGGAGTCGAACTTCTGGAACATCGTCTTGTTCTTGGGGCCGTTGTCGCTCAGCTCGCGGCTCTGTATCCCGAGCACGACGGCCTCGGGTTGGAGGAGCGGGTCGACGATGTCGAGCGTCCACGGCGTGATCGTGCGCATAGACGGCCCGGCGAACGCGGCGTTGTAGGCGGTCACGTCCGCACGCTCGTTGAACGCCACGGGGTCGACGCCGTCCGCGACCATCGAGCTGCCCACGAACACGGCGTCGACGTCTTTCCCGTCGCCGATGTAACGGCGCATTTGGTCGAGCTTCTGCGCGATCTCTATGCGCGGCCACTTTCCCGGGTCGACCGGGAGCCCCGGCGCGATGCTGCGCGCGATCATCTCGACCGTGAGCAGGACGCCGAAGAACGCCGACGACGATCCGATACGGGACTTTGCTCGCGGGGACATGGGCATCTCCTCAGAATTGGAAGTAGATGAACGGCTGGGCGGTGCCGCCGGTCCAGACGACGATGGCCACGAGCAGGACGGCGACGGTCGCGCCGCGTGCCACGGCGGGCCAGGACATGATCACGGCGTCGTCCTGCGAGAGCCGCTGCGCGAGGTCCAGCAGGAGCACCAGGGCGGCCGAGAAGAGGATGACGATCGCCGCGTCGACGTCTACGACGCCCCACGGCGCGGTCACGAGACCGCCAAGGTAATCCAGGGCGCCGGTCATCGACTCGGCGCGGAAGAAGACCCACAGCGCGGTGACCGTCGTGAAGGTCAGCAGGATCGCCGGCGTGTCCCGCCACCGCAGCGGCTTCAGCTCGTCGCGCGGGACGTAGCCCCCGACGGCGCGGTGCAGCGCGAGGAGGAGACCGTGCAGGCCGCCCCACACGACGAAGGTCCACGCGGCCCCGTGCCAGAGGCCGCCCAGCAGCATCGTGAGGATGAGGTTCCGGTACGTGGTGGCGCGCCCGCGCTTGTTCCCCCCGAGCGGGATGTACAGGTAGTCGTGCAGCCACGCAGACAGTGAGATGTGCCAGGTCCTCCAGAACTCCGTGATGTTGCGTGCGAGGTACGGCTGGGCAAAGTTCCGGATGAGCTCGATGCCGAACAGCCGCGAGACGCCGCGCGCGATGTCGGTGTAGCCGGCGAAGTCACCGTAGATCTGCAGCGAGAACCCGAGCGCTCCGAGCAGGAGGGTCCCTTTGCCCGCGCCGGATCCGGCGGCGAACGCGTCGTTGACGAACGGCGCTACTGCATCGGCTATGGCGACCTTCTTGAACAGGCCGACGAGCATCAGCACCAGGGCCGACCGCACCTGCTCGGTGTCGGGCCGCTGGCGCTCCGCCTCGATCTGCGGGAGGAGGCGCTTCGCCCGCTCGATGGGGCCGGCGACGAGCTGTGGGAAGTAGGCGACGTAGGTCGAGAACGTCACGAGGTCCGAGTCCGGTTCGATCCTCCGCCGGTAGACGTCGAAGCTGTAGCTCATCGTCTGGAACGTGTAGAAGCTGATCCCGACCGGCAGCAGCACCTCGAAGAGCGGGGGGTGGACGTCCAGCCCGACCCACGACACGAGCTCCACCGCCGAGTCCACGAAGAAGCCGAAGTACTTGAAGAAGGCGAGGATGCCGAGGTTGGCGACGACCGAGACCAGGAGCCACCGCTTGCGACGGCCCTCGTCCTCGGTGCGGCCGAGACCCCTCCCGACCTGGAAGTCGATCAGCGTGGAGATGACGATCAACGACAGGAACCGCACGTCCCAGGCGCCGTAGAAGACGTAGGACGCGACGAGCAGGAGGACGTTCTGTCCCCTGTGCGGCAGCAGCCAGTACAGGCCGAGGACGACCGGCAGGAACAACGCGAACTCTAGGGAGTTGAACAGCATCCCCGCTCCCGCCGGCCGGCCGCCCTCCGCCCGGAGCGCCTTTCCATGCCCGGACGACGCTCCGGCCCGCCCGATGGTTCCCGGCCCCCCGGGGCCACGCGGCCCCCGGCTGCGCTACCCTGCGGCGGATGGATGGCGGGGCGTGCCGGCGTGCTCTCGGCCGCGGTCTGGCGATCGTGCTTGCGATCGCCGCCGCGGGCATTTCGGGCACCTCCGGTGGCTCCACCCCTCCGGCCCGGGCAGCAGCGGACCAGGACGAGGGTCTTCCCCCCGTCCAGACGGGTCCGATAGTCATAAGTGACGTCCCGTACGCCCAGCACGACGGCGAGATGTTAAGCCTCGACGTCTACCGGATGGAGGATCCCCGGCCGGCGCCGGGCCTCGTCCTCGTCCACGGGGGCTCCTGGCGCCGCCGCAGCAAGGAGGTCTGGTCGACGCTCGCCTCCCTCTACGCCCGTGAGGGCTACGTCGTCTTCGCCATCGACTACCGGCTGGCGCCCCCCGGAGGCGACACACGCTTCCCGGACCCGGCGCGGGACGTGGAGACGGCGGTCGACTGGGTGCGTAGGAACGCCGAGACGTACGGAGTCGACGCGGGGCGGGTGGCCGTCGCGGGATCCAGCGCCGGCGGTCAGCTCGCGCTGATGGCGGCGACGTCGGAGACGTTGAGGCCGGACGCGGTCGTGCTGTTCTCCGCGCCCATAGACCTCGAGCGGCTGCACCGCGAGGGCATCCTGACCGGGCCGATCGAGAACTACCTCGGCTGCTCGCCCGAGCTGTGCCCCGACACGTACCGGCGCACGTCGGGGCGCCGCGCCGTGGACGCGGCGACCCCTCCGATGCTCGTTGCATTCTCCCGGTATGAGCTGATCCCGCGGGACCAGCCGCGGCGGCTCGTCAAGAGGCTGGAAACCTTCGGCCTCACGTACGAGACCGTGGAGCTCGGTGGCACCCGGCACGGGATGTCCGTGGCCTCGGCGACCTTCGACGAGACCGTTCGGTTCCTGGACCGCACCCTCTAGGAGGGCGGCGGGAGGCAGAAGTACACGTTCACGTAGAAGTCGTCGTACGAGACGGT
The DNA here is from genome assembly GCA_035942255.1 of Actinomycetota bacterium. Taxonomy (GTDB): domain Bacteria; phylum Actinomycetota; class CADDZG01; order CADDZG01; family WHSQ01; genus JALZEG01. Next base: position 35,565 of record DASZDG010000050.1, on the reverse strand, counting down.
GTTGTCGGGCTCGAGCACACCGACCGTTCCCCCGTTGACCTCGCAGCCGGGGCGGCCGACGTGGGGCAGGTGGATCTCGGTCGCCGAGGCGACCCCGCCCGACATCACGACCGCAGACGCGGCCCCCAGGGCAATCAGAGCTTTCCGCATGGATTCACCCCCTCCGCAGGCAGCCTCGACGGCGACCGGGCGGCGCTGCCGGACACCCGGGCCGCATCCACCGCGGATGCGCACGAGGAGATTCGCCCGCGGCGGGCCGAATCCCGCGGGGCATGGCGTCGCGATCTCTCTTATGGTCGGTCCATGAGCGCATCGGAGCAGAGGGACACACTCGCCGTCTGGGACGACATGGCGCCGGGCTGGGACCGGCACAGCGAGTTCATGTGGAAGACCACACGACACGTCGGCGAGTGGCTTGTCGAGCACGTCGGGCCGCGCGACGGCGACGTGATCCTCGACCTCGCGGGAGGGCCCGGCGACAACGGGTTCCTCGCGGCGGACCGCGTCGGCGCCTCCGGGAAGGTCATCGAGACCGACTTCGCCCCGCGGATGGTGGAGGTCGCGCGGCGGCGCGCGGCGGAGCGGGGGCTGAGCAACGTCGAGGCGCGCGTCCTCGACGCGCAGGAGATGGACCTCGCCGACGACTCCGTCGACGGGATCGTCTGCCGGTGGGGGTTCATGCTGATGCCCGATTCCGCCGCGGCCCTGCGGGAGTCCCGGCGAGTCCTGAAGGAGGGGCGCCGTCTGGCGTTCTCGGTCTGGGCCGGGCCGGAGCACAACCCGTGGGTGACGGTCACCGGGATGACGCTGATGCAGATGGGCCACGAGCCGCGCAACGACCCCTTCGGGCCCGGCGGGATGTTCTCGCTCGCGGACCACGGCACGATCCGCTCGCTGGTGGCCGGCGCCGGCTTCGCCGACGCGACGATCGAAGAGATGCCGGTGCAGTGGGAGTTCGCCTCGTTCGACCAGAGCTGGGAGTTCATGACGCAGGTCGCGGGGGCTTTGGCCGCGGTCGTGCGCGAGCTGCCGGACGAGCAGGTAGCGGAGCTGAGGGCGCGCCTGGAGGAGAACGAGAACGCCTTCCGCACCGAGTCGGGGGCCCTGTCGTTCCCGGGCCTGACGATCAACGTCGTCGCGTCGTAGCTCACAAGAGCCGGCGCCGTTCCCGATGCGCTAGCCATATCGGGCCGGGACTTCGGCCACGGGGCTTAGCGTACAATCTTGCGTCGAGTCATCCCCAGAGTTAACGTGAGGGCCCCGTGAAAACTGCTCCCGAGCCGCGCTCCCACGTCGGATAACTAGGAATTATCGATCGTCGTGGCGAGCCGTGAGTCCCCTGCCGAGCGCCGCGTCTGGGCCCTCCTAACCCAAGACTTCAGCTGGGCCCCGCCCACCGGGTTCCCGGTCCAGCTGGTGGCGGTGTCAGACCGCCCCGGCGGCGTCTTCAAGCTGCAGGTCTTCGAGGTTGCGATCGCGAGGATCTTCGCCGACCTCCGCCCCGACTACGAATGGCGCGTGTCGCCGAACTACTCCGACGGGGGCGTCGACTTCGTCGGCAGGCAGCAGTTCCTGAAGGTCGAGTACCTGACGATCGACGCGGGGATCACGGTCGGCGGCCAGTGCAAGAAACGCACTCGCGTGAACAAGGTCCTCGATGACATCGCCGGAAGCCTGATCAGCATGGCCGGCGAGATCAACCCGACCTTCTTCGTCGTCGCGTTCTCGGCTCGGGTGACGCAACGACGCATCGACGCGGCCCGGCGCGATCTCGAGAGAGAGCTACGCCGTCACTGTCACATCCTCGACCGGCGCCAGATCGAGGCGCTCATCCATCACCACCTTCCCGCGGTGGAGGAGATCCTCCGGCAGGCGCTGCCCGACGACGTCGACGAGATCCTGGCGTATTTCGAGCGGGAGGCCGAGCCGCGGCCGTCACCGTGGGTCGAGGTCACGGCGCCGCCGCGCGTGCTCGCAGGGGAGCCGTTCGCAGTCGCGGTCGAGGTCCGCTCTCCCGCCGTCTCGGCCCCCGGCGCGCGTCTCTGGTGGCGACCAAGATCGGAAACGGGAGAAGTCCAGCGGGTCAGGCTGATCGGCCCCGTCGGCTGCGACAGCCCGGCCGGGAGACCGCTTGCGGCCGGAAGCGCAACCGACGACACGATCCGCGTCGTCCATGACCTCGAGTTCGACTCCTACAACATCGGGGACCTCGACCTGGGCGAGGTGATCGTCGGCTTCGAGGCTACCGGGGCCGATTCGCCGCTCTCACGGAACGCCCTCGGCCGGGTCCGCGTCGTCGAGAACCTGCGGCCGCGCTTCTTCGAGCCTCCGTTCCGCGGCATCATGAAGGAGCTCGACGACGCCTACGAACGAGCGCGTGCAGGAGCGGTCGTGTCGTTCGGCATCGTCGGCGCGGGGGGCAGCGGGAAGACGCGCGTGTCCGAGGCGTTCTGCCTCGAGAAGCGACGGCGGGGGGCCGGAGTCGTCGCTGCGAAGCAGGCCAAGACGCTCAACGACCCGCATCGACTGGTGCGGGACCTCCTCGTGGCGCTCGTTCCGAACGACGTCTCGCGGGTCGCCCCCGCGGACGACGTTCTGGAGGCGATCTCCTGCTACGACCCCGCGCTGGCCGCGCGTGCGGCCCCCGCGATCAGCGCGATCTTCGGGGCCCGGACCGGGCCTCCCGCGGCGGATTCCGACCAGGTGCTCCTCTCGGCGCTCGTGCTCCTGATGACGGCGCGGCGCCGTCATGCTCCGCTCGTCGTCCATCTTCAGGACCTCCACTGGACGTCGAACGACGGCCTCGTGCTGCTGGACCGGCTGGTCTGGCAGCTGAGCATCCCGGAGACGGGGTCGTCCGCCAACGGCGTCTTCTTCCTCTTCGAGGGCCGCGTGAAGGAGACGTACGCGCGCGGCGCCGACGTGTGGACGTCCGCCCACTTCGAGGCCTTTCTCGAGACGCTCGGATGCCCGGTCCTGACGTGCTCGGCGTTCTCTCCGGAACAAGCGCTGGAGTTCATCCGGCTGCTGTTCGAGGACCGGCACCATCGCGAACGTCTGGTCGAAGACGACTTGCTCGAGCTGCAGCACGACCTCATCCAGCTCGTCAACCGGAAGGCGGGCGGGAACCCCTTCCACTCGCTGCAGTTGTTGCGGCTGTTGAAGGCAGAGGGGGTCGTGGGGCAGAACCCCGACACCGGCCTTCTCTTCATGATGTTGCCGTTGCCTCCGCGCGTCGTTCTGCCTGAGTCGGTGTACGAGTCGGTGGCGGCACGGTGGGAGTACCTGAGGAGGGAGAAGTTCGACGTTGCGCTCTTGCTCTGGGCGGCGGCCCTTCTCGAGGACCGCGTCTCGATGCCGCTGTTCCGCCGGCTCTGGAGTCGCCTCGCTCCCGACTTCTCGCTGCGGGAGATCGACGCGACGGACATCCTCTGGACGGACGAGGGGGCCGCGAGCCATGCGTCGTTCCGGCACGAGCTCTACTTCGAGACGTTGCGGCAGTTCGACGTGCCGCCCGATCATCGAGAGCGCGTGGTGGAGGCGTACTCGAGCTGGTACGAGGGGACGCCGAACGCGGGCCCCCTGGATCTCTTCCGGTGGGGCCGCGTCCTGTTGGAAAAGCCTGAGCGAGACGCCGCCCGCGCATCCTCGCTCTTCGACGAGGCCCTCGGGAGGGCGCTCGCGGGCGGAGACGACCTGCTCGCGCATCGCATCGCCGTTGCCCGGCTCGACCTCGCGTGGAGCATCGACGACGACGCGCCGGTCGCTCGGGAGATGTTCCTCCGTCTCTGTGACGACGAGCTCGTGCTGACGCGGCAGCTTCTAGGGAGGGACCGGCTTCAGGCCGCGCGAAGGCTCGAGGCGCTTCGCCGGCGGATCGGAGCCCGTCGCGCCCGGGAGCCGATCGGGCCGACGGCGGACCTGGCCGCGATGCGCGAGCGCGAGCTGCGGGCCGAGGTCCGCCGGTCGCAGGTGTTGTTCAACGACCGTGCTCCCGACGAGGCGGCGGAGGTAGCCGGAAGGATCGCCGAGGCGGTCCGGGCGGTCCGGCGTGGCGGGGCACCGGCCGACCCGCTGGTATGGGACACGCTCGAGGTCGAGGCACTCCATTCGCAAGCAGTCAGCCTTGCGCTCTCCGGGGAATACGACGTGGCGCTGGACCTCTTCGAGCGCGCGCTCGATCTTGCACGCGCGTCGGCCTCACCGTTGCTGCTCAGGGTGACGAGCACCTACGGCAACGTCATGCTGGCGCGGGACCCTCGTGCCGCCCTGAAGGTGCTGCGGGAATGCGCGCAGGAGGTGCTCGCGGCTCCCCAGCACGCGGACCTGTGGAGCGACGTGCAGCTCAACCTCAGCCTCGCGCTCATCGTGGTTGCCTATCGGACCCGGACTGAGGAGAAATCCGGCGCCGCCGCGATGCTCGAGGAGGCGGACATGATGATGACGCGCGTCTTCACGGAGTCGACCCGAGTGGGTAACGACCCCGATGCCGGTGCCTCCGCGATCGTGCTCGGGCTGCTGGCAGCGCTCAGAGGTGACGAGAGCGCACCGTCTTGGTTCGCGCAAGGGGTATCGGCTGCGGCCAGGGGCCGGCAGATGGAGACCTTGTGGCGCGCGCACGTCAACCTTGCGATCTCGCTGCACCGACGCCGTGGCGAGGTGACGCCCAAGGTCGTGAACCACGCCGTGGCGGCCCTCGGGATAATGGAGGAGACGCTCGCGCGGTACTCGGAGCCGGGCGTGACGGCGCGGTTCCGCCTCCTGCGGATCGGGCTCAGCCACATCGCGCGCTTCCTGATCCTTGCGGGCGACGAGAGAGGCATCGCGCTGCTCGAGCGATATCCCGAGCTACGTTCCGCTTTCGAGGATCCCGTCGCGGGCGTCCTGCGGGAGGATCGCGGCACCGGGCCACATCACAAATGGCTGCGCATAGGCGACGGCGACTACGTCCTCTATTGACCCCGTTCCGGGACTACGTCGGACGTCAGGAGCGCAACTCCCGTGAGATCGACGACCAGCTCGTGCTCGACGGTGGCGCGGCGCATCTCGAACCAGCGAGCGTTCTCCTCCAGCTCGCGGTAGTGGTCGACGAGATAGATGAACGGCGCCGGTTCTCTGGCGATCCAGTGAGGGAGCAGGATCGGGAGCCACAGGCGGTCCGACGCGTTGTTCATCTGACGGTAATGGCGGACTCGCTGCCGCGAGCTCGGCCACCGGCGGGAAAGGCAGTCGAGGACGATCGCGTCGTCGGCCCCCCTAGACAGGTTCAGGATCTCGAACGGGGTCGTCTCGATCCCCGGGATCGCATCCACTAGGTGGTCCAGCGCCTCGTCGACGAAGCGGTCCAGGTCGACGGCGAAGTGCGACCCCCACGTCGCCCAGAAGAGCGCCTCGGACTGCCGGATGCGCGCGAACCTCGTCGGCCCCGACACGCTCTCCCAGTGGTAGGCGACGGACTCGGCCGCGACGACGTTCCGATATCCCTCCCGTACGGCGCGGAGGCAGTGGTCGGTGTCGTCGGAGTGGTTGAAGTAGCTCTCGCCCAGGAGGCCTATCCGCCCCAGGACCCGGCGGCTCATCGCTACGGTCGCTCCCGTCGTGATCTGAACGTCTCGGGACTTGTTGCTGAGAGGGTGGTCCGCCGGCAGCTCGAAGTAGACGTGGTGCGTCGTGTGGTTGCCGAAGGTCATGCCGACGTGCTGCACGAGCCCGGTCGTCGGGAACACCAACTTCGAGCCGACTATCCCGACGTCGTCCCTGCGTGCGATCACGTCGACCATTGCGGTGAGACAACGTGAGTCGAGGACGAGGTCGCTGTTCAGGTGGATCAGGACGTCCCCGGTCGCGACCTGGAAGCCGCGGTTCTTTGCCGCCGCGCACCCGAGGTTCCTTTCGTTCCTGAGCCGGACGACGGGAGCGCCTCCCAATCGCTCCGGGAACGTGTCGTAGACGGCCTCGGTCGAAGCGTCGTCGACGAGGATGACCTCCGAGTCTTCGGGCAGCGCGGCTGCAAGCGACTCGAAGAACTCCGGGAGGTAACGGATGCCGTTGAACACGGGCACGATGACGCTGACGCGGGGCATGGGGCGATAATTCCTAGTTATCGCGCTTGAGCAGCCTCCCTACTACGTCTGCGTGCGAGACCATGTCCCGTAGCGCCGTGTTCGAGACGTGCGTGTACACCTCGGTCGTGCTCAGGCTTGCGTGTCCCAGCAGGCGCTGGATGTATCTGATGTCGACCCCCGCCTCGATCAGTTGCGTGGCCGCGGTGTGCCGCAGCATGTGCGGCGTGACGCGGGCGTCCACGGCGGCAGCGAGCGCAGCCTTCACCAGCCTTCTTCGCATCGCCGCGGGGGAGAGCGGGTTCCCGAGCGAGTTGAACAAGAGGAACGCGTGGCCGATGCCGAGCTCTAACCGCGTCTTCATGTAGCTCTCGGCAAGAGCGACGATCCAATCGTTCGTGAGGAAGACCTGCCGCTCGCGCCGGCCTTTGCCGACGATCCTCACCGTTCCGTCCCGAAGATCGACGTCCGAGCACGTGATGCTCACGACCTCGCCCACTCTGACACCGGTCGCCACCATCAAGGCGACCGCGAGCAGCGTCGTCGTCTCGTGCGGGCGCCGGAGCCCGCTCATGCTCCCGTTGTCGCCGAGCCCGGCGGCGCGGCGAAGCGATCCGAAGAGCCGGGCGAGCTCGTGTCCGGGAACCAGGCGGGGCAGCTTCCGGGCGCGGCCCACGCAGACCTCGGCCCCCGCCCACGGGTCCGTCTCCAGCAGCTCGCTCGACTGGAGCCATCTGCAGAAGCCGCGGAGCCCCGCGGCCCGGCGCCTTATCGAGGTCGCCGAGAGGCCGGCGGCGCGCTGATCCTCGATGAAGCCCAGAAGCAGGTCGCGGTCGATGGAGGTCACGAGCGCCCGGGCTCCGAGATGACGCTCGAGTGCGTTGATGTCACCGCGGTAGGCCCTGATGGTGTGGGGCGAGAGGTCTCTCGTAGCGCAGAGCCAGCGGACGTAACGTTCACGCGCCTCACGGACCTGCATCTGCCAGACCTCTTTCTTCCGCGGCCCGCACCCGGCGTGCAGCCATCCGGTGTGCTTGTCGGCGGCGTGGCTCCCGGCCTTAGAAAGTGCGGTCTCCGTCGACGCTCGGCCCCCCCACCGCGTACAGGCACACCCGCTCGCGTTTGCCCTTCAGGGCTACGTCGGTCCGCTCGGCCAGCGGGGGCGCGTCCTTCAGCAGCTCCTTCGTGCGCTCCGAGAGGAGGATCGTGTCGCCGGTAGTCCGCGTGGCCGCCTCGATCCGCGCCGCGACGTTCACCGCGTCGCCGATCACGCTGAACTCGAACCGGCCCCCGCCCCCGACGTTCCCCGCCACCACCGTCCCCGAGTTCAGGCCGATCCCCACCGAGAGCTCGCCGCCGAGGTCCTCGCGGACCGCCCTCTGGATCTCCAGCGCCGCGGCCAGCGCGAGGTCCGCGTGGTCCGGCTGCCGGCGGGGCGCCCCGAAGACCGCGAGCACTCCGTCACCTACGAACTTGTCGACGTGGCCCTTGTGGTCGTGCACGACCGGCACCACGCGCTCGAACAGACGGTTGATGGCCGCCACGACGTCACGGGCGGGGGAGCGCTCCGCGAACCCGGTGAAGTCGCGGATGTCGAGGAACATGATCGTGACCTCGACCTCCTCTCCCTCGAGCGACGTGCCCTCGCGCAGGATGTGCTCCGCGATCTCGCGGTCGACGTACGTCCCGAAGACCTCGCGCAGGCGCTCCCTCTCGGCCAGGCCGGCGGCCATCCGGTTGAACCCCGCCTGCAGCAACCCCACCTCGCTGCCGTCGTCGACCTCCACACGCGCGCCGAAGTCGCCGTCCTCGATCCGCGCGAGCGCGCCGCGCAGCGCCACGACGGGGGCCGCGACCGACTTCGCCGCGACCCAGATGATCAGCCCGCCGCCGATCAAGCCGACAGGCGCGAGGAACCAGAGCGCGAGCTCGAGGCGCGGGGAGCCGAGCGGGGTCAACGCGATCGCGACGAACACGACGGCCGAGCCGAGCGCCCACGACGCGAGGATCCGTTGCTTCACTCCGAGCGTGTGTGGGCGCAACGGCGTCGTGCGCGCGAGCGCCAGCGCGAACACCGGCCTCAGGCTCTGGTCCACGAGGAGATACGTGAGCATCGTTGCCGCGAGGCCCCCGAGGATGCCGATCGCGCCGATCAGGACGCCGTAGCGCGGATCGTGGTGGACGGGGTTCCCCGGGATGATGTGGATCGCGGCGAACAGCGCGGCGCCTCCGATCCAGAACAGCAGCACCCAGGCGGCCTGGCGCCGGGGCTGGTCGAGCGTCTGCTCGAGCTCCTCCTCCGTCGGAGGACGCTCCTCGTCCAGCCAGCGCGCCACCGGCTCGAACGTCCGGTGGCCGATGCGGAGTGCCGCGAACGTGCCGCCGATGACGTACGCGCCGAACGTCGCCAGCTCGAGCGCGATGCTCTCCTCGGTCGTGGACGCCGAGGGCGAGATCAGCGACAGGAACAGGTAGACGACGATCGCGCCGAGGACGTTGGCGCCGATCGCCTGCGAGGCGACGCGCACGACGAACGCCCGCGTCGCCGGCACGCCCCCCGTGGCCCACGAGCCCTCGCCGGTGCCGCTCACCACCGCGCGGTCACCCCCCGGCCGCGGCGGTCACTTCAGCGCTCCCGGCCGGCATCTGCACCAGGTACGAAGTCAACCGCTTGATGAGCCCCTGCTCCATGTGGAAGACGTCGCAGAAGCGCGCGTGGAGCGGGGCCCCGACCACTCGGGTGTGCCTCACCGAACCTTCGGCCACGACGACGTCGCCCTCTTCGACCAGCCGCTCGATCTCTATCTCCGGATGGCCGGTGAAGCCCTCGTTCTCGATCTCGCGGTCGAACTCGGCCTTTCCCCGGCGCGAGACGTGTCCGGGGATCTCCCACGTCACGTCCTCGGCGAGGCAGGCGAGGATCGCACCGCGGTCTCCGCGCCGGAACCCGTCGACGTACCGCGTCACGGCCTCCTTGTTCGGGGTCACACGCTCAGCAGAACGCCGGGGCGCGTCAGATGTGGAAGCCGAGGCGCGCACCGACGCGGGCCCCGCCGCTCTTCCACGTCACCGAGTAGGCCCCCTCACCTGCGTCCGGGAAGTGCTTGCGCCACCGGACCGAGTCGCCGAACTGCTCTCCCTGCTCCTGGATGCGGAAGCGCTTGCACGTTCTCGAGTCGTCGGGTGCCTTCACGCACAGCTTGTAGCGGTTGAAGTACTTCTCGGCGAGCACGATCTTGAGCTTGCGCACGCCGTCGGTCCGCCGCACCGACTGGCAGACGTCGCCCGACTCGCTGCAGTGCTCCTGGGGACGGTGCCCCGCCTCGGCCGGCAGGGGAGAGAGCAGGACCGCGGCCGCGAGCGCGGAGACTGCAAGGGACCTTCGCATGTGGGTGCTCCCGTTCTTAGGTGGACGTGTGCGGCCAGCGTACCCGGGGTGTGCCGCCCGACGCGCCTTGCTAGACGGGACGGCCCGAGCGCCAGTGGTGAAGCGTCGCGGCCCCCTCTTCGATAAGCGCGATCTCGCCGCCGGTGAGGCGGTATGCCTTCCGCAGCACCGCGTCGTCTCCCGCGCGGTACGCGTCTTCGAACCGCCGGTCGCGCAGGAGCGAGTCCAGCAGCCTCAGATGACCCGGGGGCGCCGCGACGGGCGGGACCATCCGGACGGCGCGCGCCTCGCGCGGGACCAGCACGAGGACGCCGCCGCCGAGCGAGTGCACCTGCAGCTCGCACTGGAGGGCGGTCAGGCTCGTGTACCACGACGCCGCGAACGCGCGGCGGTCGTAGCCGTCCCGGACGTAGGCGCAGAGGAGGCTGTTCGACGCCGCGAAGCCCCCGTCGTTCAGCATCAGGAGCGGGAGCTCGCAGAACACCGAGAGGATCAGGTCCGGGAACTCGACCTGCGGCACCAGGAACCACGGCTCGCGGACGCGGCACTTGTACCGCCGGTGGACACCGCGTTGCTCGCCGGTGACGACGTACGCGGCTTCGGCCGGCGTGAGGTCGCGGGGGGAGCGCGGCAGGAACAGGAGCTCGTGCCGGTCGCGGGTGAGGCCGGACGTATGGAGGCCGGCGCCGTTGAGCTTGCGCGTCGACGTCACCGCGGGCACCAGGCTCGCGCCGTCGAGGCCGTACGCGGCGATCGCCGCGGCGTCGGGATGGAAGAACGACTTGTCCGCGGCGACGTAGCCGATCCGGAAGTCGACGAAGGCGTCGGCCGGCCGTGTCAGATCGTGCAGCTTGTCGCGCAACAAGTCTTGCAGCGGCGGCGGCAGCAGGCCCTCGAGGAACGCGCGCTCGCCGGCCACCACGCGCTGCAGCGACAACGAAGCCGTCGCGGCGGGATCGTCCTCACCGAGGTCGGCGACGGTCTCGAACGCGCGGAGCTCGACTGCCGAGGTGGTGCGTCCCTTCCCGTCCGCCAGCAGCACGACCGCCTCCTGGAGGATGTCCGGGAACAGGCGGTCGCGAGCGCGCAGGACGCTGAGCCGACCGAAGGTCGCGCCGAGGTACTCCCACAGGGGACGCGCGTAGCGCACGTACGTGAGCTCGAAGGGGAGGACGAGCGCGAGGCGGCCGCCGGGGCGGAGGAACCGCGTCGCGTGCAGGACGAACGGCATCCACAGGCTCCCGCTCGACTGCATGCGGACGCCGAGCACGTCTCTCGCGAGCCCGAGCGCACGTGCGCGCTGGCGGGGAGGGAGGTGCCGGAGCCTGACGAACGGGGGGTTGCCGAGGACGGCGTCGACCGGAAAGGGGTCGACCTCCAGGAAGTCGCCGCGGAGCGCGGCCCCCGGCGCGATCAGCCCCCGCGCTATCGCTTCGGCATGCGGCCGCTCGTCCACCTCCACCCCGACGACGTCGACGTCGCTCCAGCCGCGCGCGGCCGCGGTCTCCGCTACGACCTGCAGGAACGAGCCGTCGCCGAAGCTCGGCTCGAGGATCCGGTCCGAAGGCGACCGCAGCACCCAGTCGGTCATGACCTGGGCTGCGATCTGTGGGGTGTAGAAGGCGCCGAGCCGGCGGCGCGGGTCCCGCTCGCGCGACGAGGCGCGGCGTGCCGGAACCGGTGACGCGGCGGCCGGCGCGGACCCGGTCCCCCCGCCGTCGAACGGCGTCACGACACTCCTCCCGTTCCCGCGGCCCCCGTCGCCACGAATCCTGCGGTCACGGTACCGGGCGAGAACGCGCGTTCGGCGGTTTTGGCCGGGCGCAACAGAAAACGGCCCCCGGGATCCGGGGGCCGTTCTCTATTTGATAGCTGGTTTTAGACCGGGCGTACGTTCGCCGCCTGCTTGCCCTTCGCGCCCTGCGTCACCTCGAACTCGACGGCCTGGCCCTCCTCGAGGGACTTGTAGCCCTCGGCCTGGATGGCGGAGAAGTGAACGAACACGTCCTCCCCGTCCGGCTGCGAGATGAAGCCGAAGCCCTTCTCGTTGCTGAACCACTTCACGGTGCCCTGTGCCACTCCACACTCCTTTTCTGCCTTCGGGGGCACAAAGCGACCTTGCCAATCACTACCCCCGACTGAGCTACGGACGCTAACACAGGACCCCAATCCGGCAAAGGACTGCCGCCGCGCGGCGCGACCTTCGGCCCTCCTCCGACGTTGTTGTAGGGGAACAGGCTCGGGGGAGCAAGCAACCGGGGAGCATCCATGTCCGAGGACCGTGACAGGCGAACCGCGCGCGCGGAGGCGCGAGTGCAGGAGCTGCGGGCTCTCTACGAGGGCGCCGTAGGGCACAAGTGCATGTCCTGCGGGAGCTCCGGGGGCCGCGCCCGCACGTTCGCCCCCACCGTGGCCGACGACGAGCTCTCGAACCTCGTCGTGCTGTGCGACCCGTGCGACGAGCAGCGGCGCGGGTACTCGGTCGTCGACCCCGCGTTCCTCAGCCTGATCGTCTCCAAGACGAGGCGCGAGCGCATCGCCGTCGGGCGCGCCTTGAGCCCCCGCAACTCCCGCCGCGTCCTCGAGTACCTGCGGATGCGCGCGCTCTAGGTGCGAGCGCCGAAGCGCCGCAGCACGCGCGCGGCGCGGGGGAAGTCCGGCTCCAGCGCGTCGAGCAGGTCCCCCGTGGTCGCAACGCCGTACGCGTTCTCCGCGACGTAGCGCTTGAGGGCGCAGTCGACCCCGCGGGCACTCCCGAGCGCGTCGAGCGCCTTCACGCCCTGCACGTAGACGCCGCCGTAGTAGCTGTCCTCGTGCCCGTCCCAGTAGCTCATCGGCTCGCCGAGACGGCCCTGCGCGTCCCCCGCGATCTCGTAGTCGCGGAAGAAGCCCATGATCCCGTCGCTGCGGCCCTGTGCCCAGGACGTGATGCCCTCATCGAGCCAGGGGTCGCGCGCCTGGTTGTTCCCGACGAGCGCGTAGAACCACGAGTGCGCGACCTCGTGCGTCGTCGCGTTCCGCAGGCTGTTCTCTCCCTGGAAGATCATCGTCGGGTACTCGATCCCCGCAGAGCCCAGGTCGGGCATGATCGCCATCGAGAACGTGTCCCACGGGTACGCCCCGTACCGGCGCGACACGTCGCGCAGCGCTCGCTCGATCGCCGTCGCGAACACCCGCGGCTCCGCATCGAGCCCGGCGGCGACGCCGACGGTCACGTCCACCGGACGGGGCGCGTCGACGGCTCTCCGGACGATCTCGAAGTCGCCGGTCGCGATCGCGAAGTCCCGGACCGCCCGTGCCTCCCACCGGCCGGGCGACGTCTCGGCCCCCGTGGCGATCAGGTCGAGGTCCGGCGGTGCCGTGATCGCCACGTCGAAGTCGGCCGTGGGGCTGGTCGAGGATTCCGCCAGCGTCGTGGTGGGCGCGTCGGTCGCCCAGCCGCGCTCGCCCTCCCACGACAGGATGGGGAAGAAAGAGCCGAGGCGGACCGACGTCCCGTTCTGCGAGATCCGGTCGAGTAGCCCGCCCGGGAGCTCCAGACGCCAGCGCATCCGCGCGGTGACCGCGTCCCCGGCCGCGAGCGGCTCCGCGAGCTCGTAGACGAGCGTCGTCGGGTCCGGCTGCGTGACGGTTGCGTCTCCCTCCGCGAGCGTCGCCTCCGAGACGTCGAGGCTCGCTCCCTCCTCGGCCAGGCGCGGCCCGTTCGGCCACAGCCGGAACACGAGCCGGCGCGTGGCGCGGCCGGCCGCGAACGTGACGTCGGAGGTGCCGGTGACCGAACGGCTCGCCGGATCGATGGAGACGTCCATGTCGTACAGGGGGCGCGGGTCGGGCGCGGCCGCGCGCCGCGGGACGCTGCAACGAGCGCGCTTCTCGGGGGCCGCGCTGGTCCCGTCCAGCAGCTTCGACAACGGCGTGGCGTCGCGCGCCGATGGAGGTGACTCCGAGCACGCGAGCGCGGTGAACGCCAGACAGGCCGTCACGACCAGGACGCGGCGGCGCCCGGTAGCCTGCTGCGGCAGGCCGGAAGACGTGGAGAGACGGATGGGAAGCATCGAGGTCAACAACCTGTCGCACAGGGTACCGGGGGGCCGGACCTTGTTGGAGGAGGCGTCGTTCCGCGTGGGCGACGGTAGCCACGTCGCGCTCGTCGGCGCGAACGGCACCGGGAAGACGACGTTGCTGCGCCTGCTCGCCGGAGACGAGAAGGTCCAGAGCGGCTCCGTGCACGTCGACGGCGTCCTCGCCGTGATGCGGCAGTTCGTCGGCGTGCCGGGCGAGTCGTTGACCGTCCGGGACCTCCTCGTCCAGCTCTCGCCCTCCGCCCTTCGAGCCGCGGCCGCCGAGCTCGCGCTGGCGGAGCGCGAGATCGTGAGCGACGGAGGCAAGAGGTCGCAGCTCCGGTACGCGGCAGCGCTCGAGCGGTGGGAGTCCGCGGGCGGCTACGCGGCCGAGGTCCTGTGGGACACGTGCACCACGATCGCGGTGCGCCGCCCGTTCTCCGAGGTCGAGAGCCGGCCGGTCGCGACGTTCTCCGGTGGCGAGCAGAAGCGGCTCGCGCTCGAGGTGATCTTCCGCTCGGACGCGACCGTCCTCCTGCTCGACGAGCCGGACAACTTCCTCGACCTCAAGGGCAAGGCGTGGCTCGAGGAGTCGATGAACGAGTCGCGCAAGACGATGCTGTACGTGAGCCACGACCGCGCGCTGCTGGCCGCCACGGGACACCGCATCGTCACCGTCGAGGGGACACGCACGTGGACGCACGGCGGCGGCTTCGACACGTATTCCGCCGCGCGCGAGCAGCGGCTCGACCGGATGGAGGAGCAGCACCGCCACTACCGGCAGGAGCAAGAGCGCCTCACCGCGTTGCTGAAGGAGTACAAGAGGAAGGCCGCCTACAACTCCGACTGGGCCTCGAAGGCCGAGTCGATGGAGAAGCGCCTGCGGAAGTACGAGACCGAGAACGAGCCTCCGCCGCGACCCGTGCAGCAGAACGTCAAGGTCCGCGTCCCCGGCGGGCGCACCGGCAAGATCGCGTTCCGCGCGAAGCGCCTCGCCCTCCCGGGTCTCGTCCGCCCGTTCGACACCGAGATCCACTTCGGCGAGAGGGTCGGGATCCTCGGCCGCAACGGCACCGGGAAGAGCCACTTCCTCCGGCTGCTCGCCGGTGACGACGTCGTGCACGAGGGCGAATGGATGCTCGGGGCGCGCGTCGACCCCGGCTACTTCTCACAGGTCCACGACCACCCCGAATGGAAGGGCAAGGCGATCCTCGACGTCGTGATGGCGACCGGGCTCCAGCGGACGGCTGCGATGTCGGCGCTGAAGCGCTACGAGCTCGCCGGCGACGCGCAGCAGACGTTCGACACGCTGTCGGGAGGCCAGCAGGCGCGCCTGCAGATCCTGAGGCTCGAGATCGCGAGCCCGACGATGCTGCTGCTCGACGAGCCGACGGACAACCTCGACATCGCGTCGGCGGAGGCCCTGGAGAAGGGCCTCGACGGCTACACGGGCAGTGTGATCGCGGTGACGCACGACCGCTGGTTCATGCGCGTGTTCGACCGGTTCCTGATCTTCCGGGAGGACGGCATCGTCGAGGAGGCATTGAGCCCGCCGCTGGAGAAAGCGGGCTAACCCGCCGCCATCATCACTACTCCGGCCACGGCGGCCCCCAGGCCCGCCATCTGGAGGCGCCCGATCCTCTCGTCGAGGAAGACGCGGGCGAGCAGGACCGTGCTCGCGGGGTACAGCGAGGTCAGCACCGCGACGATCGACAGCAGGCCCTCGCGCGTCGACAGCAGGTATAGGAGGTTCGCGGCCACGTCGAGGACCCCCGCCGCCACGATCGCCGAGCGCGCCCCGGGCGTCGCGGCCGGCCTGTGCCGGCGCGACAGCACGAGCGCAGTCAGCAGCGAAAGGCTGGCCGCCCGCGCTCCGACCAGCGGCCACAGCCCGGCGTCGTCCCCGGTCTTGTCCAGGAGGATGAAGAAGAAGCCGAACGACGCGCCCGCTATCAGCGCGTCCGTTACCCCGGGGCGCCGGAGGAACGGCGTCCGCGTCTCCGAACGCCCCGCGGGCTCGTACCCCGAGACCAGGACGACCGCCACGAGCGCCACGACGACGCCGGCGACGGCCACGGGGGCCGGACGCTCGCCCGTCGCGAGGCCCCAGAGGACGGGGACGCCTGCCGCCTCGACGGCGGTGATCGGGGCGACGACGCTCATGCTTCCCGACGCCAGGCCCTTGTAGAGGAACAGGACGCCTGCGGCGCCGGCGGCACCGCTCGCGGCCCCCCACGCCAGCGACTCCGTAGTCGGCCCCGGGTCGAGGAAGAAGGGGAGAGCGGCAAGCAGGAGCCCGGTCCCGGCGACCTGTGACAGCAGGACGACCGAGAGGACCGGCGCCTTGCGGCTCGCGAGGCCGCCCACGAAGTCGGCCGCGCCGTACGTGAGGGCCGCGGCCAGCCCGAGGACGAACGCCATGCGCCGCATGTTCGCACGGTGGACGAGCCCGCCCGTTCCCGGCGACCCGTCCGAACGCGCCATTCAGGACACCCTTCCGGGGGCCGATAAAGCCCTAGCGAATCGTCAGATGCAGTGGGTGGAGGGCAATGGCCGTCAAAGCCGGCCGCCTCTTCGGGGTGGCTACCGATGCCGTCCGGGTGCGCCCCGGCCAGCGCGTCGCGACCGCGATCGCCGCCGTGCTGCCCGTCCTCGTCGTCTTAACGGCGGGGTTCGGGATCATCGCCATCCGCCAGCGGGCGGACGAGCGCCGCGAGTCCCAGGTCATGCTCAGCCGGATCGAGGCCGCGACGAACCGCCAGCGGGTCCTCGAGTCGAACGTGCTCGAGCTCGGGCTCGTGGCCGGGGGCCGGCCGAACTCGACGCTCGACCGCGAGCTGACGCGGCTCCCGGCGGAGATCGACCGCCTCGGGTTCGAGGTCGGCGCCGCCATGGCGAAGCTGGGGATGCTCACGCGTGACCGGAGCGAGGTCGAGGCGCTGCACGAGGCCGTCGGCCGGTACGACGCGGCACTGGACGCGCAGGTGCAGCTGCTGGCGGGCCGCCGCTTCGACGAGTCCTACGGCTACCAGCGCTCGCGGGTCGACTACGCGTACCAGAACCTGACGGAAGAGCTGGGGGAGCAGGAGTCTCGCTTCCTCGCGCTCACCGAGGAGGCCGGACGGCTCGCCGACTTCGGCACGCTCGGGATCCTCGGCTTCACGTTGATCCTCCTGGCGTTCCTCCAGTTCGACCGGGCCCGGCGCTCCGCCGCGCTGGTCGAGACCCAGAGGAGAGTCCTCGAGGAGAGCGAGGCGCGGTTCCGCTCGCTCGTGCAGAACTCCGGGGACGTCATCTGCATCGTCGACGAGCGTTGCCGTGCGCTCTACGCAAGCCCTGCCGTCGCCGCGGTTTTCGGCCTCGACGCGGAAGAGGTCCGTGGGGACGACCTCCTCGAGCTCGTGCATCCTGCGGAGAAGGCGACGGTCGGGGACGCGCTCGCCGGCCTCGTCGGCAGCCCCCGCGGGACGTCGGCGACGCTCGAGTGCCGCGTCGTCCACCCGAGCGGCGAGCTCAAGGACCTCGAGGTGACCGCCACCAATCTCCTGGACGACCCGAACGTCGCGGGCATCGTCCTGAACGCCCGCGACATCTCGCAGCGCAAGGTCGCCGAACGCGACAACGAGGCCCTGCAGGAGCAGCTCGCGCACCAGGCGTTCCACGATCCGCTCACGGGCCTTGCAAACCGCGCGTTGCTGCGCGAGCGCCTCCAGCACGCGCTGGCGCGCGTGACGCGGTCGCGGGAGCCCCTCGCGGTGATGTTCATCGACCTCGACGAGTTCAAGGCGGTGAACGACTCGATGGGGCACGACGCGGGAGACGAGATCCTGATGGCGGTCGCCGGTCGGCTGCGCGAGTCGGTCAGGCCCGCGGACACGATCGCGCGCCTCGGCGGCGACGAGTTCGCGATCCTCCTCGAGGGGA
This sequence comes from Actinomycetota bacterium, assembly GCA_035942255.1. Taxonomy (GTDB): domain Bacteria; phylum Actinomycetota; class CADDZG01; order CADDZG01; family WHSQ01; genus JALZEG01. The sequence goes on along the minus strand of DASZDG010000050.1, from coordinate 18,130 downwards.
TGTTGAGCGCGTCGGAGGGCCCGCGGGTCGCCGAGCGCATCATCCGGACGTTCACGACGCCGTTCGAGCTCGACGGCCATCCGGTCTCGATCGGGGCGAGCATCGGGCTCGCGCTGAAGGACGGCAAGGAGGGGACGGAGGAGCTGCTGGGCAACGCCGACGTCGCGATGTACGCGGCGAAGGCGCGGGGCCGCGGCTGCTACGAGGTCTACCGGCCGGAGCTGAGGCTCGCGCGCACCGCGCGGATCCGCCAGGAGCTGGACCTCCAGACGGCGGTGGCGCGCGGGGAGTTCGTCGTGCAGTACCAGCCGATCGTCGACATGGAGACGGGCCGGCCCTCGGGGGCCGAGGCCTTGCTGCGCTGGTCGCACCCGGTGAGGGGCCTGGTCCCACCGTCGGAGTTCGTGGAGCTCGCGGAGGACACCGGGCTGATCGTGCCGCTGGGCCGCTGGGTCCTGCGCCGCGCCTGCCGCGACGCAGCCGCGTGGCGGGCGGCGCACCCGGGGGCCGAGGCGGCCAAGGTGAGCGTGAACCTCTCGGTGAGGCAGTTCCAGGAGCCTGACCTCGTCCAGCAGGTCGCCGACACGCTCACGGTCACCGGGTTCCCCGCGGGCTCTCTCGTCATCGAGATAACCGAGAGCGTCTTCCTCGCCGACTCACCGGCGACGATCGAGACGCTGCGGGGGCTGAAGGAGCTCGGCGTCCTCATCGCGATCGACGACTTCGGCACCGGCTACTCGTCGCTGAGCTACCTCCGCCGGTTCCCGGTCGACATCCTGAAGATCGACCGGTCGTTCATCGACGGGATCGACCGCGGCGTGGAGGACTCCGCGCTCGCGCGGGCGATCGTGCAGATCGGCGAGAACCTCAACCTCAGGATCGTCGCCGAGGGGATCGAGACGCCCGAGCAGCTCGAGGAGGTCCGGCGGCTCGGCTGCCACGAAGGCCAGGGCTTCCACCTCAGCGTCCCGCTCGACGCCGCTGACATCGCGGAGTTCTACGCGGTCCGCCTGCCGCTGACGGACGCCCCCGCTCCGGCCGCGCTGGAGGAAGTCGTCTAGCGAATCTGTCATCGTTGGGGGATGGCGATGGTCCCGGCCGACCCCGACCTCGAGCAGCTCCGGGCCACGGCGGCCGAGTGCACCGCGTGCCCCCTCTACCGCGACGCCACGCAGACGGTCTTCGGCAAGGGCCTGACGCGCTCGGAGGTGATGCTCGTCGGGGAGCAGCCGGGCGACAAGGAGGACGTCGCCGGCGAGCCTTTCGTCGGTCCCGCCGGCCGTCTGCTGGACGAGGCGCTGACCGCCGCCGGCATCGACCGCGACAGCGCCTACGTCACGAACGTCGTGAAGCACTTCAAGTTCGAGCAGCGCGGCAAGAGGCGGATCCACAAGAAGCCGAACATGTCCGAGATAACCGCGTGCCGCCCGTGGCTCGACGCGGAGATCGAGGTGGTGCAGCCGCAGGCGCTCGTTTGCCTCGGCGCGACCGCGGCGCAGGCGTTGCTCGGACGCACGTTCCGCGTCACGCAGCACCGCGGCGAGTTCGTCGACTCGGACCTCGCGCCGCTCGTCACCGCGACGATCCACCCGTCGGCGATCCTGCGGGCGGCCGACGAGCGCGAGACCGAGATGCGGGGACTGATCGACGACCTCACGCGCGTCCGCAAGGCACTGGCCAAGACAGGCGGATAACGAACGAAAGGGGGCCCCGGTGTCCATCTTCTGTCCCTCCTGCCGGCTCGAGCAACCCGTCGAGCACAGCTTCTGCGTGCGCTGCGGGACGGCGCTGCCGGCCGACCTCCTCGAGCCCGATCCGGCGAAGAGCGCGCGCTTCTTCGCCGGCGTGAGGGTCGACGGCGCGGACCCGGAGAACGCGTTCCTGCGGGTCACGAGCTACCGGCGCCGGCAGGTGATCGAGGCCCCCGAGGGCTCGGTCGAGATCGCCGGCAGCCACGTCCGCTTCAGCGTGTGGGTCGACGACCGGGCCCGCTGCGTCATCTCGATCCCGGAGTCGGAGGCGCGGGAGCTCGTGACGTTCCTCGCCGCGGAGCTGCGGGCGCGCGCATCCGTCTGACGCTGCGCCCCGGCGCGAGTACGTCGCGTGACGAGGGGGTAAGGACCCGCCCATGCCCCCGCAGCAGACGAACCGCCTGATCGCGTCCCGCTACTCGCTCGAGGAGCCGCTGGGCAGCGGCGGGATGGGCGCGGTCTGGCGAGCGACGGACACGCTCCTGCAGCGACCGGTCGCGGTCAAGGAGGTCCAGGTCCCCGTGACCGTGCCGGAGGGGGAGCGTGACGTGACGCGCTCCCGGGTCTTGCGCGAGGCGAGGGCCGCGGCCCGCATCTCACATCCCGGTGCCGTCACGGTCTTCGACGTCGTCGAGGAGGACGGCCGTCCGTACATCGTGATGGAGCTCGTGGAGGCTCCGACGCTCGACGAGGTCGTCCGGCGGGACGGGCCGATGGACGAGGCGCGCGCCGCCGCCGTCGGGCTCGAGATACTCGGCGCGCTCGAGGCCGCGCACGCGCAGGGGATCGTCCACCGCGACGTGAAGCCCGGCAACGTCATGCTGCCGCCCGAGGGCCCGGCCAAGCTCGCCGACTTCGGCATCGCCTCCGTGAAGGGCGACCCGAAGCTGACCGCGACCGGGCTCGTGCTCGGGTCGCCGTCGTACATGGCACCCGAGCAGGCGAAGGAGGACGTGACCGGAGCGGCCTCGGACCTGTGGTCGCTAGGCGCGACGCTGTACTTCGCGGTCGAGGGCGAGCCTCCGTTCGACCGCGGCCAGGCCATCTCGACGTTGACGGCGGTCGTCGCCGACCGGCCGCGCCCGGCGGAGCGAGCGCGAGCGCTGCGGCCGGCGCTCGACGCGCTGCTGGAGAAGGAGCCCGGGCAGAGGCCGGACGCCGCCGCGGTGCGGCGGATGCTGGAGGCGGCCGCTGCGGGATCGTCGGGTACGACGGCGGTCGCGCCCCCGCCGGAAGCGACGGACACGGTGGTCGAGGAGCCCCCGCCCGTCGTCGCTCCCGTCACGGAGCCCGCGCCGCGGAAGCGCCACGGCTCGTTCGCATGGATCGGCGTCCTCGCGGCTGTGGGGGCACTGCTCGTTGCCGGCGCGTTCCTGCTGTCGTCGCTGGCCGGGGACGACCCTGCGGACGACCCCGGCCGGGATCGGCGCGCAGCCCGGGGTGAGCCCGCCGCCGAGCCCGGAGCGGCTGCCGTCGACACCGCCGACTGGGAGACCTACGAGGATCCCGAGGCTCGCTACGAGGTCGCGTACCCGCCGGAGTGGGAGATGCAGCCGGTGAACGAGACCGCGATCGACTTCCGCGACCCCGAGACCGGGACGTACCTGCGGATCGACTGGACGCGCACGCCGGGCGACGACGCGGTCGCGGCATGGGAGGCGTCGTCGGAGAGCTTCGGCGCTAGCCACGAGGACTACGAGGAGATCAGGATCGACCCCGCGACGTTCCAGAGCCATCCCGCGGCGGAGTGGGAGTACACCTACACCGAGAGCGGCGCGTCGCTGCACGCGATCAACATCGGGATAGTCACCGACGATTACGGCTACGCCTTCAACTTCCAGACCCACGAGGAGGACTGGGAGGGGTCACAGGGTCTGCTGGAGGCGCTGAAGGAGTCGTTCGTCCCGGGGGCCTGAAGCGGCCACGCCCCCGCGTAAGTTTCCGCGCCGGTTAACCGTATCCACCCTGTCGGACAAGGACGTCTAGGCGAAGGGTGGGGCAACTATGAAGAAGAGCTGGTTGAAGCGCGGGATGACCGCGGTCACGGCGGCGGCCTTCGGGGTCACGGCTGCGGCTGCACCGGCGGCGGCCTCGGCGGCACCGTACGCCGTCGCCACGGCCACCGACTCCAACGGTGCGATCGCGTCGGTGTGCGAGTACGTGGCCGCCGTGGGGACGTCGTCCACGATTGCGACCCACGGCACGACCACGGCCGTCGGCCCCGCGGTCATCACGGGGATCCGCTGTGAGGTCACCGTCGGCTCGCGCGTCGGGGGTTGCTCCGCGACGATGCCCGGCCCCGTGGCCACGTGCACGAACTCGCAGACGTTCCCGATCGGCGCGCCGACGCTCTGCGCCGAGGGCTGGGTCGTCTGGGCGAACGGCGCGATCCTCCGCACCGCCGCCTGCTGATCTAGACGGGGCCGGCGGCGGGGCAGACGTTCCCGCCGCCGGACTTGTCATCCCCCGGGATTAGGCTCTCGGGCGTGATGGACAGAGCGCGCGACCGCATGCGGCGGACCCGTGCGACGCCGCGCGGCGCCGGGGGCTCCAAGCCGGTGCCCCCGCGGGGCGGCGAGGGCGCTCCCGAGCAGCAGCGGTGGGTCACCGTCGCGTGGGTGGTGGGGGCGTTCGTCGTCCTGACGCTCTTCCAGAACGTCTTCGGTCCCAGCACCGAGGAGATCACGTTCACCCGTCTGTTCGAGCTGGCGGAGAAGGGCGACCTGGTCGAGGCGAACATCTCCGAGAGCTCGGTCAGCGGCACGATGAAGACCCAGGGCGACGATGGTCAGGAGGAGGTCTCCTTCACGACGACGATCCCGCCGAACTTCGAGACGAACGAGATCTACCGGCGGCTCGAGCGGGCGGACGTCGACGTGACGGGATCGCAGCCGAGCGCGTGGACCGCCTTCTTCTTCGCGTGGATCGTGCCGTTCGCGCTCATCGGCGGCCTCTACTTCCTCTTCATGCGCCGGCTGCGGCGGCAGATGGGAGGAGGCGCCGGGGGCCCGCTGTCGCTCGGGAAGAACAAGGCGAAGCTCTACGACCGCACGGACCTGAAGACGACGTTCGCGGACGTCGCCGGCGTCGACGAGGTCGAGGCTGAGCTCGTCGAGCTCGTCGACTACCTGAAGAACCCCGCGCGCTACGAGAAGATCGGCGCCCGCATCCCGAAGGGCGTCCTGCTCGTCGGGCCACCCGGCACGGGCAAGACGCTGCTGGCCCGTGCGGTAGCGGGAGAGGCCGGCGTTCCCTTCTTCTACATCTCCGCGTCCGAGTTCATCGAGATGTTCGTCGGCCTGGGCGCGGCCCGGGTGCGCGACCTGTTCGAACAGGCGCGCCAGCGCGCGCCCGCGATCATCTTCATCGACGAGATCGACGCGATCGGCCAGTCTCGCTCGGGGGCTGCAGGCAACCAGCTCGGCTCGCACCAGGAGCAGGAGCAGACCCTCCAGCAGCTGCTCACCGAGATGGACGGGTTCGAGCCGAACAGCGGCGTGATCATCGTCGCGGCGTCGAACCGTCCCGAGGTGCTCGACCAGGCGCTGCTGCGTCCTGGCCGGTTCGACCGGCAGATCCAGGTGAACCTCCCCGACATCGGCGGGCGCCGCGAGATCCTCGAGATCCATGCCAAGAGGGTGCGGCTCGCGCCGGACGCGGACCTCCGGGTGCTCGCCCGCCGGACTCCCGGCTTCTCGGGCGCGCAGCTGGCGAACGTCATCAACGAGGGGGCGTTGCTCGCGGCCCGGCGGGGGCGCGACGTCGTCGACATGCGCGACCTCGAGGAGGCGGTGGACCGCGTGGTCGCGGGCCTCGAGCGTCGCTCGCAGGTGCTCACCGACAACGAGCGGCGGCTCGTGGCGTATCACGAGCTCGGCCACGCGGTCGTCGCACGCTTCGTCGAGCACGCGGACCCCGTGCACCGCGTCTCGATCATCCCGCGGGGGATCGGCGCGCTCGGCTACACGCAGCAGCTGCCGGACGAGGAGCGCTACCTGATGTCCGAGCCGGAGCTGCGCGACCGCATCGCCGTGCTGCTCGGCGGGCGCTCGGCCGAGGAGCTGGTGTTCGGGTACGCGACCACCGGCGCGCAGGACGACCTCAAGAAGGCGACCGAGATCGCGCGCCGCATGGTGATGGAGTTCGGGATGTCCGAGAAGGTCGGGCCGATGAACCTCGCGAGCGACGGCGCGCGGTTCCTGTCGCCGGCGTTCCGGAGGTCCGAGGACGTCTCGGACGAGACCGAGGTAGCCATCGACCGGGAGGTGAAGGCGATCCTGTTCGAGGGCCGGGACAAGGCCCGCGCGATCCTGACCGAGCGCCGGCACGACCTCGACGTGCTCGCGGAGGTCCTGCTCGAGAAGGAGAGCCTCGACCGCCGCGACCTCGATAGCCACTTCTCACCGACGCGGCCCGTGGAACTGCCCCGTTCCGCCGACACGACCGTGGAACTCGACGGCCCCCGCCACCCGCTTCCCTAGCGGGATCGCAAGCGATCCCGCCCGATGCGGATCTCGCTGACGGGCGATTTCGTCGCCTTCGGCGACGGCCGAACCCGGGAATCCTCCGCCCGATCCTAAAGTTGGATCTATGGCACTCAAGTTTTATAGTTGCTTGAGGATCATCTCTCGGAGGAACCCACCACATGGACCAGGACAAGCTCACCATCAAGACCCAGCAGGCCCTCGTGGCGGCGCAGAAGCTCGCCGCGGAGTCGAACCACCAGCAGGTGGCGCCCATCCACGTGATGGCCGCCCTGCTCGGCGACCCCGAGGGCGTCGTCTACCCGCTCCTCCACAAGCTAGGCGTCTCTCCGCGGTCGATCGCCGCACGGCTGCAGGGCGCCCTCGACAAGCTCCCGAAGGTGTACGGGGGCTCCCAGCCCTACCTCTCGCAGGACCTCGTGGCGCTGCTCGACCGGGCCGCGGAGGAGGCGGGCTCGCTCGGCGACGCCTACGTCTCGACGGAGCACCTGCTTCTCGCGTTCCTCGAGTCGAAGGACGAGGCCGGCCACGCGCTGGCCGAGGCGGGCGTCGACCGCGCCAAGGTGCTCGCGGGGCTGAAGGAGATCCGCGGCTCCCAGCGCGTCACCGACCAGAACCCGGAGGAGAAGTACCAGGCGCTCGAGCGGTTCGGCCGGGACCTCACCGAGGCGGCCCGGCGCGGCAAGCTCGACCCCGTCATCGGGCGGGACGACGAGATCCGCCGCGTGATCCAGGTGCTGTCGCGCCGGACGAAGAACAACCCGGTGCTGATCGGCGAGCCCGGCGTCGGCAAGACCGCGATCGTCGAGGGTCTCGCGAACCGCATCGTCGCAGGCGACGTGCCCGAGTCCCTGAAGGACAAGCGGCTGGTCTCGCTCGACATCGGCTCGATGGTCGCGGGGTCGAAGTACCGCGGCGAGTTCGAGGAGCGCCTGAAGGCGGTGCTGAAGGAGATCGCCGACTCCGAAGGCGAGGTCATCACTTTCGTCGACGAGCTACACACGGTCGTCGGCGCCGGCGCGGCCGAGGGTGCCGTCGACGCCGGCAACATGATCAAGCCGATGCTCGCCCGCGGCGAACTGCGCATGGTCGGCGCGACCACGCTCGACGAGTACCGCAAGCACGTCGAGAAGGACCCGGCGCTCGAGCGCCGCTTCCAGCCCGTCCTCGTCGGCGAGCCGAGCGTCCCCGACACGATCGCGATCCTGCGGGGGCTGAAGGAACGCTACGAGGTGCACCACGGTGTGCGCATCCAGGACGCGGCCCTCGTCGCCGCGGCCGTCCTCTCCGACCGTTACGTGACCGGTCGGTTCCTGCCGGACAAGGCCATCGACCTCGTCGACGAGTCCGCGTCGCGGCTCCGCATCGAGATCGACTCGATGCCGACCGAGATCGACGTGCTCGACCGGCGCGCGAAGCAGCTCGAGATCGAGAAGGCAGCGATGGCGAAGGAGACCGACGCCGCGTCGCGCGAGCGGCTGGCGCGGATCGAGGAGGAGCTCGCGTCCCTCCACGAGGAGATGGACGGGATGAAGGCCCACTGGGGCGAGGAGAAGGTCGCGATCGACGGGATCCGCGCGCTGAAGGCCGAGATGGAGCAGGTGCGCGGGGAGGCCGAGAGGGCCGAGCGCGACGGCGATCTCGGACGCGCGGCGGAGCTGCGGTACGGGCGGCTGGTCGAGCTCGAGCGGCAGCTCGCGGAGTCCAACGAGCGCCTGGCGAGTCTGCAGGCCGATCGCAAGTTCCTCAAGGAAGAGGTCGACGAGGAGGACATCGCCGAGGTCGTCTCGCGCTGGACCGGCGTTCCGGTCGCGAAGCTGATGGAGGGCGAGGTCGCCAAGCTCGTGGCGATGGAGGAGAACCTCCACGCCCGCGTCGTCGGCCAGGACGAGGCCGTGGCGGCGGTGTCGAACGCGATCCGGCGCGCCCGCTCGGGCCTCGGCGACCCGAACCGACCGGTCGGCTCGTTCATCTTCCTCGGCCCCACCGGCGTCGGGAAGACCGAGCTCGCGCGCGCTCTTGCTGAGTTCCTCTTCGACGACGAGCGCGCGATGGTGCGGCTCGACATGAGCGAGTACATGGAGAAGCACACGGTGTCGCGCCTCGTCGGCGCGCCGCCGGGCTACGTCGGCTACGACGAGGGCGGTCAGCTGACCGAGGCCGTGCGCCGGCGTCCCTACTCGGTGCTGCTCCTCGACGAGATCGAGAAGGCGCACCCGGACGTGTTCAACGTGCTCCTGCAGATCCTCGACGACGGCCGCCTCACCGACGGCCAGGGGCGCACCGTCGACTTCAAGAACACCGTGATCATCATGACGTCGAACCTCGGCTCCCGGTGGATCCTGTCCGCGGACGAGACCGAAGAGACGATGTCGGAGAAGGTCCTCGCAACGGTCCGCGACCACTTCAAGCCGGAGTTCCTGAACCGCGTCGACGAGATCATCGTGTTCCACCGCCTGAGCCGGGACCACCTCGCGCGGATCGTCGACTTCCAGCTGGCGCACCTCGAGCAGCGCCTGGCGGAGCGCGACGTCGAGCTGCGGCTGACGCCGGCGGCGCGGGAGTACCTCGCGGACAAGGGCTACGACGGGGCGTACGGGGCGCGTCCTCTGAAGCGGCTGATCCAGCGCGAGATCGAGAACGAGCTGGCGCTGCGACTGCTCGACGGGACGTTCCGGGACGGCGACACGATCACGGTCGACGCGGCCGAGGGGGGCCTGACCTTCCGGCGCGACGAGAGGTGAGTCAAGTAGCGGGATGAACTCGAAATCCCGGAGTTTGCCCCGCCGGTTGATATCCTCGAACGTACGTTCGGATGCGCAGGGTGGGAGGGGGAAGCTCGTGAGTAAGAGGAATGCAGGGGGGCCTATGCCTCGCCGACCCGCACAGCACGTACAAGAGCGGCTTTCGAAAGACGCCTTCTCGCGCGCCCTTCCTGACGAATGGGTGTTTCGCGTCCAGGACCAGGACTACGGAATGGATGGCGAAGTCGAGATTTTTCAAGACGAGTCGGCGACGGGACGGATTTTTAAGGTTCAGCTAAAGGGAACCGCCGGCAAGGACAACCGTTTGCGCGTGCGGTTATTGCCTTCGACGGTTTCGTACTTTGCCGAGATGAAGCTCCCAGTTCTGATCGTGCTGCACCATGGTCGCAGCGGTGCTCTCTATGGGAAGTGGATGCATGCCTTCGACCCGTACTACGGGGGCCAGACATCGAAGGGCACTACGCTCAAGTTCAGCAGTGCGGATGAGCTGACGCCCGAGCGGTGGCAATCGCTCGCTGCCGACGTCGAGATGTATTACGGGATCCGCGATCCAAAGCGCGCTTTGCCGGTGCCGGTCCGGTTCGAGACAGTCGGATCAACCGTACGAGGCGTCGACTCGCTGCAGCTCGTTCGGACGATTCGGGCGCTCACATCGCAGTTCCCGGACCTCATCCAGATTCGCGAGGAGGACTCCTCGGCCGCCACGGTTCTTGTGGACGACGAGGTCATCCGCGCAACGTTCAGAGATGTGGGGAGTGCGACTGCCCACCACCTAGTGACCGCCAACGAACCCGCCACTCCCGACGGTGTCGCGGCGGACGTCTTGCTCACGCTCGCGCTTGCGTTGGACCAGGTTGGCCAGACGGACGCTGCTGCTCGGATGATCGCCGCGATCGCTGACAGAGCGCATCTCCTCTTTTACCCCGACGTGCTCTTCCGCGTTATTGGTGTGTTTACTCGCTCGCACCGGGTTATCGAGGCGGTCGCCTTGGCAGAGCGTTTCGGCGCAGGGAACGCGGACGAGAACGAACTCATGGCTATGCTCTTCTTAACTCCGGCGATGATGAGGAGTGCCTACCTCCTTCCTCACGAGCGCGACGCTGTTACCCGTCGACTGAGGAAACAGCTGAAGAGCGCAGAGGAGCAGGGGACCAGGCGCGATATCGGAATCGCTCACTACAACCTTGGAAATCACTTTGGCTCGAAGGCCGCGTGGAAGGAAGCCGCGTCGCACTTCGCCATGGCCGCGCATTACGATCCAGACTACCTGTCGAGGGCGTATTTTCCGCGAGAGTTCGGCGGAGCTCTCTTCCTGTCGGGCCAGTTTGATCTTGCGGTAGCGATGTACGACCGTGCGATGAACCTAAAGGCAGACGCGATGACGCCGGCGCTCCGCGCGGACGCCCTCATGTACTCGGGACGCTATAAGGACGCCCGCACAGCTTTCGAAACCCATCTACTCGAGTTCGGTCTTGATGCTGAAGACGAGTGGCGGCTAAAGGCGTGGGTGCTGGCTCTGATTTGCACTCGTGTGGGTGACGAACAGAACCGACGGGCTGAAGAGGCGGTCGCGGCCGCTGATGTCTCGGATGAGGCCCCCACCCATGAAGAGCGGCGAGAGAGGCTCGAGAACGCTCTGAGAATGGACGCGCTTTGCAGTGAGGCGTGGTTCAACCTCGGTGTTGTAGCAGCGTCCGAGGGGGACGTGGAGGAGGGTACGACGGGATTTCTGGTGTCCGCGATCATCGAGCCGCACAACGTCGACGGATGGGCTGCGGCAGCTGCGTTCTGTGACCTTCGCACGCAGCTGGGCCGCGACGTGATCTCCTGCGCCTACCGGTGGAACGGCGAAATGTTCCTGAGCCGCCTGGAGGACCTTCTCAAGACCTTCAACCGGGATGCCGCTGCTGAGGTCATGACCGCTACGCGCGAGTTGGTGGACGATTCGTCGAATAGGTCGGCCGCGGAGTCCGTCACCGTTCGGATGCTTCACGAGGGCGCGGATTTTGACTCGTTGATCATCCCGGGTCGAGCTCCTCGAGGGGAGTCTCCCAAGGGGGAGAAGTAGCGGTTCACGTGGCGCACGCTAGCCTCGGACCATGAACGAGGACAGCTTCCACGTCCTGCGGTGCGAGGACTGCGGCGACACGTTCCCGGCGCACGGCGACGTTGTCGCGGCTACGTGCCCGACGTGCGGCAGCGGCCGCGTCGTTCCGGCGGCCGAGCCGCTGCTGTGACCGTTCGCGTCGCGTTGTGCCCAGGCTCGCTCCCGGTGCTCGAGGAGGCAGTCACCGCAGCCGGCGGCGTCCTCGCGGCCCCCTCGGACGCCGACGCGCTCGTGTGGACCGACCCCTGGGACCCCGAGAGCCTGCGCAAGACCCTCGACGGGTCCGCGATCTCGTGGGTGCAGCTCCCTTTCGCGGGGATCGAGGACTTCGTCGCGGCCGGAGTCATCGACGGCAGCCGGACGTGGACGTGCACCAAGGGCGTCTACGGGCACACGACCGCCGAGCACGCGCTGACGCTGATGCTGGGGGCCGCGCGGCGGCTGCACGTGCACGCGCGCGCTACGGAGTGGGAGCAGGTCCCGAACCCGTTGGACCGCACCGAGCGGTCGTTGAGCGGCGCAACCGTCCTGCTGATCGGGACCGGCGGCATCGGGCGCGCGCTCGTGGGGATGCTCGGCCCCCTCGGCACCCGCACTCTCGCGGTGAACCGGTCCGGCCGGCCGCTGGACGGCGCGGCCGCGACCCATCCGGTGGGTGAGCTGCACAGGCTGCTCCCGGACGCCGCGTTCGTCGTCCTCGCCGCCGCGCTGACCGACGAGACCCGCAACCTGATCGACGGACGCGCGCTCGCGCTGATGCACCGGGACGCGTGGCTGGTCAACGTCGCGCGCGGGGGCCTCGTCGACACGGACGCTCTCGTCCGCGCGCTGCGCGACGGATCGATCGGGGGAGCCGCCCTCGACGTGACCGAGCCGGAGCCGCTTCCCGCGGACCATCCGCTGTGGACGCTGCCGAACGCTCTGATCACGCCGCACGTCGCGAACACGTGGCCGATGGCGGTCCCGGAGCTCGCCGCGATGGTGAGGCGCAACGTCGAGAGGTTCGCCGCCGGCGAGCCCCTCGAAGGGATCGTCGACCCCGCTCTCGGGTACTGAGGCCGGATGAAGCGTCTTCTCGCAGTCACGGTTGCCGCCGCGCTCGTGCTCCCCGCTTGCACCGGCCGCGGCGGCGCGGAGCCGCGAGCCGCGGCCCCCACGCCGTCACCCTCCCCGTCGCCGTCGCCCTCGCCCGTGATCAACCCGCCCGGGATCGTGGTGCACAACGTCGCGTTCGGTCGGAGCAAGACGCGGCTGAACCGGGCGATCGCCGACCTCAAGAAGGTCGACCTCTGGTACCCGCTGACCAAGCACCTGTTCCAGGTCAAGCTCGCGTCCCGGCTCGGGGTCACGAACATCCCGGACGACGGCCACCTCGCCGACGCGGTGCTGACGGCCGCGATCGAGGACGACGCCCAGGGGCGGCTGTGCGACCTCATGTTCTTCCCGAACGCGATCGCCCAGGACCTCGACCGCTGGCGCCTGTACTACTCGCAGGGCGCGGTGGTCGACCCGCCGCCGACGCTGCGGCAGTTCTGGGGGGCGCTGCTCGCGCACGAGCTCGGGCACTGCTTCCCGGGGGGGCCGGGGGAGAAGGTGGCGGAGCGCTGGGAGGCGATGGCGATGGAGCGGCTCCAGAAGTTGAGTCAGTAGCGCTCAGATTATCTGTTGACACCTGCGGGCGAAAATGCTATAAAGACTCCGCAAGTTCAGGATTCGGCAACAGGAGGTGCTAGAGAGATGCGTGCCTTTCCGAACGGCCGCTCCGAGTTCGACGAGATCGTCTCCCGCTTCTTCGGGTCGGACCCCTCGGCCCCCGTGTGGCCTTCAGGCGGCTACTCCGTCCCGACCGACGTGTTCCACACCGAGGACCGTCTCGTGATCCGCATGGACCTGCCGGGCGTCGACCCGGACGAGGTCGAGGTCACGGTCCAGGAGAACACCCTTCTGATCAACGGCCGCCGCAAGTTCCCGTTCGAGGCGGACAAGGTCCGCTTCACCCGGCGCGGGACGTTCTACGGCGACTTCACGCAGAGGGTGCAGCTCGGCAAGGGCCTGGACGTCGAGCAGATCAACGCCCGGTTCGAGAACGGCGTCCTCGAGGTTGCGATCCCGTACGCCGCCGAGGTCCAGCCGCGTAAGATCGCGATCGACACGACCGGTGCGAAGGCTCTGACGAGCTAAGAGCTACTGCCGGAGGAGGGAAAGAGGCCGGCGGGGCCGGCCTCTTTTCGCGCCCGGAGCTAAGGAAGCGTGTCCGGGGGGATGCCGCGCGTCGCGATGACCACACCGAGGCCCCCGAGGCCCCCGCGATCCACCAGCGCCCCCAGCGAGCTGCGGCGCGACAGCGCGCGCACCGCTTCCGCTCCGCGGCCCTCTGCCGCCGCCCGCGCGTGCTCGGCCCGCAGCTCGTCGCCTAGCTCCCGCGCCCCGAGCCCCAGGAGAACTTCCCTCTGCGGGACCGGCCCCGCGGCGTCCAGCCCGAGGGCCTCGCAGGTCCGCCGCACGATCGTCCAGTTCGCGTGCGCGGTGACGTCCTGCTCGCCGGGCCGCGCCAGCACGTCCTCGGTCGCCCCGGCCCCCGAGTAGGCGACGAGCGTCCCCCGCGGCCGCTCCGCCAGCTCGCCCGACTCGACCCCGTAGTCGACGAGCACGAGCGCTCCCGCTCCGAACGCCGCCGCGCAGTGACGGACGAACGACTCGGCCGCCATCGTCACCTCGACCCGGTGCCCCTCGGGGACCTCCGCCCCCGCGCGCTCCAGCCATGCCTCCAGCTCGCCGCCCGCCGGCGGGCGCAGGCTCTCGACCAGGCGTCCGCCGGCGGAGTCGACGCACACCTCGAGCAGCGCGCCGTCACGCCTCTCGACCAGGTGCACGGGGAGGTTGTCGAGCACCTCGTTCGCGAACACGATCCCGTGCGGGGCCGGCGGGACCTCGGCGATAGACGGGCTCCACGAGACGTCGTAGCCGTCGAGGAGCTCCGCCTGGCGCTCCTGCAGCGCGGGGATCCGCTCGACCAGCCGGTACCGGAGCACGCGGCCGAGCTCGGGGGGCACCGACGACAGCACGGCCGCGGCGAAGCCGCCTTCGCCCGGCCCCACCTCTACGACCGTGAACTCAGGCGGCGCGCCTAGACCCCGCCACGCCTTCTCGAACGCCCGCGCCCACAGTGAGCCGAACAGCGGAGTCAGCTCGGGCGACGTCAGGAAGTGCCCGCGCCAGCCGGAGCGCTCGCGGCCCCCGGAGTAGTAGCCGTGGCGCGGGTGGTAGAGCGCGAGCTGCATGAACGCGCCGAACGGCATCGGGCCACCCCGGGCGATCCTCTCGTGGAGGATCGTCTCCAGCTCGGTCAACCGGTGGTCTTCGGCGCGGCCCGCGGGACCGAGGTCGCGGCCTTCGCCGCGGCGTCCCGCATCTGCTCGTACCACTGCTTCTTCTCGGGGTAGGTGTGGACCTGGACGAGGGCGACGCCGGCGACGCGGACGACGTCTCCGTGCAGGGCCCTCGCGGAGTAGATCTCGATGAGCCGGTCGTAGGGGCCGACCGAGTCGAACCCCCCGGCGAGCATGCTCTCGTACAGCTCGATCGCCTCGTCGACCCGCGCCACCTGCTCGAGGTTCTGCCCCCGGAGGAACCGCTTGACCATGTCGACGTTGGCGTTCTCGTCCGGCCCGTTCATCGCCTCAATCGAACCACAACGCCGCGACTGGCAAGCCGCCGCGGCGGTGTGGGATTCTGGCCCCACGACGTCGACATAGGGGTGATCTCAGTGAACGACCAGCAGCTCCAGAAGATCCGAACCGGCAACGGCTTCATCGCGGCCCTCGACCAGAGCGGAGGGAGCACGCCGAAGGCGCTCGAGCGCTACGGCGTCGGGGCGGACGCGTATTCCAACGACGACGAGATGTTCGCCGTCATGCACGAGATGCGCAGCCGCATCATCACCAGCCCGAGCTTCAACGGGGACCGCATCATCGGGGCGATCCTGTTCGAGGACACGATGGATCGCACGATCGACGGACGTCCCACCGTCGACTACCTGTGGAGCGCCAAGCACGTCGTCCCGTTCCTGAAGGTCGACAAGGGCCTCGCCGACGAGAGCGACGGCGTCCAGGTGATGAAGCCGATCCCCAACCTCGACGACCTCCTGGGCCGTGCGGTCGCCGCCGGCGTCTTCGGCACGAAGATGCGCTCGGTCGTCAAGCTCGCCGACAAGGCCGGGATCGACGCGATCGTCGAGCAGCAGTTCGAGATCGGCCGTCAGATCGTGGGCCGCGGGCTCGTCCCGATCCTCGAGCCCGAGGTCGACATCAAGAGCCCCGAGAAGGCACAGGCCGAGGCGATGCTGAGGGACGCGATCTTCGAGTCGCTCGACCGCCTCGGCACCGACGAGCGCGTCATGTTCAAGCTGACGCTGCCCGAGGAGGACAACTTCTACCTGAAGCTGACGGAGCACCCCAACGTCGTGCGCGTGGTCGCGCTGTCGGGCGGCTACAGCCGGGAGGAGGCCAACCGCAGGCTCGCCCGCAACAAGGGCGTCGTGGCGAGCTTCTCGCGCGGCCTGACCGAAGGCCTGTCGGCGAACCAGAGCCAGGACGACTTCGACGCGGCCCTCGACGCTTCCATCCAGAGCATCTACGACGCGTCCGTCGCCTGACGCGTAGCCCCGATACCATCGTCCCCATGACCTACACGGCCGTCGGGGACGGTTCCAAGGACGGCTTCGCCCTCGCGAAGGAGGCCGCCGCGCCCGGCCCCCTCGCTCTCGTCGTCGACGGCAAGCAGCGCGACCTCTCGTACGTCGTCCCCGAGGGAGCCGAGGCCCGCGTGATCGTGACTACCGAGGACGACGGTCGCTACATCCTGCGGCACTCGACTGCGCACGTGCTGGCGCAGGCGGTCCTGCGGCTCTACCCGGGGGCGAAGTACTCGATCGGCCCCCCGATCGAAGACGGCTTCTACTACGACTTCGACGTCGAGAAGCCGTTCACGCCCGAGGACCTCGAGCGCATCGAGGACGAGATGCGCGCGATCGTCAAGGAGAACCAGCGCTTCGAGCGCGAGGAGATCGACCGCGACCGCGCCCTGGAGCTGTTCGCCGACCAGCCCTACAAGGTGGAGATCATCGAGGGCGTGGGCTCGAACGGCGCCGACGACCTGACGCAGCAGGAGGCGGCCGAGGGCGAGGTCATCTCGATCTACAAGAACACGCCCCCGGGTGCGGACGAGCCGGCGTTCGTCGACCTGTGCCGCGGCCCCCACGTCCCCGGCACCGGCCGCATCAAGGCCTTCAAGCTCCTGCGCGGCGCCGGCGCGTACTGGCGCGGCGACGAGACCAAGCCGATGCTCCAGCGCATCTACGGCACCGCGTGGGAGTCGAAGGACGCGCTGAACGACTACCTCCACCGCCTCGAGGAGGCCGAGAAGCGCGACCATCGCAAGCTCGGCCGCGAGCTCGAGCTGTTCTCGTGGGCCGACGAGGTGGGCCCCGGCCTCGCGCTGTGGCATCCCAAGGGCGCGATCGTCCGCATGGAGCTCGAGAACCTGTCGCGCGAGATGCACCTCGAGCGCGGCTACCAGCCGGTGTTCACGCCGCACCTCGGCAGGTCGACGCTGTGGGAGACGAGCGGCCACCTCGGCTTCTACAAAGAGAACATGTTCCCGGCGATGGACCTGGACGAGACGCAGTACTTCGCGAAGCCGATGAACTGCGCGTTCCACGTCCTCGTCTACCGGTCGAAGACGCGGTCGTACCGCGAGCTGCCGATCCGGTACTCCGAGCTCGGCACGGTCTATCGCTACGAGCGGTCGGGGACCCTGCACGGCCTGATGCGCGCCCGCGGCCTGACGCAGGACGACTCGCACATCTTCTGCCGCCCGGACCAGGTGGTCGACGAGATGGTCGGCGTCATCGACTTCTTCCGTGCGCTGTACGGCACCGTGGGACTGGGCCCCGACGGCGTGCGCTTCTCGACCAAGCCGGACAAGGCCGTCGGCTCGGATGAGCTGTGGGACCTCGCCGAGAGCGCGATTCCGCAGGCGCTCGAGAAGGCCGGGCTCGACTACACCGTCGACGAGGGCGACGGCGCGTTCTACGGGCCGAAGATCGACATCGACGTGCGCGACGCGATCGGACGGTCGTGGCAGGTCTGTACGATCCAGGTCGACTTCAACCACCCCGAGCGCTTCGGCCTCGAGTACATCGACGAGCACGGCGAGCGCATCCGGCCCGTGATGATCCACCGCGCGCTGTTCGGCTCCGTCGAGCGCTTCACCGGCGTGCTCGTCGAGCACTTCGCCGGTGCGTTCCCGACGTGGCTCGCGCCCGTCCAGGCCGTGCTCATCCCGATCGCGGACCGGCACGTCGCGTACGCGCGCACGGTCGAGGGGCGGCTGCGCGCCGCAGGCATCCGCGCGGAGGTCGACGACACGACCGACACGATGGGGGCAAAGATCCGCCGGCAGCAGCTGCAGAAGGTCCCCTACATGCTCGTGGTCGGCGACAACGAGGCCGAGTCCGACACCGTGTCGTTGCGCCGCAGGAGTGGCGAGGAGACCCGCGGCGTCCCGGTAGCGGAGCTGGTCGACGGGATCGCCGCAGACGTGCGTGAGCGGCGCGTCGAGCCGTCGCTCTAGAAGCGACTTGGAACGGCTCTGGAGCCCCTGGAGGATGCAGTACGTGTCGACTTCCGGCTCCGACGACGGGTGCATCTTCTGCGACCACCTCGCCAAGGGCGACGAGGTCCTCTACAGGGGGCCGACCGCGTTCGTGCTCCTGAACGCGTTCCCCTACAACACCGGCCACCTCATGGTGGCGCCGCAGCGGCACGCGGGCGAGCTCGCCGACCTGGACGAGGCCGAGCGGCACGAGCTCATGGACCTCTCCGCGGAGTCCGTGCGGGTCGTCCGCGAGGCGATGGGCGCCCACGGGTTCAACGTCGGGATGAACCTCGGCAGCGTCGCGGGGGCCGGGATCCCGGGGCACCTCCACATGCACGTCGTGCCGCGCTGGGGCGGGGACACGAA
>DASZDG010000049.1:0-5157 GCA_035942255.1 Actinomycetota bacterium | reverse complement strand
CCTCACCCGGAGCTTCCCGGATTCCCCCTTCCGGCTACGCCACTTCTGGCGGGTGGAGGAGCGCGAGGGTGAGGCCGTACCGGTAGCGTCGTCGTCCGGCCCCTGATGACTGCCGGGCGCCGCCCGAAGCCGCGCGTGCCTGTCCGCGGTCAAGTCCGACGATGGAATGGCGTGGGGGTGCCGCGCGCCCGATCAACGCGGGCCAGCTCGGGGGTGTACGTCATGCCCCCGGAAGGAATCGAACCTTCAACCTTCGGATTAAGAGTCCGCTGCTCTGCCAGTTGAGCTACAGGGGCGCGGCGGGGAAGGATAGCGACGGGTTGGTGCGGTGCTACGGGCCCGTCGGGGCGGGGGTGCCGCCCGCTGCGCCGCCCGCCTGCTCGGCCTGCTGCTGCGCGATCTGGGACTTCAGCGCCGCTCCCGTCGACTCGATCTCGTCGATCTTCTCCTTCGGGAGGTCCTCCTCCTTCGCGTCCTCGACCGCCTTCGCCGCGGCGAGGTCGCCCTTGCGCGTCTGGCCCGCGAGGTAGGCGTACTCGGCCAGCGCGAGGTACTGCCCGAAGCCTGGGTTCGGCAACGAGTCGATGAGGATCTCCTGCGTCCGGACCGCCTTCTCGGGTTGGTCGAGCGCGACGAAGGCCCGGGTCAGCACCGCGGCGACGTCCGCGTTGGGCTTGTCGCCCGCGAGCTTCAGGTGCTGCTCCCACGCACGCGTCGCGTCGAGCACCACCGCCCTCGAGTCACCGTCGAAGGCGCCGGTCGTCTCGTCGAAGCCGTCGGTCTGGCCGGCCAGGTTGAACTTCGCGCGGGCGAGCTCGGCCCAGGCGTTCGGGTCCTGCCGGTTGGCCTTGACGCGCTCCTCGGCCTTCTCGACCTGCTCCTCGAGGGCGTCGTTGTCCGACCCGCCGTCGCTGCCCGTCAGCGCGTCGACGAGGCCGCCCTGGACGTCGCCGCCGATCCCGAACAGCACGAGGCCACCGCCCAGGAGGATGGCGAGCGTCAGGTAGATGACCTGGACGGTGCGGCGCCGGCCGCGGCCACGGAGGTCGAACAGCATCGGGTGGAGTCAGTCCTCGTCTTCGTCGGAGTGGGCGAGCGCGACCTCTTCGTCGTCGTCGCCCCAGAGCGAGCCCGGCGGGCTCACCCGGTTGACCCAGGCTGCGATCAGGATACTCAGCTCGAAGAGCACGAACAGCGGGAGCATCGCGAGCGTCATCGTGACCGGATCGGGGGTGGGCGTCGCGACCGCGGCGAGGACCGCGATCCCGAGCAGGACGTAGCCCCAGTTGCGCTGCAGCTGGCGCGGCGTGACGATCCCGAGCCGCGTGACGATCAGAACACCGACGGGGATCTGGAACAGCACCCCGATCCCCGCCACGAACATGATCGCGAACTTGTAGTAGTCCCGGGCCTGGATGAGGATGTCGAACTCGTCGTCGTTGAAGTTCTGGAGGAACTCGACGGCACGAGGTAAGACGACGAAGTAGCCGAAGGCCACGCCGCCGAGGAACAGGACCGGCACGAGCATCAGCAGCGGGACCGCGATCCTCCGCTCCCCGGGCTCGAACGCCGGTATGACGAACGCGTACGCCTGGTAGAGGATCAGCGGCAGCGCGAGCAGCAGCGCCGCGTAGAAGGCGACGCTCATCGTCGTCGTGAACGGCTCGGCGACCCCGAGCGTCACGGGAAGCCGCTCGCGGTTGGACGGGACCGCCTCGGCCTGCCGCGCGCTCGCGCGCTCCGCCGCGAACCACCCGTCCCGGGCCAGTTCGAGTGCCGCGCGCTGGCCCCGCGAGAGGTCGTCGGCCAAAGCGAGCTGCGCCTCGATCGCCAGCCGCTGGCGCCGCGCGGCGAGCTGGTTCGCCCGCGCGGACTTCCCGGTCTCGATCTGGAAGCGCGCGCTCTGCTCGAGCGGGTCGTTCGAGCGCTTCTCCCCCTCGAGGTTCTGCGTGTTCTTGAGCGGCTCGTTGATGACGTCGAGGACCGCCTCGTTCTGCCAGAACGTGAGGCCGAAGCAGACGACGAGCGCGAGGACGCAGACGATCAGCCGCGAGCGCAGCTCGTCGAGGTGCTCGACGAGGCTCAGGTGCTCGTCGTGTTTGACCGGGCCGC
The DNA here is from genome assembly GCA_035942255.1 of Actinomycetota bacterium. Classification (GTDB taxonomy): domain Bacteria; phylum Actinomycetota; class CADDZG01; order CADDZG01; family WHSQ01; genus JALZEG01. The sequence goes on along the minus strand of DASZDG010000049.1, from coordinate 3,045 downwards.
GGAGCGCGGTGGCCAACGTCTACGCGCGCGGCTCGGAGACCCGGTCGTCGGCGCGCTGCTCCGACACCGAGGACGCCGTGCTCCGCTCGAGCGCGAGCGGCTCGTCCTGCTCGTCGTCCTCGTCCTTCGAGCGGCCGCTGATCGAGTCCTTGAACTCCCGCATTCCGGAGCCCAGCGAGCGCCCCAGGCCGGGCAGGCGCTTCGGCCCGAAGATGACCAGGAGGATGACGAGGACGATGATGAGCTCAGGGATGCCGATGCCCGGCATTGGGACTCCTCGGTAGCGGTCCCGGAAGCGTAGCCGGTGCGGGGAACGCGCCCGCGTCCAGCACGTATTCGAATTGCTGTCAAGTTCGGTCGGCCACTGTCCGATGAAGGGCGCAGAGGTTCACATGAGCCAGCACCCTGATCATCACCACCACCACGTCCGCCGAGTCGTCCTTCCCTCGGGCAAGACGATCGAGGTCGTGTACTTCGAGAACGAGCCCACGGGCGCCGCTCCGCGGAGCCCTTCGCTGCCGGCGCACCACGAGCACGCCGAGACCGCCGACCTTCATCTGTGCGGCACCTGCGAGTCGGGCCTCGTCTATCCGGTGGAGTGGGAGGAGGCCGGGGCCACCCATTGGGAGGTCACGCTCCGCTGCCCCAACTGCGAGTGGAACGGGACCGGGGTGTACGAGCAGAACGTCGTCGAGCGCTTCGACGAGGAGCTCGACCGCGGCACCGAGGCCCTCGTTCGCGACCTCAAGCGCCTGATGCAGGCCAACATGGAGGACGAGATCGAGCGCTTCATCACCGCGCTCGAGGGCGACCACGTCCTCCCCGAGGACTTCTAGGCCACTACTTCTTGCGGGCGCCCGTCAGGCGTCCGCCGCCGGCGAGCAGCCCGAGCAGACCAGCTGCGGCGGCGAGGGCAACGGACTCGTCGATGATCGCGACGACGCCGAAGATCACCGCGGCCAAGGCGACGAGCTCGTCTTCGTATCCGAGCACGGCACGCCATGCGCGCGGCCGTGCGGGGGGTGTCTTTGCTTTCCGCCCCGACGCCCCGCGGCCGAGAACCGTCGTCAGCTGCGTCGCCAGCGCCAGCGATGTCGCTGCCGCGACGAGAGCGGCGCCCACGAGGTAGTACGCGACAGCGGTCGTCTCGGCGCCGCCGAGAACCGCTCCTGCTCCAAAGCCGGCCAGGGACGTTCCCGCGATTGTCGCGGCGGTGCGGCGGCGAAACAGGGAACGACCAATGTCCACATCGCCATTATGCACCGGCGGCGGTCCCTCCCAGCCAGATCGTGAACGCGGCCAGTCCGCCAAGGATCGCACCGACTTGGCCGCCGTCGACCACGTTGCTGATCATCTGGCGGTCGCTCGCCGGGTGGACAGCGAATCCGATGATCCCGCCGAGCACAGCGCCCACTCCGGCGAGCACGGCTATCAGGTCAGGCAGGGCGGGCATCCGCACCGCGGATCCTAACCGGTCAGCGTTTCGCTCGGTCAGCTGTACCGCTCGACGACGCCGTCGGCGACGAGCTCCAGAGCGCGTCGCTGCGGAAGGTCCGGCAGCTCTGACTTCGCCTCCTCGACGATGGCGAGCGCACGTGCGCGCGACTCCTCGAGCGCGCCGGTGGCCGCGATCGCGTCGCAGACCTCGGCGGCCCGCTCGGGCTTGTCGATCGTGCGCGGGTCGATCGGCAGGCCGGCGAGGATGAACGGCAGCGTGACCGTGCCGTCGAGGAGGTCGGTGCCGCGGTGCTTGCCCGTCCGCTCGGGCGGCCCGCTGACGTCGAGCACGTCGTCCAACAACTGGAACGCCAAGCCGATCCGGCGGCCGAAGGCCGCGAGCGCCTCCGTCTCGCGGCCCGCGACCAAGGCGCCCAGCTCGCACGCCGCCTCGAACAGCGCCGCGGTCTTCAGCTCGCAGCGCAGCAGGTAGCGCTCGACGGACACGGAGGCGTCGAACGCGTCCTCGCGCTGGAGCAGCTCACCGCGCGCGAGCGCGGACGACGCCCGCGACAGCGCACGGATCTGCTCGGCGTCGTCGTTCAGCGCGAGCTCGGCGAACGCGCGCGAGAACAACAGGTCGCCGGTCGCCGTCGCCATCATCCGTCCGGAGGTCGCCACCACCGTCGGCCGCCCTCGCCGCAGGTCGGCGGCGTCCAGCACGTCGTCGTGGACGAGCGTCGCCGCGTGGACCAGCTCGACAGACGCCGCGGCGCGCACGAGCGCCTCGGACTCCACGCCGCCGACGAGCAGGACGAGCAGCGGCCGCAACCGCTTGCCGCCCGCGGCGATCGTCGCCCCCGCGTGCGTCGCGAGCACGGAGCCGTGCCCCCCGGCCGCCACCGCCAGCCGCGTCTCGATGGCGGCGAGCAGCGAAGGGATCTGCGCCCCGCCCGCGTCGACCACGCGGGCGACTGCGGGATCGACCGCGCTCACGAGGAAGCCTTCGTCCCGTGGTGGATCGCGATGATCCCGCCGGCCGTCAGCACCCACCCGATGTCGCGCAGGCCGGCGGAGGCCATGATTGCGGCCAACCCCCGTGCGTCCGGGAACCGCTTCACGGACGCCGGCAGGTACGTGTACGCGTCCGGGTCGCCGGCGACCCGCCCCAGCGCCGGCACGACCCGGTCGAACCACAACGAGAAGAACGTCGAGAGCGGCGGCTTCGTCGGCGTCGTGATCTCGAGCACGACGACGCGCCCGCCCGGCTTGACGACCCGCGCCATCTCGGAGATCCCCTGCGCGAGGTCGCCGAAGTTCCGCGCCCCGAACCCGACGGTCGCGGCGTCGAACGTCCCGTCCGGATACGACAGCGCCTGCGCGTCCCCCTGCTCGAAGCGAAGCGCCGGCGCCTTGCGGCGCGCGATCGCCAGCATCTCGGACGAGAAGTCCATCCCCACGACCTCCGCCCCCCGCCCCGCCATCTCGATCGCGAGGTCCCCGGTGCCGGTCGCCACGTCGAGCACGCGCGAGGACGCCGAGACATGCGCGAGGTCCGCCGCGCGCGAGCGCCAGCGGTGGTGCATCCCCGCCGTCATGACCCCGTTC
>DASZDG010000048.1:0-10254 GCA_035942255.1 Actinomycetota bacterium | reverse complement strand
CCCGGTGAGTCCACATAGGGCGGGGTCGCTTGCGACCGCAGAACCGTCGCCGAAGGCGACGACACCGCGCACACGACGCGACCGCATAAGGGCGGGGTCGCTTGCGACCCCGCTAGAAAAAAAGAGCCGGCCCCCGAGGGGGCCGGCTCCGAACTGCTTCTCGCTTAGGTCAGCGAGTCACTGCTTACCTGCGGTGACGGTGCCTCTTGGCCTTGACGGCCTTGAGGCAGATGTCGATCGTCCGCAGATCGTCATCGACGATCTCGTGACGAGGCGCAACCGCACGGTACCTGGATGCCTGGTCGAAGATCTCGACCGCGTACCGCCCACGGCGGTTGGTGGTCGTCGTCTTCTTGGTCACCCAGCGGCCGTTGATCCGGCGCTGGACGTTGACCGGCACCTGCTGGAAGCACTCGGGGTTCGTGCCGTCCTGGCCGAGGCGAAGCCGGCCGAAGACCACGAGACCGTTGTTCCGGGCCCCGGTGCCGTCGTTGAACCGGATGCTGATCCGGCGCTCGTGACGAGTCCGCTCGAACACCGGCGGGTTCTGCGGCGCCTCGGTCCCGTCCTCACAGCCCGGGTCCTCCTCGTCGATGAAGCCGTCGTTGTCGTCGTCCTCGCCGTTGTCGCACTCGGGATCGACGGTCTCCGGCCTCCAGAGCTTCGTCAGCGTCTGCGAGACACAGTTGCCGGCTGCGGGCTGGTTGTTCGTGCCCGCCGGCGCCTCGCACTCGTCGTCGTTCGCACCGGCGCCACGGAAGCCACCGACGGTCCCCGGCGGGCTGATCTCGGCGACGATCGTCGAGTCACCCACGACGTCCGACGTGAGCAGCACCGAGGCGAGACCGTTGGCGTCCGTGTTGACGGTCGCCGTGCTGCCACCCTGAGGCGTGAAGATGCCGGGGCCGGTCTCACGGAACTGGACGGGTACACCGGCAACGGGGTTGCCCTGACGGTCGGTGACCCGAGCCGTCAGCTGGTGGTCGTCGTTGGGCTCGTTCGTCTGGTTCTCGGTGACACAGGTCGTGCCTGCGACGTCACCGTGGCACAGCTGGATGAAGCGAGCCGTCGACGGGTTCACGGTCCAGTCCTTCGTGCCGGTGTCGGACACTGCCGGGGTACCGGACGAAGCGGTGACGTTGGTACGGCCGACCTGCTGCGAGAACAGGCAGGCACGAGCGATGCCGTTCTGGTCGGCAGTGACCGTGACGGTCGTGCCGGCCGCCGGCGTAGTAGCGGTGCTGCAGCGCTCGTTCGCACCGACCGCAAAGATCCGGCCGACACCAGTGATGGTGAAGGTGATCTGTGCACCCGGCGTAGGAGCCTGCGCGTTGGTCTGGAACGCCGCGGCGCAGATCTCGTGGAAGTTCGTCGAGCCAGCTGCACCAGTCGCCTGGTTCGGGTTGATCTGGTTCGACGCCGTGGTCTCACGGTTGGTGTTGTTCGGGGTCGTGACCTCGCAGTCGTCCACGGCCGTGTCCGCGCCCGCAGGCGTCGGAGGTCCGGGAACGACCGCCGTGGACTGCTGGCGGGACTGCATATCGAGGTTCACGGCACCCGTCGTGACGGGACCCGTCTGCCAGTTCTTCGTCGCCGTGGCGTTGGGCTCACCGGCGTCGCACGTGTCGTTCTCGCTGCCACCGGTCTCGGTGCAAGCAGCGATCGTGTCCTGGCCGACTGCGTTGCTCGTGTAGGTGAACGTCGCCTGGCCGGCGGCGTTCGTCGTCGCGTCGGTCATCCCGGCCTGCGCCAGACCCGCGTTCGGGCCGTTCGTGATCCGGAAGTCGACGTTCGCGCCCTGCACGGGCTGGCCGAACTGGTTCAGGACCGTCGCGGTGACGGTGTGCTGCGTGCCGACCTGGTTCGTCGCCGCACGCGGGGTGAGCGTGAGCGTCCCGACCTGGTTGACCGCGCCGGCCTGCCACGCCTTCGTGGCGGTGTCGCGCGTGCCACCCACGATCACCGGCGTCGTCTGGCCCGAGATGAAGGCCGTGACGTCGATGATGTCGCCTGCCTGCGGCGTCGGGTTCGTCAGCGTGACCGAACACGTGCCGTTGGCGTTCGTCAGACAGAACGTCTGAAGAGCCGGGCCACCCGGCGGGTTCGTCGTGCCGATCTGACCGCCGGGCGTCGCGTTGAGCGTCGCGTCGTCGGTCGAGTTGTTGGCACCGGCTGCGTTCGCGTTCGTGCGGTTCCCGAACTGGAAGTCCACACGCACGTTCGGCTGGCCGACGCCGGCCTGCGTCGTGACGAAGGCCGTGAAGACCTCGTCCTGGTCGCTGACCGGGTTGCTGCAGTCGACGTTCCCGTTCTCGGCAGTGCCGCCCGGCTGGTTGCCGGTTCCGGCGTTCTCGCCGACATCGAGGTCGTCACCAGTGCCCGTGCCGGTGCACTGGAGGTCGATCGCGAGGTTCTGCGGACCGGCGGTCCACGTCTTCTGAACCGCGTCCTGGGGCTCGTTGGCGTCGGGGCCAGCGGTGCCACCAGCAGCCTGGTTCACGTAGAAGACGATCGTGTCGGTGCCCGCAGGCGTCGGCGTGGTCGCCGGCGCGTCGTCCTGATAGGTGCAGGTCGAAACACCCTGGGCGTTCGTGGCGGTGCAGTTGTAGACGTTGAAGTTCCCAGAGTGCTTCGCCGCGTTCGGGCTCGTGCCGGCGTTCGCGTCGGCAACGTCACCAGCAGGCCGCCCGGCGGCGTTGCTGGCGATGATGCTGTTCGGCGTGACGCCCTGGATCGGGCCGCTGGCGCCGGTCACCGTGACCGTCACCTGGTGCGACGTCCCGTTCGGGTTGGTCGCCGTCTCGGGGGTCGCGTCCATGCCGGTCACCGAGCTGGTGCCGCCCGGCGTCCACGTCTTCGTTGCCGTGTCCGTGGGCTCGCCTGCGTCGAACGTGTCGTTGTCGACGGTGACGTCGACCCACGAACGGACGTTGACGGTCGCGGTCTGGCCGACGGGCACGTTGTTGATCGTGATCCCGAAGGTGACCTCACCGTTGTTGTTGGTCGGGCCCACCTCACCGCGAACGGTGGTGTTGCGGCCGGGCTGACCGGCGGTCTGGCCCGCGTTGTTGCCGGAGACGTCACCGAATGCGGTGCCGCCCTGGCCGGTGGGGTTCGGACCCGTCGTGCCCGTCGGGTTGCAGAACGCGAGCTCGCGGTCCTCGCCCGGCTCGGTCCCCGCGCCCGTGAGCGTCTGCGAGACGTCGACGATCTGGCCTACGACCGGGTTGCCCTGCTGGTCGGTGATGCGCACCGTGAACTCGTTGCAAGTGCCCGCGGTGGCGGTGTCGCCGTCCGTCATCGCGAGGGCGAAGGCCTGGCCTCCCCACCTCTTGATGACGTCGTCGAAGGGCTCGCCCTGATCGAAGATGTTGTTGCCGTTCGTGTCGGCGAAGACTCGGACGGTGTCCGTGCCCGGCGAGCCGTTGCTCGTGTACGTGCACTCGTGCGTCTGCGACTGACCAGCCGGGAACGTGATCCCGGGGCCGGCCGTGTTGTCGACGGCACAGGTGACTTCGGCCTGGCCGCTCGCCTGCGATGCGTTCGGGCTGCCCGGCAGGATGTCTGCGCGGATGGGCGTGGCCGTCGTGGGCGCGTTGTTCGCGGCACCGGCGAAGACGCCGATCGTGTGAGCCGAACATCCGGCACCGGTTCCGTTCACGCCGCCGGCGCCCGGCGGGATCGAGGTGCACGGCGCCGTGCTGACCGGGTTGGTGTCGTCCTCGGGCTCGGCGTTGACCTGGGTCGCAGGACCCGCTGCGGCCTGCCAAACCTTCTGCACGACGTCCTGGTCGTCGGTGGCGGGGTCGGGCGTCCCGTTGTCGGTCGTCGGGTCGGTCAGACCCTCGCCGTCACACGTCCCGCCGTTGTTGTTGCCCGCCAGCACCTCGTCCGTTCCGAGGTAGACACAGATGAGGTCCGTGCCGGCGGCGTTCGAGAAGTACGTGATCTGACAGCTGTTGGCGTTGTTCGGGGTCGTGCAGGAACGGTCCGGCGAGTTCGTCGTGTTGCCGTCCTGGTCCGACGGCGAGCCCGTGAAGAACTCGAAGTTGCAGACCGTGCTCGTCGTGCCCTGGTTGTTGTTCGTGTTCCCGAACTGGTTGAAGACGTTGCACGTGACGACGTGCTGGTCGCCGACGGTGTTCGTGTCGGTCTCCGGCGTCGCGTCGACGCCGCTGGCCTGGCCGGCCTGGAACGTCTTGGTCTGCGTGTCGCAGTTGCCCGTGCCGGCCGCGCTGTCGACGGTGCACTGACGGACGGTCACGGTGTCGGGGTTGCCGTTGTTCTGCATCTGGCAGGCGCCCTGACCGTTCGCGTTCGTGTTGGCGTCGCAGTTCGTCGTCGTGTTCGCGCCGCCACTCGTCACGACCGGACCGGGCGCGTTGTTGACCGGCTGACCGAACTGGTCGGTCGTCGTGCACGTGGTCGTGTGCTGCGTCCCCGTCTGGTTGGTCGCGTTCGCAGGACCACAGTCGACGTTGGTCGCCTGACGCTGCTCCCAGTTCTTCTGGACGGCGTCGGTGTTGTCGTTGTCGTCGGCGCCGGGAGTCTCGCCGCCGTCGGACTCGTCGGTCGCGTCCGAGCCGTCGTGGTCGATCCACGCGGCGACGATGTCGATGTCGCCCGCGTTAGGACCGCCCGCGGAGGCGTCAGTGCGCTGGTACGTGACCGTGCAGCTCGAGGCGCCGGAGCTGACGACGCACGTCATGTCGACGGCGCTCTGCCGGATGTCGTCCGTCGTACCGACGGGCTGGTCACCGTCGACGCCCGCCTCGTTCGCGGTCGGAGCGACCGTGGCCTGGTTCGTGGTGGGGTTCTGCGTCGTAGTCGTATATGCCGCGTCACCACACCCACTGAAGCAGTCGATCTCGAAGTCGATCGCGACCGGCCCCGTCGCCTGGACGGGCTGGTTCGTGTTCGGGTCTTCGAGCTGACACGTGATCGTGTGCCTGTTGCCTGTTCCCTGCGCCCCGCCCGTTGTGCCCGTGGTGGGGTTCGCAGCCTGCTCCGGCGTACAGTCCAACACGGAGCCGCCGGGGTGGTTCGCAGACGCTGTGGTCATCGGAGCCACAAGCGCTACGACGGAGATCAGAACCGATAGCGCCAAAAGCGACGCCAGCGATTTCCTCCGATTCCTGCTTCTACTTGCTGACAATCCGCACCTCCTCTGGTGACGGTCGTTCCTTTTACCTACTGGCACTTGCACTGGAGCGAGGACACTGCTCCGAATGAGTTCAACGGCTAATCCTCATAGAAGTTGCTCGCCCTACTTGGATTTCGAGACACCAAAACCGGCCGGGGCCTCCCAACCCGGACCGTCGTCGCCGCTCTCTTGCTGCCTATTCTGATACCAGAAAATTCACTGCGTCGTGAGAACGACGCTCTCTGCTACCAGGGACTGCGCCGTGCAGTCTAGGGCCAATTCCACGCGAATGGAACCGTTCACCGGGAGGCCTGCGGACTCCGCAGCCGTGGGGCCGGTGCCGTATCTGCCATTAAAAGTAAGGCGCAACTCATCGCCTGCATTGCTTTGACTAATGAGTGCACCACCACCGCTGTAGTTGACGTCGAAGCCCTTCTTGCGCACCGTGAACGCAATCTCGAAACGCGAGCCGGCGGTCTCGAGGTCCGCCGTGATCGGGTACGAGCCCTCGTGATCCGAGATCTCCGCGGTGACGACCTGCGCGACGGTCATCCGCGTGCAGCTCACCTGAACGTCGTTCGCGACGGGGGTGCGCGGGGTCGGGCTCTGCCCGTACTGGTAGTAGAAGACCGGCGTGAACGGAGCCGGCGCAGGCGTCGCCTTGGGTGCGGCAGTGCCCGAAGCAGGCGGCGGGCTTGCGGTCGCCGGAGGCGCAGAGGGCGACGCGGACGGTGCCGGTGCCTCCGACGGCGGAGCGGTCGGAGGCGCGGTCGGAGGAGCGGTCGTGGGAACCGCCGCGGCGGTGGGGGCGGGAGCCTTCGCGACCTTCGTCGGGGAGGCAACTCGTTCGGAGCCGTGCAGCACGACCTCGGCGATCGTCGCTGTGGGCGTCGGCTTCGGCGCCGGCGTCGGGTCGCCGGAGAAGGGCGAGGCAAACGCCGTGGCGCCCCCGAGGATCACAGTCGCGATCGAGGGCGCGACCCGCTCGACGACGAACGAGCCGCACTGCTGCAGCAAGCCGCTGCAGACGGATGCGACCGGCGCGCTCTGCGAGGCGACCGCGTGCGTCGCCTGTTCCTTCACCGACAGGTCCACGTCGCGGAAACGCTGGAGCAGCTTCGCGGGGACGAGCATCTCGACGAGCGGCGTCCAGGACCTGCGGAACCCCTTGCGCGCGCGGTGGATCAAAGCCTTGACCTGACATTCAGACATCCCGAGGACGACCCCTACCTCGGCGTAGGACAGCCCCTCGAAGTCGCGCAGCACGATCGCGGCGCGGTGCATCGGAGGCAGGCCGAGCAAGACCTTGCGGACCCTGCGGCTCTCCGCGTTGCGCACGGTGAGGGTCTCGGGATCGGCCTCCGTGCTGGACGCGAGGAAGTCGAGCTCGAGGTCCTCGAGGGGCGTCGCCTCGACCGGCCGTCGCGACCGGGCCCGGATGTGGTCGAGGCAGACGTTCGTCGCGATGCGCGTGATCCACGCGCCGAGGTGGTAACGGCCGTTGAACTTGCCGAGAGCGGTGTAGACGCGGATGAACGCCTCTTGCGCGGCTTCCTGCGCGTCCTCGCGCTTGCCCAGCATCCGCCGGCACACGCGGTAGACACGGTCCTCGTATCGCTGGTGGATCGCGTCGAACGCGTCCTTGTCCCCGCGCTGGAACGCGAGCGTCATCTCCTTGTCGTCCACAGAGGCGGGAGGGAGTCCCTCCGGAGAAAGGCCGCTTACGAGGGTGTCTTCGGTGTGCAGGCTCATCGAGACCTCATCTCGCTCAGACTGACACCGGGGAGCGCCCGTCTGAATAGTCCAAAAGGACCAAATCCGGCGCGAGCTGGGCCGCACTTCCGGACCTGCCTTTCCTTGTCAACGGATAACGCCGCGGCCCCCGATTCGTTACGCCTTCTTCCGCTTCTTCCGCAGAAGGGTCACTCGGCGCGCAGCAGGACGACGCCCTCCGTCCAGGACGTGACGATCGAGCACGCCCCGGAGTTCCCGAGCGGGCAGTGCTTCGCCTGGAAGAGCGCGCGCTTCGGGTCGAGGAGGCTCGAGAACACGACGGACTCGTTGTCCGGGGCCCACAGGAGGTTGCCGGTTGCGCCGTAGGTGTCCGCGACCGGCTCGAGCTCGGGCGACTCGGGGGAGAACGCCATCACCTGGGTCGTCGGTTCACCCTCGACGAAGGTCGGCTTCTTCTTGTCGCCCCTGTAGGTGCCGGAGGTGATCCTCGTCACGGCGGCGACCGTCGACGAATCGTGCGACCAGCTCCCTTCGAGCAGCTCGTACTCGCCGACCTCGACCGGGATCCTCTCCTCGCCGAGCTCACCATCCGTCACGGATATGAACTCGGTCTTCTTGGCGTTGGTCTTGATCACCCACTCCCCGTCGGGCGACGCGGCCCAGAACTGGCTCGAGGGCATGTCGAGCGTCGTGCGCTCGTCGTCGAGGGACACGCTGATCACCTCTGTCGGGCTGTCGAAGTCGCTCACGAGGATCCAGTCGCCGGACCATCCGAGGACCGTGTAGCGCCCCGGATCGAGCAGCACCGATTCCCTCCCCGTCGACGCCTCCACGACCCCGATCTGCACGTCCCCGGAGCAGCTCTCGCCGGCGCAGTCCCGCGGCTCGACCGGGCGCAGGAACGCGACGTGGGTCCCCGCGGCGTTCCAGACGGGCGCGACGCCGGGCCCGTGGGCGCTCTTCTCGTCGTTCTCCACGTCGAGGAGGTGCAGCACCGGCGCGCCGGCGAAGTCGTCGTTTCCGCCGCCCTTCTTCGACGCGACGTACGCGAGCCACGGCGATCCGGGGGCCGCGTAGACGCTCGGGCTCGGGATGTCGGTGACGAGGTCCTCGGTCTGCTTCTCGACGTTGCGTCGCACGAGCGTCGCGCCGCTCATCATCAGGACCTCGGGCGGTCCGCCCTCGAACGACGACGCCGCGTTCACCGCGGAGCCGCCGCCGGCCGCCGAGTCGTCTTCACGTAGCAACAGCGCCCACGCGAGGGCCGCGACGACCGCGACGACGAGCACGCCTGACACGAGGACGACGAACGATCTCTCGTTGAAACGCATGAAGAACACCACCTTGGTCGGATTGCTGCCGGGGGCGGAGCCTCACCCGGATCCGGACGTACCGCTGGAGCCCACCATAAAGGGGCTTCGTAAGAAAGGAACTCCACGGGGGCCGGAATGGTCGCGCGTCAGTCCAGCCCGAGGAGGTCCTCGGTCTCGCCCGCGCCCTCGAACGCGTCCACCTCGGCGGCGTCGGGGACGAGGGATCCCGCCCCGGGCACGGCCGCGGTGACGAGGTCCAGGACGTTGACGGCGCGTGCGACGGCGCCCTTTCGCACGACCTCGCCCCAGCACGGCAGCCCGTCGTCGGCGAGGTGACGGCCCTTCCCGTCGGTCTTCGGCCACCACCAGAACTGCGTGGTGCCGGACCCCGCGTTCTCGACGCGGATGTCGAGGTGGTTGTGGCTCAACGAGCTGTAGCAGCCGACACCGGAGAACTGCGACGTCATAGCGAGCTCGCGGCTCGAGCGGTTGTCGACCTCGGCGACGCGGTTGTCGGCGGCCGTCCCGTACATGTGCTGCGACGCCCTCGCCCCCCCGATGCAGTCGTTGTAGGCGACGCTACGGAAGCTGGAGTTGATCCCTATCGCGTGGCCGCCCGCCTTCGCCCGCAGCGCCTCCAGGCGCCACATCAGCCGCCGCACGTTCTTCTTGACGACCGCCGGCGCGACCAGGCCCCCGCCGAACGTCCCCGCGTGCGCGTTCGCCTGCGCGGAGCAGCCGGGGTTCCGGTTCTGGACGAACTCGGCCCAGTCGAAGTGCGCGGTCGAGCCGTCGTCGTCCTCGAGCTTGTTCAACGCCTCGAAGACCGCGGCCCCCGCCACGCCGTCGACGTCCATGCCCTTGAACCGCTGGAAGGCCTTGACCGCACGAGCCGTCTTCCGCCCGAAGACCCCGTCGATGCCCATCGGCGTCTGATCGTCGCGCGGGAACCATCCCGCGACGCGCGTCTGCAGCGCGCGCACGTCCGGTCCCTCGTCGCCGCGCTTCAACGACCGCGTGAAGTCGTACGCGACCGCGGCCGGGGCGGCCACGAGCGTCGTCGCGGCGACTACCGAGACAAGCAGCGCGACGCGGCACAGGAGAGGCGTCCTCATACATCTGAAATCGGCGGAAACGCCGCGCGACCTTGAATGACAAAACCGTCCCGGAAGGGTCCGAAAAAACCCTCCGGTGGGGGATCAAGGGCCTGATCCCCGTCGTTACCTGGAGCCGCGTATCATCGCCCCATGTCCTCCGCCCAGCCCATCCGAGTCGTGCTCGTCGACGACCACGACCTCCTGCGCCGCGGCATCAAGACGATGCTCGAGACCGAGGCCGACATCGAGGTGGTGGGCGAGGGGTCCGACGGCACGGAGGCGGTCGGCCTGGTCGAGCAGCACCTGCCCGACGTCGTGCTCGTCGACGTCATCATGCCGACGAAGGACGGCATCGAGGCGACGCGCGAGGTGAAGGACGCGTTCCCGAACGTCGGCGTCGTCGTCCTCTCGGGCCACGACGAGCAGCGGTTCGTGTTCGACGCGTTGAAGGCGGGGGCGTCCGGTTACCTGCTGAAGACCGCGGACCTCGAGCAGGTCATCCTCACCGTCCGGGCCGTCGCAAAGGGCGAGGCGCTCATCGACCCGAACCTCGCGACCCAGGTGCTCACCCAGTTCCAGAGCTACCAGGAGGAAGAGGTCGCCGACGTCTACCAGCCGCTGACGCCGCGCGAGCGGCAGATCCTCCAGCTGATGAGCGAGGGCCTGCCGAACAAGACGATCGCGAGCCGCCTCTCGATCTCGGAGCGGACGGTGACGACCCACGTGGCGAACATCTACGCCAAGCTCCACGTGAACAACCGCGTGTCGGCCATCCAGGAAGCGATGCGCCGGCGCATCCTCGACTACAACCCGTAGCCCTGTGGGCGGCAGCGGGGACGAGCGGCTGCGTGCCCTTCCGTCGGTCGACCGCGTCATGGGCCTCCTCGGCGATCTGCCGCCGCGTGCCGCGGCCGCGCTCGCGCGGCGGGCCGTCGAAGCCGCGCGAGCGCGCGTGAGAGAAGAAGGC
>DASZDG010000047.1:0-3940 GCA_035942255.1 Actinomycetota bacterium | reverse complement strand
GGCGGGCGCTCAGCTGAACTCGTCCTCGCTGTGCGGGCCGACGACGGCGATCGCGAGGCGGTCGGCGACGTCGGCCGCGACCTCGCGCACCTGGGCGTGCGTGACGGCGTCGAGCCGGGCGATCGCGCCGTCGGGGTCGATGTCCTCGGCGAAGACGATCGCCTGGTTGGCCGCGTAGCGCGCGACCGCGTTCGTGTTCTCGAAGGCGAGCACGCGGCGGCCGGCCGCGTAGGCCCGCGCGCGCTCGACCTCCTCCTCGGTCGGCCCCTCGTCGCGCAGCTCGGCGACGATCTCGCGCATCCGCGTGTAGGCCTCGATGCACTTCGTGGAGTCGAGCCCCGCGCCGAGCCCGAGCACCGCCAGGTCGGCGAACGCGTGGTCGATCGCCCACACCGAGTAGCAGAGCCCGCGCTGCTCGCGGATCTCGTCGAACAGCCGTGACCCCATCGAGCCGCCGAGCAGGGTCGAGTAGATCGAGAGCGCCGCGCGCTGCGCCGGGTCGCGCACGTCGACGACCGGGCGGTAGAGCATCCGCAGGTGCGACTGGTTCGTGTCGCGCTCCTCGACGAGCACGCGGGGCTCGATGTCCTCCGGTGCGGGCGGGAACGACTCGGGCGGCGGGAGCTGCGGGAAGCGCTCGAACAGCTCGCCCACCTCGCCCGACCCACGGCTGGATGCGCCTTGGGTGCCCGCCGGCACGTGGTCGAGGTTGCCGACGATGAACGCGCCGCCGCGCGCGCCCGACCAGCGGCGCTCGCGGAACGCCACGATCGCCTCGCGCGAGAACGTGCGCAGGTGGTCCTCCGGCCCGAGCACCGTGCGCCCGAGCGGGTGGTCGCCGAACGCGGCACGGTCGATCAGGTCCTCCGCGACCGAGGCCGGCTGGTCCTTGTAGCGCTGGATCTCCTGGATGACGACGCCGCGCTCGCGGTCGAGCTCGTCGGCGTCGAGCTTCGGGCGGCCGACGAAGTCGGTCAGCAGGTCGATCGCCTCGAGCGCCGCCTCCGCCCGCACCGTGATGTGGAACGCGACGAGGTCGTGCGACGTGTAGGCGTTGAGCGAGCCGCCCATCCGCTCGGCGGTCTCGTTGACCTTGCGGTAGTCGTCGTACTTCTCGCCGCCCTTGAAGACGAGGTGCTCGAGGAAGTGCGCCATCCCGTTCTCGTCGGGCCGCTCGGTGCGCGCGCCGGCATCGAACGCGGCGAGCACGGTGACCGCGCGGGTGCCCGGGATCGCGACGCGGTGGAGGGGGAGGCCGTTGGCGAGGGTGGAGGTCGCGATGTCGGTCACGCGTCCAAGGTTATGACCCGCTTGCAAAACCGCTTGCAAGCGGGGGATTTCCGGGGTGCGCCGACTAAGTTGCTGCGCCTCATGGCGACGATCTCGCGCCGTCCCCGCACGGCTGAAACCCTCACGCCCGGAGCCGCCAAGGCGGCTCCCTCGCGCACCCCCGCCGTCATCGAGTTCCGCAACGTCGTCAAGACGTACGAGGGCGGCGACGTGGGGCTCGACGGCGCGACGTTCTCGGTCCGCCGGGGCGAGTTCGTGTTCGTCGTCGGCCACTCCGGCTCCGGCAAGTCGACGATCATGCGGCTGCTGCTCAAGGAGATCGAGCCGACGAGCGGGTCGCTCCGCGTCGCCGGCCGCGAGCTGACGGAGATCCCCGAGAAGAAGGTGCCGTACTACCGCCGCAACGTCGGCGTCGTCTTCCAGGACTACAAGCTGCTCCCGACGCGGACCGTGTACGACAACGTCGCCTACGCGCTCCAGGTCACCGGCCACTCGCGCAAGGAGATCCGCACGAAGGTGCCGGACATCCTGCGCCTCACCGGCCTCGCCACGAAGCTCCACAACCGTCCCGACCAGCTCTCGGGCGGCGAGCAGCAGCGCGTGTCGGTCGCGCGCGCGTTCGTCAACCACCCGCCGCTGCTGCTGGCCGACGAGCCGACGGGCAACCTCGACCCCGAGACCTCCATCGGGATCATGCAGCTTCTGTACCGGATCAACCGGACGGGCACGACCGTCGTCGTCGCCACGCACGACCTGCACATGGTCGAGCGGATGAAGCGGCGGGTCATCGAGCTGCACAAGGGCCTGGTCGTCAGCGACCGTCCCGCCGGCCTTCAGAAGCCGCAGACCACCGACGAGCTCGGCGCGATGCTGCGCGGCGACGGCACGCACGGCGGCAACCTCAACGACGAGTGGGCCTCCGAGACCGAGGGCCTCTGGCGGTGAGGCCGGGCTTCTTCCTCAAGGAGGCGTTCCGGTCGGTCAAGCGCAACGCCGTGCCGAGCTTCGCCGCGATGGCGTCGGTGCTCGTCACCGTCCTCGTCCTCGGCGTCTTCATCCCGATCGTGCAGGCGACGACCGGCGCGGCCAACGAGGTCCGCTCGCGGGTCATCGTCGACGTCTACCTGGCGCCCAAGGCGTCCGACCAGGACGTCGAGCGCGTCCGGCGCACGCTGAGCGAGGACACGCCGTACGTCGGCAACGTCAAGTACGTCTCCAAGGAGGAGGCCTACGCGGCGGAGAAGAAGCGCAACCCCGAGGCCTACGAGCTGCTCGGCTCCAACCCGCTGCCCGACACCTTCCGCGTGACGCCGGACGAGCCGCAGAACGTCAACGCCCTGCGCGACGCGCTCCTCGCCGGCGGTGGCAGGCCTGCGGACCCGGCGATCGAGGAGGTCAAGAACCGCCGCGACGACACGGACAAGATCCTGTCCGCGACGCGCGTGGTGAAGCTGACCACCGCGGTCCTCACAGGGCTGCTCATCATCGCGTCGATCCTGCTCGTGGGGCACACGATCCGGCTGTCGCTGTTCGCGCGGCGCCGGGAGGTCGAGGTGATGCGGCTCGTCGGCGCGACGAACTGGTTCATCCGCTGGCCGTTCGTGATCGAGGGCGTGATCCTCGGCGCGATGGGCGGCGTGCTCGCGGTGCTCCTGCTGCTCGTCGGCAAGGTGGCGCTCATCGACCCGCTCGCCGCGGACTTCGCGCTCATCGCCGCGCCGGACACGATCGACTTCCGGCTGCTCGGGCTCGTGCTGCTGGCCGCGAGCGTCGGCGTCGCCGCCGCCGGGTCGGGCCTCTCGCTGCGCCGTTTCCTCCGCGTTTAGCCGTCACTTCTACCCTTCCCGGCCGTGCTGAGGCTCGTCCCCGCGGTCATCGTCGTCGTCGTCGTGCTCTTCGCGGGGATGTGGCTCGGCGGGCACTCGAGCGTGCTGCCGAACTCGGTCCAGGAGCTGGTCGCCGACGACCAGGTCGCGGCGATCGACGACGCGCTGACCCGCGTCGAGGACGACTTCTACCGCGACGTCGGCAAGGACGAGCTGACCCACGACGCGATCCGGGGCGCGATCCAGGGGCTGGGCGACCGCTTCTCGTTCTACCTCGACCCGAAGGACTACGACCGGTTCCGCGAGCGGACCGAGGCGCGCTTCTCGGGCATCGGCGTGACGGTCGTGCAGGTGGAGCACGGGCTGCGCATCAGCCAGGTCTACGACAAGTCGCCGGCGCAGAAGGCCGGCCTGCGGGTGGGCGACGTCATCGTCGCCGCCGACGGGCAGAAGCTCGAGGGCAAGTCGCAGGACGCCGCCACGGGGCTCATCAAGGGTCCGGAGGGGACGAAGGTCCTGCTCACCCTGCGCCGCGCCGGCAAGGAGCTGCGCAAGCGCGTCGGCCGCGCGGAGATCTCGATCCCGCTCGTGACGTCCGAGCGGCGGAAGGTCGGGGGCGAGCGGATCGCCTACGTGCGGCTGGAGAGCTTCTCCACGGGGGCGCACGCCGACCTCTACAAGGCGCTGCGGGAGGCCGAGCGCGACGACGTGAAGGGGATCGTCTTCGACCTGCGCTCGAACCCGGGCGGGCTCGTCGACGAGGCGCGGCTCGTCGCGAGCGCGTTCCTCGAGGAGGGCGAGATCGTCACGACGCGGGGCCGGAC
>DASZDG010000046.1:0-17311 GCA_035942255.1 Actinomycetota bacterium | reverse complement strand
GTGCTCGGGCGCCGGCCGTCGGAGCTGTCCGGAGGCGAGCGGCAGAGGGTCGCGCTGGCGCGGGCGATGGTGCGCGAGCCCGACGCGTTCCTCATGGACGAGCCGCTCTCGAACCTCGACGCGAAGCTGCGCGCGCAGATGCGCACAGAGATCCGCAACCTCCAGCGGTCGCTCGGCACGACGATGCTCTACGTCACGCACGACCAGGTAGAGGCGATGACGATGGCGGACCGCGTCGCGGTGCTGCGGGACGGGCGGGTCGAGCAGGTCGCCGCGCCGTCCGAGCTCTACGACCACCCCTCGTCGGCGTTCGTGGCGCGCTTCGTCGGCAACCCGCCGATGAACCTGATCCCCGGCCCCCCGTCGGAGCCCGACGTCACCATCGGCGTGCGGCCGGAGGACGTCCGCCTCGTCGCGGAAGGGGAGGGGCGCCTGGACGGACGCGTCGTCGAGGTGGAGTTCACCGGCCACGAGTCGATCGTCCACGTCGACTGCGGGATCGCTACTGTCCTGGTGAAGACGGGGCGGTCCGTCCCGGTGATCGGTGCCGAGACCGGCCTCGACTTCGACACTCAGGCGGTGCGGCGTTTCGCCGATCCGGACGGGCCGGCGCTGTAGATGCGGCCGGGCCGCTTCGCGATCCCGTACGTCGCCGGGCTGACGATCCTCGTGGGGGTTCCCGTGGCAGGCGCGGTCGCGCTGTCGTTCACCGACTTCTCGGGCGTGCAGGACCCGTCGTTCGTAGGGCTCGACAACTTCGAGCGCCTCTTCGGCCAGGGTCCCTTCTGGAGGGCCGCGGGGAACACGCTCGTGTTCATCGCGATCGCGGTGCCGCTGCGGATGGTGGCGGCGATCGGGATCGCGCTGCTCCTGCACCGGAAGACGGCGGGATCGGGGGCCGCGCGGGGGATCGCGTACCTCCCGACCGTCGTTCCGGACGTCGCGTACGCGTTGCTGTGGCTGTGGCTGCTGAACCCGCTGTACGGGCCGCTGGCCGCCGCGTGGGCGTCGCTCGGCGGCGGGACCCCGCAGTGGCTGACCGAGGAGTGGCCCGCGCGCATCGCGATCGCCGTGATGGGCGCGTTCCAGGTGGGGGAGGCGTTCGTCGTAGCCCTCGCCGCGCGCCGCACCGTCCCCGACAGCCTGTACGAAGCCGCGCGCGTGGAAGGAGCGCGGCCCTGGTTCACGCTCCGCAACGTCACGCTCCCCGTGATGGCGCCGGTGCTCGCGCTGCTCGCGCTGCGCGACGTCGTGCTCGCGCTGCAGGTCAACTTCGTCCCGGCGTTCCTGGTGACGGAGGGGGGGCCGGGCTACGCCACGACGTTCCTGCCCCTGTACATGTACGAGGCGGCGTTCCGGTACTTCCGCTTCGGATACGCCGCCGCCGTGAGCGTGGTGATGTTCGCGCTGACGGCTGCGATCCTTGCGGTGCAGTACGCGATCTACAGACGGTGGAGGGAGGCCAGATGGAGCTGAGAGGCGCGGTCGCGATCCTCACGGGTGCATCCCGCGGCATCGGGGTCCATCTGGCGGAGGCGCTGGCGGGACGCGGCGCCGACCTCGCTCTGGCGGCGCGAGATGCCGCGGGGCTCGAGCAGACGGCGGCGCGCCTCGAGCGGTTCGGGCGCAGGACGATCACCGTTCCGACCGACGTGACACGTGATGCCGACCTCGAGCGGCTCGTGCAGCGGACGAGCGACGAGCTCGGCCCCCCTGACCTCCTCGTGAACAACGCGGGGATCGAGACGATCGCCGAGCTGCAGACGATGGAGCTGCCCACGATCGAGGCGATGATCGCGACGAACCTGACGGGGGCCGAGAAGCTCACGCGGCTCGTGATCCCAGGGATGATCGAGCGCCGCTCCGGGCACGTCCTGAACGTGTCGTCCGCGTCCGGCAAGGGCGGGGTCCCGTACTACTCGGTCTACGCGTCGACCAAGCACGGGCTCGTGGGCTTCTCCTGGTGCCTGCGCGCGGAGCTCGCTCCGCACGGCGTCGGCGTCTCGGTCGTGTGTCCGAGCTTCGTCGCCGGCACGGGCATGTACGCCGACCGCAGCAACGACCGCAAGCCGCCGCGGAGCCTCTCGCTCGTGTCGGCGGAGCAGGTCGCCGCGGCGTGCTTGCGCGCGATCGAGAAGAACAAGGCCGAGGTCGTCGTCGCCAGTGGGATCACCAAGTTCGCCGACGTCTTCTACGCGTTCTCGCCCGACTTCGCGATGAAGGTCGCGCGGAAGATGGGCGTCGACTCGTTTCTCGCCACGACGATCAGTGAGCGGTGAGCGGGCACGGCCCCTCGCGGCCGTGCTGCTCGTCGTCCTGTTCGCCTCCGCGTGCGGAGACGGGGGGGCCGACCCCGCCGCCGACTGCGGCCTGCCGACGCCGGACCCCGCCGCGCAGCCGGCGCTCATCCCGCCGGAGCTCCTCCTCGACGGCGACGCCGAGGTCGCGCTGGCAAGCCGGCGCAAGGGCGGGATCACCGGCGTCCTCAACATCCAGATGTCGGTCCAGGACGCGTTCCCGATCTACAAGAAGGCGATCGAGCGTGCGGGCTTCGAGCTCGTCGGCGAGGACAACGAGGGCTTCGAGGCGGAGCTCTACCTGAAGCGAGGCAAGGAGCTGGGCTCGCTCCAGATCCGGACGTCGGTGTGCCAGGACGCCGCGGTCGTGTTCGTGAACGTCGTCAAGGGCAACTTCGCCATGCCGATCACGACGACGCCGTCGCCTTCCGGATAGGTACAAGGGCACAATCTTCTGAGCACGCTGTGGCCGTGGGTATCATCGGCCCCAGAACGCGACCAAAGGCCCCAGGAGGAACCGACCATGACGTACGTCATCGCTGAGCCGTGCATCGGCGTGAAGGACCGGGCGTGCGTGGACGAGTGTCCGGTCGACTGCATCTACGAGGGCGAGGAGCAGCTCTACATCCACCCGGAGGAGTGCGTCGACTGCGACGCCTGCCTCCCCGCCTGCCCGGTCGACGCGATCTTCCCCGCGGACAACATCCCGGCCGAGTGGGCGAGCTTCACGCAGGTCAACGCCCAGTGGTTCCAGGAGAACCCGGAGGCGTCGGGCGGCGCGATGGAGAGCCCCTTCGCTCCGTCGGAGGAGCGCAGCGAGTAGCCGTCCCGCTACTCCCGCGGACTTCCGGCGGCTCCTCGGCCGGAAGATCTCGCTTCGATACGCGCTTCGGGACGAATCGGGCTATTCGAGCACCGAAGCAATCGGCGTCCTGATGTCCGTCGACGACGACGAGCGTCTGTCGCTGGTGGATCGGCGCGGGAACACGCGCACCGTGCCGATCTCCGACATCCAAGCGGCCAAGGTTTTTCCTGCGTGAACTAAACTGGTTCTTCCGAACAGTGGCCAGTTGTCTCTTTTTGTAAGGAGTACCCGATGAGCTCCCAGGTGGCGCCGCCGAGCCCGAGCGAGCGCCGAGAGGTAGACCGGGTCGTCATCCGGTTCGCGGGCGACTCCGGGGACGGGATGCAGCTCACGGGCGACCGCTTCACGAGCGTCAGCGCGTCCTTCGGCAACGACCTCTCGACGATGCCCGATTTCCCGGCGGAGATCCGGGCCCCCGCGGGCACGATCGCCGGGGTCTCGGCGTTCCAGATCCACTTCTCCGACCACGACATCCTCACGCCCGGCGACCAGCCCGGCGTCCTCGTCGCGATGAACCCGGCGGCTCTGAAGGCGAACCTCAAGGACCTCGCGCGCGGCGGGCTGCTGATCGTGAACTCGGACGCGTTCGAGGACCGCAGCCTCGAGAAGGTCGGGTACTCCAAGAACCCCCTGACCGACGGGAGCCTCGACGGCTACCAGGTCGTCCAGATCCCGATGACGTCCATGACGATCGCGGCGACGAAGGAGTCCGGCGTCAGCAAGAAGGAGGCCGACCGCTCGAAGAACATGCTCGCGCTCGGCGTCATCTGCTGGATGTACTCGCGGCCCCTCGAGCCGACGGTCGCGTGGCTCGAGAAGAAGTTCGCCAAGAAGCCGCACATCGCACAGGCGAACATCGCGGCGCTCAAGGCGGGCCACGCGTTCGGCGAGACGGCGGAGCTCGTCGCCTACGAAGTCAAGCCCGCGACTCTCGCTCCGGGGCGCTACCGGCGCATCACCGGCAACCAGGCGATCGCGTTCGGGCTCATCGCGGCGAGCGTCCAGGCGAAGCTCCCGCTGTTCCTCGGCTCGTACCCGATCACCCCTGCGTCGGACATCCTGCACGAGCTGTCCCGGCACAAGAACTTCGGCGTACGCACCGTGCAGGCCGAGGACGAGATCGCCGCGATCTCGATGGCGATCGGCGCGTCGTTCGCCGGGCACATCGGCGTCACGACGACGTCGGGCCCGGGCCTCGACCTCAAGTCCGAGGCCCTCGGGCTCGCGCTGTCGCTCGAGCTGCCGCTGATCGTCATCGACATCCAGCGCGGGGGCCCGTCGACCGGGCTGCCGACGAAGACCGAGCAGTCCGACCTTCTCCACGCGATGTACGGCCGGCACGGAGAGGCCCCCCTTCCGATCGTCGCGTCGTACTCGCCGCCGTCGTGCTTCTGGGCCGCGATCGAGTCGGCCCGGATCGCGCTGAAGTACATGACGCCGGTGATCCTGCTGTCCGACGGGTACCTCGCGAACGGCGCCGAGCCGTGGCGCATCCCCGCGGTCGAGAAGCTCCCGGACATCTCCGTGCCGTTCGCGTCGCAGCCGAACGCCGGCGAGGACTTCTGGCCGTACCTCCGCGACGAGACGACGCTCGCGCGCCCCTGGGCGATCCCGGGGACGCCCGGCCTCGAGCACCGCGTCGGCGGCATCGAGAAGTCCGACGGCACCGGCAACATCTCCTACGACCCCGAGAACCACCAGCTGATGACGCTGCTGCGCCAGGCGAAGATCAAGGCGATCGAGGAGGACATCGAGCCGCTCGAGTGGGACGGGGACGAGGAGGCGACGGTCCTCGTGCTCGGGTGGGGGTCGACCTACGGCGCGATCGGCGCGGCGTGCCGCCGGCTGCGGGCCCGCGGCAAGAAGATCGCCCGCGCGCACCTGAAGCACCTGAACCCGATGCCGAAGAACACCGGCGAGGTCCTCGGGCGCTTCGACAAGATCGTCATCCCCGAGATGAACATGGGTCAGCTCTCGAGGCTGATCCGGGCAGAGTTCCTGATCGACACGATCTCGATCAACCAAGTGAAGGGCTTGCCGTTCCGTGCGAGCGAGCTGGAATCGCGACTTCTGGAGCTGATATGAGCGAAGAGCCGAACGAGAGAGGCATCACCGAGGCCAGCGGGGGCGTCTCGACGCTGACCCGCAGCGACTTCGTGTCGGACCAGGAGGTGAGGTGGTGCCCCGGGTGCGGGGACTACGCGATCCTCGCCGCCGTGCAGGCCGTGATGCCCGAGCTGGGCATCCCCCGCGAGAAGATCGTGTTCATCTCGGGGATCGGCTGCTCCAGCCGGTTCCCGTACTACATGAACACCTACGGCATCCACTCGATCCACGGGCGTGCGCCGGCGATCGCCACCGGCCTGGCGACCGCACGGCCCGACCTCGACGTGTGGGTCGTCACCGGCGACGGCGACGCGCTGTCGATCGGCGGCAACCACTTCATCCACGCGCTGCGCCGCAACGTGAACCTCAAGATCCTGCTGTTCAACAACCAGATCTACGGGCTCACGAAGGGCCAGTACTCGCCGACGTCCGAGAAGGGCAAGATCACCAAGTCCACGCCCTTCGGGTCGCTCGAGCATCCCTTCAACCCGGTGTCGGTCGCGCTGGGGGCCGAAGCGAGCTTCGTCGCCCGCACGCTCGACGTCGAGCGCAAGCACCTGCCCGAGATCCTGCGCCGCGCCGCCGCGCATCGCGGCTCGGCGTTCGTCGAGATTTACCAGAACTGCAACATCTTCAACGACGGCGCGTTCCTCGCCCTCACGTCGAAGGAGGGGCGGTCGCAGAACCGCATCTACCTCGAGCACGGCAAGCCGATCCGCTTCGGGCCGAACGACGAGAAGGGCTTGCGGATGACCGCCGAGGGACGGATCGAGATCGTCGACGTCGCCGCGGTGGGCGAGGCGAACCTCCTCGTGCACGACGAGCACCGCGAGGACCCGGGGCTCGCGTTCGCGCTCTCCCGCGTGGCGTCGGGGCCGACGTCTCCCACGCCGCTCGGGATCTTCCGCGACGTCGACCGGCCCGCGTACGGCGACGGGATGGAGCAGCAGCTCCGCACCGCGGCCGAGCAGCAGGGGCCCGGTGACCTCTCGAAGCTCCTGTCCTCCGGCGACACCTGGGAGGTCAAGATTTGAGCGGGCCCGACAGCTTCGAGGACAAGGTCGAGCGGCTCGCCGCGAAGCTCCTTCGCAGCGGTGACCCGGCCGCGAGCGACGAGGAGTCGGCGCGCCGCGCCGCGCGGCGGATGCTCGAGGACTCGGAGGAGCGGACGTTCGACCCCGCGACGCGCGACCCGGAGCAGGACGGCGTGATCCGCAGGAGCTCGTCGGAGTCCGCGGCCTCGGGCGACAGCGGCATCACGCGCTGGTCACACGACGGCGAATGACGGCGTGACCGAACCGGTTCACGGCGGCGCGGCGGTCGTAGCCGCGCTCAAGACGTTCGGCGTCGAGCACCTGTTCACGCTCACCGGCGGCCACATCTTCCCGATCCTCGACGGCGCGCACCAGGCGGGCATGAGGATCGTCGACACGCGCCACGAGCAGTCCGCGGCGTTCGCAGCGGAGGGATGGGCCCGCCTCACGCGCTCCCTCGGCGTCGGCGCGGTAACCGCCGGGCCCGGGGTGACCAACGCGCTGAGCGCGCTGGGCCAGGCGCAGTTCAACCGGGCCCCGATGCTGTGCCTGGCGGGTCGCGCCCCCGGCTTCAGATGGGGACAGGGATCGCTGCAGGAGATCGACCACGTTCCCTTCGTCGACCCGCTCGCGCCGGCACACACCGTCATGACGACCGCGGACATCGCGGCGGAGGTCGTCCGGGCCGCGGCCGCCGCGATCACGGCGCCGCGCGGCCCCCGCTTCCTCGACTTCCCCCTCGAGGCCCTGTTCGACAACGTGACGATCGACCTCGGGGAGCCGTCCGTCCCCGCACCCTTGCAGCCGCAGAGCGGCAGCATCGCCGCGGTGGCGGCGCTTCTGGCAGACGCGCAGAGGCCGGTGCTGATCGCCGGGTCGAACGTGTGGCTCGACGGCGCGGAGACTGCACTCCGCGAGCTCGTCGAAGCCGCCGAGATCCCGGCGTTCACGAACGGTCAGGGCAGGGGATGCCTGCCCGCCGACCATCGCCTCTGCTTCTCGCGCAGCCGTTCGCGAGCGTTCAAGGAGGCGGACCTCGTGATCGTCGCGGGGACGCCGATGGACTTCCGCCTCGGGTTCGGCCAGGGCTTCGCCCCCGGGGCGAAGATCGTCCACCTCGACTCGCACCCCGACCACCTCGCGCCGCACGTGGAGCTCGCCGCTTCGGTCGGGGCGTCGCTCGACGCCACGTTCGCCGCTCTCGCGGCCGAGCTCACCGCCACGCCCGACACGAAGCCCTGGGTCGAGGCGTTGCGCGAGACCGAGGACGGCAAGCGCGACGCCGCCCAGGCGGAGCTTCGCTCGACGTCGAACCCGATCCACCCGATGCGGGTCTACGGCGAACTCGTCCCGCTGCTCGAACGCGACGCGATCGTGATCTGCGACGGCGGCGACTTCGCGTCGTACGCCGGCCGCGAGATCCCCTCCTACGAGGCCGGCTGCTGGCTCGACACCGGTCCGTTCGGATGCCTCGGCGTCGGACCGGGCTACGCGATGGCCGCGCGGCTCGCACATCCCGACCGGCAGGTCGTCGTCATGTACGGCGACGGCGCGGTCGGCTTCGCGGGGATGGAATTCGAGACGATGGTCCGCCTGGGGCTGCCCGCCGTCTGCGTCGTGGGCAACAACGGGATCTGGGCCCTCGAGAAGTACCCCATGCAGGCGCTCTACGGATACGACGTAGCCGCCGAGCTGCGTCCCGGCATCCGCTACGACAAGGTGATGGAGGCGTTCGGGGGCCGCGGCTTCCTCGTGGAGGACCCCGACGACCTCGCGCCGGCCCTCAAGGCGGCGTTCGACTGCGGCGAGCCCGCGCTCGTCAACGTGCTCACCGATCCCGGCGTCGCCTACCCGCGGTCGTCGAACCTCGCGTGATGGAGGAGCTTCTCGAGACCGCTCTCGACGCGGCCACGGCCGCGGGCGCGAGCTACGCAGACGTTCGCTCGGTAGAGGCCGCGTCCGAGGCGCTGTCGGTGCGCGGCAACGTAGTAGAGGCGCTCGAGCGTTCGGACTCCGCGGGCTTCGGCGTCCGTGTGCTGGTCGACGGCGCTTGGGGCTTCGCCGCGTCGTACGAGCTCGAACGCGACGCGGCCTCGGCGACCGCGGCCGCGGCCGTCGAGATCGCCCGCGCCACCGCGACCGCGATATCGCATCCGGTCGAGCTCGTCCCCGAGCCCGCGCACCGCGCCACGTGGTCGTCCCCGATGGAGGTCGACCCGTTCTCGGTGAGCCTCGAGGAGAAGGTCGGGCTGCTCGTGTCGGCCACGGGCGCGATGGCCGTGTCGCCGAAGATCCGCGCGGCGCGGGGCACGATGGACGTCCTGCGCCAGCGGAGCATCTTCCTGTCGTCCGAGGGCGCGGCGATCGACCAGACGGTCGTGCACACCGGCGCCGGGATCGAGGCCACGGCGGTCTCCGGAGCGGAGGTCCAGACACGCTCCTACCCCGGCTCCTTCCGCGGGCACCTGGAGGCCGGCGGCTACGAGGTCGTGCTCGCGATGGACCTCGCGGCGCACGCGCAGCAGACCGGCGAGGAGGCCGTCGCGCTACTCGACGCGCCCGCCTGCCCCGCCGGGGAGACCACCGTCGTCCTCGACGGCCACCAGGTGATGCTCCAGGTCCACGAGTCGGTCGGCCATCCGACCGAGCTCGACCGCGTGCTCGGGATGGAGGCCGCGTTCGCCGGCACGTCGTTCGTGGGCATCCCCGACGTGGGCGCGCTCCGGTACGGCTCCGAGATCGTGAACATCCAGTCCGACACGACGAGCCGCGGGGGCCTGGGGACGTTCGCGTTCGACGATGAGGGAGTCGAGGCGCAGACGGTCGACCTCGTGCGCGACGGCATCCTCGTGGGGTTCCAGACGTCGCGTGAGACGGCCGCGGCCATGGGCGCCGACCGCTCGAACGGAACGATGCGCGCGGAGGGATGGGAGAACTTCCCGCTGATCCGCATGACGAACGTCAACCTGCTGCCCGGCGCGGGCTCGTTCGAGGACCTGCTCGCCGACGTGACCGACGGTATCTACATGGCCACGAACAAGTCGTGGTCGATCGACGACAAGCGGAAGAACTTCCAGTTCGGCTGCGAGATCGCGTGGGAGATCCGCAACGGGCGCCTCGGCCGGATGCTGAAGAACCCGCGCTACACCGGGATCACGCCGGTGTTCTGGGCGGGCTGCGACATGATCGCGGGGCCCGAGGAATGGCGCATGTGGGGCACGCCCAACTGCGGCAAGGGGCAACCCGGGCAGACGATGCGCGTGGGGCACGGGACTGCCCCGGCCCGATTCCGCAACGTCTCGACCGGCACGTCGCAGTGAGCGGCCTGCGCGTCGGCGCGGACGAGGCGAGGGCTGCGGCCGCCGCCGTCCTGGATCTCCCGGGCGCCGACGGGGTCGAGGTCGTCGTGAACGCATCGAGCGCCGGCGTCACCCGCTATGCGAACTCGCAGATCATCCAGAACACCGAGCGCGACGAGCTGCGCGTCTACGTGCGCGTGGTCACCGGCGGGCGCGCCGCGGCCGCGACCACGAACCAGCTCAGCCCCGGCAAGCTCGAGCGCGCCGCCCGTGCGGCCCTCGAGGCGGCGGAGTCGTCGCCCCCGGACGAGGACTTTCCCGGACTGGCCGACCCGGCCGTGGTTGGCCGGGCGGAACCGATCGGCCGCTGCGACGAGGCGACGTCCCAGACGACGGCAGCGGAGCGGGCTGCGGCGGTCCGCGGGATCCTCGCGGCCGCGGCGGGAGGGAGCGCAGCGGGGATCGTCGAGACGGGCACCCAGGCGTACGGCGTCTTCAACTCCAACGGCATCGACTGCTTCGACACGTTCACGCGCGCGGTGACGACCGCGCTGGTCGACGACGGCGTGGCGACCGGTTGGGCCGAGGCGTCGTCGCACGCGGTCGGGGATCTCGACTGGGAGGGCGTCGGCCGCGTTGGCGCGGAGAAGGCCGCGGCGGGTCACGACGCCGGCGACGCGGCCCCCGGCGAGTACGAGGTGGTGCTCGAGCCTCCGGCCGTTGCGGTGCTGCTCGACTACCTCTCGTACGTCGGCTTCGGCGCGAAGCAGGTCCTGGACGGCGAGAGCTTCCTCGCCAGCCGGACCGGCGCGGAGGTCGCGGCCCCCTCCGTCACGATCACCGACGACGCGTGGCACCCGCGCTCGGTCGGCATCGGCTTCGACTTCGAGGGCGTCCCGCGCCGGCGAGTGGCGGTGATCGACGGCGGGATCGCGCGCGAGCCCGTGACCGACCTCCGGACCGCGCCACAGGTCGGCTCCGAGCCCACCGGCCACAACTCCGGCTCGAACGAGTTCGGTCCTTACGCGTCGAACGTGGTGCTGGAGGTCGGCGACCAGACCTACGAGGACCTCGTCGGCGGCGTCTCCGACGGGCTGCTGGTCACGAGGTTCCACTACGTGAACGTGCTGGACCGGCCGTCGACGCTGCTGACCGGCATGACCCGCGACGGCACGTTCCGGATCCGCGACGGCGCCATCGCCGAGCCCGTTCGCAACCTCCGCTTCTCGCAGAGCGTCCTCGAGGCCCTCGCCTCGGTCGCCGGCGTGGGCCGCGACCTCTCGGCTTTCGCCCCCGACTTCTCGTCGTTCGGCTCTACCGTCGCTCCCGCGGTGCGGGTCGGCGCGTTCCGCTTCTCGTCCGGCACCTCCCATTGACCGGCTGGCACGAGGTCTGGCACGTGAGCGTGCTGGCGGTGTCGCTGCTGGGGGGCGGCGCCCTCGCCGTGCTGGCGATCGCTGCGGTGGCCTTCGACGCGCCCCCGCAGGGGCTCGTCCGGGCGCGCCCCTACCTGCTCGGTCTGGGGGGCCTCGCGGGGGGCCTGCTGGTCGTGGAATGGCTGGGAGTCCACTGAGGTTCCATATAATCGAGGCGTCCAGGCCGGCCAGTGGGCTGGGCGCTCCCTGGCGATAAGGAGGAACACCGTGTCCACTCAGGAACTGACCGAGACGACCCCGGGTATCGGCATGACCGCCACGGCGGCGTCGAAGGTGACGGAGCTGCTCGAGCGCGAGGTATCGGCCGCCCCCGAGGAGCACGCCGGCAAGGAGTACGCCCTGAGGGTCGCGGTCCAGCCGGGCGGGTGCGCCGGCCTCCGGTACGCGCTGTACTTCGACGACCGCAAGCTCGACGACGACAAGGTCTTCACCGCCCACGGCGTCGAGGTGCGGGTCGACAAGATGAGCGCGCCGTACCTGTCGGGGGCCGAGATCGACTACGTCGACGGCCTGCAGCAGTCGGGGTTCACGATCAACAACCCGAACGCGAAGGGCACGTGCGCCTGCGGCGACTCCGCCCAGTTCTAGAGCGTCTGTTGTAGGAAAAGGCCCCGCCTCCGAGCGGGGCCTTTCCACGTCCGGGATCCGATTCAGAGGAGGGCGAGATGGACGTAGCGATGTTCGAGCGGGCCGTTCAGGCGACGGGGAAGATCGTGGCCGGGACGTCGAAGGAGGACATGGAGAAGTCCACCCCGTGCACCGAGTGGAACGTGCGGGACCTCCTCAACCACCTGATCGGCAGCTTCGAGACCGTCGCGGCCGCGGCAGGCGCGGAGATAACGAACGCGGCGTCGACCGACTTCACCGCGACCGACCACGTCGCCGCGTACGAGGGGGCCGCGGCGAAGTCGGTGAAGGCACTCGCGGCGCCGGGCGCCCTCGAGCGGACGTACCCGATGCCGTGGGGCGACACGCCGGGGGAGGTGCTCCTGGGCCTGATGATCGCCGACACGGTCGTGCACGGCTGGGACCTGGCGAAGGGGACGGGACAGGATGCGACGGTAGACCCGGAGATGGCCGAGGCGGTCTACGGGATGACGTCGAAGATGATGCAGCCGCTGGGCTCGTTCCCACGCGAGCCGGCGTTCGGCCCCCCGGTAGAGGTCCCGGACGACGCGCCGGTGGGGGCCAAGATGCTGGCGTACCTGGGGCGGAAACCGTAGACGGGAGACGCGGGCGTGGGGACGCCGGACCTGACCGCAGAAGAGGTAGTGGCCGAGTACACGAACGGTCGCCGAGACTTTTCGCGCCTGAACCTGGAGGGACTGTGTCTAAGTTTCGATGAGCTAGACGATGTCAGCTTCGGTTACTCCTCCCTCGTAGGAGCCGAGTTCACTGGCTTCCGGCTGCGACAAGTGTCGTTTCGCGACGCTGACTGTACGGGCGCCACTATCGACGTGGCGTTCGTGGACGGGGCTAACTTCCTAGGGGCGTCGTTGGCAGAGGCTCGCCTTACCGACGCGATTGTCGTAGGAGGTTTCTTCGCGGACACCGAATGCGAAAGAGCTTCCATGAGGGGCGTCGACTTCCTTCGCACGACGTTTGATGGTGCGGTTCTCGCGGGCGTCGACTTCGACGGCGCCACGATCGGGCACAGCTCCTTTATCGATGTCGACGTCGGGCCTCTATGTAGCGCCCCGTCGCTCAACCATGCCGGTCCGTGCACGATCGACGTCCGGACTGTAATGAGGTCCTATCGCCACCACGGTCTAAAGACGTTCATGATCAAGTGCGGTGTCCCAGAAATATTCGCCGAGTACATGATCGAAGTCGCGAAGGCTGTCGGAGGCCAGGGAGTCAGCAAGCTTCTGCAGAGCACGTTCGTACGTTTCGGCGGGCGGGACGAAGGTTTCGCGATCAGTGACCTCATGCAGAGTACGTTCATCAGCTACGGCGGGCCCGATGAGGACTTCGCTCGGAGGCTGTACGAGGCGCTTCGCGGTCACGGCGTCGGCACGTTCTTCTTCCCCGAGACGGCGAAGGTGGGGGAACGGATCGGCGACGAGGTCTTCAATGCTCTGCAGCGTCACGATCGCATGATCCTCGTCTGCTCTCGGGCGTCGCTGGACCGGCCCGGCGTCCTCAACGAGATCCAGGAGACACTCGACCGGGAGGCCCGCGACGGCGGCGCGACCTACCTGATCCCGGTGATGCTCGACGACTACCTCCTGGATGAGTGGAGCGATATCCAGCCCGTGCTTGCGACGAGGGTCAAGAGTCGTGTTGCCGCAGACTTTCGCGCTCCGGCGGCGTTCGATGCCAGTCTCGACCGGCTCCTCGGCGCGCTCAGGAAGAACAGTGCCCGCTAGGCCCTCGAACCGACTGGTGCATGCGGTGCAACTGGTGCACGCACCACGTGCACCACTCGGCCCCCGCTCCCGGGAAGACCGAACTCGCAGGGCTCCGCCCCCTGCCCGGTATGATGACGTCGCTCATAGAGAGCGGGGGAGGGTCCGGCCCGTCGATCCCGCCGCAACCACCGGAGATCCGAGAAGCTTCGGCAGGTGCGAAACCCGGACGGATGAGCGAAGCCTCGACGCCGAGCCTTCCCGTCCGGGAAGGCTTTTTTCGTGCTCGACGACAGGAGGCGACCAAGCGGTGGCGATCCAGACGACGGTGGTCGGGGCGTATCCCAAGCCCCCCGAGGAAGGCGGGACGTTCACGGTCCGCAAGACCCTCCACGCGCTCGAGCGCGGTGAGGCCTCGCCCGAGGACCTGCAGTCCGCACGCGAGGGCCTCGTCCGCGAGGTCGTCGCCGAGCAGCAAGAGGCCGGGATCGACCTCGTCACCGACGGGCACGTCTTCTGGGACGACATCGTCACGCCGTTCGCCCGGAACATGAGCGGGTTCGAGATCGGCGGGCTCATCCGCTTCTTCGACAACAACGTCTACTACCGCCGCCCGGTCTGCACCGGTCCCGTCGAATGGCGCGGCCCCTCGTCGGTCGCACAGTGGCAGCTCGCCTCGTCGGTCGCGGACGTGCCCGTGAAGGCGGTGATCCCCGGCCCCGTGACCTTCGCCCGGCTGTCGGTCGACGAGCACTACGCGGACTACGAGAGCTTCGTGACTGCGGTCGCCAGCGTGCTCGCGCAGGAGGCCGCGGAGCTGGTCGCGGCCGGAGCGAAGCACCTCCAGATCGACGAGCCCTCCCTGCTGGACGCGCCGGAGGACCTCGAGCTCGCCCGCCGGGCCCTGGGGCAGATCGCGGGCGAGGCCGAAGGGGCGGAGATTACCCTCGCGACCTACTTCGGCGACGCGAAGCGACTGGGGGCCGAGCTGTTCACCCTTCCTGCCGACGTCTTCGCTCTCGACCTCATCTCGGGGCCGGACTCGAAGAACCTCGTCGCCGACCTCCCGGCCGGCAAGAAGCTGCAGGCGGGGGTCGTGGACGCACGGAACACGAAGCTCGAGGACCTGCAGGCACTCGTGGTCGAGATCGGGACGCTTGCGGAGCAGGTGGGACACGAGAACCTCAAGGCGGCGCCCAGCGCGAGCCTCGAGTTCCTCCCGCGGGAGAAAGCCCGCGCCAAGCTCGAGCGGCTCGCCGAAGCCGCCACGACCGTCTAGGAGGCCGACGAATGAGCACGGTAGACCTTGCAGGACCCGGCCTCTGGACGACCTCGGTCGGAAGCCTCCCGAAGCCGTCGTACATCACTCAGGCGCGCAGCCGCTTCGCGCGCGGTGAGATCGACAGGGAGGAGCTGCGGGAGCTGGAACGCCGCGCCACTGCCGAGTGGATCGCGTTCCAGGACGAGATCGGCACCGACGTGGTCGTCGACGGTGAGCAGTACCGCGGCGACATGGTCGCGTTCTTCGCCGAGGAGCTGCCCGGGCTCGAGATCGGGGGCCTCGTCCGTTCGTACGGCAACCGCTACTACCGCAAGCCGATCGCGACCGGCCCGATCGGGCGCGACCATCCCGTGACCGTCGAATGGTGGCAGTACGCGCAGTCGCTGACGTCGAAGCCGGTCAAGGGCATGCTCACGGGGCCGTACACGATCTGCGACTGGTCCTTCAACGAGCACTACGCGACGCGGCGTGACTTCGTGCTCGACCTCGCGAAGGTCATCCGTGACGAGGCGCTCGACCTTGAGCGGGCGGGCGCCAAGTTCATCCAGATCGACGAGCCCGCGGCGTCGACTCGGATGGACGAGCTCGACCTCGTGATCGAGGCGATGGCGATCGTGACCGAGCCGCTCAGCGCGCACACGATCACGCACATCTGCTACGGCGACTTCCACAAGGCGTATCCGAAGATGCTGGAGATCCCGGTCGACCAGATCGACCTCGAGTTCGCCAACTCCGACTACTCGCTGCTGGAGGAGTTCTCCGACCATCCGTTCACGAAGTACATCGGGCTCGGCATCTCCGACGTCCACACGCACGCGGTCGAGCCGGTCGAGGAGATGGCGGAGGGGCTGCGCCGCTCGCTGAAGCTGCTCTCGCCCGAGAAGGTCTTCGTCGACCCGGACTGCGGGCTGAAGACGCGCACGGAGGACGAGGCGAAGGCGAAGCTGACGAACATCAGGGCCGCGGTCGACCAGGTGAAGTCGGAGCTATAGGCGCGCCGGCGTCAGTAGGACGGGCGCCAGGAGCACTCCATCTCGAGCCGGAGGCCTTCGAGCGGCCCGTCGTAGTCGGCGCCGAAGCTGACCGCCCACTCCCGGCGCTCTTCGGAGCTCGGGGTCGGGTTGTAGAGAAGGCGGCCCTCGTCGCCCCTCCAGACGACCTCGTTCGTCGCGTCGCGTATCTCCGGGACGCACCTCTCCTCGTACTGGGCGGGGATCGGGCCGGTCCAGAAGACGTTCATCTGGACGGAGAGGCCCTCGTCCGCGCCGAGCCTGCCGAGCTCGAGACCGAAGTAGTCGGCCCCCCAGGCGTCGACGCCGTCCACCGGCTCCGCGTAGCCCACCGCGGCCTCGAGCTGCGGGCGCCGCGGTGAGTTCGTCTCGACCGCAGTGACGGCGAGGCCCCCGTCGCTCTCCTCCACGACGAGCACGACGGGGAACGGCCCGCCCTCCGCCTCCTGCCTCTCGATCTGCCGCTGCGCGCCGCGGATCTCGCCGTGTAGCCGCTCGAGCTCGGCCATGGTGCGCTCGAGAAGCTCTCGCAGCTCGGCCTTCTTCCGGGCAGCCTCGTCCGCCTTGCGCGGCCCGACGGTACGAGCTTTCGCCTTCAGACGGCTGCGCAGCAGCGCGAGGCGCGCCCTCCGCGCGGCGAGGGTGGCCTCGGCCTGCGCCGCGACCTCCGCGCGGTTCTCGATCCCGCGCTCGATCGCGGAGCGCTCCGCGCCCTCGACGAACGTGACCCTCCACTCGCCGTCACCCCCGTCGACCCCCTCGTAGGCGAAGCCGTAGTACGGCACGCGCAGGACGAGCGCGTGGAACGCCACCGTCACCGCCCGCGCCTCGGCGATGTCCTCCGGTCGTGCGAGGACGCGACCGGGCTCCGGCCCGATCGTCTCGTCGGGCACCAGCGAGGTGAAGTCGCGTCCTGCGAGGTCCGGCGCGACGGGACGAGGAGCGTCGGGGCCGGCATTCAACGCGGCCCCCGCGATCCACCCGATGGCCGCCACGGCGGCCAGTGAGGCCGCGGCCCCCGCGACGATGCTCGTCCGGCGCCGCTTGAGCCCGCCGGCGAGCACGGACGCAAGGTCCCCCTCCGGCACGTGTATCCCACTCGTAGTGCTCTCGAAGAGCTGCCGCACGTCGTCGTTCACGATCGGACCTCCAGCTTCCTGCGCAACGCCGCGCGCCCCTGCGCGAGGTGCGCCTTGACCGTTCCCTCGCTCACCCGCATCACCTCGGCGACCGCCGCCGTGTCGAGGTCGCCCACGTAGTGGAGGACGAGCGCCTGGCGCTGCCGGAACGGAAGCGCCGCGAGCGCACGGACGAGGTCCACCCGGCTCTCGTCGGGGCCGGACGCCGTCGTGTCGGGATCGGGGCCGACGACCTCGCGGCGGCCCCGGAGCCTGCGCCTGGCGAGGTTCAGCGCGGTGGTCATCACCCACCCTCCGGACCAGGCCTCGCCCGAGAGCCGGCGCCACCGCGCGAACGCGCGCTCGAACGCCTCCTGCGCCACGTCCATCGCCAGCTGCCGGTCGCCCGTCAGCAGGTACGCCGCGCGGAACACCCGGGGGAGCTCCCCGCGGTAGAACCCCGCAAAGTCCGCCGGCGCCACAGGCGCCCCCACCGATATCTCCACTGTCCTGTAC
>DASZDG010000045.1:0-3137 GCA_035942255.1 Actinomycetota bacterium | reverse complement strand
TGTTCGACCACGTCAAGGCCGGCCGCGTCACCGTCGACGAGGCCAAGCGCGCGGCGACGAGCCCGCACGACTTCAAGCTCCTCCTCGCGGCCGACGGCCGCCGCGGCACGACGATGGACGACCTGGCGGACTCCCAGACCCGCCAGGCCGCCTAGCGCCGCCTCAGCTCTAGCCGCCCGCCCCGGTCCAGCCGTCGGCGAAGCACGGGCCGCCGCAGACATCGACGATCCGGCCGTCCACCTTCAGGAACTCCGACTTCTGCCGGCGCGCCGCCGGCGAGCGGCGCGGGTGCTCGTGCGGGTCGTTGCCTTCGCGCGGCGGGATGTTCGCCGCGTAGGGCGGCGGGGTCCCGGCCGTGCCGGTGCCGCGCGGGCGCAGCGGGCCGTCGTCCCAGAAGATCACGCCGCTGCCCGTCGCGCTGTAGCCGAGCGGGCCGAGCGAGTCGACGCCCCAGAACAGCGGGCCGAACGGGCGGTCCGGGTACGGCCGGTCCCGGTAGCGGTCGCGGCCGGGCTCGAGCAGCGGCCGGTGGACGCGGGCGCCGATCGTGCGCGCCTCGACCTCGGTCGTGACGTCCGCCACCTGGTGGTCGCCGAAGCCCACGTGCAGCAGCACGTCGTGCGCCGGCGTGTTCGGCAGCGGGTCGCTCGTCATGTGGTGCGCGTAGCCGTTCGGGTCGCTGCGGTCCCACAGCATCTGCATGAGGCCGAGGATCAGCGGGCGCTCGAGCTCGCTGGGGTAGTTGTCGTAGAGCCCGGCGTCGGGCTCCGCCCCCTCGAAGTTGCCGTGCGCGTAGGTGTCGAAGTCGACGCTGCGCCGCAGCAGGGTCGAGTAGTTCATGCCGGGGACGCCGAGGACGCCGCGCCGGATGTCCGGCGAGATCGCCACGAGCGAGCCGCCGTAGATGCCGCCCTGCGAGTTGCCGTCGTAGAACAGCGCGCTGCGGTCGATGTTCAGGCCGGCGAACGCCGGGTCGCCGAAGATCCCCTCGTCGTGCAGCATCGCGCGGCCCAGGAACAGGAACCCGAGGTAGCCCTGCTGGACGTGGTCGGTCAGCGCGGGGAAGCGGGAGAGGTCCTGGAGGATCTGGAGGATCGTCGGGATGTCCTTGAACGACATCCCGTTCCAGTCGACGGCGCAGAAGAGGAACCCGTGCTCGCGCCCGAGGTCCTTCAGCTGGCCCTGGTTGATCTCGGTCTGCGACCCGAGCAGGCCGTGCCCGTACAGCGCGGGGCGCAGCGGGCCGTCGTGGCGCGGGATGTTGCAGGTCCAGTCGTAGCTCGCGGTGTTCCCCGGGATCTGGACCGGCACGAGCCCGTCGGTCCCCGGCACGTAACGGAACTGGCCGCCGGGCGCGCACCCGGGCGTGTCGAGGAAGCACGGCACGGTGATCTTCCCGTGGACCTGCGCGACGAGCGGGCCGGAGTCGAAGCGCTGGATCCCGTCGACGACGCCGGCCTCGCCCGGCAGCTCGGACGTCGGGCTCTCGTCGGCGATGTCCGGGTTGACCGCCCAGGTCGGCGAGCTGCCGGCGACCGTGAAGTCGGCGAGGTTGTGGTCGCCGAGCCCCTCGAACGCGCGGTCGCGGATCGACAGCATGCGGTTGGTCGTGCTCTGCGCGCTGGCGACCGTGAAGTCCCACGCGAGGAACAGGCTCTTGCGCGAGATCTTCGCGTCCTCGAGCGTGGCGAAGATCGACGCCATGTGCGCGGCGCGCGCGTCGATCGCCTGGCCGTCGCGGTAGCGCGCGAACGCCTCACCCGCGGGGATGGGGTTGCC
Organism: Actinomycetota bacterium; assembly: GCA_035942255.1. Classification (GTDB taxonomy): domain Bacteria; phylum Actinomycetota; class CADDZG01; order CADDZG01; family WHSQ01; genus JALZEG01. The sequence goes on along the minus strand of DASZDG010000045.1, from coordinate 1,358 downwards.
GTCGGCGTCCTTGAGGGCGCGCAGCGCGACGATGTAGCGCTCGCCCTCGTCGAAGTTCACCGCGGGCCGGATGAAGAGGTTGCGCTGCGACGGGTCGGCTGGGTTCGAGTCGATCTCCGCCCAGACCGGGTGGAGCCTGCCGGTCCGCGCGTTCAGCACGACGACCGGCGAGCGCTTCTCGAGCGAGCGCGCCGGGTTGTCGATCGGCGGCATGTTCGAGTTGCGAAACGCCTGCATCGTGTCGAGGCCGGGGACCCGCGTGAAGATCGCCTGCCCCGGGCCGAAGCCGTCGCTGTAGTTGAAGTCCGAGGCCTCGATCGGCTTGCCGGCCTTGTTCTTCGGCATGATCAGGTCGTTGAACGCGATCCGGCGGCCGGTCTCCGTCGTCGGGTCGGCCTCGGTGAAGAAGTCGTTGGGGAACGGCTGCATGCAGACCGCCGGGTCGAGCGGGTCGCACTGCGTCGTCGGCACGGTCTGGGCGTGGGCGGCCGGCGCGAGCATCAGTGCGAGCGCGGCCGGGAGGAACAGGCGGGACGGTCGGAGCATGCTCTTCTGAACGTCGGCGTTCCCGACTTCTTGCGGAAACCGCTTGACCTCGCGTCACCCGTCGGCGAGTGTCCGCGCCCATGCAGACCACCCTTGCGCAGTTCCGCGAACAGGAATCCACCGAGAGCTTCGCGCTCCAGAACTCGAAGCTCCTCAAAGTGGAGCTCAACCAGGTCACGATCCAGGCGAAGCTCGGGTCGATGGTCGCCTACCAGGGCGACGTGAAGTTCGAGCACGCCGGCTCGGGCGGCATGGGCCGCATGCTGAAGAAGGCCGTCACCGGCGAGGGCCAGTCGCTCATGAAGATGACCGGCAGCGGCGAGGTGTTCCTGGCCGACACGGCGCAGGACATCCACCTGATCTACCTCGAGAACGACAAGGTCACGGTCAACGGCCCGAACCTCCTCGCGTTCGACGCCGGCATCGACTGGGACATCGAGCGCGTGCAGGGCGCCAGCGGGATGATGGGCGGCGGCCTGTTCAACACGTCGTTGCAGGGCACCGGCTGGGTCGCGATCCTCTCCGACGGACCGCCCGTCCTCCTCAACGTCGCCACTGCGCCGACGTTCGCCGACGCGCAGGCGGCGATCACGTGGTCCTCCGGGGTGTCGACCTCGATGAAGACCGACGTCAACCTCAAGACCCTCATCGGGAAGGGCTCCGGCGAGAGCGTTCAGATGGCGTTCTCCGGCCAGGGCTGGGTGCGCGTGCAGCCGTCCGAGGGCCGCATCGCCGCGGCGGGCCCCGCCGGCGCGGGCGGCGGCCTCGGCAAGATGCTCCAGGGCTAGCGCCCCGGGCACGCGAACGTGCGT